>NZ_JAHHXM010000031.1 GCF_019037185.1 Oceanobacillus caeni
TCTCACTTGTTTTCTATTTATAAACACAAAAATGACGTAGGTGAGTTTTTCCCACCAACGTCATTTATTGTACAACCCATTATTTAAAAGTAAAACAGTGGACAGCCATACGTCTACTGTTTTTTTTCTTTTTTTTGAGAGTATAAAGACCCTTTCTTTCTGAGCTCCGATTATTCGTCCCACCGTAAAGATTTGTATAAGTGCAACTAGGCATTCGTCCCAAGAAACGGCGAATGCCTAATTTTCTAATGGTTTGTGTAAACACCCTTAAAGTAATCAACGTTTCCATGATATTTAATGACCTCGTTTACATAAATTTCCGAGAGTGTTTATTGTTTAAATACATAAACTGAAAATGTCGTGAACAAACTTGAAAGGGGTTGTTCTTTCATGGGAAGACGTAATGGAATGATGTCAAACCAAATGAAGGAAGAGATTGCCAAAGAGTTAGGATTTTACGACACTGTACAACGAGAAGGTTGGGGAGGTATTACCTCTAGAGAAGCCGGTAATATGGTAAAAAGGGCAGTTGAAATTGCCCAACAAAGTATGACTGAAAAAGGCAATTCATAATATTGGATTGCCTTTTTTCCTTTCTTAAAGAGGTTATTCAAAAAGCTCGGTGAAAAATACATTCGACGTTTCTAACCTGTAAGGAAGCCTCCGCTATTGATCTTGATAATTTCTCGCCACTTATATTTGAATATGGTACAATTTGTTTATCTTTTGATGGTACAAGTAGGTGACAGGATGGCACTGATTGAAAGGGCGCCAGCAAAAATAAACTTATCGCTAGATGTATTGCGGAAAAGAGAAGATGGCCTTCACGATGTGGAGATGGTTATGACGACCATTGATTTATCCGATCGTATTGAATTAAAGCCTCTTCGTGAAGATAAAATAGAAATATCAATTGAAAGTAGATATGTCCCTGATGATGAGCGAAATTTAGCATATAAAGCTGCACAAGCATTTAAAAATAAATATGGAATCCAAAAGGGTGTTCATATTTGTATAAAGAAAAGTATACCTGTATCAGCAGGACTTGGTGGAGGTAGTACGGATGCAGCAGCGGTATTAAGGGGTCTTAATCGGTTATGGGATTTAAATGTCCCAATGGAAGAATTGGCGAATTTAGGAGCAACATTAGGTGCAGATGTACCATTCTGCATTTATGGAAAAACGGCTATTGCTAGAGGATATGGGGAAAAAATTGAAAGATTAACATCCCCCCCGCCATGTTGGGTAATCTTGGCAAAGCCAAATATTGGGGTATCTACCTGGAAGGTCTTTAATCGAATTGATACGGATGAATTGTATCACCCTAATACAGTTAAAGTACTAGAGGCATTATCTGAAGGTGATTTTCATAAACTGTGTAACTATATAGGGAATTCATTAGAGCCAATTACTTCCTCTATGCACCCAGAGGTATTTCAAATAAGACGAGCGATGAAGAGTATGGGAGCGAATGGGGTACTAATGAGTGGAAGTGGACCTACTGTATATGGATTGGTTAAACAAGAGAATAAGGCTCGAAGAATTTATAATGGAATGCGCGGGTTCTGCGCTGAAGTTTATTTAGTTCGGATATTAGGCTGAGTGTTTGCTAAAATGCGTATAAAGGTGGTATATTAAGATATAAATATACGGCTCTGAGGTGTAGTAATGAAAAGGAGTAACCGATTAGTTATTTTAACAGAGTATTTTTTGGAAAACCCAAGAAAACATACTCAATTACCTTTCTTCGTGAATCTATGTGATACTACAAAGTCTTCTGTAAGTGAAGATTTAGATATCATTGAGCATGTCCTAAAAAACCAACAACTAGGGTATCTTGAACGGACAACAGGGGCTGGAGGCGGAGTTAAGTATATCCCAGAGGT
The DNA here is from genome assembly GCF_019037185.1 of Oceanobacillus caeni. Lineage (GTDB taxonomy): Bacteria > Bacillota > Bacilli > Bacillales > Amphibacillaceae > Oceanobacillus > Oceanobacillus caeni. The sequence goes on from NZ_JAHHXM010000031.1 coordinate 1,887, forward strand.
TTCGTCAAGCAGAAACAAACAATTTATTGAGAAACTATGTCATGAACTAGAGGATCCTAGTCGTATTCTGCCAGGTGGGTATCTTTATATGAGCGATATTTTAGGAGATCCTAAACAAGTGCGAGAAATTGGACGTGTTTTTGCATCGTGTTTCTCAAAATTGGACATAGATGTAGTAGTAACAGTAGCTACTAAAGGAATTCCTTTGGCATATTCTGTTGCTTCTTTCCTAAATGTGCCAGTTGTGATTGTACGAAGGGATCCGAAAGTAACGGAAGGATCTTCAGTAAGTATTAACTACGTATCTGGATCATCAAAAAAAATACAAACAATGGTGCTACCAAAGAGAAGCTTGAAGGAAGGAAGCAATGTTTGTATTATTGATGATTTTATGAAAGCTGGTGGCACGATAAATGGTATGATCAGCTTATTAGAAGAATTTGATGCAAAAGTACAAGCCATTGGAGTCTTAGCGGAAGCTGATGACGATGAAGAAGAAAGAATTGTTACGGAATATACTTCTTTGATAAAAATATCTAATGTAGATCTATTACATAAAACGATTGATGTTCAGAATGGTAATATTTCTTTAGTATAATGGTAGTAGTTTGATTAAAGGTATTCGTCATGTTTTTTATGGATGCTTTAAGTGTAGGGAGAAAGTCTCTAAACCTTTCTGCCTATTACATATTAAGGGAGCCAAAAAGTCTTAAATATTAAAGACTTTTGGCTCCTTTTTTTTGACAGGCAGGAAAGTAAAAAAATCCTTCCCATCTGGAACTCCAATTTTACCCATCCCGCCGTAAAGATTTGCATAAATGCAATTAAGACAACCGCCCAAATGCTTGCTGAATGCCAAGTTTTCTAAAAGTGGAGAGAGGATATTTTGAAAAATAAATAATCTTTTTTCTATTTTTAGCAGGAATTTAATTAATTTTGTTGAATAAGTTTAGTAAGTTAAAGGGAAAAGGTGGTGAGACATCATGGAAGTAACCGACGTAAGATTGCGCCGCGTAAACACAGAGGGCAGAATGCGTGCAATTGCATCTATTACATTAGATCAGGAATTTGTCGTGCACGATATCCGTGTTATTGACGGTAATAATGGCTTATTTGTTGCTATGCCTTCAAAGAGAACTCCAGACGGCGAATTCCGGGATATAGCACATCCAATTAATTCTGGAACACGTGCAAAGATTCAAGACGCAGTGTTAGAAGAATACCACCGTGTGGGTGAGGCTGAAGTTGAATATGAAGAAGCGGGAGCTTCCTAAAATGATCAATAAAAGGGGTCAAATCTTTTAAGTAAGGTTGACCTTCTTTTTATTTACTAAAAATCCCCAAAATATTCCCCCCACAAGACAACATTTACATAAATTGGTAACCATATCCAGAAATTGGGCAAAATAGTAAATATCTAATGATATACATATTATCAATATGTTGAAATCAGAACTTGTTTAGGATATATTTTATTATGGAAAATAGTAATAATTGGAGGTATCCTTATGACGAATCGGTATGCTGTGATTTTAGCAGCTGGTCAAGGTACAAGAATGAAGTCTAAGCTTTATAAAGTTTTACATCCTGTAATGGGGCGTCCAATGGTTCAACATGTAATTGACCAATTAACTCCCCTAAATTTAGATGAAACAGTTACAATTGTTGGCTTTGGTGCAGAAATGGTGAAAGATGTAATCGGAAACCAAAGCAAATTTGTCATTCAAGAAGAACAACTAGGAACAGGTCATGCTGTTATTCAGGCAAAATCATTATTACAGGATAAAGAGGGAACAACTATTGTTGTTTGTGGAGATACTCCATTAATCACAAATGGTACATATGAGGCTCTAATTAAACATCATGAAGAAGAGGGTGCAAGTGCTACCATCTTGACAGCTAAGGCGGATGACGCTACTGGATATGGAAGAGTGATTCGTAATGCGGTAAGCGAAGTGGAACGAATCGTTGAACATAAGGATGCAAATGAGGCGGAACTCCAAGTTACTGAAATTAATACAGGTACATACTGTTTTGATAATCAGGCTTTGTTTCAAGCCCTGAAAGAAGTATCCAATGATAACGCACAAGGTGAGTATTATTTACCAGACGTTATTGAAATATTACGAAATAATTCAAAGAAAGTTACTGCATTTATGACGGATAATTTTAATGAAACACTCGGAGTTAATGATCGTGTTGCTTTAGCTAGGGCGGAAAAAACTATGAAACAAAGAATTAATGAAAAACATATGAGAAATGGCGTATCCATTATTGACCCAGAAAACACGTACATTCACCCCGAAGTGATGATTGAACCTGATGTTGTTATATATCCGGGTACGATCATTAAAGGTGCATCCATTATAAAAGAAAATGCTGAAATTGGCCCTAATAGTGAAATAATTAATTGTGAAGTAGGAGAATCTACGGTTATAAGACATAGTGTTGCTAGTGATAGTAAGATTGGTAACCGTGTTAACATTGGTCCGTTTGCACATATCCGTCCAGATTCAACCATTGGACATGGTGCTAAGGTTGGTAATTTTGTAGAAATTAAGAAATCTGTCGTGGGGGAAGGAAGTAAAGCTTCTCATTTAAGTTATGTCGGAGATGCACAAGTAGGAAGCAATGTTAATATAGGTTGTGGTACAATTACAGTGAACTATGATGGAGTGAATAAATATTTAACTACTATAGAAGATGATTCTTTTATTGGTTGTAACTCTAATTTAATAGCACCAGTAACCATTGGAAAAGGTTCCTATGTAGCTGCAGGTTCTACCATTACAAAAGATGTCCCAACTGAGGCACTATCTGTTGCTCGGGCAAGACAAACGAATAAAGAAGGCTATGCATCAAAACTAAAAAATAGAAAAAGAGATTAACGGAGGTTCTAATTCATGTCATCTAATTATACCGATGGTTCCTTGAAGGTATTATCACTAAATTCTAATCCTAAATTAGCACAAGAAATAGCTGATCATATAGGAGTATCTTTGGGGAAATGTACTGTTTCAAAGTTTAGTGATGGGGAAGTACAAATCAATATTGAAGAAAGTGTTCGTGGCTGTGATGTTTACGTTATTCAATCGACTTGTGCCCCAGTTAATCAACATTTAATGGAATTGTTAATTATGATAGATGCTTTAAAACGAGCATCCGCTAAATCAATTAATATTGTAATGCCTTATTATGGTTATGCAAGACAGGATCGAAAAGCTCGTGCACGCGAACCAATAGCGGCAAAATTAGTTGCAAACTTAATTGAAACAGCAGGAGCTGATCGTGTTATATCATTAGACCTGCATGCTCCACAAATCCAAGGATTCTTCGATATTCCAATTGATCATTTACAAGGGGTTCCAATCCTTTCTAATTATTTTGAGTCTAAAGGGTTAGATGACGTGATTGTAGTATCACCAGACCATGGTGGAGTTACTCGTGCACGTAAAATGGCTGATCGCCTAAAGGCGCCAATTGGAATCATTGATAAACGCAGACCTCGCCCAAATGTAGCAGAAGTGATGAACATCATAGGGAACATCGAAGGGAAGACGGCAATTTTAATAGATGATATAATAGATACAGCAGGTACGATTACATTGGCTTCAAATGCATTAATTGAACACGGTGCTAAGGAAGTTTATGCTTGTTGTACACATCCTGTGTTATCAGGTCCAGCAATTGAGCGAATTCGGAATTCACAAATTAAAGAATTGGTAGTTACGAATAGTATCCCACTACCACCGGAAAAAGAAATTGAGAATATAACTAAATTATCTGTAGCACCACTTATTGGAGAAGCGATTATTCGTGTTCATGAACTACAATCTGTTAGTATTCTCTTTGATTAAATATTCGTTATTAGGTACACTTGTATAGGAAGGGAATTTTATCCCACCTTAAGCTTCTGGGGAACTCTTCTTTATACATTTTAAAATGTTTAGACTTGCTTAGATAAGGGAATAAATGTATTGGCAATATAATCACTTAGAATATCCAAGGTTTAAGAAAGATGGAATACGTATTTTTAATGTCTAGCGTCATCGCCCAGCAACTAGCAAACTTCACACTTCTTCACTACGATAAGTCAACATCGGTTCGCTTCCAGCTCACCGTGTTTCCTTTATCTCATTGCGAAGTGCTCCAGTTTGTACGTTGCTAACCGGGCGTCTATGCTTTTCTTAATGTATGTTTGATTTCGAAAAAAATTTTGGAGGATGGATAATATGTCAGTGTCATTAAAAGCATCAAAGCGAGAAATCTTAACAAAATCTCAAAATAAAATTCTTAGAGAAAATGGACAAGTTCCAGGTATTGTATATGGAAAAGAGAAGGATCCTCAAACCATATCTGTTGATGAAGTGGAACTAATAAAGGTAATTCGTAGTGAAGGAAGAAATGCTGTTTTATCTTTAGATATTGATTCTGGGGACAAAGTAGATGTGATGTTTCATGAATATCAAGTGAATCCATTAAAAGGTGAATTAATTCACGTTGACTTTTATATGGCGGATATGTCTCAAGCAATTGATGTTACAGTTCCTTTACGATTAGAGGGAGAGCCGAAGCAAGGTATTCTACAACAACCTTTATTCGAATTACAGGTACGAGCGAAACCTAATGATATCCCAGAAGAAATTACTGTTGATGCATCCGGACTTGAAATCGGTGATACAATCACAGTATCTAACATACCTGTATCGGGTGATTTTGAATTATTAGAGGATCCTGAGACAACTGTTGCAAGTGTATTGGCTCCTGATAATGAAGTATCAGAAGAGCATGCTGAAGAAGTGGAAGCTCAAGAATCAGACGAAGAATGAAGCTTGATATGTAAGAATAAATAAATATAATATATTATTTTGTAACGATAACCCTCCTTCAAGAATCGGAATAACCATTCTTATAGGAGGGGTTATTGTATTTTTTCGCAGGTAGGAAAGTATAAAGATTTTTCCCGTCTAGGGTCTGATTACTCGCCCACCGTAAAAATTTGTATAAGTACAACGAAGGCATTCACCCAAAAGCTTGGAGAACGCCAAGTTTTCTAATCAAATTTCCCAATATAATGAGGTAAGTTAGTGAAATGCTATTTTTAAATAGAAAAAAACTAAAAAAAGGAAATAGGGAAAAAATGAAATGTATTGTAGGTTTAGGTAACCCAGGGAAAAAATATGAAAAGACGAGACATAATGTTGGTTTCATGGTTATAGATGAGTTGGCGAATCGTTATAATTGGAATTTAAATAAATCAAAATTTAAGGGAAACTTTTGCGTAGAGCACTTTGAAGGAGAAAAGGTAGTTCTCCTAAAGCCCGAAACATTTATGAATCTTTCAGGTGAATCGATACGAGCCATGATGGACTTTTACAATATGGAACTTGAAAACATAATCGTCATTTACGATGATCTTGATCTTTCTCCTGGAAAAATTAGATTACGTCAAAAGGGTGGTCATGGTGGACACAATGGTGTAAGGAATACAATTGATCACTTAGGGACAAAAGACTTCAAGCGAATTCGTGTAGGTATTGGAAGACCGAAATTCAATATACCTGTTGTAGATTTTGTACTTGGAGAATTTCCAAAGGAAGATGAGGAAGCCATTAAGGCAAGTATTCATAAATCTGCCGATGCTTGTGAAGAATGGCTAAAAGGCAAACCATTTTTGGAAGTAATGAACACATACAACAATTAATAAAAGAAAAGCGCAAGACTTATCGCACAGAGGTGAAGGAAGTCTCGCTACGGCTTTAGCGCTGGAGCTAGACATTTCAGCATCCACAACGGTCTGTACATGTATATTATGATGCAATTAGGTTAAACTTCTTTAATAAGGAATTTGATATTTGAGGAGGAGTTTCTTTGTCAATTGTCTATAATTGCAGACATTGTGGACTAGAGATTGGTAGGCTGGATAATCAAATGATAGATACTTCCTTATTAGGGTTTAATCAATTATCTGCAGAGGAAAAACAAGAGATGATACAATATCGTGATAATGGAGATATCCTTGTACGAACGATTTGTGAGAGTTGTCAAGAAACACTAGGAGAAAATCCACAGTATCACGAGCTTGATTTCTTTATACAATAAAAGAATGCAAGAACAGCTTTGGTTATAGACCAAGGCATTTTTGCGCTTAATTGCAATATAAGAGGTTGTTCAAAAGGAGGATTCATCCTCCTTTTTGAACACGTACGATAAGCGGGGGTATATGATGAAAGGAATTAAACAATATTTACAATCACAAGAAGACATACAATCCGTTATTAACGGAATTACAAGTGGTATGAACGAACAGCTAGTTGCTGGTTTATCTGGTTCCGCAAGAAGTATGCTAGTTTCTGTTATTAACCAATCTATTACAAAACCAGTTTTATTAGTTACACACCAACTTGTACATGCGCAAAGCTTATACGATGATTTGGTCGTATTTGTAGGGGAAGAAAATGTTCATTTATATCCTGTTAATGAATTAATCGCTTCTGAAATCGCATTTTCAAGCCCAGAACTAAGAAGTCAGCGAATTGAGGCATTAACAGAGTGGACGAAAAATAAGTCAGGGATTTTAATTGCTCCTGTAGCCGCTTTAAAGCGTATATTGCCCCCACCAAATTATTGGAATAAATATCAACTAACTTTTACATTAGGCAAGGAAATAGATATAGAAAAATATCTTACATTTTTGATCGATATGGGTTATGAAAGGGCATCAATGGTAACAACCCCAGGTGAATTTAGTAAACGTGGAGGAATTATCGATATCTATCCTCTAACGGAGGAAAACCCCATTCGGATTGAATTATTTGATGAGGAAATTGACTCCATACGTTTCTTTGATGCGGAAACACAGCGTTCTTTATCCAAACTTGATGAAATCATTATAAAGCCTGTTTCAGAATTACTATTAACAGACGAGGATATTATGGCCGCCTCAGGTAAATTAGAAGATGCCTTAGCTATCTCCTTGAAAAAAATGAAAAAGTCAGAAGTTAAAGAGCATCTAATTGAGACGATGGAAGAGGACATTAGTAGATTAAAGAATATTGAGCGGTTTCAGGAAATGTATAAATATATTGGCTATTTTTATGATGAACCTGCTAGTTTATTAGATTACCTTACTAAAGATGGTTTAGTTATTTTAGATGAGATGAGTAGGGTACAAGAAACAGCGGTGAACTTGGATACAGAAGAAGCGGAATGGTACTCAAGCTTATTAGAATCAGGTAAAATGGTTCAGAATAGTAGATTTTCATATGATTGGCAAACTGTTATGGACAATATGTCACAGCAACGATTGTACATGTCTGTATTTTTACGCCATATTCCAAATACAAACCCACAGAACATTGTTAACCTATCTTCCAGGGTTATGCAAGAGTTTCATGGGCAAATGCATTTATTTAAGAATGAATTAGTTCGTTGGGAAAAAGGGGAGTTTTCAGTTGTTATACTTGCTCCAGATGAACAACGAGCAGAAAAAATCCACTCTATTTTAACGGATTATGATATAGATGCAGTTGTTACAAAGGAATTGAAACTTCCAGTAGAAAAGCCAACGATTACAGTTGGGAATATTAGTGGTGGTATTGAACTGCCAATGCATAAACTAGTATTTATAACAGAGAATGAGTTATTTAAAAAACGTGTAAAACGAGCTAGAAGACAGCAAAAGGTTTCTAATGCGGAAAGAATAAAAAGTTACCAAGAATTAAAAGTTGGAGATTATGTTGTTCACGCAAATCATGGGGTTGGTAAATACTTAGGAATTGAAACATTAAAATTAAACAACCTTCACAAAGATTTTATGCTTATTCGTTATTCCGGTGATGATAAGTTATATGTCCCAATCGATCAGATCGACCTTGTACAAAAATATGTCGGGGCAGAAGGGAAGGAACCAAAGCTTTATAAGCTTGGTGGTACAGAGTGGACAAAAGTAAAGAGAAAAGTCCAGTCAAGTGTGGAAGATATAGCGGATGATTTAATTAAGCTTTATGCAGAAAGAGAATCGAGAAAAGGTTATGCCTTTTCAAAAGATACCGAAATGCAACGGGAGTTTGAAGCTTCCTTTCCATACCAAGAAACAGAAGATCAGTTAAGATGTATAGCAGAAATTAAACAAGACATGGAAAAAGATCGTCCAATGGATCGTTTGTTATGTGGGGACGTAGGTTACGGGAAAACGGAAGTTGCCATACGTGCGGCTTTTAAAGCCATTATGGATGGAAAACAAGTGGCCATTTTAGTGCCAACGACCATCTTAGCACAACAACATTATGAAACGATCAGAGAGCGTTTCCAGGGATATCCAATTAACATAGGTTTACTAAGCAGGTTCCGTACAAGAAAACAACAAACCGAGACCATTAACGGAATGAAAAAGGGTACGATAGATATTGTTATTGGCACACATCGAGTATTATCTAAAGATGTTGAATTCCGAGACTTAGGTCTGTTAATAGTGGATGAAGAGCAGCGTTTTGGGGTAAAACACAAGGAAAAGATTAAACAAATAAAATCAAATGTAGATGTTCTAACACTGACAGCCACTCCAATTCCAAGGACATTGCATATGTCCATGCTTGGGGTTCGAGACCTTTCTGTTATTGAAACGCCACCGGAAAACCGCTTCCCTATTCAAACCTATGTAGTGGAATATAACCCGATATTGGTAAGGGAAGCAATTGAGAGGGAAATGGCTCGTGGCGGGCAAATCTTCTTCTTATATAATCGAGTGGAGAATATTGATAAAATAGCTAGAGATTTAGGAATGCTAGTACCGGAAGCAAGAGTTGGTGTTGCTCACGGGAGAATGACAGAAACAGAATTAGAAAATGTTATTGTTAGCTTTTTAGAAGGGGAATATGATGTTCTTGTAAGTACCACGATTATTGAAACAGGGGTGGATATCCCTAATGTAAATACACTAATTATAAGTAACGCGGACCGCATGGGCTTAAGTCAGCTTTACCAATTACGAGGCCGAGTTGGTAGATCTAATCGTGTGGCATATGCATATTTTACGTATCAGAAAGATAAGGTATTAACGGAAGTTGCAGAAAAGAGACTTCAAGCAATAAAGGAATTTACTGAATTGGGTTCCGGGTTCAAGATTGCAATGCGTGATTTATCAATTCGTGGCACAGGGAACTTACTTGGCTCACAACAACATGGATTTATTGATTCTGTTGGATTTGATCTGTATTCCCAAATGTTGAAAGAAGCAATTGAAGCTCGAAAAGCAGGAAAAGACGAAGAGAACATTAAGCCATTCGAACCTGAGCTTTCCCTTAAATTAGATGCGTATATACCAGATGAGTATATAAATGATGAAAGGCAAAAAATCGAGATATATAAACATTTCAATACCTTGGAGACAGGTGAGGAAATAAGTGAATTAAAAGAAGAATTAGTTGATCGCTACGGGGATTACCCAATAGAAGTAGAAAATCTATTTATCGTTTCCGCACTAAAGATGCATTCTAAGAAGGAAAAAGTAGAATCTATCTCAGAAAAAAATAATAAAATTACACTACTCGTAAGTGAAGATAGAAGTCAAGCAATTGACGGGTCAAAATTATTTGAACTAGCAAATCAGTTTGGCCGAAATGTCCAATTAGGAACGGAAAATAATAAGCTTAAGATTACCGTTAAATATACGGATAAAACAAAGGAAAGATATAAAATAGTTGAGGAATTCATAAAAAAATTAAATACAGTGGATAGAAATGGCTAAAAAATTGGTAGGTAATGTATAGTTCTTATTGAGTTGTCTTATACTAAAATCACACCTGGTGGTTATAGAACATCCCGAACATATTTTACAAACGGAAGTAATTGTAATCATCATAGAAAGTGAGGCTACTCAAATGAAAGCAACAGGTATCGTTCGTCGAATTGATGATTTAGGAAGGGTGGTAATTCCTAAAGAGATTAGAAGAACTTTACGGATTCGTGAAGGTGATCCATTAGAGATTTTCGTCGACCGAGAAGGCGAGGTTATACTGAAAAAATATTCACCAATTAATGAATTGGGGCACTTTGCTAAGGAATATGCTGAAGCACTATTTGATTCATTACAAGTTCCAGTACTCATTTGTGACCGTGATGAAGTTATTGCGGTTTCTGGTGAGTCTAAGAAAGATTACTTAAATAAGATTATTAGCTCCGAAATAACAAAGATAATTGAAAACCGTACAAAGGTATTTGAAACAGAAGTAAAAAGTTTAGAAATCTTAGATGGGCATGAACAAGAAATAGACTCTTATTGTGTAAATCCTATTATAGCGAATGGTGACCCGATTGGTTGTGTACTCCTATTTACAAAAGAAGGAAACAAGCTTACCAATGTAGAACAGAAGTCAGCAGAAACTGCTTCAAGCTTTTTAGCAAGGCAAATGGAGTAGAGCAAAATGAGCAAAAATCAGCTTAATCTGGTTTTTGCTTATTTTTAGCAGTGAAATTATAAAAATTCCCCTTGCCTGAATAAGTGCAACTAAGATATAAGTAAGTCAAATGTTCGGTCTACTAATTTAATAAATAAATGATAAAGGTAACTGTGCTATAATTAAAATGGAAATATGAACAATAGAGCTAATAATTACCTGAGGTTATACACAAATGGAAGAAAATAAATCTAATCAGCTAGTTAAGGGAGCGCTACTCTTAACTTTAGCTGGATTAATTAGTAAAATATTAAGTGCCGGATACCGCATACCATTGCAAAACTTAACAGGGGATGTTGGATTTTATATTTATCAGCAGGTGTATCCTTTTTTGGGCATTGCAATGATGTTATCTTTATATGGATTTCCTCAAGCTATATCCAAAATAATAATAGAAATAAAAAAGGAAGGAAAAAGACTATCCTTTACAAGTTTCTATATTCCCATATTTTCCATTTTGTTTATTGTAAATGGTGTTTTTTTTGTATTTTTATTTCTTTTTGCTCATCCATTATCTAATTTGATAGGTGACCCTAATCTAGCTTCCACTTATCAATTTGCTTCATTTACCTTTTTACTAGTTCCTTTTACTGCTTTACTGCGAGGTGTTTTCCAAGGGAATTTATATATGAAACCTACTGCGTATTCCCAAATAGGAGAACAACTCATTCGTGTATTTTTCATCATCATGGCTGCAATACTTATTGCAAATCAAGTATTTGATATTTACATAATTGGAAATGCAGCGGTAATTGCTTCTCTGGCAGGGGCAATAATAGCTATTATTATCCTTTTTATTTTTCTCTTTTTCAAAAAACCTATATCCTTGAGCTCACATCCTATTTCATGGAGTTTTTATGTAAAAACACTTTTAATATTTGGTGTAGTTGCAACCTTAAATCATATGACTTTATTAGTCATTCAATTTGCAGATTCCTTAACATTAGTCTCGGGATTGGTGGATTTTGGTTTAACTACAACCGAAGCAATGGAGGTAAAAGGAGTATTTGATAGAGGTCAACCGTTAATTCAAATAGGAACTGTATTAGGATCATCCTTTGCATTAGCACTCATTCCATCTATTTCAAAAGAAAAATTACAACATCAGAAGGGCGAATTTTACTTTTACATACGGAGTGCATTGCTTTTTAGTTTTTATTTAGCTTTTGCTGCAATGATTGGTTTGATTGTAATACTACCAGAAATTAATATTTTATTGTTTAAAGATGGTAAAGAAACATTTGCTTTACAAATACTTGTTATGTCGCTTTTCTTAAGTTCCTTGGCAATTACGGCGTCATCTATATTACAAGGTTTAGGGTATATTAAACGTACAGCAAGCCTTATCGTTATCATGTTTATCTTAAAGGGGTTATTAAACCTTTGGCTTGTTCCGTTATTTGGGCTTATTGGTGGATCTGTTGCAACGGTAATTAGTTTATTAGGATTACTAGTCGTTGTTTTAATGGACATAGAACGAAATTTACCAGAGTTACATTTTCTAAAGAGTATAAAGTGGATAACACTCATAAAATCATCGTTATCGATGATCATCTTTCTTATTGCTGCCAATTTATTCATACAGGATCATTTTCTTGAAAATCGATTTCATTTATTCCTTTATGTCATGGTTGTTGTTGTAATAGGTGCGAGTATTTTTTTATATATGTTGATAAGAGGAAAGGCACTATCGGAAAGACAATTAAGTTTGTTGCCTAAAGCGTCATGGTTTATTCGTATATATAAAGGAGGGAAACATAATGGCAAAAATTGACGTGCTGGGATTAGGCTCTGGGGACATCAACCAGCTCCCATTTGGAATATATAAAAGGCTGAAAAATATGGATGGAGTCATATACACCCGGACATTGGACCATCCTGTTATTAAGGTGTTAAAGGAAGAAGGAGTAGATTTCCAATCCTTTGATTATCTATATGAAGAAGAGGAAACATTTGAAGAAGTGTATAAACGAATAGTTTCTACTTTGACTGAATCTGCAAAAGAATCAACTAATATCGTTTATACTGTTCCGGGCCATCCAATGCTAGCCGAGAGGACGGTTCAATTATTATTGGAGCAAGATGAGGTAGATGTAAATGTCGATGGAGGTCAAAGTTATTTAGATGCCCTTTTTACTGCATTAAGGATTGACCCAATTGAAGGGTTTCAATTTTTAGATGGTACCTCATTTGAAAGAAGTGAAATTTCGTATCGTGGGCATGTAATTTTCTGCCAAGTATATGATCAATTTATTGCATCAGATGTAAAGCTTGCTCTATTAGAGGATTTACCACCTGATCATGAGGTCACCATTATAGAAGCGGCAGGTAGTGAAAAGGAAGTAATTAGAACGGTACCACTAGTAGAGTTAGACCACCAAGTAGAGATAAGTAACTTGACGAGTGTTTATGTTGCACCAGTGCCAAATCATCTATTAAATCATACTTTTGATAATTTTAGAGAGGTTATGAGAAAATTAAGGGCCCCTGATGGTTGCCCTTGGGATCGTGAGCAGACGCATGAGTCATTAAAAGAACATTCCATTGAGGAAATATATGAATTAATCGAAGCTATTGATAATCAAGATGATGAAGGAATCATTGAGGAACTAGGCGATATTTTTATGCACGTTATGTTACATAGCCAAATAGGGGAAGATGATGGGTATTTTACGATAGACGATGTGATTCGTGGAGTTACGAATAAAATGATTTTCCGCCATCCTCATGTGTTTGGCAATGTGTTAGTAGACTCTTCAGAAGAGGTTACGAAAAATTGGGAAGAACTAAAGAAACAGGAAAAGGGAGAAAAACGGAAATCCACTTTAGATGGTGTTCCTAAACCATTACCTGCTTTATTGAAGGCATACAAAATACAGAAAAAGGCTGCGAAAGTAGGATTTGATTGGGATCAGGTATCCGATATATGGGCAAAACTCGATGAGGAAATAAAGGAAGTTAAAGAGGTAATTGCAAAAAATGACAGGGAAGAAATGGAGAAGGAATTTGGTGATGTTCTATTTGTTCTCGCTAACTTAACAAGATTTTATCAAATTAATCCTGAAATAGCATTAGAAAGAACGAATCAAAAGTTTACTTCTCGATTTACTTATATAGAGGAAAAATTAAAGGCTGATGGTGTGGATATAGGACAGGCATCATTGGAATGGATGGATCAATATTGGGATCAAGCGAAGGAAAGAGAGTGATAGGGATGCGGTTGGATAAATTTTTAAAAGTATCAAGAATTATTAAGCGACGTACTCTAGCGAAGGAAGTTGCAGAACAAGGGAGGATAAAAATAAACGGAAATCAGGCAAAGGCCTCCTCTATTTTATCTATAGGCGATGAATTGACCATTCAATTTGGACAAAAGATAGTCACATTTAAGATAAATGATATTCGAGAAACAGTAAAGAAAGATGAAGCAGAGACTCTTTATACATTAGTGAAGGAAGAGAAAATTTAAGTGACTTCCTAAGATGATCAAGAATGCATTTATGAATAAGAATAAAGCAAAAGACTAGTTCTATACTTGTCCCTCCTTTCATAAATTAATAGTGATAAGGAGGGCGTTTTATTATGAATTATTATGAGAATAAGGAAAACGTGACACGTGTACAAACTGATCACTTTTTAAAATTAAATCAAAGAAGAGATTTAGAAATAACTGGGGTTAAAGAAGTCGATAGTTTTGACAATGAAGAGTTCTTACTGGAAACAGTAATGGGATATTTAATCGTACGCGGCCAAAATTTGCAATTGAAAAACCTTGATGTCGGGGAAGGGGTTGTGACGATTAAGGGTAAAATTTATGAGCTTTCCTATGTAGATGATCAGGGGCAGGAGAAAGCTAAAGGGTTCTTTAGCAAGTTATTTAGATGACGATTAGTGTTCAGTTTATGACCATGGTTTCCATGGTTCTAAGTGGCTTTTACTTAGGAATAGCCCTTGATACCTTTCGTCGATTTACTCCATACTGGAAGCGTAAAGTAGTTTTAGCCTACTTGATGGAAATTTGCTTTTGGTTAACCCAAACCGCCATATTATTCTATATTCTATTTCTGGTCAATTCAGGTGAAATTAGGTTCTATATTTTTATTGCCTGCTTATTAGGGTTTGCTATGTACCAAGTATTTGCAGCAACTATATATAAAAAAGTATTAGAGCATATGATTCGAATCGTAACTAATATTTATCTCTTTTGCAAAAGAGTGGTACAAGCTCTTATCGTCCAACCAATCATATGGATTTTTACTTTATTGGTCACGGTCATTTTAGGTGTTGTTCGTGTCATATGGAAAATTATCTTATTTATTTTAAAGCTTCTACTTACTCCAATAGGATGGATTTTAAAAGCCACTTATTCTATACTGCCAAATAGTTTTAAAAACTTTTTAAAGCAAATTGCAGGATTTTATAGTAAAATAAAGAATATATTAGTAAAATGGCTTAATACACTAAAGTCAATGGGGAGGTAGAAGCTTTGTCTTCTCGTAAAACTACCGTTGCTAAAATTGATTCAAGCTATATGGAGCAATATAACACTTACAAAGAAAGACAGAAAAGAAAGAAACAACGGTTAGTTCGTAGGTTAGTCTTATTTGCAGTAACTACGTTAATTATATTTGGTTGCATAGCTGGATACCATATGAAACAGCGTGCAATCTATGCTGAGAAAGTGGAACAATATGAGCAGTTAGAAAAAGAGCTAAAGGAATTAAAGCAATCGGAAAAGAATTTAAAAGAGGAAATTGAATTGCTTAACAATGAGGATTACGTTTTGGATATTGCCAGAACAAATTACTTCTTATCTAAAGAAGGGGAATTGATCTTTACTATCCCAGATGAAGAACCATCATATTGACACTTTTTCATTTGATTAATATACTATAAGTGAACTTCAAGTATAGGGGTGTGAAACCCCATAACTGAAGTATCATTTTATCTAATCTTTTAAGGAGGAGCATTTTTTTTATGTCAATCGAAGTAGGCAGCAAGCTGCAAGGAAAGGTAACTGGAATCACTAATTTTGGTGCATTTGTTGAACTTGAAGAAGGTAAAACAGGTCTTGTTCATATTAGTGAGGTTGCCGACAATTATGTAAAAGACATTAACGACCATCTAAAAGTTGGGGACGAAGTAGAGGTAAAAGTCATTAATGTCGAAAAGGATGGGAAAATTGGACTTTCTATTAAGAAAGCAAAAGACCGTCCAGCCCGTCCAAAAGTAAAGAAAGAACGCCAAGAGAACTTTGAAGCTAAAATGAGCCGCTTTCTCAAAGATTCTGAGGATCGTTTAGCCTCTTTGAAAAAGCATACTGAATCCAAACGTGGAGGTCGAGGTGCTAAGCGAGGCTAGCAGTTGCTGTCTATGAATTGTAGCGAATGCTCTTGTATATATTAAGAAACTAAGGCATTTACTCACTGTGAAGTTGGGAAAATGCCTTAATTTCATTTAAGAAGGAAGAACGTTTTTATCTCACCTATCCATCTAAAAATATCTTCTTACCAAAAAAACAGCTATCACAATTGTGATAGCTGTTTTTTTACGTTCAGCTTCAGCGCCCAGGTACTAGGGAATTTCTTAACTAGAAGCTTGCGCTTTCGTTATGATAGCGGCGGAGGGGATCGAACCCACGACCTCACGGGTATGAACCGTACGCTCTCGCCAGCTGAGCTACGCCGCCAAAATGCCAACAAAAAATATAATACTATATACCGTTACTCCTGTCAATGGAAAATACATAGATTGAATATTCAAATATATGATATGAAAAACATGTATAAATATGATAGAGAATAAAGCTGATGTTACTTAATTCGTCAAGTCGGAATACAATTCGGCAAAGATTGAAATAAAAAAAGGTCTATAAATTATAAAATAAATGATTAAATTATTCATGAAGTATAGATAGAATCAAGTGAAACCAATACATTACTAGGACTGTGCTAGAATGTTGGATTTTGCCTATTATTTAGAAAGAAGTCGAACGAATCTTTAACTTTACTCCGTTGTTTTGACAAAAAAACAAGACATATTGTGGTTTACTAATAGAAAAGATAGGAGTGGTTATATGATGAGTTCTATCCCAAAAATAGAATCGAGCGGATTTGGTTTAGATAAGAATAAAAGGATAGGCAAGTTTCGTAAAAGACTACTATTGAAATGTAAGTCTCAATTATTTGAAAAAGGTTGGTTATTTTTTCTAGTTGGCTTTCTATTAGGAAGAGCAGTTATCTTAACAGAGGTTTCTCCCTTTGCAGTTGCATTTTTGGCTACAATTTGGTTCGTTGATCGAGCGAAAGCCCTACCAACAATGCTTGCTATTCTAGTAGGGTCTGTTAGTTATTCTTTCACACATAGTCTATTCCTAATAATGGCTATGACGGTATTTATCTTTTTAGCAGCCATATTCAAGAATAAAGAGAGTCAGCAAATTCTAGTGCCTTTATTTGTATTTCTATCAACTATTTTGTCTCGAGTATTTCTTTATTCTTTCCAAAATCAATTAACTTCTTATGAATGGGTGCTTTTGGCAATTGAAGGAGTATTAGGGACGGTACTAGTATTAATCTTTATGCAAAGCATTCCGCTAATATCACCAAAAAGATATAAATCAACTTTAAAAAACGAAGAAATTGTTTGCATGATTATTCTTATTGCTTCAATTTTAACTGGAACAATAGGTTGGGAAATTTACGGTGCTTCTATTGAACAAGTTTTCTCTCGATATTTTGTTTTATTGTTTGCCTTTGTAGGCGGTGCGGCGATTGGGTCAACAGTTGGTGTAGTAGCTGGATTAATTCTATCTTTAGCAAGTGTGGCTAATCTCTATCAAATGAGTCTTTTAGCCTTTTCGGGATTACTTGGTGGCCTATTAAAAGAAGGAAAAAAAATAGGTGTAGCTATCGGCTTGCTTGTTGGTACCTTCTTGATTGGAATTTATGGTAGCTCAAGTGAGTTAATCCCTTCTCTTATTGAATCATTAATTGCTATTACCTTATTCTTTCTTACTCCTGCTTCTTGGTCTAATAGGATTTCTAGATATATCCCGGGAACAGAGGAATATACACATGAGCAAGAGCGTTATTTACAAAAGGTGCGAAATGTAACCGCTAAACGTGTAGAACAATTTTCAGGTGTGTTTCACGCATTATCAAAAAGTTTTGATACGACGGAACTTTACGCAGTGGATGAAGCAGAGAAAAGGAGGGAAACCGATTATTTCCTATCCCAGGTAACAGAAAGAACATGCCAATCATGTTTTATGAAAGACAGGTGCTGGCAAAAGGAATTTGATTCAACATATTCTTTAATGGAAGAAATGAAAGATGATATGGAAGACGGTAATGCTCCTAATCACAAAGTAATACGGGAGTTTGAAAACCATTGTGTAAAATCCAAAAAAGTCATCGATGTCATGCGGGAAGAGATCACTTTATTTGAAGCGAATCGAAAACTCAGACAGCAAGTTATGGAAAGTAAGCGTTTAGTTGCGGATCAGTTACAAGGTGTTTCAGAGGTTATGGGTGACTTTGCCAAAGAGATTTTAAAAGAAAGGCAAAATAACGAAATACAAGAAGAGCAAATGATCCAAGGATTAAAAGCGATGGGAATTGAACTGGAGAAACTCGATATTTATTCTTTAGAAAAGGGAAATGTTGATATTGAAATGAAGGTTTCCTTCTATAATTATCATGGAGAAGGACCAAAATTAATTGCTCCTGTATTATCCGATATCTTAAGTGAAATGGTTGTAGTGAAACAGGAAGACATTTCTCCGTTTCCCAATGGTACAAGCTATCTAGCTTTTGGATCTGCAAGGGAGTTTGTAGTAACAACTGGTGCAGCAAATGCTGCAAAAGATGGCGGATTCATATCTGGTGACAGTTATACGACTATTGAATTGGGAGCAGGTAAATATGCGATGGCAATAAGTGATGGAATGGGAAATGGTAAACGTGCCCGAGAGGAAAGTGTAGAGACGCTAAGATTACTTCAACAAATTTTACAGACTGGAATACCAGAAAAGGTTGCCATTAAGTCCATTAATTCTATTCTATCATTGCGGACTACTGATGAAATGTTTGCAACATTGGATCTAGCAGTTATCGACTTGCATAATGCTTTTGTTCAGTTTCTTAAGATTGGATCCACACCAAGTTTTATCAAAAGAGGGGAGGATGTCATTAAAATAGAAGCAAGTAATCTACCAATAGGAATCATACAAGATTTTGATGTGGATATTGTAAGTGAACAACTAATGTCAGAGGATCTACTTATTATGATGAGCGATGGCATATTTGATGGCCCAATGCATGTTGAAAATACCGATATGTGGATGAAGAGGAAACTTAGGGAAATAGCAACGGACGATCCACAGGAAATTGCAGATCTGTTGTTAGAAGAAGTGATTCGAACAAAATCTGGAACAATAGATGACGATATGACGGTATTAGTGGCTAAGGTAAATAAAAATAAACCAAAATGGGCTTCAGTCCCAATGTATAATACCAAAGCATTATAAGGAGTGTAAATAATTTGATAAATAACGTAATAACAACGTTTATAATCGCTTATATTTATTTTATTCGCGCGAAACAAATAGAAACATTGATTCAGTCGGGATTAAAGCAAATGTCTAATATTAAGGATAAAGTAATTGCAAATATAAATATTGGGAAAATGACCTTCATTTATGTAAATGCTCTCTTAAGTGGGGGCGGAACAATGGAGCTAAAACGATATTTACATTTAACTACAGATGCGCGTGCGAGAGGGAGTCCGTATGCGAAAATCTAGAATGCTAGACCATCCACACCGAAGCTTTATGAATGTATAAAACCTCTCTACCTTGGCGATGATGCTAGTGAATGAAAAGGGAGGTTTTTTTCTTGAAAAAAGGGACGTTAAAGCAGATTTTACTTATAACAGATGGTTGCTCCAATAAAGGTGAAGATCCTGCTGGGGTAGCAGCTCTTGCTTATGAACAAGGAATAACGGTGAATGTGATTGGGATTTTAGAAAATAATCAATCAGAGGATGTAGGAGGTCTAAAAGAAGTAGAAGATATTGCTCTTTCAGGTGGTGGTGTGAGCCAAATTGTTTATCCAGAAATATTATCTCAAACCGTGCAAATGGTTACGCGTCAAGCAATGACTCAAACAATACAGGGATTTGTAAATAAAGAGTTAAAACAGATATTAGGCTCCAATCAATCGATAGAGAATATAGATCCGGAAAAACGTGGAGAAATCATGGAAGTAGTAGAGGATTTGGGAGAATCAAGTGATTTAGAGGTTGTAGTACTAGTAGATACAAGTGCAAGTATGCATGACAAGCTTCCTACGGTAAAGGAATCATTAATCGATTTATCTATTAGTCTGAATTCCCGAATTGGGAAAAATCGTTTTTGTATTTTTAGCTTTCCTGGAAAAAGAAAAGATATACAGAAGATTTTAGACTGGTCACCACAATTAAATTCTATTTCAGAAGTCTTCCCTAAATTAACAAGTGGTGGAATAACACCTACAGGACCAGCATTACGTGAGGCGATGTACCAGTTTAGTAAAAAAAGCTTATTAAGGAGCTTAAGAAATGAGAGCGCAGACGTGGAAGAATTCGGGTATTGATCTTAAGCCTGGAACGAAAATTACAGGAAAGTGGTATAAAAATCAATACCTTATAAGAGGAAAGCTTGGGAAGGGTGCAATAGGTACTGTTTATTTATGTGAATCGGGTGGAAAATTAGCTGCCCTTAAGATAAGTGATAAAGGTACTTCTATGACTGTTGAAGTAAACGTATTAAAGTCGCTCGGTCAGGTCCAAGGAACTAGGCTTGGGCCTTATTTATTGGATGTAGATGATTGGGTATCACCAAATGGAACAACGTACTCCTTCTATGTTATGGAATATTTAAAAGGAGAATCCTTGTCCCTTTTCGTCAAGAATAACGGAAATGTTTGGATAGGGGTGTTTCTTCTTCAACTTCTTGAGGATTTAGAACAACTCCATCAATCAGGATGGGTTTTTGGTGATTTAAAACTGGATAATTTAATTGTTCTTTCATCTCCTACAAGAATACGATGGGTTGATGTTGGAGGGACAACTCAAACAGGAAGAGCAATAAAGGAATACACGGAGTTTTATGATAGGGGTTACTGGGGATTAGGAACAAGAAAAGCAGAACCAAGTTACGATTTATTTTCCTTAGTAATGGTTTTTCTCCATCTTTATTATCCACAAAGATTTGAAAGAACGACACAATCCGAGAAACTTCTCTTCAAAAAGATAGATCAAGTTAAACAATTACAGCCTTATCGTAATCCATTGAAAAAAGCTATTGCAGGAAAATACAGGACGAGTTCCGAAATGAAAAATGATGTTCTTCAAATCGTTTATCAATCGCAAAATAAAAGTAGGTTAAAGAAAAAAGGCAATCAAAAAATATCGAATATTCCTTTCTACATAGAAATGGGAGGAATCTCGATTGTTGCTATTGGATTTTATATTCTGTCTTTGATTTTTTGACACTTTAGTTGAGGATATCCTTCCTTTTTCTATATAATAGTAAGTAGAATCAATAGTTTGCTAATTTAGTGGGGTTTACGTATGGAAAAATCTGTTTTGAAGTTTATAAACCAACATCAATTAATAAAGAAAGGAGCAACTGTGTTAGTTGGAGTATCTGGTGGAGCAGATTCCATGGCCTTGCTCCATTTTCTACATAGTAATCGAAATAGATGGGAAATTAATGTGATTGCTATCTCTGTTGACCATCAATTAAGGGGGGAAGAGTCACTTTTAGATTTAGAATTTGTCCGTGATACATGTAACAAATGGGAAATCCAATTTGTTTCTGGATCTTTAGATGTTAAAACATATAAAGAAAAAGAACGTTTAGGTACAGAGTTAGCAGCCCGAAGGTTAAGATATGAATTCTTTTCCAGTCAAATGGAAACCTTTCAAGCAGATTATTTAGCATTGGGTCACCATGGAGATGATCAAATTGAAACGATGCTAATGAGCCTTACAAGGTCCGCCTCATCAACAGCCTTCTCCGGTATCCCTGTGAAGCGAGAGTTTTCAACTGGATGGATTATACGTCCGTTCTTATGTTTAACCAAATTAGATATTGAAAACTATTGTAAGGAAATGAATATTAAACCTCGAATTGATGAAACGAATTTCGATACTGCCTATACCCGAAATTATTTTAGAAAATATATTCTTCCATTAATAAAAGAGAAAAATAATAATATACATACTACCATACAACATTTAAGTGAAACCCTTTACGAAGATGAAAAGTACCTTCAGGAGAAGGCATTGGAAATGGTAAAAAATGTAGTGGAATTTAATGCTAAAAGGAATACAGCAACCTTTCAAATTCAAACATTTAAAACGAAGCCCCAAGCTTTACAAAGGCGTGCGCTTCATCTAATATTAAACTATCTATATAATGATTTACCATCTAATTTGTCATATATTCATGAGGAAGAATTCTTTTCATTATTATATTCGGAAAAGGCGAATAACCGTATTAACTTTCCGTTACAATTAAGAGTAGAAAAATCATATGAAAAAATAATTTTTCGATTTTCCCGTCCAATGAATGAAGAAGATAATTCCTTCCATGAGCTGTTAACTATTCCCGGGGAAGTTACATTACCTGATGGATCGGTAATATCTGCACAAATTAATAGGAATAAAGAACAAAATAAAGTTACACATGGGTTTTATTCAAGTCAAGTTGCGTTACCATTACATATTCGCACGAGAAGGCCTGGGGACCGCATGACTTGGACAGGTTTAAATGGCAGTAAGAAAATAAAGGATATTTTTATCGATGAGAAGATTCCCATTGATAAACGGAATAGTTGGCCCATTTTAGTTGATAATAAAGGTGAAATTTTATGGCTTATCGGCTTAAAGAAAGGAAACCCAAAAACAACTCAAATGGAAGGGCAATGGATTCAAATACAATACACAGCAGCTAACTACTAGGAGGATATGGATGCAAAACGATTATATTCATGAAGATATTGAAAAGGTCTTAATATCGGAGGAGGAAATAAAGTTAAAATGCAAAGAATTAGGTCAACAACTTACAGAGGAATATAAAGAGAAGTTCCCGTTGGCAGTAGGAGTTTTAAAAGGTGCCTTACCTTTTATGTCTGATATTTTGAGGAATATGGACTGTCATGTTGAAATGGATTTTATGGATGTTTCAAGTTATGGAAATGAAACAAAATCTTCCGGAGAAGTGAAAATTGTTAAAGACCTAAATACAAAAGTAGAAGGCCGAGACTTAGTCATTATTGAAGATATTATTGATAGTGGTTTAACATTAAGCTATCTTGTAGATTTATTTAAATATCGTAAGGCGAATTCTATTAAAATTGTTACATTATTGGATAAGCCAGAAGGAAGAACTGCAAACATAAAAGCAGATTTAGTTGGATTTAATGTTCCGAATGAGTTTGTAGTTGGTTATGGCTTGGATTATGCGGAAAGATACCGTAATTTACCGTACATAGGTGTTCTTAAACCAAAAATATATGGTGGAGAATAAGATTATTTGTCTTACTGACTAATTGGAGATAGAAGAAAGATCTCACTGAATAAATCTCACTATATTATTTATTGAATGTTTTAGGTAAATTAGTTGTAAATAAAGTTTTCCATATGATACGATGAACTATAGTTTTCCCCATACGGGAGGAGGTACGAAATGAATCAGATCTTTCGGAATGTGTTCTTTTGGATACTTATTTTCTTTGTAGTAATCGGAGTCTTTGGCGTATTCAAAGGACAAGGTGAAGATAGAGAACAATTTGATGTAAGGGAATTTATGGATGAATTAAATGCCGGAAATGTTGATGAAATGACTTTGCAACCGGCAAATGGAATTTACCGTATTACTGGTGAATTAAAAGATAAAACAACATTTGTTACACAAGTACCTGACAATACAAATGTTATTTCTCAAGTTACGGAAACAGCAACAGATCAAGGAGTTCTTCAGGTTGCGGAGGAAGAACAACCTAGCCCTTGGTTAACTTTCTTAACTGGAATCCTTCCTTTCTTGTTGATTGGACTATTTATATTATTTATTTTTAGTCAAGCTCAAGGCGGTGGCGGCGGTGGTCGCGTAATGAACTTCGGTAAGAGTAAGGCTAAAATGTATACAGAAGAGAAGAAAAAGGTTCGTTTTAAAGATGTTGCAGGTGCAGATGAGGAAAAACAAGAACTTATTGAAGTGGTTGATTTCTTAAAAGACCCACGTAAATTCTCAGCTGTTGGTGCACGTATACCTAAAGGGGTTCTACTTGTTGGCCCTCCTGGAACAGGTAAAACATTACTTGCTCGTGCTGTTGCAGGTGAAGCGGGTGTTCCGTTTTTCTCCATCAGTGGTTCAGACTTTGTTGAAATGTTCGTTGGGGTAGGTGCTTCCCGAGTACGTGATTTATTTGAGAACGCGAAGAAAAATGCTCCTTGTATTATATTTATAGATGAAATTGATGCAGTTGGTAGACAACGTGGTGCTGGCCTTGGTGGTGGCCATGACGAACGTGAACAAACTCTTAACCAATTGCTAGTGGAAATGGACGGTTTTGATGCAAACGAAGGAATTATTATTATCGCTGCAACAAACCGTGCGGATATATTAGACCCAGCGTTATTACGTCCTGGACGTTTTGACCGTCAGATTACAGTAGACCGTCCAGATGTAAACGGCCGTGAAGCTGTACTTAAAGTACATGCTAGAAATAAACCGTTGGATAAATCAGTGGATTTAAGAACAATTGCGATGAGAACCCCAGGCTTCTCTGGCGCAGATTTAGAAAATTTACTGAACGAAGCGGCATTAGTTGCTGCACGGGATGATAGAAAGACAATTAATAAAGATGATATTGATGAAGCGACAGACCGTGTTATTGCAGGTCCAGCTAAGAAGAGCAGGGTCATTTCTAAGAAGGAAAGAAATATCGTTGCTTACCATGAGAGTGGACATACAGTTATCGGTATGGTTCTTGATGAAGCCGATATGGTGCATAAGGTAACGATTGTACCCCGTGGGCAAGCTGGCGGATATGCAGTTATGCTTCCTAAAGAAGACCGTTATTTCATGACAAAACCAGAATTATTCGATAAGATAACAGGGCTACTCGGTGGACGAGTGGCAGAAGAAATTATTTTTGGCGAGGTAAGTACCGGTGCTCATAATGACTTCCAACGTGCTACAAATATTGCGCATAAGATGATTACTGAGTATGGTATGAGTGATAAAATTGGTCCGCTACAATTCTCTAGCGGTGGTGGCGGTAATGTATTCTTAGGTCGTGATATTCAGAACGAACAAACCTATAGTGATACAATCGCTTATGAAATTGATAAAGAAATGCAAAACTTTATTAATCATTGTTACGACCGAGCTAAAAAGATTCTTACTGAGCATAAAGAACAATTAGAATTAATCGCACAAACTCTACTTGAAGTAGAAACATTAGAAGCGAAGCAAATTAAATCTTTATTTGAAGAAGGAAAAATGCCAGACCCTGACGTCATCGATCATAAGGAAGATGTGAAAGTAAACATTAACTCTAAAGACGATGAGAATGCGGTGGGTTCTTCATATGAAGAGGCGAAAGATAAAGTTGAGGAAGCTAAGGATAAAGAAGGAAGCAAGTCAGAAACCAAAGCTTCGGATGAAGACAAAGATAATAAATAAGATAAAAACAGTCACTTTTAGTAAAAGTGGCTGTTTTTGTTCTATTTTGCAGGTAGAAGGTCTTTTATGGACTCCAATAACTCTATTACATAAAGATTTGCCTAAGTTCTCTTAAACCGCTTAGACCACGCTTTTTGTTTTGAGAGCAAATTATGGTATATTTTACACGTATGTATCGGTATTTTTAAGGAGTAATAGTGTAAGAATAGCTCAAGAAAGGTTTGGTAGAAATGCTTTTTGTTATAGATGTGGGAAATACAAATACAGTATTAGGTGTTTTTGAGGACGACACGTTAGAATACGAGTGGCGTATAAAAACTGATCGATATAAAACAGAAGATGAATTTGGAATGTTAATCCAATCGCTTTTTGAATTTAAGAATCTTAAGTTTACAGATATAGATAGCATTATAATCTCCTCTGTAGTCCCACCAATCATGTTCTCTTTAGAAAAAATGAGCCGTGATTATTTTAATCTAGAACCACATGTTATAGGTAAAGAAAGCTTCAGTAAGTATTTGAAAATGAATTACCCTAATCCAAAGGAAATTGGAGCGGACCGTGTTGTAAATGCGGTTGCTGCTATAGAAGAGTATGGCGGGCCACTTATTGTAATCGACTTTGGAACTGCCACTACCTATTGCTATATTAATGAAAAAGAAGAGTATTGTGGGGGTATTATAGCCCCAGGTATGAATATATCGATGGAGGCCTTGTATACTAAAGCATCTAAACTTCCAAGGATTGAGATCGAATCTCCAGATAGTGTACTTGGAAAAACAACAATCGATGGCATGAAATCTGGTATTTATTATGGAACCATAGGAATGATAGATGGAATCGTAAACCGAATGAAAGATGAACTAAACACATCACCAAAGGTTATTGCAACTGGCGGTCTATCTCAGTTAATAGCGGAGGACTCTACTACAATTGATGAGGTGAATCCGCATTTAACGTTAAAAGGTTTATACATTATTTATAAAGAAATCGCCAAAGAAAACGATCATTAAAGGAGTCGAATATAAATGAAAGATTATTTGATAAAAGCAACAGCGTTCAACGGAATGATTCGTGCTTATGCAACTTCAACAACGGAGATGGTAGAAGAAGCTAGAAGAAGACAAGACACATGGGCAACGGCTTCAGCTGCATTGGGAAGAACTCTTACCATTACGGCAATGATGGGAGCCATGTTAAAAGGAGAAGACTCGATTACGGTTAAGGTGGAAGGAGATGGGCCAATCGGTGCAATTATAACAGATGGAAATGCGAAAGGAGAGGTTCGTGGATACGTAATAAACCCACATGTAGATTTCGACTTAAATGAAAAAGGAAAATTAGACGTAAGACGAGCTGTAGGTACACAAGGTAGAGTAAGTGTTATTAAAGATTTGGGACTTAGAGATTACTTTACAGGAGAGGTTCCTATTATTTCTGGGGAAATAAGTGAAGATTTCACCTACTATTTTGCTTCATCGGAACAAGTCCCAAGTGCTGTTGGAGCAGGAGTGCTTGTTAATCCTGATCATACCATTTTAGCTGCTGGTGGATTTATCGTTCAAGTTATGCCAGGTGCGGACGAAGAACTGGTTAATAAGTTAGAGAAAAGGGTGAATAGTATCCCTGCTATTAGTACATTAATTAGAGAAGGAAATACACCAGAACAAATCTTAGAACGTTTATTGGGTGAAGGTGAAGTTAAGTTTCATGAAAAAATGCCAGTTGAGTTCCGTTGTAAGTGTTCTAAGGAGAGAATCGCTAATGCAATCGTTGGACTGGGAAATGAGGAAATTCAGAGTATGATAGACGAAGATCAAGGGGCTGAAGCTAGTTGTCACTTTTGTAATGAAAAATACCATTTTACAGTTGAAGAATTGGAAGAGCTGAAACGGTAATGAAAGGGGCCCATAAAAAATGTCCAAAAGATTACTGATCAGTATTATCGTTGTTCTTCTAATTACCAATATTGCAACATTAGTCATGTTGAATCAAGGTCATCAGGTAGCGATTGACAGTAATCATGAGAGGCTTTCCGCACGGGATGTCGTGGCAGAAATAAATGGGGAAGAAATTACTTATATAGAATGGATTAATTCATTAATCAATAGGAACGGAAAGAGTCAACTAAAAACATTAATTAATCAAGAAGTCGTACATCAATTAGCTGATCAATATCATATTGAAGTTGACGAAAAGATAATTAAAAGAGATATTTCTCTTTTGACATCAATGCAAGGAATAATGACAAAGGAAGAGGCCAAAAGGTTAGAAAGAGATTTACGAAACGATATCATTTATCGTTATCAATTGGAGAGACTATTAGCGATGGATCATTCCGTAACGGAAGAAGAAGTACAGACCTATTATCAAAAGTATAAAAGTCAATACAATTTTTCTGAAGCAATGCAAATCTCACATATTCTCGTTGATAATGCTAGGATAGCTAATAAGGTAAAAAAAGAACTAGATGAAGGAGCAACTTTTTCATTGCTGGCTAAAGAATACTCAAAAGATAAAGAAACAAGAAGTAATGGCGGTTATATTGGCTTTATTCATACTAAAAGTCAGTTTTTCCCTAATGGTTATGAGAGTGTAGCGCGAACCATGAATGAACATTCTTATAGCGAGCCATTTCAAACGGAAAATGGGGTGGCCATTATTTATTTACACCGTAAACTACCATCTATTGAGTTTTCATATGAAGAATTAAAGCCTTATATAGAAAGTGAATTAGCCTTAGAGCAATTAGATCAAACTCTTTCTGCTGAAGCATTATGGGAAAAGTTAAATGTGAAGTGGATATATGATTGATCATAAGTCATTTGAGATTTTCCAGCTTTTTAGTTGACAGAATGGAATAAAAGTTATAAATTAATCATATAAGAATACTAGGATTAGGATGAGGAGGAATTTTTGTGAGAGTGGCGGATTCGATAACAGGATTAATTGGAGAAACTCCAATTGTTAAATTAAATAATATGACAGATGAGAATAGTGCAGATATTTACTTGAAGTTAGAATTTTTTAATCCAGGTAGTTCAGTGAAAGATCGTATTGGCTTGGCTATGATTGAAGCAGCTGAAAAAGAAGGAGTATTAAAACCTGGTGACACCATCATTGAACCAACCAGCGGAAATACTGGTATTGGTTTAGCGATGGTTGCGGCAGCAAAGGGATATAAAGCAATCTTAGTGATGCCAGATACAATGAGTATGGAACGACGTAATTTATTACGTGCTTATGGGGCGGAGCTTATTCTAACTCCTGGTGCAGATGGAATGAAAGGTGCAATTGCCAAGGCTGAAGAGTTACAGAAGGAAAAAGGCTACTTTGTTCCACAACAATTTAATAATAAAGCTAACGTTGATGTACATGAACGTACTACTGGTAAGGAAATCGTGGAGCAAATGTCTGATGGGCTAGATGCATTTATTGCAGGTATTGGTACTGGTGGAACTATCACAGGTGCTGGTAAAGTCCTAAGAGAAAAATTTAAGAACATAAAAATATATGCTGTTGAACCTTCAGCATCACCGGTTTTATCTGGTGGTAACCCAGGCCCACATAAAATCCAAGGTTTAGGAGCAGGATTTGTACCTGAAATTTTAAACACGGATATATATGATGAAATTATCCAGATTGAGAATGAGGAAGCATTTGAAACTTCACGCCAAGTGGCAAAAACAAACGGAATTTTAGGTGGTATTTCAGCGGGTGCTGCAGTTGCTGCAGCTAAAAAAGTAGCAAAAGAATTAGGTAAAGGTAAAAAGGTATTAGCAATCATTCCAGATAACGGGGAACGTTACTTGTCGACCCCACTTTACCAATTTGATGAAGAAAATTAAGAGCAAAGGCGCAAGCACCCACAAGGGTATAAGTGCGACTAACCATCAGTGGGAGATGGAGGAAAGCCTCTACTGATGGAAGTCTTCTTTATACTTTCTATGAAGAAGGACAAAGGATTAGTTTAGACTACAATCCTTTGTCCTTCTTCGTTTCCAAGGAGAAAGCTGGAAGGAGCTTTATATAGTATGATAGGATTAAATAAAAACATATCGGAAGAGGGACAGTGAAATGGAATTAAAGACAGCAACCAAAACACTGCATTTGTCTAAGCGAACACACATTATGGGAATATTGAATGTTACTCCGGATTCTTTTTCTGATGGAGGAAATTATACAACCATTGAGAAAGCAATAGGACAGGCCAAAAGAATGGAACAAGAAGGTGCGGATATTATAGATATAGGTGGAGAGTCAACACGACCCGGTCATATCCCTATATCGTCCAAGGAAGAAGTTGAAAGGGTTGTACCTGTCATTAAGGCAATTAAGGAGCATGTTAATTTACCCATCTCTATAGATACATTTAAAGCAGAAACAGCCCGACATGCTGTTGAAGCGGGTGCAGATATGATTAATGATATATGGGGAGCAAAGAAAGATCCAGAAATTGCAAATGTTGCAAGAGAATATAATGTGCCAATTATTCTAATGCATAATCGTGACAATGAAAATTATCAAACCCTTATTGATGATATGAAAAAAGATTTAGAGGGAAGTATTGAAATAGCTTTAAAAGCTGGTGTACGAAGGGAGAATATTATTCTCGATCCAGGAGTAGGATTCGCGAAATCCGGAACAGATAATTTAGTGGTAATGAATAACTTGGAACAGTTTGTACAAATGGGTTATCCACTTTTATTAGCTACTTCCCGTAAAAGATTTATCGGTAGTACTTTAAATATTACGGAGCCAACCAAGCGTGACATAGGGACAGGCGCAACGACATGCCTAGGAATCGTTAAAGGGGCTCATATGGTTCGTGTTCATAATGTGAGACTGAATGTGGAGCTTGCAAGAATGATGGACACAATGCTTCGTGAAGGGAGAAGATAACTTTGGATAAGATTTTATTAAACCAGTTACAGTTTTATGGTTTCCACGGATTAATGCCAGAAGAAAAAAGATTAGGCCAACGATTTATTGTAGATATTGTGTTATACACTGATTTACGTAAAGCTGGTCGAACAGATGATATGTTAGATTCTATTCATTATGGCGAGGTATATGAAATGGTAAAAAGAATTGTGGAAGGGGAATCCAAAAACTTACTTGAGGCTGTGGCGGAGGATATAGCCAATGCGCTACTTTCATCTTTCAATCGTTTAAATGCTTGTACGGTAAAAGTAATTAAGCCAGATCCACCAATTCCGGGACATTATGAATCTGTTGAAGTAGAGATATATAGGGAGAAAGTAAAATGAATCAAGCATATATATCGTTAGGAACGAACATAGAACCACGAATAGATTATTTAGAGGATGCCTTAAAATTACTTGAGGAAAATGAAAATATAACCATCAAAGCCCAATCATCCGTTTATGAAACAGTGCCAGTTGGGTATACAGACCAAAATGACTTTTTAAATATCGTGATTGGTATAGTAACATCCCTTTCATCCATGGAACTTCTTAAATATTGTCAAAGTATTGAAGATAAGTTAGGTAGGAAGAGAGAGATACGTTTCGGTCCAAGAACAATTGACCTTGACATTTTAACGTATAATAACGAAAATAGTACAGTAGAAGAATTGCTTATTCCGCATCCTAGAATGCATGAGCGTGCATTTGTACTTATTCCATTACATGAAATTGCCCCTGATTTTATGATTCCGACTTGGAATAAGTATCCAGGAGATCTACTTAGTAAACTTCAAGAGGCAGACATAAAGGGAGTAAGGAAATGGATTCGAAGCGAATTGGAAGAAGAATAAAAGCCTTTCGTAAATTAAAAGGGTATACCCAAATTGATTTTGCAAAGGAATTAAATGTTTCTATTTCTCAAATTGGAAATGTGGAAAGAGGGACAAAACCTGTAACAGACGAATTAATGAATCAAATTGCGGATGTTCTTGATATACCAAAAGAGGAAATTACAATGGAGTAATTTATAAAGAAAATAACCTCGTTGAATCACGTGATCAATTATTACATCCTTATATAACTATGTAGAAAAGTTGAAGCTGAAAGTAAAGTTTCATACCTTCTTTTCTACCAAGAAATCTGCCAGCGGCTTTACTGGCAGCTTTTTAAATAAATATGATGAAGTACATACCATACAATTGAAGTATTTAAAATAAATCAAAAGGTTATAATGCGTTAGAAGATAAGGTTTTAATTCGATATACGTGAATAAACTGTTTTTTTCTTATATACTTACACCTATAATAGGACTGGAGGGTTTATTGTGTCAGAAGAGTTAAATGAACAGATGCTTGTAAGACGTGGGAAGCTAAATGACTATTTAGAAAAAGGTATAGATCCATTTGGAAGTAAATTTGAAAGAACCCATTTAGCGAAGGATATAATAGAGAAATTTGAATCCTCTTCTAAAGAAGAATTAGAAGAAGTTAAAGAAGAAGCTACGGTTGCTGGAAGAGTCATGACAAAGCGAGGAAAAGGAAAAGCTGGCTTTGCACATATTCAAGATTTAAGTGGACAAATCCAGATTTACGTTCGTAAAGATGAGGTAGGCGAAGAGGCGTACCAAGTATTTAAATCCATTGACCTTGGAGACATCGTAGGGGTTAAAGGTGAAATTTTCCGTACGAATATGGGTGAATTATCTATTAAAGTGGAGGAATTTCACCTATTAACAAAATCTTTACGACCGTTACCGGAAAAATATCATGGATTAAAGGACGTAGAGCAACGCTATCGTCAGCGATATTTAGATTTAATTACGAATATGGAAAGTAAAGAAACTTTCATCCTACGTAGTAAAATTATTCAATCCATGCGTGAATATTTAAATGGTCATGGTTATTTAGAAGTAGAAACACCAATGATGCATAGTATCCCTGGTGGAGCTGCAGCACGCCCGTTTGTTACTCACCATAATGCACTCGACATCCCGCTATACATGCGTATCGCTATCGAATTGCATTTGAAACGTCTTATTGTCGGTGGATTAGAGAAGGTTTATGAGATTGGACGGGTATTCCGTAATGAGGGTGTATCGACTCGTCATAACCCTGAATTTACAATGATAGAACTATACGAAGCATATGCTGATTATCACGATATTATGGACTTAACAGAAAACCTAGTTGCACATATTGCAAAAGATGTACTTGGGGAGACGAAGATTTCCTATGGCGAATATGAAGTTGATCTAGAGCCGAAATGGAAGAGAATTCATATGGTTGATGCAGTTAAAGAAGAAACAGGTGCTGATTTTTGGAATAAAATGAGCGATGAGGAAGCTCGCGAACTTGCAAAGGAATATGGTGTTGAAGTAAAAGAAACAATGACATTTGGACATGTTGTTAATGAGTTCTTTGAACAAAAGGTAGAAGAAACATTAATTCAACCAACCTTTATTTATGGTCACCCTGTAGAAATTTCACCATTAGCTAAGAAAAATAAAGAAGATGAACGATTTACAGATCGCTTTGAGCTATTTATTGTTGGTCGTGAACATGCGAATGCATTTAGTGAATTAAATGATCCAATTGACCAACGTGAACGTTTTGAAGCACAAGTGAAAGAAAGAGAAGAAGGAAACGATGAAGCACATCTTATGGATGAGGATTTCCTAGAGGCGTTGGAATATGGTATGCCTCCAACAGGTGGGCTTGGAATAGGTATTGATCGTCTAGTCATGTTATTGACCAATTCACCATCTATTAGGGACGTTCTTTTATTCCCTCAGATGCGTAATAAATAATATAAAAGCTTTGAACTAATACTATGTTTTAGTTCAAAGCTTTTTTTCATGCTGCAAAAAAATGGCGGTATTATGAGTGCTTAAAAATACTAATTGGTAAAAATGTTAGGAACGTGTAAAGATGAGAATGTACGATCTTAACTTTTTAAGGAAGTTTCATTAGGGCAAACAGGTAATATAAAGTACCAACGAAAATTACCTTCAAAGAATTGCACTCGAAAATCCAACTGGGAGAATTATTAAGCACAGGCTAATTTAAAAGGGAAGTAAAGATAAAACAATTAGTCAGAAGCAACTCTATATTAACTTTGTTAACTTTTTGTAAAAAAGTACTTGATTTTAATATGGATAAGTGGTAAATTATTAAACGTTGCTTCTCTAATAAGAGAGACAACAAAAAAGAGTTTTAAAAAAGTGTTGACTTTCAAAACTCGCCATGTTATATTAATAAAGTCGCTGTTACAAAGCGGTGATAAACATTTGCTCTTTGAAAACTGAACAAAACAACCAGTATGTTAAGATAAAAGAAACTCGTTTTCTTTTAAAATAGAAGGT
>NZ_JAHHXM010000032.1:0-16215 GCF_019037185.1 Oceanobacillus caeni
CTCACTTGTTTTCTATTTATAAACACAAAAATGACGTAGGTGAGTTTTTCCCACCAACGTCATTTATTGTACAACCCCAAAAAATAGCCCTACCATTTAATATGGTAAAGCTATCTCTAATAATAATTTTTATTTATTATTTACTACGCTTCGCTGCTTTTTCACGCTCATTTTTATTCAAAATCATTTTACGTAAACGAATGGATTCAGGAGTAACTTCACAATATTCATCGTCATTTAAATATTGAAGAGCCTCTTCTAAAGACATTTGGCGTGTTTTACGAATCGTTGCTGTTTGGTCTTTCGTAGCGGAACGAACGTTTGTTAAGTGTTTTTCTTTCGTAATGTTGACTGTTAAATCATTTTCACGATTATGTTCACCAACAATCATTCCAGCATAAACTTCTGTACCAGGGCTAACGAAAATGACACCACGATCTTCTAATTGCATAATTCCATAAGTAGATGCTTTTCCATTTTCTAAGGCAACTAGTACACCTTCACGGCGACCACCAACTTGTCCTTTAATAACAGGTTCATATGCTTCAAATGTATGATTTAAAATTCCATAACCATGTGTTTGGGACATAAATTCTGTAGAGTATCCTAAAAGTCCACGAGAAGGAACTTTAAATTCTAAACGAACTTGTCCATTACCATGATTCACCATATCAAGCATTTCACCTTTTCGTGCACCTAGTGATTCCATTACAGCACCAGTATATGCTTCTGGAACATCTACTTGGACACGTTCTACTGGTTCACAAGGAACACCATCGACTTCCTTAATGATAACTTTTGGTTTGGAAAGTTGTAATTCATAGCCTTCACGTCTCATATTTTCAATTAAAATAGATAAGTGAAGCTCTCCACGCCCAGAAACAGTCCATACGTCTGGAGAATCGGTTGGATCTACCCGTAAACTTACGTCTGTTTCTAATTGCTTCATTAAACGTTCTTCAATTTTTCTAGATGTAATAAAATTACCTTCGCGACCCGCAAAAGGGCTGTTATTTACTAAGAACGTCATTTGTAAGGTTGGTTCATCAATTCGAAGCCATGGCAATGCTTCTGGATGTTCCTGAGAGCAAACAGTCTCTCCAACGTTAATATCTTCTAAACCAGAAATCGCTACAATATCTCCTGATTTAGCTTCTTCAATTTCGATACGTTTCAAACCAGTGAAGCCGAATAATTTGGAGATACGGAAATTTTTCTGTGTCCCATCCTGTTTCATGACAACTACTTGCTGTCCAACTTTAATGCTTCCTCGAACAATTCGTCCAACCCCAATTCGACCTACATAGTCATTGTAGTCGAGTAGTGTAATTTGAAACTGTAAAGGTTCTTCACTTGTATCAACCGGAGCAGGAATATGATCTAAGATCGTCGTAAATAAAGGATCCATTGTTTCTTTCTGGTCATCAGGTTCTAATCCAGATGTTCCGTTTAATGCAGATGCATAAACAACCGGGAACTCTAATTGATCGTCGTCTGCTCCAAGTTCGATGAATAAATCAAGAACTTCATCAATAACTTCCGCAGGTCTTGCATTAGGACGATCGATTTTATTTAACACAACGATTGGTGTTAATTTTTGTTCTAAAGCTTTCTTTAGTACAAATCTTGTTTGTGGCATCGTACCTTCATAGGCATCCACAACTAAAGCAACACCATCCACCATTTTCATGATTCGTTCTACTTCTCCACCGAAGTCAGCGTGTCCCGGTGTATCTAAAATATTAATCGTTGTATCATGATATTTTACTGCTGTATTTTTTGCCAAAATGGTAATTCCACGTTCACGTTCTATGTCACCAGAATCCATCATCCGTTCATCGACTTGTTCATTTTCACGGAATGTTCCGGAGTATTTCAATAATTGGTCGACTAGAGTCGTTTTTCCATGGTCTACGTGGGCAATAATGGCGATATTACGTATATCTTCTCTTAATTGCATAAAGTACACTCCCTTTTTAGAAAACTTGGTATTTGCCAAGCTTTTTAGGCAAATGCCTTAGTTGCACCTAAGCAGGAGGGATAGATTTTTGTGCTTTCCTGTCTGCGAAAGTGAACCTTCACTAAAGTGGTTCCACTCTAGCGTTCGTGCTTATCTATAATCTTCTGGTTGCTCCGTAGTTTAGAACTTCCAGTCATACGAGAAAGTTTCATGAAAACTAGACAATTATATCACATAATGTGCTTTAATGGATTATCTTTTTAAAAAAAATATCTATTTTGGAAAGGTTATTGTAAATTTCGCACCACCCAAATCGGATTTACCTGCAACAATCTTTCCTTTTGAATGTTCAATGATCGTATGTGCTATCGCTAATCCGAGACCCGTTTCTCCATCTTTTCCTTTTACAAATCGATGAAAAATATGCGAAGCAAACTCTTCAGGAATTCCTGGTCCATCATCTTC
Source organism: Oceanobacillus caeni (assembly GCF_019037185.1). Lineage (GTDB taxonomy): Bacteria > Bacillota > Bacilli > Bacillales > Amphibacillaceae > Oceanobacillus > Oceanobacillus caeni. The sequence goes on from NZ_JAHHXM010000032.1 coordinate 2,426, forward strand.
TATTTTAATGACAATGTCTCCATCTTTCTTAACAGCACTAATCACAACCTGTGATTTTGCGTGACGAATACCGTTGAAAACTACATTTAATAAGGCTCTCAACAATTTTTCCTCATCCGCATATAGTTGTATATTATTTTCTACTCGATGGCTTAAAGTTATTCCTTTTTCATTTACTATTGGTAAGGCACGATCAACAATCTGACCAACTATCTCTTCCACCTTTATGTTAGTTGGATCGTAGGAATTTACTTCTGTATCTAGTTTGGCGAGAAGAATCATTTCGTTAATAATACCTTTCAACCTGAGAACCTCTGAAACCATGACCTCAAGCCCTTTGTCTGCTTCCGCTTCGTCAAAAATACCATCTTTTATCCCTTCCGCATATCCTTGAATAGTCATTAAAGGTGTTTTCAATTCATGGCTGGCGTTTTGAAAGAATGTCTGTTGTGTATTAATATACCGCTCTAATTCATTCGCCATTTCATAAACGCTTTCCGCTACTTCTTTTATTTCACCTGTCGCTTTTATATGTTTAATATCATCAAATTGCCTTTTCTCTATTTTCTTTAGTTGACGTTTCAATTGAGTTAGTGGTGTCACTAATTTTTTCGTGAAATAATGTGCTAAAACCGACGCAATAAATAGCCCAACAAGAAAAACAAGAAATAACCGAACAAAAAAACTTCGCTGAACTTCTTGCAAATCACTTACAGGAGTTAGGAGAATCATCTCGAGTCCAGAGTTTCTAGATAAAATCAAAATTCGAGAAGTAACAAATTTTTCATTTCCTAGGTCCCATATCGTTTCACTATAATCCGAAATATTATTTTTACGATGAAAGCCTTCAACCACTTTATTTGGCATGGTTGAATAAAGTATTCGGTTTTGACTTCTATCGTATAAAATCATTTGTAATTCTTGATCATCTAAAATACTATAGAATTGCTGAATACTATCCTGAGTATGATATTGTTCATTAAGTATTTCGACTAACAATTCACCTGTTTGTTCCAATTGGCGTTGTTCATCCTGTATTAAAACATTCAATATTAAGGAGTATATGACATACCAAACAACTGCCATAATGACTAACAATAAAGAAGTAAAGGCAATACTAAGCTGTGTTTGTAATTTCATGCCTATTCCTCTTCATTTCGCATTCTATATCCATATCCCCACACGGTTTCAATAGGAATATCGGTAAATTTTTTACGAATGCGTTTAATTAAATCATCTACTGCACGATCGCTTCCGAAATAATCATTACCCCATATTTTCATTAATAAATCTTCCCTGGAAAATGCGCGATTTATATTTTCGGCTAGAAAATATAACATATCAAATTCTTTGGTCGTTACTTCATATTCTGTCCCTTGCCAAAATACTCTTCTATCGCTTTTGAAAATAACAAGTTCATCTACGCTCAATCGATCCCCATCCATCCATGCTGGTTGATGGGACAGACTCGTTCTTTTAAACAAACGTTTTACCCTTGCAACAAGTTCCCTTGGGCTAAACGGCTTTGTTAAATAATCGTCCCCACCTAATTCTAACCCTAAAATTTTATCAATTTCATCATCCTTAGCGGAAATGATAATGATAGGCACTTCACTTTCACTTCTTATTTTTTTACACAATTCATACCCATCCATACCCGGTAGCATAATATCTAAAATCCACATATCGGGTGGATTTTGTTTCCATATTTCCATAGCTTCCTCTGCCGAATTTAAGATTTCCACTTGATATCCTTCTTTTCTTAAATAAGCCGAGACTATATTTTGAATGTTCATATCATCTTCAACTAATCCAATTAAATAATTCATTTTTTCACCTTTTCTTAGATTGGCACCTGCTTACGCTGCCTTCATTTCACTTATGCAGATAAGAAAAAATATCTTCATCTTCTTATATTCTTACATAATTATAAGAAGGTTGACAATAAGATACATATTGTTTTACACATTTGTGCCACATTTATACCTTATCCGTTCCACTGGAAGTGTCTATACTAAGGGTAGTATAATAAATATAAGAGTTCAAAAAGGAAGATGATAAGGACCGAGGTCGGCAAAATAAGCAACGTCCTGGGACTCCGATTACGCGTCCCACTGTGTTATTTTCACCGGACTTTTTGAACCACTAATACACAAAAGTTAAGGGAAGTGATTTTTATGAGTGATAATGACCATCGTTATTCTCAAGATCCTGACTTTAACAATCAGGAAAATGAAGAAAACTCTATGGATACACCGGAAAATAATGAGGTAATAGAAGAACGCAATCATGTTAGCCCACCCCCTCAACCATCCTCTGATGATTCTAATAAAGAAAATAGCAAGCCAAGTAAAAAACGAAATACGAAAAAGCAAGGGAAACCGTTGCTAACTGCAATTTTCGGAGGAATTGTCGGTGGTATTATATCTGCTCTTCTAGTTACCATCCTATTTACTAGTGGTGTCATTGATACGGAAGATACTGCTAATTCAGAACAACAAACTTCAGAAGCTGTCCAAGTACATGGAAAACCAGCGACTGAAAAACTCTCTGCAGAAGATGCAAATGTATCGTCCAATATACAAGAAGTATCTGAAGCAGTCGTTGGGGTGGTAAACCTACAACAACAAAGCATTTGGACTGGTAGTGAAGAAGCAGGTACAGGTTCAGGAATCGTTTATAAAAAGAAAGATGGAAAAGCTTATGTTGTAACCAATCAACATGTTGTTGATGGTGCAGAACAAGTGGAAGTAGTTTTAAATGAAGATGACCGAATTCCAGCAAAAGTCCTTGGTGAAGATGATTTAACAGACTTAGCTGTTCTTGAAATCGATGGAAAAAAAATAAACACAGTCGCTGATATGGTATCTTCAGACGATTTAACTGTTGGTGAAACTGTATTAGCAATAGGAAACCCATTAGGATTAGAATTTGCTAACTCCGTCACAAAAGGAATTATTAGCGGTTTGAACCGATCTGTTTCAGTGGACACAAACTCTGATGGCCAACCGGACTGGGTAACTGAAGTTATACAAACAGATGCTGCTATCAACCCGGGTAATAGTGGAGGAGCACTTGTAAATGCAGATGGTCAGGTTATTGGTATTAATTCAATGAAAATAGCCCAAAGTTCTGTGGAAGGAATCGGTTTTGCCATTCCAACAAGTACTGCCCTACCAATCATGGAACAATTGGAAAAGGACGGAGAAATAACAAGACCACAAATCGGTATTTCTACGGTCTCTCTAATGCAAGTTCCACCACAATATCGTTATGAAATTAAGCTCCCAAATGAGGTAGAGGGAGGAATGGTTGTCGCGAACGTTCAAGCTAATTCACCAGCAGATCGTGCAGGCTTAAAACAATTTGATGTCATAACCAAAATTGATGGTAATGACGTAACATCTATATTGGAACTAAGGAAATATCTGTATTCCAAAAATGTAGGAGACAAAGTTAAACTGGAATATGTTCGCGACGGTGAATTTCATAAAACTGACTTAAAACTGGAAGAAATGGCAAAATAACCTTATATATTATTTAAAAACGCTTGGAGGATCCAAGCGTTTTTTTTATGTAGACGATGAATACTTGGGGAGAATGGTTGTCCAAGGGCTTATCGTGGTTATGAGTGACTGAACAGGGTTTCCTTTTCTGTATTCCGGTACTCATTCACCTTATGAGTGACGGAATAATGCTTTCCTCTTCTCATTCGGGCACTCATTCACCTTATGAGTGACCAAATAATGCTTCCCTCTTCCCATTCAGGCACTCATTCACCTTATGAGTGACCAAATAATGCTTCCCTCTTCTCATTCAGGCACTCATTCACCTTATGAGTGACCGAATAATGCTTTCCTCTTCCCATTCGGGCACTCATTCACCTTATGAGTTGCGGAACACAGCTTTCCTTTCCTCATTCCGCAACTCATCCAACTCATGAGCACACGCAGCCCACTAAACTGAGAAAAAATCCACATAAAAAAACAGCATACCATTTAAATTTGGTATGCTTTCTAACCTAATAAAGGCAACCCACTAAAACTCCTGTGCTTCCTCATTATCCTCATACTTCTTATGATTTGGTGTAACCCCAGTAAAACTCCCATCTATGTCTGCCGCTACAAAATTTTCATAGTCCTCTACAAAGCCAACATTTTCATCACTGTTTGGATACATGTCATCATAATTGTCGATGTCCGTATAAAAGTCTGAATAAGTTTCACTTGTACCGTATCGACTGACATCTTGCCATGAATCTTCCGCATCATACCCTACTTGTTCTTCATCCGTAATTTCATTAGGATTTATATTAGGAGAAAAGACTTCTTCCTCCATCGTTCTAGGATGATCAAAAATTCGACTTTTTGCATGCTTCACACAGCGATCGGTTGTCGGCATGGCTAATAATCGCTCAGAAGGGATATCCGCTCCACATGTAGCACAAATACCATACGTTCCTTCCTCTATGGCATGTAGTGCCTCATTAATATCTTGTAATTCCTTTTCGGTATGTTCATTTAAAGCTAAATCCTTCCCTCTTTCGAACAGTTCAGTTCCTAGATCAGCCGGATGGTTATCATAATTAGATAAATCCCCAACCGATTCCTTAGCCATTTCAAGAGTTCTTCCAAAATGGTCTTGTATATGATGAATTAATTCATTTTGTCTTTGAATTAACATATTTTTACACTTCATTAGTTGATCGTTTGAGATCATTATAATCAGCCCTCCATGAAATTGGTATGTGTGGCTTAAAATGATTCCTATCTATACTATGTGTAACTAAGATAGATTGATTCTAAATCGGCACTCCCAATTCATGTCAATACCGCCAATCCCATCCTTTAGAAAACAAACAATTTTTAGTTAATTGTTTGTTATAAATTACCAAACACGATAAAATTAACTAAAGAGGAAGGGAGAGTAGGAAAATGGTAAATACTAATACAGTAATAGGCTTTGTTGGTACTGGAGTAATGGGGAAAAGTATGGCTGCCAATTTGCAAAAAGCTGGATATTCCATCAATGTTTACACAAGGACAAAGGCTAAAGCAGATGACCTAATAAAAGACGGGGCGGCATGGAAGACTACAGTTAAAGAATTAACAAATGATTCAGACGTCATTATAACGATGGTCGGTTATCCTTCCGATGTAGAAGAAGTCTATTTCGGTTCTAACGGAATTTTAGAAAATGCTAAACAAGGATCTTTTGTCATTGATATGACCACTTCTAAGCCTTCTTTAGCAGTAAAAATATACGAAGCGGCAAAAGAAAAAAACATTCATGCTCTGGATGCTCCGGTTTCCGGCGGAGATATTGGTGCAAAAAGTGGTACCCTTGCTATTATGATTGGCGGAGAACAAGAAGCTTATGAATCACTTTTACCAATTTTTCAAGTAATGGGGGAAAATATCATATTACAAGGAAAAGCGGGTGCGGGACAATACACAAAACTTGTCAATCAAATTGCTATCGCTTCTAATATGATAGGTGTTTCAGAAGCTATTGCTTTCGCTCGAAAAGCCGGATTAAATCCAGAAAAAGTTCTTGATAGCATTTCTACGGGGGCTGCAGCTAGTTACTCTCTTTCTAAACTTGCACCAAGAATGTTAAAAGAAGATTTTGCACCTGGATTTTATGTAAAACATTTTATAAAAGATATGACAATTGCTTTGGAATCAGCAAAAGAGCTTGGATTGTCTACTCCTGGTTTAGAATTGTCCTTAAATTTATATAAGGAATTGGCCGAAAAAGGAGAAGAAGATAGTGGTACGCAAGCATTAATTAAATTATTTGAGCAATACGCTTAAATACTGTTCAAAAATTAAAGGAGACTTCCAGCTAGGTTTTACTAGCAGAAGTCTTTTTTTGTTAGCGGACTTTTTATCAATCCGCTTCATTTTTCCAGAGTCTTATAAATGTTTGCACGTCCATTAATCTGAATATTACTTTTTTATTTAGAAACCTAGACACGGAACATCTCTTCCAATATGATAGTGCTATTGCTTTTTTAGGTAGACGGAAGGGAAGTGTTAACGATAACAATGAAATTTTCACGAAATGTGATCTTATCGATATTTATGATTGGTACATTTGCAATTGGCATGACGGAATATGCGGTAACTGGATTACTAACGCAATTTGCCGCTGATTTAGATGTAGCCGTTTCTACAACAGGACTACTGCTTAGTGTTTATGCTATTAGTGTTGCTGTTTGTGGCCCACTGCTTCGGATACTAACAGTTAAATATTCACCGAAACCATTATTAATTGTACTTATATCCATTTTTATCGTAAGTAATATGGTTGCTGCAACAGCACCTTCTTTTGAAATACTACTTCTCTCAAGACTTCTTTCCGCAACCATGCACGCACCATTTTTTGGTCTAGCCATGAGTATGGCAGTAGAAATCTCTCCTCCTCATAAACGCACAAGCGCAATTGCTGCAGTGCAGGGAGGGCTTACAATCGCTGTTATGTTAGGGGTTCCTTTTGGGTCCTATATCGGCGGAATACTTGATTGGAGATTAGTATTCTGGTTTATTACCTTAATGGGAGTTATTAATTTAATTGGTCTCATGATCGTTACACCAAATATGAAACAAAAAGAAGTTCCTAAATTAAAGAATGAATTAGCTGTTTTAAAAAATAAAAATGTTTGGATGCTGATTGCAATAATTGTCTTTGGTTTTTCTGGTGTATTCACTGCTTATACGTTCACAGAACCGATGCTGAGAGAACTTGCAGGTTTTGACCTAACCAGTATCACGATTGGATTATTTCTATTTGGGTTTGGTGCAGTAACCGGGAATTTCTTATCTGGAAGGTTTCAGCCTGAAGTACTGACCGAACGCTTAATGGTAGCCATGGCGATCTTAGGAACGGTACTTATCAGTTTTACATTCTTACTGATGAATCCATTCTTAACTTATGTCGCTTGTTTCCTATTCGGCGCTGGAACATTCGGTACCACGCCAATCTTAAATACAAAAATCATTCTTGCAGCAACAGAAGCTCCAGCCTTATCTGGAACGATTGCTGCATCTGTGTTCAACTTAGCAAATTCGATTGGGGCAACCTTAGGCAGTCTGTTACTGACAAATCATTTTTCATTCAGAGAAATCACCTTTGTCGCTGGGGGTATGATTTTCTTTGGGGTGATCCTGATTATTGTTACGCATAAGATCGAGGATAAATCTTTATTTACAGCTCCGAAAGAAGTTTACGAATAAAAAGATATAGAGAAACCGAGACCTATTTCCGCTCGCGTTTCTCTATTTCTTTTTGAACGATAAAAGCCAAGTCATCATTTCCAAAAAGTTGAAGTGCCTGAATGACCAGTTGATCATCAATTTCTTCCGATTCCTTTTTAGAAACCGTATTTTCTAGCACTTCTAATAGCACCTTATTTTTACCCTGGTTTGGATAAGCCTCTTCATACAATTGTTCCGGATCCAAATCATGATTGATACACCACTGTGCAAAAACCAATATCATCATTTTTTCATTCTCTTGATAATTTTCTATGACTTGTCTATCTTTATCTTCCTTACTTAACATTTTTTCACCTCATTTAAAAAACCACCCCGTGCCGTCCAAAGCAAAAGGGTGGTTCTCAGAAAAAGTAAACAACATAGACAACCACCACCCTGACGGTAGAAGGTTGCATGTAGAAGTGTTTGCGCACTTCTCTTTTTATTTTATTATAATTCTATTTATATTATACCTAAAATTCATTTGTTCATGCAATGATTATTATAATTTAATTTATTTCCTAGGCTACGGTATCGGGGTTATAGCCAATTTGTCAGCCCCCATTACGCCAATGCAGCTATAAACAACAAAAAAGGCTTATCTCCTAAATGAGATAAACCTTTTAAAAATCAATTATATACGAGTAACGTTAGCTGCTTGTGGTCCGCGGTTACCTTCAACGATTTCAAATTCAACATCTTGACCTTCTTCAAGAGTTTTGAAACCTTCAGCTTGGATTGCTGAGAAATGTACGAATACATCGTCTCCATCTTCGCGTTCGATAAAACCGAAACCTTTTTCTGCGTTAAACCATTTTACTTTACCAGTCATGTAAATGACCTCCTTATAACTTTTTGCTGCAAAGTAATGGAATCAAAAATACTTTTACAGCTCCTAAGTAGGAGGTCGTAAAGTATTGCTCCAATTTCCTTTTGCTTCTTTAACTTTAACCTTTTTTAACACAAAATGCAAGTGTTAAGAAGACTTTTTCTCAAAAAATTCTATTTTAGTTTCAAAATTTCCTATTTTCTAACTTAACACTCGCACAGCCTATATTTCCTATTATTAGCTAATTTTTCTAACATTTGTTTCCTGCTTAACTGTTTCGTTAATAGCTTGGTGGATAATTCTAAATTGCTCTTCTTTATGCACTAACGGGTCTCCTTCAGAAGGACTTGCCATATCGGGTCTACCATTATATCTGACCGCAACGTCTTTAGGTGCAATGCTTAGTAAACGCGGCTCCATGTAAGACCATGCTCCCATATTTTTGGGTTCCTCCTGAGCCCAGACGATTTCCTCTAAATTTTTATATTTACTTAATATCTCGCTAATTTTTTCTGCTGGGAATGGATAAAGTTCTTCCACTCTAATCATATCAAGCCAATCATAAGCTTCCTTATTTTCGGATACATAATCAGATAGTTCTACGGCCAATCTACCAGTTGATAATACCAGTCGTTTTACATGATCTGGATTTCTTCCCAATCCTGGCTCTTTTATAATTGGCTCAAATTTCCCCTCTGTTAAATCCTCTAGATAAACTCCTGCAGATGCATTCCTTAATAAACTCTTAGGTGACATGATAACTAGTGGTCTAACATCATCCGTATTTAAAAGTGCTGCCTGCCTTCTAAGGATGTGGAAATAGTTACCTGAGTTAGACAAGTTGGCAACAGTCCAATTATTTTCAGCCGCTAATTGTAAGAACCGTTCTAATCTTGCACTAGAGTGCTCAGGACCTTGCCCCTCATATCCATGAGGAAGTAACATCACTAATCCAGATTTTTGTCCCCATTTTTCTCTTCCAGAAGAAATAAATTGGTCAAAAATAACTTGCGCTCCATTTGCAAAATCACCAAACTGTGCTTCCCATAAAACAAGCGTTTCTTTTGCGAATACGTTATAGCCATATTCATAGCCTAATATAGCGGCCTCTGAAAGCGTACTATTATGAACGGCAAAAGAAGCATTTGCTGAACTTAACTGATGAAGCGGACTGTACTTCTCCCCTGTTTTTTCATCACTTAAAACAATATTACGGTGTGAAAAGGTTCCGCGTTCAGAATCTTGCCCAGTTAAACGGATTGGTGTGCCATCTTTTAAAATAGATGCAAATGCTAGAGTTTCGGCATGTCCAAAGTCCACCTTCTTATTATTTTCAAGTGCATCTTTTCGGCGGTTTAATATTTTCTTTAACTTACCAAAAACATTAAATCCTTCAGGCCATTGTAGTAAAGCATTATTTATAGTTAAGAGTGTTTCCTTACTAACGGAAGTATCGATTTTAGGTAGCTCACTCTTATATAATTCATGTCTGTCTTGAGTGGTACGGATTGGTTCTTTTTCTTGATTGATATGGTTATATGCCCGCTGTAATTTATGTTGTACTTGATTCGCCATTTCGTTAATTTTATCATCCGTTAACGAACGCTCATTTATAAGTTTCTCTTTATATATCGCAGTAATCGTTTGATGATTATCAACTAGCTTGTACATAAGTGGGCTTGTAGAACGAGGCTCATCCATTTCGTTATGTCCAAGTCTTCTATAGCCAATTAAATTAATGAGCACATCTTTATGGAATGTTTGACGATATTCAAAAGCCAATTGAACTACCTTTAAGCAAGCCTCTGGGTCGTCAGCATTAACATGGAAAATAGGAACATTAAAACCTTTCACAATGTCGCTTGAATGTTTCGTCGAACGATCGTCCTCGGGTTCAGTCGTAAAACCAATACAGTTATTAGCGATAATATGGATAGTTCCACCAGTACTATATGCCTTTGTATTTGCATAATTAAGTATTTCAGTAACTACACCTTGTCCAGTAAAGGCAGCATCCCCATGAACTAATACAGCTATGGCTTTGGAAACATCTTGTTTTGGATATCCTTTCTCCGTTCGTACTTCTTGTGCTGCTCTTGTGGATCCTTCTATTACCGTTCCAGCAATTTCTAAATGACTAGGATTATTTGCTAGAGAAACCGTAACCTTCTTATCACCAATCTGTTTTCTCTTTGTTGCGCCAAGATGATATTTCACATCCCCCGTAGCTCCCTCGGTCATTTCTAAAGTTGGATCAGCATTCTCCCATTTCGCATGTTGAAACTGAGAGAAAATGGCTTCATATGGTTTCTCTAAGACATGCGTCAACACATTCAGTCTTCCACGGTGCGCCATAGATATTAATACATTTTCAATATCATCTTTAGCAGAAAGATTAATAACTTCATTCATTACCGGAACTAAAGATTCCAATCCTTCTACTGAAAATCTTTTTTGACCAACAAATGTTTTTCCTAAAAATTGCTCAAACCCCTCAGCTGATAGCAGGCTATGGAATAACGCTTCTTTCTCAGCATTAGTAATTTCCTTAGAAACATTACCGGATTCTATTTTATTTTTTAACCAATCTTTTTCTTGGATATCCATATGATCGATATCAAAGCCAATGGTTGATGTGTAAATTTCCTTTAAATAATTGATTGCCTCAAGGCCATTCTTAACACTATTATTGTTACAAATAAATTCAGCAGGTATTTCTTTTAAATCTTCTTCTGTTAATTTATAAGACGTTAGATTCAATAATTCATTGGATGGTTGTTTTTCTAAAGGAAAAATATCCGCTTCCAAATGTCCGTAAGCTCTAATATTTTCTGCTAATGTAACCGCAGAGACTAATTTTCTCATTTTATTTAAAAGAACATTCATGGATATATGATTGGATGATTGTTCTTCATTATCCATCATAGCTTCGGGATTTCCCCAAACATCAAATAATTCTTTAAAACTCTTATCAACTAAGCTAGGATCTTGAGAATATAAATCATACTGTTCTAAAATATAGCCCATATTAGGACCTTTCACATCTGCCCACGGATTTACCCCATTGTTGTTCATCTTCTGTACACTCCTACATCATGTATGTTGTTATATTAACTACTGTATTAAGATTCCCATTTTTTACAACGGTTAATCTGCCTATTTATTATTTTGTTAAACTCATAATGTAAGCACTTACATAATCTATACTTCTATAATAGTACAAAATGATTAATAATTAAAGAGACAAGGTTCAAGTTTTTATCGTTATAGGAAGTTTTGTCATATCACATAAGGTATAGAAGAAATGACAAAAGAATCTATTCTTTTCATTATTTAAAGATTTTGCTATTGATTCAGAAAAAAACTGCACCCCAATTGTTGGACACACAATAATTGGAGATGCAGTTTTCTTATGACTAAATTTACTGAAAAAGATAAAATAAATGCAGTTCAAAGCTATTTAGAAAGCAAAGAGAGTTATCTTTTCTTAATACCGTAAAGTTAATCGCCAAGTAAAATTAAAATAATTTCATTACTGGTCACAATATGAGAATTGAAAATGTTATAATTATAGGACAATGGCTAAAATAGGTTAACTCAAGGGTGGTTGGCACGCTCCCAAAAGGGGGTGGTGCTAATGACAGTTGCAGAAGGATTAATGCTAATGATTAGTTTCGGAGCGTTAATAGTTGCGATTATGTCAGATAAAAACCATAAATAAAATCCACCCTTGAGTTCGCGGCTCATTAATAGGGTGGAATATCACTAATCGGGCCAGCCCCCTTGTAGGGAACCAAGCTATTGTATGACTAAAGGTGTTAGCGCACCTTTGGTCTTTTTTAATGTATTCATTTTCTAATACCAGTATACCCTTTTTTAGTGAAAAAGAAAACATGTTGTTTTGAGGCTAGGACATAACTAGCTGATAATAAGCTAAATATTATTTTAACCTTCGTTTTGCTTAGGTCTCCTGGCGGTGTACTTTCTCAAGTTTACCGGCAGGAATGCGGATCCCATTTCATTTTTTACTTTCTCTTTTACAGAGAAACGAGTGAAACGCAAATTAGCCTTCAGGAGTCCTAAGATCAGCTCTACGTCCATTTTGCGTTTACCGTAGATTTCACTGTTTCTCCTTTGAAAGCTTCTCTCTGATATATGCTTTTTGTTTTTCCCATGTTTATTGTAATAAGGTTTCCAGTTATTCCCTTCGCTAGTAGGGTCTTGCGTATATTGACTTGATGCAGGAATGTACCACCTTTGCTTGTGTAAAAAACTGTAATATACGATAAAATGTAGGGCAATTGGTATTTTGGGTTATTTTTTATAGACTGGAATAAAGGATAAAAACGTGATAAAATAATGACTTGCAAGACTAAAAACGAATAGTAAAGACCAACTTACATTTGTATCTTGCAAATATAAATGGAATAGGTGGTAAATAAAATGGAAAACAAAGATTACAGAGTATTATTGTACTATCATTATGTAGATATTGAAGATCCTGAAACTTTCGCTGATGAGCATCTTCAATTTTGTAAGGAACTTGGATTAAAAGGAAGAATTCTTGTAGCTAAAGAAGGAATTAATGGTACCGTTTCTGGAACGGTTGAGGCTACAAACAAATATATGGAAGCAATGCGTAACAGTGAACTATTTAAAGATATCATGTTTAAAGTAGATGAACATGATGGGCATGCTTTTAAAAAAATGCATGTACGTCCACGTAAAGAACTAGTTACACTTCGTTTACCTGAAGAAGAGGATACAAATCCACAAGAATTGACAGGGGAATTTCTTTCTCCAAAAGAATGGTACGAAGCAATGCAACGTGAAGATACCGTTGTTGTAGATACAAGAAATGATTATGAATATGATTTAGGACATTTTAGAGGTGCAATTCGCCCTGATGTAAAAACATTTCGCGAGATGCCGGAATGGGTGCGTAAAAATAAACATTTAATAGAAGGCAAAAAAGTTCTCATGTACTGTACTGGTGGTATTCGTTGTGAGAAATTCACTGGTTGGATGATTAAAGAAGGCTTTGAAGACGTAGCCCAATTACATGGCGGAATTGTTACTTATGGTAAAGACCCAGAAGTACAAGGAGAACTATGGGATGGCAAATGCTATGTATTCGATGAACGTATCTCAGTAGATATTAATCAAAAAGAACATGTTGTCGTTGCGAAAGATTACTTCGATGGACAACCATGTGAACGTTATGTAAATTGCGCTAACCCTGAATGTAATAAACAAATTATCTGCTCTGAGGAAAATGAGCATAAATATATGAGAGGCTGTACACATGAATGCCGTGTTCACCCTCGCAACCTATATATTCAAGAACACAATCTAACAACGGAAGAAGTTCAAGCTAGACTTGAAGCTCTTGGCGAAACGTTAGAGAAACAAGAAGCATAATATCCTAAATAGGGTCGGATTCATTTGAATCCGACCCTATTTTTTTATAAAGGCTATATCGAAATTTGCTTAGAAAACTTGCATTTGCGAGGTGCTTGGGGAATTTATGGAGTAACGAATTCTACAACATAGGTTACGGAATGCGAAAAAGGAAGCCGTGTTCCGGCACTCATAAGCTGAATGAGTTACTGTATACTGAAAGGAATTCCTCGTTCGGGCACTCATAAGTCGAATGAGTTACCGTATACTGAAAGGAATTCCTCGTTCGGGCACTCATAAGT
>NZ_JAHHXM010000032.1:16222-34961 GCF_019037185.1 Oceanobacillus caeni
GGAATTCCTCGTTCGGGCACTCATAAGTCGAATGAGTTACCGTATACTGAAAGGAATTCCTCGTTCGGGCACTCATAAGTCGAATGAGTTACCGTATACTGAAAGGAATTCCTCGTTCGGGCACTCATAAGCCGAATGAGTTACCAAATACTGAAAAGAATTCCTCGTTCGGGCACTCATAAGTCGAATGAGTTACTGTATACTGAAAGGAATTCCTCGTTCGGGCACTCATAAGTCGAATGAGTTACCGTATACTGAAAGGAATTCCTCGTTCGGGCACTCATAAGTCGAATGAGTTACCGTATACTGAAAGGAATTCCTCGTTCGGGCACTCATAAGCCGAATGAGTTACCAAATACTGAAAAGAATTCCTCGTTCGGGCACTCATAAGTCGAATGAGTTACCGTATACTGAAAGGAATTCCTCGTTCGGGCACTCATAAGTCGAATGAGTTACCGTATACTGAAAAGAAATCCTGTTCGGGCACTCATAATCCAAATGAGTAACTAATTCACTTCCACGAATATCAAATGATCACATTGAACCTACTAAATAAAAAAGATGTATATTAAAGGCGACTACACCCAACCTTTAATGCACATCTCCAAAATTATAGAACCTTATCCAAAAAGTCCCTCGCCCGTTCTGTTTTTGGTTGCTTAAAGAATTCTTTTGGGTCTCCCTCTTCCAGTAGAACCCCATCATCTAAAAACAGTACTCTATCCGCAACCTCTTTAGCAAAATTCATTTCATGCGTCACAATGACCATCGTCATTCCTGTACCTGCTAAATCCTTCATAACATCTAATACTTCTTTAACCATTTCCGGATCAAGTGCAGAAGTTGGCTCATCAAACAACATAATTTCTGGTTCCATGGCAAGTGCACGCGCAATGGCTACACGTTGTTTTTGTCCCCCAGAAAGTCTATTCGGATAGGCATTTTCTTTGTCTGTTAATCCGACTTTCGCCAGTAACTCTTTTGCAATTTTTTGTGCTTCCGATTTGGAAAGACCTTTTACCTTTTGTGGAGCATACGTAACGTTATCTAATACGGTCATATGCGGGAATAAGTGGAAATGCTGAAATACCATTCCAATATTTTTTCTAACGACTAATTTATCTACCTTTTTATCCGTAATTTTTTTATCATTTAAATAAATTTCCCCTGATGTTGGTTCTTCTAATAAATTCAGACATCTTAAAAAAGTAGATTTACCAGATCCTGATGGTCCTATAACTGCCACTACTTCTCCCGTATTAATCGTAGTAGAAATATTCTTCAATACTGTATTATTTCCAAATACCTTGCTTATTTCTTTAGCCTTAATCACCTTGTCTTAACCTCCGTTCGATAGCTTGGCCAATTTTCGTTAATATAAATACCATAATCCAATAAATGGCCCCTGCCAACAATAACGGTTCAAAATTACGATAAATATCTGCACCGACAATTTGGGCACGACGCATTAAATCTAAATAACCTATAGTAGATACAATAGCAGATTCCTTTGTTAATGTGATGAATTCATTTAATAAGGCCGGCAAGATATTTTTAATGGCTTGTGGCAAAATAATATTTAACATCATCGGTCTATATGGCACTCCCAATGCCTCTGCAGCTTCCATTTGACCTTTATCAACAGCCATAATTCCCGCACGAATAATTTCAGATACATATGCCGCTGAATTTAATCCAAATGTTAAAACAGCTGATAAAAATATCGGAATATCATAGCCTGTTAATTGTGGAATTGCATAATAGATAATCATTAATTGTAGAATTAGGGGAGTTCCACGAAATATGGATGTATATGCATTTGCTATCCATTTTAAGAAGGAAACCTTTGTAATCTTACAAAGCGCAAGAAGTGTCCCTAATACTAAACCAATTATAATGGAAAAAATAACGAATTCTAAAGTAGCCCATATTCCTTTTAACATAAAAGGAGTATAAGGCACGATTTGGCTAAAATCCAAATTCATGCCCTAACACCTCGCTTTCTTTGCTGTTTATTCTGCGTTAGTTAGATCCCATTTCTTTTCTAATTCAGCAATCGTACCATTTTCAATCAGTTTTTCTAATGCACCGTTAATTTCCTCTGTAAGTTCACTTCCTTTAGGAAATGCAATGCCCATTCCTGGTGAACTTGTTGTCGGATCATCAAAACCTTCTAGTCCCTGTTCCGCGATAAAACCTTCTGCAACTGTTTTATCCAAATAACCAACATCAATACGGTTTGAATTTAACTCTTGAATTAATAATGCAGCTTTATCTACTTTCTTCACCTCAAAGCCATACTTACTACTTAGTTCATCCGCACCTTCTTCTTGAATGGTACCCAATTGAACCCCAACAGTAAGCCCCTTAAGGTCTTCTAAGCTATTGATATCAGCATCTTTCTTCATTATAAACATTTCACCTGATCGATGATACGGTTCAGAGAAATCCACGTTTTGTTTACGTTCTTCGGTAGCACTCATACCAGACATTACCATATCCACACGACCAGATTGCAATGCCCCAATCAACCCATCAAAACTCATATCTTGAATTTCCAACTCATACCCTAATTCATCCGCGATAGCTTGAGCTACCTCAATATCAAAACCAACAAAGTTTCCTTCTTTATCATAAGATTCAAACGGAGGAAAGTCAGCGGAAGTAGCCATTTTTAATACTTTTCCATCTGCTTTTTCAGCCTTTTCACCTTCTTGGCTATCCGTTGCTGTATCTCCTGTATTATTATCAGGAGTTTTCTCAGCTTCCGGATCACCTGCTCCACATGCTGCCAGCACTCCAATGATGAATGCCATAACTAAAATTTTAAAAAATGTAGATTTCATTTGATTCTCCCCTTTTCTTTATCATGTCTGTTCAAAAAGAACCGAGATCGGCTAAATTCACAACGTCCTATCGCAACGCCGACACTAGCACTATTGCCAACTAGAAACATTAAAGTGTCATTTTCACCGGACTTATTAAACATCCTTTTATAGACTGTTGTTTTTGAACTCTTCCTTTATAGCTTGTAAAAGTTCTTCACTAGAAATGACATCATACCCAGTTTGCGCTAGAGCTAATGCGCCACTTACTAATGTTGTATATCCATCTTCAGTTATGGTTTGATCAGCAAACTCTTTCGTATGATGTACTAATCCCGGTTTGTTCATTCCAATATATGGGTGAATCGCCGGTACAACTTGACTAACATTTCCCATATCAATCGATCCTAAACCAGATTTATCTTTATTTAGTGGTAATGTGCTAGTTTGCTTCAAGTTTTGATTAAAGGCTTCTGAAAGTGTATGATTCGTTACCATATTATCGTAACTTAATTCATAATTTGAGATTTCTAAAGTGGCACCTGTCATTAATGCAGCACCTTCAGCAATATGTTTTACTTTTTCTACAACTTCATTTAAGTATTTACGATTATTCGCTCTGATATAAAATTGGGCAACTGCATAATCTGGAACAACATTAGCAGCTTTTCCTCCTTCAGATATCACACCATGAATACGTACATCTGATTGGACATGTTGCCTTAATGCATTAATTCCATTAAATAATTGTATGACGCTATCTAAAGCATTAATACCTTCTTCTGGGGATGCAGCTGCATGTGCTGATTTTCCAGTGAACGCATACTGAATCGCGTCCATTGCTAAAGACTTTCCACTCATGTAAGATTGGTCACTTGGATGGAGGATCATTGCTACATCCGTATCATCAAAAACTCCTTGTTGACTCATAGGAACTTTTGCACCGTTCGTTTCTTCTGCAGGAGTTCCTAATACAACAACATTCCCACCAATTTCATGTAATACTTTACTCAAGGCAATTCCAGCACCAACGCTCATTGTCCCGATTAAGTTATGCCCACAAGCATGTCCAACTTCAGGTAATGCATCATACTCCGCTAAATAAGCAATCGTTGGACCTGGCTTACCACTTTTATAGGTAGCCTTAAATGCAGTTGGTCGATTAACGGTTCCTATTTCTATTTCAAATTGATGCTCTTTTAAAAAATTCGTATGTAGTTTCATAGATTCAAATTCTTGATCGCCTAATTCAGGATTTTCATATAAGTTCTTATTCATTTCCCAAAGTTGTTCTTTAATTTGCTCTAAATGGCTAGACAATTGTTCCTTCATGGCGTTTATCACTCCAATAGTTTGTATAATAGTTGTATATTTATAAGTATTAGTGTATATTTATTAACTATTTTAGTTATACCATGATTGAACAACATGCGCAAGGGTTTTTTGTTTTTTTAAGCTTAATTAATTAGTAAAAACTCCCTGCTGTTAAACAGGGAGTTATCAGCCTTCAGATAAAGCTACATATTTTTTTACCACTTCATTTTCCTCTACTATTAATATATCTTCTTCGTTTGTCGAAAAAATTTTAGTGTTTGGTGATAGTTTTGATGCGGTCCCATCTTTAAAATTACTTTTTGAGGTCTCTTTGATTACACCAATTTCTTTATCTTTGGTGACTTTAACATCATTTACCCATTCAATACCCGTTTTATAAGTTATACCTTTCATCTGAAATATATCAGCACCTGGGTCATCTCTTAAGACTTCTAGAGCAGTAGGTGGTTTACTCGAAATAGTTATTTCATTATCATCATTATTACAAGCAACAAGAAAAGAGAGAACTAACAACATATTAATGCCAAAGAATACTATTTTTTTATTCATATAACACCTACTTTCTTAATTTTTACACAACAATTATATTATCATAATTGCAATATAATTATAATCCTTTCAGAAAATTACTCCGAGACAAATATTGCGTAAGGGGAGGTGAAGGAAGTCTCGCTGGGCGCTGGAACCGGACGTGGCCCACCCTATGACAATATTTAATAAGCTAATTTTTTATACTTCAAAGAAAAAAAGACGCCGAATCATCGACGCCTTTTCTACTAATTAATAAGCTTTTGCCCAATAAACCATTTCTTTTGCTTCTTTACCACAGCAAACGCATGTATCTGCTACTTTTTCTTGCTCAAATGGAATACAACGTGAAGTTGCTGTTGTTTCTTCTTTTATCTTTTCTTCGCATGCAAGGTCTCCACACCACATTGCTTTGATGAAGCCGCCCTTTTGATCAAGTGTTTGTTTAAATTCATCCATATTCGTAGCAGTTGTTGTCATCTCATTACGATGTTCAAGTGCTTTATTATATAGGTTGGTTTGAATTTCTTCTAGTAATTGAGGCAAGCGTTCTTCTAATTCTGTAAGTGCCACGAATTCTTTTTCTCCCGTATCTCGACGAACAAGAACAACTTGTCCTTTCTCAATATCTTTCGGTCCCATCTCAATACGTACAGGAATTCCTTTCATTTCATATTCATTGAATTTCCATCCTGGCATTTTATCACTTGCATCAATATCGACACGGACTAAATCTTTTAATTGATCACGTAGCGCATAAGCTTTATCTAGTACACCTTCTTTATGTTGAGCGATAGGAACAATCATCGCTTGTGTAGGTGCAACTTTTGGAGGTACAACTAATCCACGATTATCACCATGCACCATAATCAACGCACCCATAATTCGTGTAGAAAGTCCCCAAGATGTTTGATGAACATATTGGCTTTCTCCATTTTCATCTAAGTACGTAATATCAAAAGCTTCTGCAAAGCCAGAACCGAAATGGTGGGAAGTTGCAGATTGTAGAGCTTTTCCATCATGCATTAAACTTTCGATGGTTAGTGTATAATTAGCACCAGCGAATTTTTCCTTATCTGTTTTTCTACCTTTTAGTACAGGAATAGCTAGATATTCTTCCACTAAGTCTGCATATACTTCTAACATACGATTTGTTTCTTGTGAAGCATCTTCATCAGTTGCATGAGCAGTATGCCCTTCTTGCCACTGGAACTCTGAAGAACGTAGAAACGGTCTTGTTGTTTTTTCCCATCGTACAACATTCGCCCATTGATTGTATAACATTGGTAGGTCACGATAGGAATGAATATTTTTGGAATAGTAGTCACAGAATAAAACCTCAGAAGTCGGACGGAATGCCAAACGTTCTTGAAGTTCTTCTTCTCCACCATGTGTAATCCAAGCAACTTCAGGAGCAAATCCTTCTACATGGTCCTTTTCCTTTTGAAGTAGGCTTTCTGGAATAAACACTGGGAAAGCCACGTTTGAATGGCCTGTTTCTTTAATCCTTTTATCTAATTGATCTTTAATATTTTCCCAAATGGCATATCCATAAGGTTTAATAATCATCGTTCCACGAACTAAACCATAGTCCACTAATTCTGCTTGTTTCACAACATCTGTGTACCACTGTGCAAAGTCATCTTCCATTGCTGTGATTTTTTCGACAAACTGTTTATTTTTCTTTCCCAAAGTAAACACCTCTTTAATATATTCTTGCTTATCATACACAAAAAAACCCCCATCCGATAAAGGGACCGAGGTTTGGCGTTACCACCCTTGTTTGCAAGAGGAATTCCCACTTGCACACTTTTCCTTCGTAACGGTTATGAACCGCGCCATCTTACAGCAAAAAGCCTTTTCGACAGCGAACTAAAAAGGTAGGTTCTAATTCATGTCTTTAGAAATTCGCACCATCCATTTCCTCTCTTAAAAGACAATAAAATTATACTAATCCTCTTCAAACGTTTTTATCTATTCAATATCTTTAAATATATATGGATGAAAATAGAAAGTCAAGATGGAGGGATGAAAAGTAGTATGATCGATTCCCTTATTAGTTTAGATCTTTACTCGTTACTTAATCTAGTGTAATAATAAAGTCAGTAAAAGAGTATTTGCAGGTATTTAATTTGAAGAACGGTGGTTTTTTATGAAAAGTAGATTATCTGGAAAAACGGTATATATAATTTTTTTAATAATAATGGTCTTCCTATATATTTTTTCAAAGTATATTAGTAATCAAACAGCCTTTCTCATCATAACTATTTTCCCTTTAGTGTATTGGGGAATATATAGTTTTATAAATAGGAAGGTAGAGAAATAGCCTTTCTATTCAAACTTAAAAGACCGAGTAACTGAATTTTAAAACTGTTTATTTTTTGGTGAAGAAAATCCTATATAATTTTAGTTGATAAAACAGGATTTTCTTCACTTTCTCGTTATCCTTTGTGATGGACCCACGTCAAGTGCTATGTGTAAAATAGTTCTCGCGGATTTGAAACAAAATTCTAGAAAAAAAAGAAAAGGCGCTCTATCATAAATGTATGCTTAGCCGGCAAATACATTAGAAAGAGGCCTTTTCATGAATACAATTATATCAAAAATCAGCGAATTATTAAAGGATACAAATGACTTAGTAACAATTTGCCAAAAACCCCATCCTCAAAATATAATAACAATAAAAAACCAAATGATCATGATGAGCTGAATCATTACTTTGGCAATAGATCCGCCTAAAAAGCCAAGTAATGAACCGATTGATGCCTTGATTGCATCCTTAGGAGGCCTTTGTTGTAATAACTCAATGACAAATACAGTAATAAATGGAACAATAAGGATCCCGAAAGGTGGGATAATAAACGATCCAACAATAACCGCTACTGCCGCACCTCGTTCTCCCCATTTACTGCCACCATATTTTTTCACAAAATAACTATTTGCTAATATATCTGCTAAAAATAAAAACAGAGTAAAGACAGCCATTATTATCCAGAAAACAATCGTGAGTTCATCTGGGTTGATGATAAACTGATAAAGCAAAAAACCAACCCAAATGACAAGGACTGACGGAATGATTGGATAAATGATTCCGGCAAAACTCAATATGAACAACACAATAATGACAATCCAGACCATCCAATCTAACATATATGCTTCCTCCAAAAAGAAATTTGAATAAGGCCTAGAACCATTTGTTAAGAAGTTTTCCGATATATACTGGAAAGTTTAATCTCTTCCTTATTCATAAAACGTCTTAGATTTTCCCAATGTTTCATCATACCCATTAGAATAAGTACTAAAACAATTGTTGCTGGATCAGTACCTTAAACCATGTATGTCTCTATAAAATAAGCTACATACATACTCAGAATTCCGAATACAGCATAATCCGTTGTAAATGTTACTAGTAGTAATATAATAACCCCAATAATTGCAATTCTAAAATCGATTGCTAAAAAGCACCTATAATAGAGGCTGTACCTTTTCCACCTTTGAAATTCATTGTTATTGGATAGTTATGACCTAAAATAACAAAAAAGGCAGTATTATATAGTAGTATAATCTGATATTCATCCATTACTCCATTATATTCCAAGAAGGATACCATTAATAAAATTGCCAAGGTTGCTTTAAAAATATCTACGAGAGCAACGAATATACCATATTTCCACCCTAACAACATCGTAGTGTTAGAGGCGCCTGCATTCTTACTCCCTAATTTTTTAATATCTATCTGTTTTCGTTTAGCAACAAGCTGTGAACCATTTAGGCAACCGAATAAGTATCCAATCAAAGTTGAGATTAGAAAATACATATGATTCTTCCCCTGTACGATTACTTATTTCTATTATATTAAAAAAATGCCCTATTGGGTTCAAAAGTTTGAGTCATTTTTGAAATTGGGCGCCTTGAAAATCCTGGAAGTCTATCATACGGTCGCTTATACGCTGCAATAAATAGGAATCATGACTTATCGCAAGGACACCAATATTCCGCTCCTTCGCAACACGATGTAACATTTTCCACAAATGCGCTTGTGTAATGGCATCAAGCATTGTCGTAATTTCATCGGCTATAATGAATTTAGTCTCGTCTTGAAATGCTCTTGCTATACAAAATCGTTGTAGCTCTCCTCCTGACAATTCACTTGGCCAACGGGATAACCACTCTTCTTTTATTCCAAGTTCATCTAATACTTTACGATCCATATTACTTTCCATCCATATTTTTTGCATTTTCCATCTTGGATTGATGGACTTCTCCGGATGTTGCCAAATAAACTGAACAGGATGTATTCCCCTATTTTTAATTTGCTTACCGCCAAGCAATACCCTACCACTTTCAGGCTTCATATAACCGGCAATGATTTTAGCCATCGTTGTTTTTCCTGACCCGCTATATCCATGCAAACCAACGATTTCACCAGGGTGAATGGTTAGATGAAGGTCCTTAAATAAATAATCTCCATTCCCATATTTAAAGCTAATTCCTTCCACCTCAAGTTTCGATGATTCGTTCGTTATTGGAATAATCTCCTTTTCCTTAACAAAAAAATCATTTCGCGGAAGTGCATTCCACAACTCCTTTGTAAATGGATGTTGTAGCATTTCCCCTTTTCCCGAGAAATCCTCAACCTTAGCTATTTCAACTGTTTCACCATCACGGAAAACAACTACCTTATTTGCCAATTTTAATGCCGTATCAATATCATGAGTAATGAACATGATACCTTTCCCTTTTTGGGATAGCTGTTTAAGAAGAGAGGTAAGTTCGTCTAGGGTTTGTGGATCAAGTCCCGGTGTTGGCTCATCAGCAATAATCAATTTTGCCGGGCTAACGATAGCCGTAGCCGCTAAAATTCTTCTTGCCATCCCACCAGATAATTCAAATGGATATTTATCAGAAACCTCACTTGAAAGACCTACTTGAGTAAAAACCTTTTGTTGAACAAGCTTTTTATCTTGATTCTGTATAACCTCTTGAACCTGTTTTCCAACTTTCATTAAAGGATTCAAAGCTTGAGTAGATTGGGGGATATATGAAATTTCCTTCCCCCTATATTCCTCTCTCAATTTGTTGCCTTTATAAATAATTTCTCCGTCCGTTAATGCATGCTTTGGTAAGATACCAAGAATCGCACTGGCCAATAAGCTTTTCCCGGAACCACTAGCACCAACGACTGCAACAATTTCTCCTTCATTTATCGTCATGTTAAGGTTTTTAATCACTTTCATCTCTGTTTCTACTAACCCTTTTTTAAAGGTTCGAAACGCTAATGAAAAATTCTTCACTTCTAATAATGGAGGTTGCGGGTTTTCCATCCATTTCCCCTCCTTGCACTAAGACTTCATCCCATCAAAGGGATCGATAAATCGTTTCACATTTTTCCCTAACATATCAAATAGGCTTACCATAACTAATAGAGCTAGTCCCGGGAAAAAGGCAAGCCACCACATACCTACCGAAAGATAACGCATAGACTCTGATAATATAATACCTATTGCTGGTTGTTCAGGTGATAATCCAAAGCCTAGAAAGGTTATGGCAGCTTCATGGAGAATGGCATGTGGAAAGATTAACAAGAAACCTATAAACAATTGCGGGAATACATGTGGAAAAAAATGATTTCTAGCAATCCATAATTTGCTTTTTCCTAATTTCATGGAAATGTTAACATATTCAGCTGTTTTTATTTGTAAGATTTCTGCACGCAAGATCCTTGTTATACTAGGCCAATGAGTGAGTGCTAAACCAATCACCACACCATAAAAACCCCCACCCGCGGCGAAGGAAATTAATATTAAAACGACTATATGGGGGACACTTAAAAATAGATCTATTAACCATGTGACAAACCGATCCCACATTCTATTCCACGAAGCTAATAAACTAAAAAATAAAGCAAGAATGGAACTCGTTAATGCGGCTACTATACCTACTCCAATACTTAACGTTAAGCCCTTTAAGGTTCTTGCTAGCATGTCACGCCCTAACCAATCCGTACCAAATATATGATTCCAGGATGGTGCCTCATTTTTCCCTTCCATATGGATAAGAAGTTCCTCATCCGTTATCGACATTCCGGAACTGATAATGGCTAAAAGGAAAAGAACCGAAACGGCTATTTTTATCATTGTTTTTCTTCTTATATTTATCCGATTCAATGAAGGTCCCCCTTTCTTATACGGGGGTCAATTACTTTGTAAAGAATATCGGCAAGTAAGTTTCCGATAAATACAAATACCGAACTAAATAATACAATACCTAATAATAAAGGAACATCTCCACCAAGACCAGCTTGTACAACTGCTTGCCCAAGACCTGGATAGGAAAATACTTGCTCCGCAATAACAGATCCGCCAAAAATTTCCCCGAAAGATGAAAAATGAATAGAAATAGCAGGCAAGGCGATATTACGTAAGCCATGTTGATAAGCAAGTTGATAGCCTTTTTTTCCTTTAGCCTTCGCATAAAGGATATATTCACTTTGTAATACTTCTACTAGCTTTTCCCTAGTATGAAGCGCAATGTTGGATACCCCGATAATACTTAATGTTAAAACTGGCAATAATAAATGCTTGAACTTATCTAGTATAAATACATCTTCTGCCAATACACCAGCTGGAGTGCCTAGACCAATTGGGAACCAACCGAGCCATACTGAAAAAACAGTTAATAATAATAAACCTAACCAAAAAGTGGGCGTGGAAGCTAATGTATAGCAATAAGTTTTAATGAACCGATCTATGATTGTCCCTTGCTTAACCGCCGCAACGACACCTAGTAAAAAACCGATAACCCCTGATAATAGCCAAGCTAGCCCCATTAATCCTAATGAGGCTAGAAAACGCTCCAAGATAATATCGATTACAGGGGCCCGATAGATTAAGGAAGTCCCAAGATCCCCTTGGATGACCGCACTTCCCCAATTCATAAATTGCAATATTCTAGATTCATTCAGGCCCCAATATTCAGCAATCTCTTCTCTTTGTTCCGGACTCACCCTCGTTATATCCGCACCTACATAGGACTGAATAGGATCAATTGGTGAAATTGCCACTAATGTAAAAGAAATAACACTAACTGCAAAAAGTAAACTTAATAGTTTTACTGCCTTACTCAAAATAAACTTAAATACACGTTTTAAATTCAAACTCAGCCTCTCCTACTCCTTCCAATGCCAGTCTTCAATAAAGTCTGTAATTGGCCACCCATGTCCATGTGGTTGAATCTTTTGTTCCCCAATTTCTAGATTTTCATCGATTAAATACAAATGTTGCAGGTTAACAAGCCATGCCCATGGCGCATCCCCTTTTGCTGAGAAGCCTTCTTTTCCATCCCATTGTGCTTTCTTCCAATACTCATTCGCTTCTTCTGTTGATGTTGCCCGTAACGCTTGTTCCATATATTGATCAACAACTTCATTCGAATAATAATTCGTATTATAATAACCTATTCCTCGTGTTTTACTACTGTACAAGTTATACATTTCAAGCGGATCATGACTACCCCAGCCCATCATGATAGGCTCAGAATACATTAATTGTTCTAATTCATTCCAGCTTTTTCCCTCTGTCGTAACGGAAATTCCTAATGGTTTCATCATTTCAGCGAAAGCCATGGATAGAGACTGACGATTTTGATCATCTGCAGGATAAAATAACGTAAAAGCGGCTTCCTTACCATCTTTCACTCTGACACCTTCATCCGTTTCCTTCCAGCCACCTTCGTCTAGAATTTCCTTTGCCTGTTCGATATCATGATCCTCTATCACCGAATCCGGATTCCACCACGGTAATCGATCGGCAACGGAATAAGCTGGTGTTCCATATCCATCCAATACCCCGTCTACCAAGGCCTTTCTATCCACTCCAACGTTTATGGCTTTTCGAATAGAAATATCTGCTGTTACATCATTTCCAATCGGAAACCCATCCTCTGTCATATCCCCACTAGGGACAAATGGGAACATAACTCCTCGATTATCAACAGATTCTAGTTGGATTAATTTCATACCTGGCACTTTTTCGTTCGCAAAGCTGGAAGGAATGGAAACGACATCTACTTCTCCAGCCTTTGCAGCAGCATATCCCGCATCTTCAGATAGGAAAAGAAACGTTAATTTTTTAAAGTATGGTTCTTTTCCATAATAGTGTGGATTTCGTTCTACTATAATTTGTTGACCTTTATCCCACTGAACGAGTTGATATGGTCCTGAACCTATAGGGTGTTCCCGATAATTTTCATCATAGGCATGTTCTGGAACAATTCCAGTTGTTACAAGTAAATTGATAAAGGTTGAATCTGGCTTCTCTAAATGAAAGCGAACCGTGTAATCATCAACCGCTTCTATGCCTTTTACATTACTTAAATCCACAACCGAACCACTTCCTTTGGTTTGTTGAAAAGTAAACACAACATCATCCGCGTCCAACTGTTCCCCATCAGAAAACTGAACGTCTTGGCGAATTTCCACCGTCCATGTAAGTCCATCATCGCTCACTTGATAATCCTCAGCGAGATCATTTTGAATTTCAAAGTTTTTGTCATATCGAAGTAATGTACTTTGAAATAAAGGCGAGCCATATCTCCCCCATCCTGTAGTGGGGTCAAATCCTTCTTCCGGCTCACTTCCAACCGCAAGAATTAACTCGTCACTTTGTTTATTAGCATCCTCACTTTTTTCAGTCTCCGTATTAGAGCAAGCAACTAAGCTTATCATTGCAATAAATAAAACAATAAATGATAATTTTTTCATTTCATAGTCTCCTTATTAAAGCTTGTCTTTCCGTACAGTTTATTTTACTATTTTACAACCTCCAAGTAAATGTTATATTACCAAAAAAAGATGTCTGTCATTTCTTTTCTAACAGACATCTCATATGTATTATGGATTGAGTTTAAGTCTAGCAGCTTCCAACGCCTTAACTACTATTTTACTTCTTTCCAATGCTTGTTTATACGTAGTATCATTGCTTTCTGAGATCATTTGAATAAATGCCTCCGCCTCATAAACCATGTCTTGCTCTGCCTGTTCAATAGCAAGCTCGTTCATTTGTTTATTTTTACGATCATAGTAAGAAATTTTTCTAATAGGAGCAATGTGATCAATCGTAATCGTTCCTTCCTCCCCTTGTATTTCAGAAGGCATGATTGCTTGAGTTATTTTGGAGCAAAGGATAGTCACAACGAAACTCCTATAATCTAAAACTAGGGTACCACTACCATCCACCCCGTTATCCAACATGACTGGGTAATAATCCAGATTACTAGGCTCACCGAACATATCAATTGCCATACTTAATGGGTAAACACCTAAATCCGTAAGAGCTCCCCCAGCAAACTCTTTTGAAAATACATTTGGTTTCTTGCCCTCTTTTAATGCATCATAACGGGAAGAGTATTGATTGAAATGAAGAACACAACTACGAACCGCTCCAATTTTTTCTACCGTATTTTTAAATATTTCATAATTAGGAGAGTATAAATGTCGGTATCCTTCAAATACAAATACATTTTCTTCTTCAGCTAATCCTGAAATGATTTGGAGCTGTTCTTCAGTTAATGCCATTGGTTTTTCACAAAAAACATGTTTTTTTGCCTTTATCACTTTAATAATGTGTTCAACGTGTAATGTATTTGGAGAAGCAATATAAACAAAATCGGTATTTTCCTTTAACATCTCATCTAATTCAGTATACCAACGGTCTGCTCCATTTTTTGTTGCAAAAGACTTAGCTCCGTCCTCTGTTCTAGAGTAAACCGAAGAAAGCACTGCTTTTCCAGTTAGGTTAACTGCTTCAATAAATGATTCGGTAATCCAACTTGTCCCAATTGTAGAATAAGAAATCAAGCATTATCCCTCTCTTCATCTTGTTTAGTTTCATCTGGGTGTGGGTCAATCGTATGTTGATATTCATATCCCTTATTAATTTGTACAATGACTAATACTAAAATAAGGATGACAATAAAGACAGACACGATAGTAATGAGTGTTAATGTACTCACTTTCATCCCCCAATTCTTCTTAGAAGTAGTTCTCTGCTAAATATTTACCCCACCTAAACAGGCAGTAAGACTTCCACCTCAAGCTTCTAGAAGGTAGGTGGGAAATCAACTGCCCGTAAAGGTAACCATCAGTGGCGAATGAAAGAAACCCCCAACTGATAGAAGCCTTCTTTATTATACCATTCTTTCCTTTTCAAATAAGGGGTTCCCTAACAAATTTTTAGTATTTAAGAGAATAGTAGATGATTCGCTCGGATATCTTTGGATACATCATTTGTACTCGTTTAATAAAAAGCATTCACGGATAATCCTTTATTTTCAGAAAATACTGGATTTGAATCCATTTATGAACACCTCTATCATTATAATAGAAATTTACTTTTTTACAGTTCCCCAGAATTTCACCCAGTTTCTTGACATTTTTTCACTATCTTAACTTCTTTCTTACCATGGATCCAGTGGTAAAAGTTTCAACTGAATTATTTTTCTTAATTAGAAATATAGATACAAATACTTCATTTAAAAGGAGAGGACATTTAAACTTGAAGAAATTATTATTAACTTTTGTAACCATAATAGGTTTAATCTTTTTAGCTGCATGCGGCGGATCAGGTGATGCTGGCGCGGAAGGAGGAAAAAGTAAATTAGAGCAACTTCAAGAAAAGGGAACCGTAAAGATTGGTTTTGCCAATGAACCACCTTACGCTTATGAACAAGGCGATGAATTAAAAGGGGCGGCTGTTGACATCGCAGAAGCAGTTTTTAAAGAACTAGGAATTGAAGAAATGGATTCACAACTAGCAGACTTCGGTCAACTTATCCCTGGTTTACAAGCACAACAATTTGATGTCGTAACGGCTGGTATGGCAATTAACCCTGACCGTTGCAAAAATGCATTATTTGGGGAACCAGAAATGCAATATGGAGAAGGTTTAATTGTGGAAGCAGGAAATCCACTAGGTTTAGAAAGCTATAAAGATATAGCAGATAATCCCGACGTAACCGTAGTAGTTATGGAGGGCGCTACAGAAATTGAATTTTTAAAATCAGAAGGAGTAAGTGAGGACCAAATCACTACGGCTCCAGATATCCCAGCTACATTCTCTGCCGTTCAATCTGGGCGTGCAGATGCGACAACTGGAACAGAGATGACAGTTAAAATGGCGCTAGAATCCGCTAATACAGATGCTTTGGAATTTGTTGAGACATTTGAACAACCCGATATCGATGGAGTGCCTAGCTATGGTGCTGCTGCATTTAATCTAGAAGATCAAGAACTAGTAGACGCATACAACGAAAAACTGGCTGAACTAAAAGAAAATGGAACCGTTACTGAATTACTGGAGAAAAATGGTTACAGCGCACAAATGAATGCCGTGCCTGATGAAGTTACAACAGAAGCCGTTTGCAATGGGGAATTTTAATGAAGGAAAAATAGACGATGACTCCATAGGGTCCGGTTCCCTCGCCTAGGGGCCTGACTCTATATTTTTTTCTACACCTATTTTTATAAAGGAGTGATGAACATTAGTGCAATAATAGACATATTCCCACAACTACTAAAAGGGCTTGGCGTTACAGTTACCGTTCTGATCGCATCCGCACTTATCGCCTATCTCATGGCTTTTATTGCTGGCTTATGCCGTCTTTCTAATCATATAGTCATTCGAAAAGTTACAGGATTTTATGTAGAGGTATTCCGCGGAACATCTCTAATCGTACAGTTATTCTGGTTGTATTACGCCATACCAATGCTCTTCGGAATTCAGTTAGGTTCCAATTGGTGGGCAGGGGTTATTGCCATTGGTTTAAACTATGGTGCCTATTTATCAGAAGTTGTACGCGGATCCATACAGTCTGTCGCAAAAGGACAAACAGAAGCAGCGATTGCGTTAAATATGTCAAGATTCCAACGGATGCGTCTCATTATATTTCCGCAAGCCGTTCGGATGATGTTACCCGAGTTCGGCAACTACACCATTCAAATGTTAAAAGGGACTGCCTTAGTATCATTAATCGGTTTAAAGGATGTCCTTTATTATGGTGATATAATGCGAAGTACGAACCTATCCCAAGCACCACTTATCTATTTATTAGTATTAGTACTCTATTTTATTCTTGCTCTCCCACTTATCTGGTTAACTAGAAAAGGAGAAAGCATATCTAAGAAAGGGGTGGCTAGTGGATGAATAGCAACTATTGGAATTGGGATACATTCCTCGAAGCCCTCCCCATTGTTCTAAAAGGTTTGGGAATTACGATAGGACTTACCTTTACATGTTTTTTCTTTGCATTACTTTTTGGTTTTGTTTGGACATTTTTACGAAGAATCCCGAATAAGCCACTAAATTGGATCATTACTTGGACGATGGAATTTATTAGATCTACCCCACCACTTGTGCAACTTTTTTTCATTTTTTATGCTTGGCCAATGATTCCCGGAATTGGCGTGACACTTAGTCCTTTTACAAGTGCGGTTATTGGCTTAGGTATTCATTTTAGTACGTATATCGGTGAAATCTATCGTTCGGGAATTGAAAGCGTGGATAAAGGGCAATGGGAAGCTGCCAAGGCACTAAATTTCTCTACCGTTGATAAATGGAGAAGAATCATCTTACCACAGGCACTCCCTCCAACCATTCCAATGCTAGGAAACTATTTCATTATTATGTTTAAAGAGGTTCCATTAGCATCAACTATCGGTGTCGCAGGTATCCTGTTAATGGCAAATACGTATGGGGCACAAAATTGGGCCTATCTAGAACCATTGACTATCGTTGGTATCATTTTCTTATTGCTAAGTTATCCGTCCGCCATTCTCATTAAAAGATTAGAAATAAAATTGAACACACGTTTTGATAAGAAAGCAACATTGGAAAATATGAAAAAAGGAGCGATGATGTAATGTCAGAACCAATTGTAACGTATAGGAATGTTCATAAGGCATTCGGCGATGTCAAGGTTCTTAAAGGCATCGATTTAGATATTTTTCCAGCTGAAAAGATTGCCGTTATTGGTCCAAGTGGCTCGGGGAAAACAACGATTATTCGTATGCTAATGACATTAGAAGAACCAACTTCTGGAGACATCATTATCGATGGAACGAATTTATGGAAAATGGCAAAGAATGGAAAAATGATTCGCGCGAATGAGAAACATTTAAGAGACGTTCGCGGAGATATCGGAATGGTCTTTCAACATTTCAACTTATTCCCTCATATGACTATTTTAGAGAATTGCATGGCCGCTCCAATCCACGTAAAAAAGGAAGATAAACGTGAGGTACACGAACGTGCAATTCAAATGTTGGAAAGAGTTGGACTCGGTGACAAGTTGAACAATTATCCTAGCCAACTTTCTGGCGGGCAAAAACAGCGTGTTGCCATGGCAAGAGCATTAGTGATGAGACCAAAAATCATGTTATTTGATGAAGTAACATCTGCTTTAGATCCCGAACTAGTCGGGGAAGTACTTGAAGTTATTCGTGATATAGCACGCAACGACGATATGGCAATGGTTCTCGTCACACATGAAATGGACTTCGCACTAGATATTGCTGACAAAGTATTATTTTTAGATAATGGAGTGATTGCAGAACAAGGCACCGCAAATGAAGTCATCGAGCACTCCACAAACGAACGATTACAAACATTCTTGCACCGTTTTCGGAGTGTTTGAAGAATCCATGTTGAGATGTTCATAAACGGATGAGTTACCGAATTTGGAAAAAGAAGCTGCGTTCCGGCACTCATAAGGTGAATGAGTTACAGAATTCGGAAAAGGAATCCGTGTTCCGGCACTCATAAGGCGGATGAGTTACCGAATTCGGAAAAAGAAGCCCTGTTCCGGCACTCATAAGGCGGATGAGTGCCCGAATCTGGAAAAAGAAGCTGCGTTCCGGCACTCATAAGGCGAATGAGTTACCGAATTCGGAAAAAGAAGGAGATTTTGTCCCTGATAACCTGCACCTGGTTCTGTCAAGTAGACAGTACTGAAGTGTCTCTAAATTTTCACCTAATACATTGTCTTACCAAATATTT
>NZ_JAHHXM010000033.1 GCF_019037185.1 Oceanobacillus caeni
TAGCCGAAAAAGTGTACAAAAATAGAGTGCCGGAAATATTGGTGTGAAAGACACACCGAGAAAAACTTGACACATACTTTTTCTATTATCTATTTGAATTTCAACATTTCTTAAGCTAAACTTAATATACGAATCTTAAATAGAGATAGGTGACAAAATTGACAGATTTCACACATTTTAATGAACATGGCCGGGCTAAAATGGTTGATATTTCGGATAAGAAAGAAACAGCACGAAAAGCCATTGCTAGATCTAGTATCCAAATGAAAAGAATCGTTTATGAAAATATCACAGAACAAAAAAATAAAAAAGGAGATGTTTTGTCTGTCGCTCAAGTTGCAGGTATAATGGCCGCAAAACAAACATCTACTTTAATACCGATGTGTCATCCCATTCCAATAAGTGGAGTGGATTTATCATTTGAATGGACTAACATCGAAAATGATACATACGAACTTATGATTAATGTCGAAGTAAAAACAGTAGGGAGTACAGGTGTTGAAATGGAAGCATTAACAGCAGCTTCTGTTACTGCATTAACTGTATACGACATGTGTAAAGCCGTTGACAAAGGGATGATTATTGGACAAACCTACCTTCTTGAAAAAAGTGGAGGGAAAAGCGGAAATTTTAAAAGAGAAAATAATTAAAACTGGAATAGCTTATTCCAGTTTTAATTATTGATCTGGTTTCATTCGATTAATGATCAAAAGCAATACAAATGAAAAACTTATACTAACAAGAACGTAGTACCAGGCGATGCTTCTAGCTCCAGTTTCTATTGCAAGATATATAGCTGTCGGGATAGTTTGCGTTTTTCCTGGTATATTTCCTGCAAACATTAATGTCGCACCAAACTCACCAAATCCCCTTGTAAAGCCAAGTACCAATCCAGTGACAATGGAGCGAGATGACAAAGGCAAAATAATCCTAATTAATACGGACCAATCATTTGCCCCATCCACCTTGGCTGCTCCAATAATAGTTTGATCTACTGATAAAAAACCTGTCTTAATAGATTGATAAATTAAAGGAAAAGCAACTACTAAAGCTGCAATAATAGCTGCTGTTGAAGTAAATAACACACTACCTCCAGTTACCGTCTCAATGGCTTGTCCTACCCAACTGTTTTTACCAAATATTACAATGAGAAAGAAACCAATAACTGTTGGTGGTAATACCAATGGCAAGAAGAATATCGTCTCTATAATTGCCTTGCCTTTCCTGTCTTTCTGTATCATCCAAAAAGCTGAAACGACAGCTAATAGAAATGCAATTATTGTTGCTACGCTTGCTACATAAAATGATAATTGAACGGGTTGCCATGACCATTGCATTTCTCTTTCACCTACTCTATTCGGTCCTTTTCATCCTCATTTTTGAACACTTATTGTAAATTGAAATCCATACTCTTCAAAAACTTTTTTAGCTGTTTCACTTGATATAAATTGATAATAGGTCTCTTTTGCTTTTAATTTAGCTTCATTTTCTTCGCCATTGTCAATAATTGCAGCATAATATTTGATTGGTGAGTGAATACTTTTGTCAAATTCCTGTAAAATATGAACGTTATCTGCCCGATTTACATCGCTTGAATATACAATACCTACATCTGCTGCACCTTCACGAACTAATGTGAGAACTTGGGATACATCCTTTGTTGTAACAAGACGATTCTGCTTTTCTAATGTGTCCCATGCTCCTAAGTTTGTTAAAGTTTCTTGTGCATATGTACCTGCTGGAACTGCTTCTGGCGTGCCAATCGCAATAGTCCCCTCACCTGCTAAGAATGAATCAAAAGATGATACTTCCGCTTCATTTTCCGAAATAAGTACAAGATTATTGGAAAGGATAGCTTCCCCTTCCATTACCCTTTGCTGTTCTACTAATTTTTCATAATCGATACTTGATGCCGATATAAATAAATCTATTGGTGCACCTTGTTCAATCTGCTTTCGTAGGGATCCGGAACCACCAAAATTGTATGAAATTTGAATTTCGGGATGCTCTTTTTCAAATGTATCTTGTAATTGCAGTAGAGCATCAGTTAAACTAGCAGCAGCCGAGATCGTTAATTCTATTTTCCCATCGCTGTCTTGCTCTTCAGATGAACATCCTGACAAGACAACCATTATTATAATCAAAATAAGTATGCTACATTTTTTCATGTTGCGGCTCCTTTTTAACGACCTATATCTTTATGAATCTCTTTAACGATATGCCCTAACTCAGGTAAGATGATTTGTTCCATTGCTAGTGTAACCGCACCGGTCGATCCTGGAATTGAAAATATAACACAATGATTCGCAACGCCACAAGTTGCTCTAGATAGAATACTCGCTGTGCCAATATCATGTTGAAAACTTAAATATCGGAATAATTCACCAAAGCCTGGCAGTTGTTTGTCAAATAATGGCTCAATCGATTCAATGGTTACATCACGATGAGAGATACCTGTCCCTCCATTTACAATAACTGCATCTATCTTTTCACTATAAATCGCTTTTTCCACAGCTAGTCGTATTTGATCACCTTCATCAGGTACTATTTGATAAAGATTGACTTGATGATCATATTTTTGTAAAAATTCCTTTATTTTTTTACCACTTTTATCCGTAGTTTTAATTCTTGTATCACTAACCGTAATGACAGCACATGAAATATGTTGTGATGCATGTTTCCGATGATCTGCCAGCATCTTGAACACTCCCTATCCTCATTTTATTCTTCAGTTTCAATCCATTTCTCATAGTCCGATCTTCTATTTATATTATAAAAAGCCTTTTCTTCCTCCATCGAAACATACTTTACTCTGCATTTTTTTAATAGCTCTTGAACAGATAATGTATTACTCTTGAGTTGAAGTTGAATAAGTCTTTTCACACGATAGTGATAGATGGAAAGGAGTGGTTGAATTTTACCCGAAACCACTGGGATTATGGCGTCAATATTTTTGTCCCTATGTAAAAGTAATGATTGGAATATATTTCCATTAATAAAGGGAACATCAATGGGAGAGATCACATACCAATCCCCTCGTATATATTCCATTCCACTAAAAATACCTGCTAAGGGGCCTAATCCCTCATACTCCTTCTTATCTGTTATTATAGCAAAATTCACTTCTTGCTCATAAAGAAATTTACCTATTAGGGTTGGGTTCGTAACCAATACGAAAGAATCCACAACACTACTCAAAGCATCAATAGAGTATTGATAAAAATATTTTCCATCCTTCCTCGCAAAAGCTTTTGGAGAACCAAATCTTCTTGATTGCCCTCCAGAAAGTACAATACCTATTATTTTATCTTTCATAATAAAACCCCATTCCATATAAAAGATTCACAAATTCGTAACCGAAAAGTTCCAAAATCATTTTTATTCAATGATAAAATAATGGTAGGAAATTGTTAGTTATGCAGACTAATGATTCCATACGTTCCATTTGCAATCAAAGGAGATGAAAGATTTGCAAACAAGTGTGTTATTAGATGCGAAAACGGAAGAAGATTTAATTTCTCCAGATCTCCGGGCACTATTAAATTCCATCAGTACCCAAAAGGTGATGGATGAGGAAACCTATCTTTTCCATGAGGGTACCGAAGCAGAAGAAATTTTTATCATTAAATCAGGACTCGTCCAAATCTCAAAGTTAACTGCCGATGGTAAAGAAATGATTTTACGAATTTGTAAACATAACGATATTATTGGTGAATTAACTTTATTCTGTAATGACCCCAAATATATACTAAGTGCAAAAGTTATGGAACGTGGTGAGGTTCATGTTATACAGAAAGAAATGTTAGAAAAGGCACTTATGACCAATAATGAGTTAACGTTTGAATATTTAAAATGGACCAGTAATCACATGAGAAAATATCAGTCCAAAATAAGGGATCTATTATTAAACGGGAAGAAAGGTGCCTTATATTCCACCCTTATCCGTCTTTCCAATAGTTACGGAGTTGTAAAGGACGAAGGAATATTAATTGATCTAGTTTTAACTAATCAAGAATTAGCTAAATTTTGTGCCGCAACTCGGGAAAGTGTCAATAGAATGCTTGTTGAATTAAGAAAATTAGATGTTATATCAATGGATAAAAGTGGTAAAATACTATTAAAAGATATCGATTATTTACGAGCAAAAATAGGCTGTGAAAATTGCCCAATCGAAATATGCAATATTAATTAAGAGATTAGAAAAACTCGCATTCACTAGTTCTTTAGCGAATGTGTTAGTTTTTCTTATACTTAGGCTTTTAACATTTTTACTTTGTCGGTTCACTTCCCGCTAACATTTTATATTTCCTAACGTATAAAATGTTATTTCTTTTTTTATTCTTTTAATCTCATTTCTTTCCATATCCATTGGTAAATCCTTTCCATCTCTGTAATATGAAATAAAGGAAAAGGACAGAAATTCTGTGTTAAAGGAATTCTACTGATGACAACCTTAATATTACTAACTTCTTCAACTAATCTAATGTCCTCTTCTTGACTTAT
Source organism: Oceanobacillus caeni (assembly GCF_019037185.1). Taxonomy (GTDB): domain Bacteria; phylum Bacillota; class Bacilli; order Bacillales; family Amphibacillaceae; genus Oceanobacillus; species Oceanobacillus caeni. The sequence continues at coordinate 4,504 of NZ_JAHHXM010000033.1, forward strand.
TAGCACGATTTTTGGATATTTTTCCTTTTTAAATCCTTCGATTAATAATAAATCTACCTGCATGATTTTGTAAATTTCAATCATTTCACTTAGTTTCCAGTTTTTCTTGGATAATTGAAATAACCCATCTCCCTCTACACCTGCAATTAAAGATCCAGCACTCCGATGTTTTTCACTATCTGTACTACCTATTCCTTCTGGTACCCCACCATGGCCATGGTGTTTCAACGATGCTGTTCGAACTCCAATCGATGTAAAATACTCTATAAGTTTTGTTGTTAAGGTCGTTTTTCCACTATTTTTATAGCCGACGATTTGTAAAACAAACATTTAACCACCACTAACTGGGGGAATAAATGCAACTGTATCTCCAGATTTAACAATATCATTTTCCATTGCATATTCTTCATTTATTGCCGTCATTACTTGGTCTAATTGTAATAGACCATATTCATTTTTTATTTTCTTTTTTAACTCCTTAACTGAGATGGATTCTTCCTCCAATTCCAGTTGATCCTTCCCTACCTTTTCTTGTAAATCAGCAAATAATAAAATATGAATCATCTTTACACATCCTTTATATTTGGACTTCCGCTTGGGTAGGCAGCGGTTTCCAATTGATCTCCTATCCATGTTTCGCCATCTTCCCAATGTTCCTTCTTCCATATCGGTACTATTTGTTTAATGCGTTCAATGGCATATTCATTTGCTTCGTATGCTGCTTTTCGATGTGGAGAAGACACAGCAATGACGACTGCAAGATCAGAAATATCTAGATGCCCAATACGATGAGTAATAGCAACCTTTGTGTTGGGCCACTTTTCTTCTATTTCATCACCGATTTTAGTAAGCATTTTTACTGCCATTGGTTTATACGCCTGATATTTCAAATAGACGGTACGCTTTCCCTTCGTCCATTCACGTACAGTACCCATAAAAGTAGTAATAGCCCCTGCTTCTCTTCTTTTCACTTTTTCAATAATCGCTTCTACATCAATAGGCTCTTCAACGATTTCAAATAATGAATCAGTCATATTTTCTCTGACTCCTTCTCGTATTTACATCCATTGTTGTAAATTTTTCCATTGTAGTACCTTCTTGGTCTTCTAATAATATAACAGAAACCTCCATTCCAGCCTCATATCCACGTGTCCCCCCTGGTAGGACAATAAGAATATTAGCTTCAGCTAAAGAGGAAACAACGTTTGACTTGTCTAAACCGACCGGTGTTGCAACTAAACGACCACTTTCATAAGTTAAATGACCTCGAACAAAACGATCAAATGGATTGGGCTTAGGAAAATCAGACCCAAGAATGGCAACTTCTTTTTTCAAAAATGCATTTGTATGATGTAAGAAAGTTCGAATGATAGGTCGAGTATAAAGTTCAAAACCAACATAGCAAGCAGAAGGATTTCCAGAAAGACCATATAATAGCTTTCCTTCTATTTCAGCAACCGTTGTTACACTCCCTGGTCTCATCCCAATTTTATTAAATAAAACATTGGCATGTAGCTTGTTATATATTTCCGGTAAATAATCATAATCACCAACAGATACTCCACCTGTTGTTATTAAAATATCCACTTGACTCAGAGCATTTGCGACTTGGTTAAAGCATGTTTCAAACTCATCACTAAACTGACCAAAATAGATAGGCTCTCCACCCGCACGAATAATTTGTGATTGAACCATGAAAGCATTACTATTTCTAATTTTTCCTGGTTGTAACGGCTCATCAACACCTAATAATTCACTTCCAGTAGCTATGATTCCAATTTTAGGTTTCTTACTTACTGGAACCTTTTTATAACCGAATGTCGCAAGTAACGCAACAATACCAGGATTAATAAAGGTACCCTTCCTAACAAGAGATGTTCCTTTTTTCGTATCTTCTCCGGTAAAAGAAATATTGTCACCGGACTTCACATTTCTTTTCAATTGGATAAAAGACTTATTATCATTCTCAAACTCTTTCACCACTTCAAACATAACAACTGCATCACAACCATCGGGAATTTGTGCACCTGTCATGATCCGAACCACTTGACCTTCCGTTACTGTATCTTCAAAAACACTTCCTGCACCAATTTCTCCAACTACTTCTAACTCGATGGGATTGGCACTGGAAGCCGCTATTGTGTCTATAGAGCGTATAGCAAATCCATCGTATGGGGAACGATCAAATGGAGGTACATGATGATCGGCGATTAAATCTTCTCCTAAAAAACGGCCATAACTGTCTTCTATCGGAACATATTCTACCTTTCCACTTGTTGCAAAGTTCATCACTCGGGAAATAGCTTCATTCACTTTTATTGGTTTTCTTCTTTCTACCACGTTATTCACCTTCATCCTGCTAACTGATAATAGATACTTTTCGCTTTTTCAATAGAATTGGTCCCATGTATTAACGTTCTACCATCTTGAAAGAAAACAAGTCGATAAGACTCATATTCAATAGAAATTAAAAAGTCATTTACTTTTACTGGCGCAATTCTTTCCAAACGTTCTTTTAATAGATTTAAATTTTGCTTTTGGGATGTCCTAATTTGAACTGTATTTCTTCCACAAAGCACTTCTGATTTGGTTGTAGATTGATAATCTAAAGCTGGATAATTTGGATTTTCTCCACAAGCTGGGCAAGTCTGTTTTTTCGCCCTATCTACCTTCATCATATGGTAGTGATTATTCCATAAATCAAAAGTAACTAGTGAGGTACGTAGAGATTTTTGATTTTCGATTAAAATTTTTAGGGCTTCTGTTGTTTGATGAGCAACTACCATCTGAACTGCAGGTGAAATAATGCCGACTGAATCACATGTAGCTCCGGAAACGGGAATTGCATCTAGTAAACATCTTAGACATGGTGTTTGATTAGGTAAAATCGTATAACTCATTCCCGTACTTCCTACACATGAACCAAAAATCCAGGGAATAGAATACTTTTGTAACATATCATTAAGTAAAAACCGGGTATCAAAATTATCGGTTGCATCCATAACCAAATCGATACCTGTTAATAAAGGTTCCAGAGACGTTACCGAGGCATCCATGACATGTGCTTCTATGTCAATCTCTGAATTAATCTCTTGTAATCTTTTCTTTGCTGCAATAGCTTTTGGTATTTGGTTGTAGACATCTTGTTCTGTATATAGTTGCTGTCTTTGTAAATTACTTATTTCCACATAATCCCGATCAATCAGTGTTAATTTACCTACACCAGCACGAGCTAAGTTATCTGCGTTTGCGGAACCAAGAGCGCCACAACCAAGAATAAGCACATGTTTTTCGGATATTTTTTGTTGTCCTACTTTTCCAATTGGCTTAAATAACATTTGCCGTGAATATCTTTCCATCTACTTGTTCCCTTTCTATCCGCCAATATAAGACATTTCAATTTTGCTTCTACTTTTTGCTGATTCTTCTGTCCGTTCATCGGAATATCGGTCCGTACGATTATTCCATATACGTATCACTTCATCTTTAATCTCCAGATCCGATTTATCCGAACGTAAAAGCTCTCGAAAATCAAACCCATTTTCAGCAAATAAGCAAGTATACATTTTTCCATCCGCTGCAATTCTTGCTCTTGTACAAGTAGAACAAAATGATTCCGAAACAGAAGTGATAAAACCTACTTCTGTATTCGTTCCTACATAACGATAACGTTTAGCAACTTCACCAAGATAATCCGGATCAACTGGTTCCAAGTCAAATTGTTCGTTTAACTGTTCGTAAATTTGTTTTTTCGTAATAACTTTACTAAAATCCCAGGAATTTGTTTGTCCGACATCCATAAATTCAATGTATCTTAATATGATTCCTTGTTCTTTAAAATAAGCCGCCATAGGAACAACCTGGTGATCATTCATTCCTTTTTTAACGACCATATTCACTTTCACTTCAAGTCCAACTTCTTTTGCTTTCTGGATCCCTTTAAGAACACGTTCCGGTCCTACACCACTATCATTAATAGATTTGAATAATTCGTCATCTAATGCATCCAAACTTACATTGACACGCTTAAGTCCAGCTTCTTTTAATTTTTCAGCTAAATGACCTAATAAAGAACCATTTGTTGTTAATCCGATGTCTTCCAACTGATCGATTTTGGTTAATTTACTAATTAATGTTGGCAAATCCCTTCTCATAAGGGGCTCTCCACCGGTTAATCTAATTTTTCTAACACCTAGATCTACAAAAATTTTAGCTAACCGCTCTATTTCTTCAAAGCTTAATAATTGTTCTCTAGGCATAAATACAAAATCCCTGCCAAAAATCTCTTTCGGCATACAATAGGTGCATCTAAAATTACAACGATCAATAACAGAGATACGAAGATCCTTTAACGGGCGACCGAATTTATCTGTAATAACTGACACTTTGGATCTCTCCTTTTAGGGGTGGTTCCTTTTATCTATCATAAGAATAGTATATATTATTGTATCTGGCTTATCTGTTAAAAATGTCACTTAGTCTATTAATACATCATTATGATTAATATAGAACTTATTTCATGAATATGTCATTTTTTCTTATTTACTAATTTCACAAATTTATCTTCATACATTTTTCTTTTTGATGGCTGATTATTTCTGTTATAAAATTCGATGATTCCTGCTAAAGATTCTTCTAACAGTTCTTGATTACGAGTCTTTTCTATCATATTAAATCCTTTTACGTAACATATCTCCGCCTTATTCAAATCTTGATTAGGTAGATTTTCATAACAGTATGCTAATCGAATATATGTTAGCCCTTTTTCGTCTCTACAGTTCGGAATCTTTTCATAGATTGCTAGTGCATCTTGGTAATGCGTAAAAGCAAGTTCTACATTTTCTTGCTCTAAATGATTAAATGCAATTGCCTGTAACGTATTTCCATAGGCTATAGAATTTTTACGCCCTTCTTGTTCCAAACTTTGTAAAAACTCATCAAATACTTTCTGTGCTTCACCATAATCTTTTTTATCAGAGTATATTTTTCCTAATGCGTATAGAAATTGCATGCGAATTTTGGGAAACGCGTTAGATAATGGTAATCCTCTTTCCAGGTATTCCTTTGCCTGATCTAATTTAAACGTCCGGATAGAAATAGTACCGATTTTTGAATAAATATAAACAATCATGAAATGACTTTCTTCATATATTTTTAATAATTCGTTCAGTGCTTGTTTGTAATAATTAATTGCTCTGGGGAAATTCCCCATATTTTCATCAATTTCTGCTAACATTAAAACCGCTTTTGACATGTCTAAAGGATTTTCTTCAGGTAACTTGGCCATTAACTTAATTGCATCTGTAATTATTTTTCTTGCTTCTTTTAGATCAATATAAAAGTGAATCTCACCTATTTTTAATAATTCCCTAGCCTCTAAACGTTTATTATTATTCATTTGATAAGCTTCCATCAATTGTTTGTGTAGCTTTAAGGCACTTTGATAATCTTCTATTTTGATATATATGTCAGATAATTCATAAATAGTTGATAACAGTACGGGATGAGTTTCAGTTAATGACTCTCTAAAGTAATTCACTGCTTTTTCATACTGTTTCATTCCGTTCTCTATATTTTCTTCCATTAAAGAAACTCTAGCTAAACTGCTGAAAATCGTTCCATACGTATACGGATCTCGATATTCATGGTTATCTAATACCGCTAATAATTTAGCAAGTTCCATTCGTGCATTAGATTCTTGACCATACTCCATCTCTAAATAAGCATAATCCAAGTATGTATCAATGATCATTTCTAAATGGTTATTTTCTATTTTTTTTGACAAACGAAGCGACCTGCGACAATAGTCCCCTGCTTTATCATAATTTTTAACTTTACAATAAAATTTACCTAACGTGCTTAAAGCATAGAATTGCTCTTCGACTGTTAAATTTTGCTGCTCGAGATGGATTTCCAATTCTTTTATTTTTTCTTTTACCTTTTCTGTATCGCCATCAATAATCGTTTCTCTAATGTCTTCATAATAATCGAGGGGAGAATCTATTTTCATGATCATACTTTATCACTTCCTGTCTATATATTCTTAATCCGGGGATATTAAAATAACACGTGCAGTGTTATGAGGAAAAACAAAGAGATTCCCAATCGTAAATGAATTCTACGTAATTTTCCGGTTGGTTTCATTAGTCTCCACCAACCAGTCATGACCATAAAAATCAAATTAATCAACGCCAATAATCCAAAAATCATTTTAATATTGGTAAATGAAAAGCCGTACCAATATCCAATAAAGAAAACATGAATCATAATAATGACAAGCGCAATCGTCCCTGTATAGCGGTGAAAAGGCATCACTTTTTTAGACAAATTAGCCAGCTTAATTTTCGTTTTCCGATCATCTACATTTCGAATCGTGGAAAATACTGCATTTCTCGTCCAGTTAAATAAGAAAAATAAAAAACCAATCAATCCGAAAATAATTGGTAACGTTAATTTAGGAAATGAAAAATACGTAACCACTCGAACGATTACAATGACCAATAATGCTGTATTCCAATAAAACCATTTACTCATGAGAATCTTCCTTTAATGAATTACAATAATAGTATTTCGAGGTTGGGAAAAAATGTTTTATCAAAAGGAAAATCCGAACTTTACAGAAGTTATGGAGTAGATAAACCGCTCCGGAAATATACTTCGCTTTCCGCGGGCGGCTGGTGAGCCTCCTCGCGCTAACGCACTGCGGGGTCTCACCCAGGCCTTTTTTCCCGCAGGAGTCTACGTATATTTCCTCCGCTAATTCTGTGGGATTGTTCGATTTTTGAGTTAAACATTTCGTTATGTCCCAACCTCTTTTTAGTTTATCAATAACTTTCTTTATTCGTTGGGATTCTTCGTTTATAGATAACATAGCTTCTGCTTAAATAACGAATTGGGAAGCTAAATGCATGCACCAATCTAGTGAATGGCCAAGCAGCGTATAATGCAAATGTGCAGTAGATGTGTATTTTAAACCAAATAGGTACAGTTGCCATTAGTTCGGGCTGTACATTAAAAATAAATAAACCTCTCAACCAAGGTGCAATCGTTGTTCTGTAGTCAAACCCATTAGGATCAACATTAAAAGTAGTCGCAATAAGTCCAGTTGCAATGGCTAATAGAATAAAAAACAATGATACCCAGTCACTCGGCGAAGTAGTCGCTTTTATCCGTTTCACACTCATTCGACGATAGGTTAAAAGGAAAATTCCTACAAAAGCAGCAATTCCAGCTGGTACTCCAAAGCTTATGGCTACCATATGATACATATGCTCCGTAATTCCTAAAGCATTATATAATCCTACAGGTATAATCAATCCTAATACATGACCACCGAATACGAATATTATTCCCCAATGAAATAATAGTGAACCAATTCTTAGACTTTTTTTCTCTAAAAATTCACTTGATTTCGTTGTCCATCCGAATTGGTCTTTTTGATAACGATAAATATGTCCACCAATAAAAATGGTTAATATAATATATGGAAATATTCCCCATAATAGCAAATCCATCTTTATCCCCTCCTAATATTGAGCTGAAAACGTAAGCTCGAGCGCATCAAATAAAAGAGAGTAGAAACTATCTTGTTCCTTTAATTTGCCGTGGATTTCAGCTATTGCTTTATCATGCATTTGAAGCAATTCATTACTTATTTCCACAGGAACATGAGCACAAAATTCTAACATGAGTGGTAAATAATCTGGCAATTCTTTATCTGTTACGTCAAAACCATGTGCCTCGTAATATTTTTTTAGTTTTAATAGCTCTAATCCTCGTTCTCTTTGCTCGCCTAATTTTAAATAGGTCACATAAAGGTTCGTTAGTTTTCCAAAATCAAAATGCTCTATATAATGGGTCACCCAATCATCTAATGATCTACCTTCAATTTCTTGAATGAAACTCAATACCTTTTCCTTAAAACAGTCTTCTTCGGTCTCTTCTATTTCTTTCTTAAGTTCAGGTAACATATTTTTTAGTTCTTCACTTGGATAGGATAAAAGAAAGGAAATCATTTGATAGTTAAATGAGTTCATCATCAAACCTCCTCTTATAGATAGGATGATAGAATTTGGGTTTTCTATCATCCCTTCAAATAATTAATGCAATACACCACAACTTCCTGGTCCCCCAGCAAAGTCTAAGCCACATGCGCCTTGTTCTACGTATAGATCCGCTACTTCTTCTTTATGACTCTTGGGAATAACAAATCGATCATCATATTTTGCAATAGCTAATAAACGATACATTTCTTTGATTGCTTTTTCCGTTAAACCAAGCTCTGAAATGATGTCTTTATCAAAATCTTTACCAGTCTGTTCTGCTCTCATAAAGCTGCGCATCACTGCCATTTTCTTAAGTACCGTACGAATATGGCCTGTGTCTCCTGCAGTCAACAGGTTAGCAAGGTATTCAATCGGAATACGCATTTCATCAATTGCTGGGAAAATATCAGCAGTATCAGCTGTACTTCCCTGTCCTTCAATCATGTTCATAATAGGACTTAATGGTGGAATATACCAAACCATTGGCATCGTTCTATATTCTGGATGTAATGGCAAAGCAATCTTCCAATCAATAATCATTTTATAAAGTGGAGATTGTTGTGCAGCTTCAATCCAGTCCATTGGAATTCCATCTTTCTTCGCTTGCTTAATAACTTCTGGATCGTTTGGATCTAGGAAAATGTTTAATTGAGCATTGTACAGTTCTTTTTCATCTTCAACGGACGCCGCTTCCAATACACGATCTACATCATAAAGCATGATACCGATATAACGGATACGACCCACACAAGTTTCTGCACAAATCGTTGGTTGACCATTTTCAATTCTTGGGAAACACATGGTACATTTTTCTGCTTTATTTGTTTTCCAGTTAAAATACACTTTTTTATATGGACAAGAAGTTGTACAATGTCTCCAAGCACGGCAGGCATTTTGGTCAACAAGTACAATACCATCTTCATCTCGTTTGTACATGGCACCAGATGGACAAGATGACACACATGGTGCATTAATGCAATGTTCGCAAATACGTGGAAGATACATCATAAATACTTCTTCAAATTCTGTTTTAATAGATTCTTCCATTTGAATAACGTTAGGATCACGCAAACCAGTAATATGTCCTCCAGCTAAGTCATCTTCCCAGTTTGGTCCCCATTCAAGATCCATGAATTCACCAGTGATAGCTGATTTTGCACGGGCAACAGGTTGGTGGTTTCTTTCCTTACTGTTTGTTAGAGTTTCATAATCATAGTTCCATGGTTCATAGTAATCATCCATTTCTGGTTGATTCGGATTGTAAAACAAATTCATTAATCGATTCGTTTTAGAGCCTGATTTCAACCGTAATTCACCATTATGAAGCTCCCAGCCACCTTTATATTTTTCTTGGTCTTCCCATTGTTTTGGGTAACCAACGCCTGGTTTCGTTTCTACGTTATTAAAATACATGTATTCTGCACCCGGACGATTGGTCCATGTATTTTTACATGTCACACTACATGTATGACAACCAATACATTTATCCAAATTCATTACCATTCCGACTTGCGCTTTAATCCTCAAGCCAATCTACCTCCTTCATTTTACGGATTACTACATTTAGGTCTCGTTGGTTTCCTGTTGGTCCATAATAGTTAAATCCGTAACTTAATTGTGCATAACCACCAATCATATGAGTTGGTTTAACATGAATACGAGTTGGACTATTATGTGTACCACCACGGTTTTTCGTTAGGTTAGTTCCTGGTGTATGAATATGACGATCCTGTGCGTGGTGCATAAATGCCATCGTTCTAGGGATGCGGTGAGAAACAACCGCTCTTGCTACGACAACACCGTTTCTATTGAAACATTCAATCCAATCATTATCTTCTACATCAATTTCAGCCGCATCATCTTTATTTAGCCAAATGGTTGGCCCACCACGGAATAGTGTTAACATTGGCTGTGCATCAAAGTACATACTATGGATGGACCATTTGTTATGTGGGGTTAAGTAATTTAATGTTATTTCCTTCCCTTCCACATCAGGGCGTTTGGCATTAAATGGTTTCTGATTCAAAATTGGTTTAAATGTTGCAAACGACTCACCAAATTCTTTCATCATTTCGTGATCGACAAAGTAAGACTGACGACCTGTTATGGTTCGAAATGGAATCATTCTCTCAATATTGGTTGTAAAAGGAGAGTACCTTCTTCCACCTTTTTCCGATCCACTGAATGCTGGTGATGTAATAACCGTTTTAGGTTGGGCGGTTATCGTTTCAAACGTAAATAATTCTTCTTCTCTCTCTTCAGCCAAATCTCTCAATTGTAGGTTTGTTTTTTCTTCTAAAGCTTCCCATGCTTTGACAGCAACTTTTCCATTTGTTGTTGATGAGAGCATTAAAACAGCATCACATGCGTCTTTTGCATTCGTAATATTAGGACAACCATCGGCAATAGAACCATTATCAATGGTGCCAAATGTGCGTTTTGCTTGTTCATATTCTTTTTCCATGGACCAATTGATTCCTTTACCGCCATACGCCCCTGTTGCAATATTAGGACCAAGAGATATCATTTTGTTATAAATATTTTTATAATCTCGTTCCACTACATGGATTTGTGGCATGGTTTTACCTGGGATTGGTTCGCAATCTCCCTTAGACCAATCTTTGATTTCCCCATATGGTTGTGCCATTTCTGCTTTCGTATCATGATTTAATGGAGTAGCAACAATTTCTTTTATCATATCCATGTCGATTTCTTCCGCTAAATCAGAAACACCTTTAGCTAATGCTTTGAAAATATCCCAGTCTGATTTCGCTTCCCAAGGAGATGAGATGGCTGCGTTAAATGGATGAACAAATGGATGCATGTCTGTACTTGATAAATCGTGTTTTTCATACCAAGTAGACGCTGGCAAAATAACATCAGAATATAAAGCTGTACCTGCCATCCGGAAATCAAGATTAATAAGAAGATCTACTTTTCCTTCAGGGGCTTCCTCCCGCCATGTAATTTCCTCTGGGCGGATACTGTCTTCATCATCATTTAGTACACCATGTTGAGCTCCAAGTAAGTGTTTCAAGAAATACTCATGCCCTTTTCCGGAACTTGAAATTAAGTTTGCTCTCCAAACAAATAAGTTTCTCGGGAAGTTCACCGGATTATCTGGATCTTCAATCGCGAATTGTAATTCCTTTTCTTTTAATTGTTTTGCAACATAATTTCCAATTTGTTCGGTGGTTTCATTACCTGCTTCCACCGCTTCGTTGTATAAATCAATTCCGTTTTTATTAAATGTAGGATAAGAAGGTAACCATCCTAACCGTGCAGCTAAAACATTGTAGTCTGCTGGATGTTCATACCTAGACTTTTCAACCGTTGCACTTGTAAGTTCACTAATTGGTGTTTCTTCATAACGCCATTGATCTGTGGCAAAATAAAAGAAAGAAGTACCATTTTGAAATTTCGCCGGTCCGCTCCAGTCTTTTGCAGATTGAATGGTAGACCATCCTTCTACGGGACGTAATTTTTCCTGTCCTACATAGTGGGCCCAGCCACCACCATTCACACCTTGTGCTCCAACCATAAGTATTAGGTTAACAATGGCACGGTAAATCGTATCGGAATGGTACCAGTGGTTAATTCCGGCTCCCATAATAATCATGGAACGACCCTTAGTATCTATTGCATTCTGAGCAAATTCGCGAGCAATCTTAATGACTAAGTTTCGATCAACTCCAGTAATTTGTTCTTGCCATGCTGGTGAAAATGGTGCGACCTCATCATAAGACGCGGCAACCTCTCCACCAATGCCCCGATCAATTCCATAATTCGCTAGCATTAAGTCGTAAACAGTTGCAATGTATTCGGTTTTTCCTTGGATTTCTATTTTTTTAACCGGAACTGCACGAGATAAAACCTTTCTCGTTTCCGCATCAAAGTATGGCATATTTACGAGAACAACTTCATCTTCCATTCCAAGAAAACTTAAAATAGGTTTAATTTTTTCATTTGTATTTTCATCAATTAGTTTTAAATTCCATTTTCCTTTCTCATCCCAACGAGAGCCCATCGTACCATGTGGAATGGAAAATCCTTCAGTAAGACTGTTGTACATCGCTGGTTTCCATTCATTATTTTCAGATTCAATTCCTAAATCTTTTGCATGTAAAAATCGATCTGCAGTAAAAGCTCCATTTTCTTTTTTTAATCGAACGGAAAATGGGAAATCTGTGTATGTCAGAGCGTAATCTTCAAAGTAAGGAGTCATGTTTTTATGATAGAATTCATTTAAAATAACATGCCCCATCGCCATTGCCACTGCACCATCTGTCCCTTGTTTAACAGATAACCAGTCATCAGCAAATTTTGTTGATTCTGCATAGTCTGGACTAACTGAGACAACTTTTGTTCCTTTATACCTTGCCTCAACTAAAAAGTGAGCATCCGGTGTACGTGTTAGTGGAACATTAGAACCCCATGTCATAATATAACTAGAATTAAACCAATCTGAGCTTTCAGGAACATCCGTTTGATCTCCCCAAATTTGCGGAGATGCTGGCGGTAAATCAGCATACCAATCATAAAAACTTAACATTTGCCCACCTAGTAAATGCATAAACCGGCTGCCAGATGCGTAACTAAGCATAGACATCGCTGGAATTGGTGAAAAACCAACATTTCGGTCCGGACCATATTTCACAACAGTATAAAGGCAAGATGCTGCTATAAGTTTCGTTACTTCTTCCCAATCTGCACGAACTAATCCGCCTTTTCCTCTTGCTTGCTTATAGGATTTAGCTTTTTCTTTATCTTCTACAATACTCTTCCAAGCTTCTAGTGGATTGTCATGTACTTCTAAAGCTTCTCTCCATAAGTCGAGTAATCTTTTTCTAACATACGGATATTTCACACGTAATGGACTATAAATATACCAAGAAAAACTGGCCCCTCTTGGACAACCGCGGGGTTCAAATTCTGGCATGTCAGGTCCTGTCGTCGGATAATCCAATGCTTGACCTTCCCATGTAACAATTCCGTCTTTCACGTAAATATTCCAGCTACATGAACCAGTACAGTTCACACCATGTGTTGAACGGATGACTTTATCATGTTGCCACCTTCTGCGATAAACGTTCTCCCAATCTCGATTACCTTCTTGTAATTGACTATGTTTATTAGAATACGTTTCTTTTGGTTTTAAATAATTTAGTCGTTGCCAAAGTGGAGACGGCTTCTTCCCCATTGTGATCCCTCCAGTAAAATACTCATTCTTTCTATGTACATTAAAGCATTTCATTTTATCCTGCGTTGTGAAAAACATCACACCTTTATGCACTGTCAAATTTTGGTCAAATTTGGAACAAAAGCACAAGCGCCCGTTTAGCGACGTACGGACTGCGCCTGGCCATGCCAGGTGGTCCGATGTTGCCGCGCAAAGCGGCGGTTTTAATCGGACATTCCACTTCCGTAGGAGATAAAGGAAACATGCCCCTTCATAGGGGTATGCCGACGTTGGCCGCAAAGGCCGTACTTAGTCGGCCTTCCTTTAGTACTTTGAGTCGATGTTGACTTTCACCGCAAGGGTATAAGTGCGACTAAGCCTCTGGTTTCACCAATCGGCAAGTCTTCTTTATCGCACGGAGGTGAAGGAAGTCTCGCTACGGCTTTAGCGCTGGAGCTAGACGTGGCTAATTTTATAATAAGGATTTTCTCTCTTTCCCGTTTATTCATAAAAACGTCACAAATTATGTGATGTTTTTCACTTAATAACAAAAAAGAAAGGATTAAACTGTAGTCATAAACAAACACTAGGGTTAAATGAATATTATTTATAAGAAGGAAGGATGTATTATGAAAAAACCTGGATTGCAATTAACTTTGCAAACATCAAGCTTGTTTATAGGATTTATGGTATGGGTATTAATTTCATCACTTATGCCCTACATTACAGCGGATATTCCATTAACGTCCGGACAAGCGTCCATCGTAACGGCAATACCTGTCATATTAGGATCATTCATGCGTATTCCAATTGGTTTTTATGCAGACCGATTTGGGGCTAGAATTATATTTTTAATCAGTTTTCTTATTTTACTATTTCCTGTCTTCTATCTAAGTATTGCTAACTCTTTTTTAGACTTAGTAATTGGAGGACTCATACTTGGTATTGGTGGGGCCGTGTTTTCCATCGGGGTTACGTCGCTTCCTAAATATTACCCAAAAGAAAAACATGGATTTATCAATGGGGTTTATGGTATAGGTAACATTGGTACTGCGATTACTTCGTTTGGAGCCCCTATATTTGCTGAATCTATTGGCTGGCAAGGAACCATTCGTATATTCCTAATCATATTACTTTTATTTGCTGCTTTAGTTTTCATTTTTGGTGATAGAAAAGAAACCAAAGTGAAAAAATCAATGATGGAACAAATTAAAGGCGTATATAAAAATGCAACTTTATGGTTCTTAAGCTTATTCTATTTCATTACATTTGGGGCATTTGTTGCTTTTACAATGTTCCTCCCAAGCTTTTTAGTAGATAACTTTGGCTTAGATCCAGTTGATGCTGGGATTCGGACAGCAATCTTTATTATCATTGCTACATTGTTAAGACCAATAGGAGGACTATTAGCTGATAAATTTAATGCTTTCATTATTCTAATGTTTGTTTTTATAGGTGTTGCTTTTTCCGGAATTTTACTTTCTTTCTCTCCAGGAATTGCTTGGTACACTGTTGGAGCATTAGCTGTAGCTGTTACAGTAGGTTTAGGAAACGGTACGATTTTTAAATTAGTTCCTCTCTACTTTTCCGAACAAGCAGGTATCGTAAATGGTATCGTTTCTGCGATGGGTGGTATTGGAGGATTTTTCCCACCATTATTACTTACAGCAGTAAGTAATCTAACTGGCCATCATGCCATTGCTTTTATGTTAATGTCTGAATTTGCTCTAGTAAGTTTTGTGATTGTTATCTTTATGTTTTATCAAGATCGTGTAAATGTGGAAGGAAAAATTATTGAAGGCGTTGCTGAAGGTATGATGATCACAAATAAAAATAAAATCATTCAACATGTGAACCCTGCCTTCACTAGAATTACGGGCTATAGTCAAGAAGAAGTAGCTGGAAATACTCCTAAAATTATTAGCTCTGGAAAACATGATAAAACTTTTTATCAAGAAATGTGGAAATCCATTCATGAGAAAGGTTTCTGGGAAGGAGAAATCTTTAATAAACGTAAAAATGGTGAAGTTTATAAAGAACTTTTATCCATTAGTCCTGTTAAAAATAATGTTGGTGATATTATCCATTATGTCGGAGTATTTAATGATATCTCCTCTCAGAAAACTGATGAAAATAACGATAAACAAAAATCCTGAGTTTTGATTAACTCAGGATTTTTGTTTGGAAATGGTAGTTTTTTGGGTAAATTACTCAGCTATTGCGAACCTAAAAAAAGTAAGGGAAGATCTCTATGATAAAGATCTTCCCTGTTTTTTAGTTATGTTGTCCTCTATAGTTATCTCTTGATCGGTATTGTTGTGGTGATCTCGCTGGATATCTTATTGGAAAACTAAAGATATGAACTAAGCGTGTAAATGGGATTGTTGCAAAGAAAGCAAATGCCGAAGCTACATGGATTTTTAAAATCCATGGTATCCCAATCATTAATTCATACTTAGGCATAAAAACAAATAAACTACGAAACCATGGTCCAATGGTTGCCCGATACTCATATGCAACTACAGTAGTATTGTAAATAATTGACATATATGTTCCAGTACCAGCTACAAATAGTAAAGCAAGAACAGAGAAAAAATCAGCAAACGTTGCTTTAATCCGAACTGGATCAATGGTAATTTTTCTAATTAATAAGATCACAAGCCCTACTACTACCATTAATCCAGCTATACCACCACCCCACATAGCTCCAATATGGTATAAGTGGTCTGAAATACCAATTCCTTGGTAGAACTCCATTGGAATGACCATCCCCATGACATGTCCAATAAACGCGAAGATAATCCCATAGTGAAATAAAGGTGATCCGATGCGCAACCACTTTTTCTCAAGAAAATTGGTTGATGGTGCTGCCCATGTTAGTTGTCTAAACGTGAAACGATAAAGGAGACCTAAAATCATGATGGTTAGTGCAATATACGGGAATATGACCCACCAAAAAATTCCGGCCATCTATCTCCCTCCTTTATATTAAATGGATACCTCTACCAATTAGAGTAGATGTAAAGATCCTAGTGAAATTTATTCTTTAAAACAACCTTTTGAAATAATTAGGTTTATTTGTACATAATAGGGTATGGTAGTTCTTCTAAGTCTGCTTCTTCTCTACCTGCTTCTAATTGCTTCATTTCCTCTTCAGTAGGAGGTGAGAATACGTACTTCATTAACATAGAAAGAATTCCAGCATATGGATTTTCCTTCTCTATGTGTTCTAGCATGTAGTTAATAGCTACTGAAATGCGTTTTTCTAAACGTTCCACTTCCTTTGTTTTTGGAGATAATGCGAGAAACTCCAGCAACATTGGAATGTAATCTGTCAATTCTTCTCCTACTCTTTCGAAGCCTGCTTGACTAATTATTTTTTGTAACTTAATTAATGCAGCTCCGCGCTTATTGCTATCCCCTAGTTCATGAGCAGTTAAATAGAGACCTAATTTTGATTTTAAATCAAAGGTTTCAACATACAATTCTTGAACGTCTATGGATTTCACTTTTCCTAACGGTGCATAACAATTTTTTAATTCTTCTTTTACCGTTTCATCATTAATCGTTTCATCAATGAGTTCATCCATATCCTTCATTAGTATGTGAAAATCTTCGCTAGGATATCCAAGTAATCGAGAAGCCATCACTAGAATGACTCTTTTATTCTCGTTCATAGATTGTCTCTCACTTTCATCATGCCGAATCTTGGATTAACCCCTTCTTGCGGCGCCAAATCCTCTAAACTACATGTTCCTTGTTTATAATAAAGATCATCATCCATTTCCCTTCGTCCAGTTGGAATGACATACCGCTCATCATATTTTGCCACACCTAAAAGTCTGGCCATTTCTTCTAATTCTTCTGGAGAAGTGTTCGCCGCTTTGACTAACTCGCTCTGACGAAATTCGTCAATCCCACCAACAGTTTTACCACGCATGTAGACACGCATAGCAGACAATTTCAATAACACTTTTCGAACTACTTCTTTATCGTCTGCAGCTAGAATGGATGCTAAGTACTCTATAGGAATACGCATTTGGTCTACTGCTGGAATATAACCGTCCGTATCTAGCTCCTCCTCATTTGTAATGTGGTTCATGATTGGGCTTAATGGAGGAACATACCAAACCATTGGCATTGTCCGATATTCTGGATGTAATGGTAGAGCAATCTTCCATTTCATCGCCATTTTATAAACCGGAGATTCTTTAGCCGCTTCTAGCCAAGAATCATTTATACCAGCTTCTCTAGCCTTTTTTTGAATTTCTGGATCAAAAGGATCAAGGAAACAAGAAAGTTGTGCCTCATACAAATCTTGTGGGTCTTCAACTGAAGCAGCTTCCTTCACTTTATCTGCATCATATAGAACGACTCCGATATATCGAATTCGTCCAACACATGTTTCAGAACAAATAGTTGGCAATCCAGCTTCTGTTCTTGGATAACAGAAATTACACTTTTCTGCTTTATGCGTATTCCAATTGTAGTAAACCTTATGATACGGGCAGCCATTTTGACAGAAACGCCAGCCACGACATGCATCATGGTCTACTAATACGATTCCGTCTTCATCACGTTTATATAAAGCGCCTGTAGGACACGAAGCAACACATGATGGGTTTAAACAGTGTTCGCAAATTCTTGGTAAATACATCATAAATGTTTTTTCGTATTCCATTTTAATATGTTCTTGCAGTTTTTCTACATTTGGATCAAGGGGAACAATTTCACTTCCCCCTGCTAAGTCATCATCCCAGTTTGAACCCCATTCTGGCTTATCCATATACTTACCTGTAATTTCCGAATAAGGTCTCGCAACAGGAAGATTCTCTCTCTTCGGACTATGAATTAAATTATCGTAATCATAGGTCCAAGGCTCATAAAAATCTTCCATTTCAGCCATATTTGGGTTGTAGAAAATATTGGCAAGCTTGGAAATCGGTCCTCCAGCACGTAGCTTAAGTTTGCCGTTTTCTAATTTCCATCCACCCTTATAGCGATCCGTGTCTTCCCATCTTTTCGGATACCCTGGACCCGGTCTTGTTTCCACGTTATTAAACCACATATACTCTGTCCCAGGACGGTTTGTCCACGTTGTTTTACAGGTTACAGAACAAGTATGGCATCCAATACACTTGTCCAAGTGCATAACCATGGCAACTTGTGCCTTAATTCTCAAGCCAATCAACCTCCCTAAGCGGCCTAACTATAGCCATCGTATCGCGCTGATGACCTGTTGGACCATAATAGTTAAAGCCGTAACTCAATTGTGAATAACCACCGATCATATGAGTTCCTTTTAATGTGATTCTCGTAACACTGTTATGGGTTCCACCACGTTTTTTATTAACGGCAGTTCCAGGCACCCCCATTGTTCGATCTTGCGCATGGTACATATAAACCATACCTTTTGGAATACGATACGTCAGAACAGCACGGGCAGCAATTGCTCCATTTCGGTTATACACTTCAATAAAGTCATTGTCTTTTATACCAATAGAATGTCCATCTTCTTCATTCATCCAAACAACTTGCCAGCCTCTAAATAGTTGTGCCATGTGTTTTGCTTCCGTAAACATCGTATGAATTCCCCATTTTTGGTGTGGGGTTAAATAGCGAACCGTAATAGACTTTCCATTTTCTTCTACACCTTTATCTGTTTTAATAAATGGACCTTTATTTAATGGTGGTAAATATAATGGAAGCCCCTCACCGTAATCTAACATCACCTCGTGATCTAAATAGAAACTTTGTCTTCCTGTAAGTGTGTGCCATGGAAGATTGTATTCCGTATTCACTGTAAATGGCGAATAGCGTCTTCCATCCTTTTCCATCCCACTCCACATTGGGGTAGAAATCGATGTTCGTGGTTGGACAGTTATTTCTTTTAAGGTAAAATCTTCTTCTTCTCTTGCTTCTGCAATTTCAGTTAACTTCTGACCTGTCTTAGCTTCCATCGATTTCCAGCCCTCTACAGCACGTTTTCCATTAGAAGCACCAGACATTAATAAAATCGCATTAATCGCTTTTTTATCTGTTGATAGATCTGGATTTCCTTTTCCAATACCTTCGCGTTTGGAAACCCCGAGTCTACTCTTAAGCTCCTCAAAGACCTTTTCACCTGGTATTTTGACGCCTTTTCCACCATAACCGTTCTTTAAATTGGGACCAATAGTTGTCATTTTTTCATAGGTACTTGGGTAGTCACGCTTAATAACGTGCAAGTTTGGCATCGTTTTTCCAGGTATGGCTTCCACTTCGCCCTTTCGCCAATCTTTAATTTTACCGTGAACTTGAGCGATTTCATCAGGTGAATCATGTGCAAGTGGTTTCATCATCAATTCTTCTGTTTCTGGTAAATGTTCTTTTGCTAGATTGGAAAATTCTTTAGCAATCTCCTGGAACGTATTCCAGTCACTTTTCGCTTGCCATGGTGGTGATATGGCAGCATTAAATGGATGAATAAATGGATGCATGTCCGTCGTACTAATATCAAATTTTTCATACCATGTGGCTGCTGGTAAGACGATATCTGAGAATAATCCTGAACTTGTCATACGGAAATCTATCGCAACAAAAAGATCAGTTTTCCCTTCTGGAGCCTCCTCAGAGACGTTTACCGTTTCTGGTTGCCAAGAATTCTTTGTATCGGTCATAACCTGGTTTTCGCCACCAATAAGGTGTTTAGCAAAATATTCATGACCTTTTCCACTGTCACCAAGAAGGTTTGATCGCCAGTTAAAGAAAACCCTTGGGAAATTACGAGGGTCATTCGGATTTTCAATGGCCCATTCCAAATCTCCAGACTTAATTCGTTGTACGACATGATCAATAACTTCTTTATTTGAACTCGCCCCTTGTTCTCTACTTTCCTTCACAATATCAATAGAGTTTTGTGAGAACTGTGGGAACGATGGTAGCCATCCTAACCTAGCAGAGAGAGCATTCATATCTGCCGGATGCATATATGAGTACTTACTTCCCCAATTCGTTTCCTTTTCTTCAACCTGTTCTTCATAACGGAATTGTTCGGTTGCAAAATAGAAAAATGATGTTCCGTTTTGATGTCTTGGTGTAGCTCCCCAATCATTCGCAAAAGCAACCACGCTAAAACCTTCTATAGGACGTACTTTTTCTTGTCCAACATAATGGGCCCAGCCACCACCATTCACACCTTGGGAACCGGTTAAGAGAATCAAGTTTAAAATGGAACGATAAATTTGGTCACTATGATACCAGTGGTTTGTTCCACCACCCATTGCAATCATAGACTTACCTTTCGTTCTGGCAGCATTGTCCGCAAACTCTTTTGCTATTTTAATGACATGGTTTTTATTTACACCTGTTATGCTCTCTTGCCATGCTGGAGTATACGGTTTCGGATCATTATAATCTGTAGGATAATCCCCTGGAAGATGCCGATCCACACCAACATGTGCCATCATTAAATCATAGACAGTTGTAACCTTTAATTTGTTCCCTTTTATATCCGTTACATATTTAATTGGAACACCGCGATGAACAGTTCCACCTTCTTCTTCCGCAAAGTAAGGAAATGAAACTTGGGTAACCTCGTCTGAGTCATCAATGAAACTCAATTTTGGATCAATTATGGAACCGTCTTCCTTTTGGAGTTCGAGATTCCACTTACTACCATTGTCCCATCTATGGCCTTGGGTGCCATTTGGAATTTCCATTTGGTTTGTTTGTTCGTCCCAAACCACTGTTTTCCATTCACCTAATTTTTCCGTACCATTTAAATCTGATGCTCTTAAGAAACGATCGGTACGATACTCATCTCCATGTTCACGTAAAATAACAAGAAATGGCAGATCCGTAAATTTCTTAACATAGTTAATGAAGTACGGTGTCTGTTGGTTAACATAAAATTCTTTCAAAATAACATGTGTCATTGCCATCGCAAGAGCTCCGTCTGTACCAGCTCTAGCGGGAAGCCACATATCAGCAAACTTCTCATACTCTGCATAATCCGGACTTACCCCAACCACTTTTGTTCCGTTATATCTTGCCTCTACCATAAAATGAGCATCTGGCGTACGCGTTTGCGGTAAATTGGTACCCCAAATAATAAAATATTTCGTATTATACCAATCAGCACTTTCAGGTACATCTGTTTGATCGCCCCAAACTTGTGGAGAAGCTGGAGGAAGATCTGCGTACCAATCATAGAAACTCAGGATGGTACCACCAATTAAAGAAAGAAATCTTGTTCCCCCCGCATAGCTGACCATGGACATTGCAGGAATTGGACTAAATCCTACAACCCGGTCTGGTCCATACTTTTTAATCGTATAAATGATGGAACTAGCTATCATTTGGCAGATATCTTTCCAATCTGCACGAACGAATCCACCTTTTCCACGTGCTTTTACATACTTCTTACGCTTTTCAGGTTCATTTTGAATGTTTTCCCATGCTTTTACAGGGTTCTCAGCTACAGCTATTTCAGATTTCCATAATTCATATAGATCACTACGAACATATGGATATTTCACCCTTACTGGGCTATATGTATACCATGAGAAACTGGCACCCCTTGGACAGCCACGTGGCTCATATTCTGGAAAATCATCACCTGTAGATGGGTAATCCGTTTGTTGCGTTTCGGATGTAATAATCCCGTCTTTCACATAAATTTTCCAACTACATGAACCTGTACAATTTACACCATGCGTAGATCTCACAATTTTATCATGTGCCCATCTGCGACGATAAATATCCTCGGCATCCCTTGAACGTGGACTTTCCTCCGTCCAACCATCGTTAATTTTTTTTCCACGTTTAATATACTTGAAATGTTCAAGTAATTTATTTTTTTTCGCCATTAGAATAGCCTCCTCCAAGCATGGATTCAATTGGATTGAATCGTTCACCAACCATTCGGAAATTCCCTTCTCCCGCTTCCATTTCTTCTAAAAAAATCCCTAAAGTTGGTGCGTTTGCGGCAACTAGGATTAAACGTTCTATCGTGTTTAAATCATCAATCATGTAAATGGCTTCAACTATACCAGGAGCTATATCACCAAACCGCATTCGCAATACTTGCAACAAATCTTCACGATCCTGGACAAAATCAGCTTGATTTTCGAATAAAAACATTTTTTCTCCTCCTTCATATGGAGTGCCGGTTATTTTAAGCAAAATTAAAACAATTAAGGTGCCATTTTATTAAAATAGTCATCAATCATCACTTGCTTACACGCTTCCCCAACTTCTTCCACGAATGATTCTAAGACTTTTTCATCTTCTAACATTTCATTCGTTAGAAATTGATCTTTTTCATTGTTGTAATGCTCACCAAATCTTACAAAGAGATGGATTCCATTTTCTTTTGTGATTGCACCTGCTTGAAGGTCATAGGAATGAATATGGTATCTTTTTTCTAATTCAGATGTAATATACCGATAAAGTTTAGGGGAAACCGAAATTAATGACCGTACTTGATTTTGACTCTTTTTCGTTTTATTACTCAAAACTATCACCTCTTACGGCCTAATGGTGGGGTAGTATTCTCTCTTCTTCTTGATTATGAAAGGCATCAACATGTACTAAAGTGTGGAGCATTTCCAGAACACCTTGATTAAATCCTTCCGTTTCAAGTGATTGTTTAATTTCTTTAACTAAAAAACGTAATATGTCATGATCCCTAGTTAGTGCAACAACGTCATTTTTTAATTCTGGAGATTCCTCTACAAGCTCCTTATATAACCCTTCTTCTTCCGCATCTGCATGACGTAATGTTCTTGTCTCCCAATGTTCAACAGCTATATATGCAATTTCTAACGCCTTGTCCGTTTGATTATTGTTTACTAATTTACCAAGGATTCCATTAAGTTCCCTTGCCTCTTCTAAAGCCGCCTCATGTATAGCGGAATGACTATCCACATGCTTTAATCCCTTACCCGACATATGCTTCCCTCCCTTTAGATTAATCACGTAAATGATATACATAATCCATTATGAGTTTCCTTTTCCTTTTTTATACAAAAAAAGAAGTTATTTATAAGAAGACATTTCTCAATTCATTTTTGAATATCTCAGGGAATTCGACAAATTTCACGAAATAAAAATAGCGACTTAACTTGAATATTAAGTCGCATTTTTTCTTATCTTATTCCGTTTACCTTTTGCCTTTTTTCCTCATTACTTTAGGTATATATACACAGTACGGTTCACTTTCCATATAATCTCCTGTTGCATTATATGCTCTAGATCTTGAACCACCGCAAACATGTCTAAATTCGCAAACCCCACATTTCCCTTTATATTTGTCTGGATTTCGAAGATTTTTAAATACCTCGGATTCTCTATAAATTTCTTGTAGTGGGTTAACACGAACGTTTCCTGCCTTAATTGGCAATAATCCACTAGGGTATACATCGCCAATATGAGAAATGAATACAAATCCATTCCCATCATTTACTCCTTTAGGTGCACGACCTAATCCATCAATCTGTCCGGTTTTTCCCTGATTTACAGCATCTTCATAAAAGATATGTTCCTTATCACTCATTCCCTTGTGTTCACGCATCTTTTGTTGGATCACTACTCGTCTGTAATGTTGACCAGCGGTTGTTTTAATATCAAAAGGAACTCGCTTGGATAATTGATATAACCATCTAAACACTTTTTCATGTTCTGCAGGAGAAATCATATCTGATTCTTTTCCTCTACCTGTCGGAACAAGGAAAAACACACTCCATAATACGCAGTTTAGGCTCTCGACCATTTCTGCCATTTCCTCTAAATAATCAAGATTATATTTAGAAATAACCGTATTAATCTGTAAAGGCATCTTTAGTTCATGCAAATATTGAATTGCTCTCATTGTTAAATCAAATGATCCTTCAGTCCCACGAAAGTGATCATGGATTTCTTTACAGTGACCATCGATACTAAATGCCCATCTAGCAAGACCAATATCTTTTGCTTTTTTCATTGCTTCTTTGGTAACATTTGGTGTTGCGGAAGGCGTCATGGAAACACGTACACCTTTTTTAATGGCATGTTCTGCAATATCAAATACATCTGGCCGCTCCAGTGGATCGCCCCCTGTGAACACAAGCATGGGATTATCCATGTCATAAATATCATCAATTAATTTCTTTCCTTCTTCAAAAGTTAATTCGAGTGGATGTCTATGGTGTTGAGCTTCTGCACGACAATGCAAACAATGCAATGCGCATGCACGTGTTAATTCCCATATTACAATAAATGGATTTTGATTATAATCTCTATTAAACATAATTTCCCATCCTTTAGTTACACGTATCTGTGAATATAAGTCCCTGTCTAACTCAAGGACTTATTCGGTGTTATTTTTTCTTAATTTTCACTTGCCACAAGTCGGGGCCTTCTTCTAAATACTCCCAACTAAATTGATTTTTTCTTTCCATTAAAAATTGATAATATAATGGTTTCGGATTGTGGTCATTGGACAGATGCATTATTTCACCAGATTTTAATTGGTCAAACGCTTCAAATATTTTGGGATGTCGAATTTTTGGTTCAATGTCTGGTGCATGAAGTTTAATGGTATAGTGTTTTTCGTTCATGTGAATCCCTCCGTTTCTTTTCATAATCATTTGCTATATTTTGGAGTAAACTAATTTTGGAATTTAGGTACTCCTCCTATGAAGAAGACTTCCATCGGTGAGGGGCTCCTTCATCCCCCATTGATGGTTAGTTGCACTTATCGGACCTTTACGGGCAGTTGATCTCCTTCTTTCCCAAGAAGCTTTAGGTGAGAGTCTTACTGCACGTTTAGGGTGGCATAAATTTAAGATACAATATAATAGCTCCATTCATTGTGACAAAACGCACTTATGAAACGTGATTTTACTCACGGTTAATATAGAATGATATTTCTCACAACATAAGAATTATCTTCGTGATAGGATATTTATAAAGAAGACTTCTATCAGTGGGGAGTCCTTCATCCCCGCTAATGGTTACGGGCAGTCGATCTCCCACCTACCTTCTTTGTTCCCCAGGAGCTTAAGGTGAGATAAAATTTGACATAGAAAGGTGGAGTGAAATGTATCCTGAATCGATAAAAAAATTACTACAGCGTTTCCCACTTTTTAAAAGTTTAGAGGATCACGAAATAAATCATGTAGTTGAATTAGCAAGAAATCGTAACTACCCACATGGAACACACATATTTATGCAGGGGGATCCATTAGAGAATGTTTATTTTATTCATCAAGGTAAGATTAAAATTTATCGAACAGACATCCATGGAAAAGAGCAAATTATTAATGTTTTAAGTGCTGGAGAAATGTTTCCTCACCAAGGATTCTTTAGAAATGATAATTACCCTGCACATGCGGAAGTAATGGAGGATGCTCATTTAATCTATATTCCCATTCATTTATTTGAAGATTTTCTTATTAATAACCCTGAGGTCAGTGTTAAAATCTTCCGAGTATTAGGTGATAAAATTGTAGATTTACAAAATCGATTAGAAGATAAGATTCTTCGCAATACATATGAACAGATCATCCTATTATTAATTCGGTTAGGGAAAAAACACGGTAGAATGAATGGAAATGAAGAAATTACTCTGCTAACACAGTTTACCAATAAAGATCTTGCTAACATGATAGGCTCTAGTCGTGAAACGGTTAGTAGAACATTAACCCAATTAAAGAGGAAAAAGTTAGTTTTTACGGATACAAAAGGAAGAACCGTTCTTGATACAAAGAGATTAAAGGAAGAATTGTTTTAATAATAAAGGTATTCCAATCCAAAAGGAATGGTATACCTTTATTCATTTTCACTTTCTTCTAGGCTATAATCTTTTATAAATAGAGATTGAACAAAATAAATGAAGAGACATAAACCTATTAGTAAAAATGTCCAGCCAAGTGCTTTTTGTTCTACGATGAGGTAATTGTTACATATTTGTGTAGGAATAGCGATGTATAACCAAGCCATAGCACTTGATATTAAAATCAAACAAATAAAAATGATATTTTTTCCTAAAGTATTAAGATTACTCCAGCTATCCCGTAAAGGTATTCCTGCTAAAAATGGCAAGCTGATAAATTTAAAAATCTCAATAGTTGATATCGCAAGTGCTTCATCCATCGCACGAGGAATCATCCAGTAGATTACGATAATCATAAATAGCATGATTCCTGGTATTCCATTATAATTCCAGTTCTCAAAAACATTAGGAAATCTATCTTTTAAATACGGTGTAAATAGCATTCCAACTATTACGAGAAGCGGTATTTGCATATGCATATGGACGACCATAATAGATTCAGATAATGTAATTACCGGTGGGAGCATAAGAAATAGATACAGTACTAAACCATATATAGCTTGCTTCATTACTTATCACCTACCTCATTTTCAAGAATGCTCATTAGCTTGCTTGCTGCTTCATCCACCTTTTGGTAATCCATTACATCTACTAATTTCCCTTGTGGGTTGACAAGATAAAAGGCAGAGTTGTGAGTAAAATTACCTTGATTATCGGGAATAACAATAACGCCAAATTCATCTAGTAAACTATGCAATTCTTCAGCATTTGGTACTCTTGCCATTCGCCATGTTTCCCCGTCACTTCCAAAAAGGCGACGATACTTTTCTAAGGTTTCAACATCATCACGCTCAGGATCAAAACTAATACTTAAGAATACAATATCTTCCCCTATATATTTTTCTGGTACTTGATCATAGACATTAAATAGATTCATCTCTAATTCTGGACATACAGATGTACATGTTGTGTAAACAAATGTTATCATTACGTATTTCCCTTTGAATTCAGAAAAGGAGTATATATTTCCCTTACTATCCTCTAATGTTACATCTGGAAATACCGGTTGTTCCTCTACCAATTTCATGGTTCTTGCCTATTCCGTAGTAAAAGCTTGAAATCCATCTGTTTCAATAAAAAACAGAACAACTCCAAATAAGACAACTACACATAAGGATATTGTATTTTTATTTTTGATCATCCGATCACACCCTATATTTTTTAAGGAAATTAATGCTTCAAAATTTTATCTTTCTTTATCTCTTTATAAAAATCAAAAATGTTTTATAAAAAGAGAAATCCGAACTTTACAGAAGTTATGGAGTAGATAAACCGCTTCGGAAATATACTCCGCTAATTCTGTGGGATTCTTCGTCATTTGAGTTAAACATTTCGTTATGTTCCAACCTCATATCCTCACTCTTTAAAAAGAAGAATGTTTGTTTACCAAGTCCTAAATGGCGGGGATCCTGGTGGTGCATTAACGATAATATCCATTAATGGCACTACATATCCCATAGCTACAATTGCCAAAAACATAACAATCCATAACCCCCAGCGCTCTGTCCATTTTGGAGTCGGCATTACATTTTCTTCAGCTTCCGCAATCGGGAATTCAGTTTCTCCTTTTGGTGCAAAGAACATTAAGTGGATTGCGATATAAAACATGAGGATAACTCCAATGATAAGTAGTGTTCCTCCAATAGCTAATAAGAACAAATACGGATCCCAACTTAAAGCAGTTGCTTGATCACCATAAGTAGAAAAAGAACTTCTTCTAGGCGCCCCTAATAATCCAACCCAATGCATAGAACCAGACATAAAGATCATACCAACTGTCCAAATAATGGTTTGATAAATACCTAATCGATTGATTCGCGGTGTTAATTCACGCTTGGAAAGATGTGGAATTAACCAATAGGCGATTCCAAAGAAGGTAAGAACTACTGTAACACCAACTGTTAAATGAAAGTGACCCGTTACCCATAACGTATTATGGACAACTTGATTTAACTGATTATTTGTTTGTGCAATTCCACCTGCACCACCAAATATAAATGCAACCATCGCAATAAATGGTGCTAAGAAGCGGACATCACCCCAAGGTAATTTCTTGAACCAACCTAATAATCCTTTTGCTCCTTTTTTTCTTCCTGTCCGTTCAAATGCAGCAAACATTGCAAAGGCCGTCATCAAGGATGGAAATGCAATTGATAGGCTCATAAATACATGAATAAATTTCCAAGTTTCTGTAATACCAGGATCAATAATTTGATGGTGAAACCCACCTGGGATATTTAATATAACTAACAAAATAACAACTAATCGAGTTAAGCCATCACTAAATAATTTACCGCCAATAACCTTTGGTACAACAACATACCACGCTGAAATAGCAGTTAAATACCAAATATTAACTAATGTATGACCAAAGCTCCAAAACAGCGTACGGCTAAGCATAACATTGACGGTTTCCGTCCAACCGAAAGCCCATGGAATAAGCATGAACACTTCAACAGTTACTCCAATACTTCCGAAAAATAGTAGTACAAATACACCAGTTGCAAAAAATGCTAATAATGGAGTATGTTTTCCACGATGATTTTTTCTCCAATTGGCGATATTTATAAACGCTCCAAATGCAGCAATCCAAATACCTAGAACAACAAAAACTAAACCAATATAAAACCACGGGGAAGCTTGCATTGGTGGATAAAAGGTATATAAAACGGATGCATCCCCCATAACAATAGTTGTTGCAACAAAGGCAACCCCAATCATCATCATTCCAAATGCAATCCAACCCATTTTCCGAACTTTAGGTAATAGGCCGCCTAACGTATGGGATAGAGCTGCATAAAAATAGCCGACTGTAAATAATGTTGTAAAGACTAATAATAATAAAATGCCATGTGCTGTTAGCGTTTGATAGTAGTCAAACCAACTTGGTAACTCCAGCAATCCTGCTCGATTTAATCCTTGAAATAAACCTAGAAAACCTCCAATTAATAATACGAGAAATGCTACTGCGAGATACGTTAAGCTGAGTCGAGCATCATCTTGATGAAATCCAGCAACATAGTTTATTTTTTTTGAAAGATTACGTTTTTCCACTAATTCCATCCCTTCCCCTCCTTTATTTAACGGTTATCGTCGTTGCCATCAACTGATGACCTGCTCCGCAATATTCATTACAAAGTACAAGGTATTCACCAGGTTCATCGAATTTTTGCGAGATTCGTTGAATATAACCTGGCGTTACCATTGCATTAATGTTCGTTCCAGCAACTTGAAAGCCATGAACGACATCTTTAGAAGTTAACGTAAAATGAACTTCAGAACCCGCCGATATTTCAATTTCATTTGGAGTAAAACTAAATGCTTGTAGTGTCATAACTACTTCATATTCATTTTCTCCTATTTCAAACACACCTGGATTATCAAATGGAGCATGTTCATCTACCTTTTGTGGATCTAATGTTTCCGTATTACTTGGTGGTGCCATTCCTTGGGCAAACGCTTGGTATCCAGTAAACACCATGGAAAGCACAAGAATAGCTACACCAACAATTAACCAAATTTCTTCAGCACGATGCATTTTCATCAGGTTAACCTCCTTCATTTAGATTCGAATCATATAAAAAACGATGAGTAAGACGATAAAAGCTACAATCGTTCCACCAACAAATACAATAGAAGAAAATAATGCACCTTTTAATGAATTTTCATCTTTATAGAGATCATTTTTCGGAATAACACCTTTATTTCTTTCCACTTTTAATCCCTCCCTTATCCTCTTATCTATATTGTAGATTGAAATGATAGAGGGAAAAGTGAACCAAATCACAACTTTCATGTGATTTACCGCACACTTGTGAAATTCATTCATTTTTTTGGTAATTTGAAACTTTATTCAGTAGGGGGGTTTGTGTGGGGGGGTGGGTACTTTGTCTGTTGGTTGGTACTATCACGGACATTTCGAGGTATTTTGAATGCAACTTTGTTCGTGACAACCTCTCATGGACATTTCAGGCTATTTCGAATGCAGTTTTGTCCGTGATAGCTCATGTTATTGTATCAGTAAAATAGACAATTTTAGAAAGTGTCCTATTCATTTGATAATCTTATAGTAGAAAAAGATAGAAATTAGGGGATGAATATGG
>NZ_JAHHXM010000034.1 GCF_019037185.1 Oceanobacillus caeni
CGAACACAGAAGTTAAGCTCTCCAGCGCCGATGGTAGTTGGGGGTTCCCCCTGCGAGAGTAGGACGCCGCCAGGCAAATAAAAAACATCTAGGATAATCCACCTAGATGTTTTTTTGTTCCATAAAGAAAGATCCGATAAATCGACTAACCATTATTCGGGGATGAAGGAATCCCACTGCTGGAAGTCTTCTTTATAGAAATACGAACTCAATAAATGCAAGTTTGTTAAATATTAAGATATGGTTATGTTATATTAAAAGAGAATTATAAGAAGAAAAAAGATGGTGTTATTTATCCCACTTAAACGGATGGAAGTCTTCTTTATAAAATTAATTTGGACAAATAACTCTTTTTATTTTAGGTATAGTTTAGTGCTAGGCTTGTTAATTATTGTCCTTCTTTTGACACATGACCAAGTAAATAACTTCCTTTTTTTAGTTATAATATTAATAGGATGATCTCTAGGATTACTTGTTTTTTCGACCATACAAAATTAAAACGTAATCTTTGGATATCCCATACATCCACGGTTTCCTGGAATCATTCTAGTTATATAAAAAAAGAAAACATTGAATGATTTTACATAAGTACGGTTTCAGGGGGGATTAAATGAAAAAAATTATATTGGTAATTATTATTGTAGGGATGCTAGGATGGGCTGTTTATGACTTTGTTATAAATCGTGATTCAACGGAAGTCGGTACATCTGTAGGAGATATGGCTCCAGATATCGAATTGACAACGTTAAACGGAGAAACGGTGAAATTATCTGATTATCGTGGAAATAAGGTATTTGTTAATTTTTGGGCTACGTGGTGTCCACCATGCCGTGCAGAAATGCCAGACATACAGAAATTTGATAACGATGAAGATGTTAAAATTTTGGCAGTTAATTTAACATCAACTGAAAAGAGTGTTGATGATGTACAGAAATTTGTTGATGAGCTTGGTTTGACTTTCCCGATTTTAAAGGATGAAAAGGGAAAGGTAGAACAAATGTATAAAGTAAATGCTTATCCAACTTCTTATCTTATTGATTCTGATGGAGTGATAAGGAAAGTAGCCCTAGGAGCAATGAATTATGAAATGATGGTTCAGGAATTTGAGAAAATTAAATAAAATCTGGTGGTTTCCTTCCCGCTAAATAAAAGCGTCCTTTTTGCTTTGAGAAACAATTTAGTTTATTGTAAATAGCACGGATTAAATTAGAAAATCAAAAAATATAAAAGACATTATAAATAGAACGGAGTGGCTTTAATGGCATTACAAGTATCTAAAGATGCAGCAAAATGGTTCATAGATGAAATGGGATTAGAAAAAGGGGAATTGGTTCAATTTTATTTAAAAATATATGGCGGTATTCCTACTGTGCATTCGAATTTCTTTCTAGGATTATCAGTTGGAGAAAATGGAAAAATTGCTATAAAAACAGAAGTAGAAGGTATTACTTTCTATATTAATGAAAAAGACGCTTGGTTTTTAGATGAATATAATATGAAAGTGGAGTTAGGAAAGGAAGAGCCTGAATATCATTTTGAAGAAAAATAAAAGTTTTTGTTATTAATATGATAAGGTGAGAAAACCACGGACGGGTTTGTGGTTTTTTCTTTTTTTAAAATATTTCCTGGGCATTTATTTTGATTTATTTGGTATGATTAAGAAAAATGGATTTGCAAGTCTTGGGGTGAGGTATGAATAGATTAAAAGATAAAATAATAGTGATTACAGGGGCGTCATCAGGTATTGGAGAAAAACTCGCTATAAAGGTAGCTGAAAAAGGAGCGCATCCCATTTTATTGGCAAGATCTGAGGTGAAATTAAAAACAATCTCTGAGAAAATTAAAAAAGAAACTTCGGTACAACCTTACTATTTTAAACTTGATGTTAGTGATAGGGATGCAGTAGAAAGGGTATTTGTTGAAATAATTAAAGATATTGGGAACATCGATGTGTTAATAAATAATGCTGGATTTGGTGTTTTTGATGCTTTTCATGAGGCTAATTTAGATGATTTGGAAAAGATGTTTCATGTTAATGTCATTGGATTAATGAATTGTACAAAACAAGTAATTCCTAGTATGATTGAACGCAACATGGGCCATATCGTCAATATAGCGTCTCAGGCAGGTAAACTAGCGACGCCAAAAACAAGTGGATACGCAGCTACAAAACATGCCGTTCTCGGTTTTACCAATTCGTTAAGGCTTGAACTTAGGAAAACAAATATTCATGTATCTGCTGTAAACCCTGGGCCAATCGAAACCAACTTTTTTGAAAGTGCGGATCAATCCGGAACTTATGTAAAAAATGTGAAAAAATATATGTTGCAAGCGGACACGGTCGCTGAAAAAATTGTATATTTAATGGAGCGACCAAAAAGGGAGCTAAATATTCCTTATTGGATGAATATAGGAAGTAATTTATATAATATGTTTCCGCGTCTAGCCGACAAATTGGCAGGCCCTTTTTTAAATAAAAAATAAACGCATGCAATATTAAATGAAGAACTCTAAATTATGCTTGTTTTATATGTGGTTATTTGATACATTGGTAGTAATAATTAAATAAACTCTTATTTTATACTTATTAAAGTAAGGTAGAGGTGCAAAGACCATCAGTACTTATGTAGAGGAGAATGAGATCTGACGAAACATAAGGAAAGGGGAATTTGCCGAAGCGGAGGGATTCTCATTATCCCAACGTTGGGTCTGTATTGAAGAAGTACAGAACTGTCATATAGGGGACTATATGGGGGGCTATCTAGCTAAGAACTTTTACTAAAAATGTTCTAGCAACAACGAGCTCTCTAAGAATTCGTTGTTGCTTTTTAAATGAGTCCTCCACACTCGTACGGCCGAAAAATAAAAAAGAGGGTGTGAAGTTTATGAATTTTGGTAATGTATTAACGGCAATGGTGACTCCATTCAATCAAAATGGAGAAATCGATTATGAAGCAACAAGAACTTTAGTAAATCACTTAATTGAAAATGGTTCTGATGGGTTAGTTGTAGCTGGAACAACAGGTGAATCCCCCACATTAACTCATAAGGAAAAACTTGATTTATTTAAGTTTGTAATGGAAGTGGTAGAAGGGAGAGTACCTGTTATTGCTGGAACAGGTTCAAATAATACTAGCGCATCCATTGAGCTAACGAAAGAAGCTACGGAACTTGGTGTAAACGGAATTATGCTTGTAGTTCCTTATTATAATAAACCATCACAAGAAGGTATGTATCAGCATTTTCGTGCTATTGCAGAAAGCACAAAGCTTCCAATTATGCTATACAATATCCCTGGACGAAGCGTTGTAAATATGGAGCCATCAACGGTTATTCGCTTGGCTCAAATTGAAAATATTGTATCTATTAAAGAGGCAAGTGGAGATTTAGATAATGTATCTAAAATTATTACAGATGTTCCAGACAATTTCAGCGTTTATACTGGTGACGATAGTATGACTTTACCGACATTGTCTTTAGGTGGAGCTGGTGTAGTGTCTGTTGCGTCTCATGTAATTGGTAATGAAATGCAAGAAATGGTAACTCGTTTTAAAGACGGCGATGTAGCTTATGCAGCATCTCTTCATCGTCAGCTTTTACCATTAATGAAAGCATTATTCACTTCACCAAACCCAACACCAGTGAAAGAAGCATTAAATCATATAGGTGTACAAGTTGGCGGTGTGAGATTACCATTAGTACCTTTAAACGATACGGAACGTGCTGCTCTTTATAAAGTGATAACGAGTCATGAGGAAAGAAAAGCAGTAGGGTATTAATTTTAAGTGGGAAAGAACAAGCTTATTCGCTTGTTCTTTTTTATATGCCTTGATTTTTCCCACCTCAAGCTTTTGGAGAACAAAGAAGGTAGGTGGGAGATCAACCGCCCGTAAAGGTCCAATAAGTGCGACTAACTATCTGTAGGGGATGAGAGAAAAAAACCAACTGATGGAAGTCTTCTTTATTTAATCCGTTGAAACCAATGTTGACGTAGTGGAACCAATTTGGTATGGTAATGGAAACATAATGGATTTGGAAAGGTATGATTGATTTGGAAGATTTTAATCATGAAAGATTTGGAGTGTTTTTATCGAAAATTTTACAAGAAAGAAATTTATCGATAAGAAAATTGAGTAAGCTATGCGGTATAGATCATGCTACCATTTCTAAAATTATGAACGGGAAACGTAAAATTAACTTAAAACATTTGGAGAAGTTTTCTATGGGGCTAGATATAGAACTCCCTACTTTAATAAAAGCCGCCGGTTATAATATGGCGACGAAGAAAGAAAAAGCTGCAGATATTCAAGTTGCATTAGAAAAAATCCAACAATTAATAGAATCTTCTAACCTGTATCATGAAAATTTCACATTGGAAAAAATGGAACAGGAAATAGTTAACTATAAAATTTATAGTCAGACAGATGAAGGGAAAAATACTATATTTAATCAATTTAATGAAAAACTAAAAAAAACAGGCGGAATTGGTCCGTTTATTGAAAATTTGAAATGGATGTATCATAGATTTATAGAGGAAAATGGAACTTCATTTCAAATCGGGTTAATGGGTGGTGCTCTACTCTATTTTATTGTTACAACCGATTTACTTCCTGATTATCTATTTCCAATCGGCTACTTGGATGATGCACTTGTCGTTCAAACCGTTTACCAGCAATTAAATATGAAAAGTTAGAAGGGCGAAAACAAATAACATGTGGGAAAAGCATATGATGAATTATTTGAGAAGTATGCACTTGCTCTTAACGCAATGAAGTTAATTTCAAATATTAGTGTACAGTTACAATTCAACAATTATATGTTTAGTGAAAGTATTGTTCAGGAGAAAGGAAACTACCAATGAAATCCATGTTAATCCGAAAAATAAAACAATTTGATTACTCATTAATAATAATTACTTTACTTTTAACGGGTTTTGGATTAATGATGGTATACAGTAGTAGTTATGCCGTTGCTTATATCCATTATGATAACCCTACATATTTTTTTACAAAACAATTGAAATGGTTCATCATTGGATTATTTTTCTTTATAATTGCCACCTTTGTACCCTATCGTATCTATAGTAAACTAAGTCCATTATTAGTAATGGTATCAATCGTAATGCTAGTAATGGTGTTAATACCTGGACTGGGAACGGAGAGAAATTATTCTCAACGATGGATTCAATTAGGCCCCATTTTGCTTCAGCCTACAGAATTAATCAAATTATTTATGATCATGTATTTTGCTTCTTTTTACGCTAAAAAGCAAGAGACGATTAATCAATTTAAAAATGGGGTTTTGCCGCCTTTAATTATATTAGGGATTATTTTTCTTTTAATCTTAAAACAACCTGATCTAGGATCCGCGGGACTTATTTTACTTGCTTGTTTAACGATTGTCATATGTTCAGGAGTAAAGAAAAGACATTTATTCATGCTTGGAACTGTCGGGCTGGCAGGTATCATTTATTTTTCCATTACTTCTTCCTATCGTATGCAAAGAATAGTCTCATTTATTGATCCTTTTGCAGATCCTTTCGGTGAAGGGTATCAGTTAGTAAATGGTTATATTGCTATTGGGACAGGGGGAGTAATGGGAAATGGTTTAGGTAATAGTATTCAGAAGTTAGGATTCCTACCAGAAGCCCATACTGACTTTATTATGGCAGTAATTATTGAGGAACTAGGTGTTTTGGGATTGATTATAGTTATTAGTGCATATATTTTCATTATGTTCCGTGGTGTACAGATTGCAAGAGAATGTAAGGATAGGTTTGCCAAATTACTTGCAATTGGAATTACCTTTCAAATTATAGCTCAAGCATGTATAAATTTAGGAGCTGTTTCTGGACTACTTCCAATAACTGGCGTAACATTACCTTTCATTAGTTATGGTGGGTCTTCCTTAGTTATTACAATGGTTTCTTTAGGAATTTTGATTAACATATCATCCTATAGGGAAAATACTAAGTCAGTCCCAGCGAATCGAGAGGCGAGAATGATTCACCAAGTATGATAAAAGGTATTTTAGCCATAATATCTCTTGGGAGGTGTTTTGGATGGCTAATAAAAATAAACAAAATAGTTTTAGCGATGAGCAAAGAGTGAGAAAAAATTTATCTAAGGAATTTGATCATGAATTTGCCAATGAACCATTAACAGCAAATGAAAAGTATAATAATAAAAAGACGAAAAAACGCCAATAATTATCGCCTATCCCCTTTGACCAAAAGGGGTTTTATGTTTTTAAGATACTTTATTTTATGGACGATTGATGCGATAAGTTATAAATTGGAAGGAATTCAAACGGAACGTGTAGAAATTTAAACATATAGGAAAAGGAGGGGGGTTTTAAAAAATGAAAGAAGTACATAATATATTTCCTATCATGGTGGATGCTCCAGCCAATTTGAAAACAGTAAATTTTTATATAGTGAAAACAGAGCAATCATTAAGCTTGGTCGATGCCGGATTTAATAATAAAGAGTCTTACAAAGCATTAGAACTTACATTACAGGAAAATGGCTTTTCTACAGGTGACTTAACAGAAATTATTTTAACCCACAATCATTATGATCATGTCGGGCTAGTAAATCCAATTACTAGAAAGCATCCAATTCCTGTATATGCGCATAAGGATGCTATTCCACGATTGAAAAGAGATCCTCGTTTTTTAGAGATGAGAGTAGACTTTTATGCGAAATTATATGAAGAAATGGGTTGTGGAGACGCAGGAGATAAACAAATTTCCTTTTTGAAAAAGTCTATTGAAAGAAATAGCAATCAGCAAGTCGAGTCTGAAATTATTCCAATAGGTGCTAAACATCTTCATTTTGATGTTATAGAAGTTCCAGGGCATGCGCCAGACCAAATTGCATTACACAGTTTAGAAAACAAAGAAATGATAGCAGGCGATTTAATGATCGAACATATCTCAAGTAATGCTCTTGTGGAGCCTGATTTTAATGGAAAAAAACTCCCGACACTACTTCAACATAAACAATCCCTTGAAAAGGTTCAAAAGTTGGATATAGAACGAATCTATTCAGGACATGGAAATATCATTCAAAATCCCAGTTCATTAATAAGGAAGAGAATAGATGGTATTGAGCTTAAAGCAGAAAAAATAAGAAAAGTAATAGAAGAAGGGACAACAACTGGAGACGAAATCGCAAGGAAGTTTTATAAGAAAAGCTATCATAGTCAATTTTCTTTGGTAATGTCCGAAATCATCGGTCATCTTGATTATCTTGAGATAAGTGGAAGAGTATCAAAAGAAATGAAAAATGGAATATGGCATTATTATATAGAAAAATAATATAGTGCAAAAAAATGGATTCAACAATTGGAATTGTTTGTAGTAGCTCTAGTATAATAGAATTACAAAAGAATTTTAACAAGATGAAGGAGTAATCGTTATGTATAGAAAAGTGGAAGACTTTTTATTAGATTGGTCACATGCATCTCATGGTACCATTCAAGTTCTTGAATCATTAACAGATGATACATTAGGACAGGCTATTGTCGAAGGTCATAGTACATTAGGATGGTTAGGCTGGCATTTAGCAACAGCTCCTGCGTATTTCTTAGGGTTAGTTGGGTTAAACGTTGAGACAGGAGATCCTCAAGCTGTTCCTCATAAAGCTAGTGAAATTGTGGAGGCATATAAAAAGGTTGCTTTAGCGGTTGAACATGAAGTAAAAGAAAATATGACCGATGAGAAATTTGCCGAAGAAGTCGAAATGCATGGACACACATCTCCAAGGGGTGCAGTATTAAGACTTTTCATTGATCATCAAACACATCATCGTGGACAAATGACTGTGTTACTTCGCCAGGCCGGTCTACCGGTTCCCGGTGTGATGGGGCCTACAAAAGAAGATCGTGAAAAAGCCTAGTCTCCTCAAGTTTTCTTTATCCCACCTCAGGTAGGTGGGAGTGTTATTGTCCGTAAAGGTCTGATAAGTGTGACTAACCATCAGTAGGGGATGAAGGATCCCCCTTTCTGCTGGAAGTCTTCTTTATAAAAGTGCTTGGAAAACAGAAGGAGCTGGGACAAAAGTATTTCAGTCATGAAAAAACCGAACTTTCACCTGAAATTCTAATTTAAAGTTTCCTAATAGTTTGTTTTTTTATTATATTGTTCATTAAATTAGAAAATATTCGGCTTTATGAATAGCAATTTAGTAATGTCCCAGCCATTTCCTAAACCTTTTTTCCGAATATATTTAGATACCCCAAATTATACGAAAATACAACTATTATAATAAATCCCCCGACAATAAAGGAAAAAAAGATCCAGTCTTTTTTTTCGATGGTCATCTGATGATAGTGGGTACGATCTGTATCTCCAGTAAACCCCTTTGATTCCATAGCAATAGCTACTCGTTCCGCCTTGCGAATCCCATTAGCTAGTAGCGGAATTGCATATCTACGGAATTGATTTATTTTTCCTTTTAACCCTTTTGTTCTTCCTACACCACGGATGCGATGTGCCTGTCTTAATATCTGTAATTCCTGTTGAAATAAAGGTAAAAACCGATATCCAGCTAAAATACCATATGTGATTTTAGGTGGTACTTTACATTGTTGCATAAGGCTAAGCATAAATTTAGTGGAATCCGTTGTTAAAGCGAATAATAGAGACAATGCCACAAAGCAAAGAGACCGAAGTGCGAGACTAGTCCCTGTAAGTATACTGCCAGTAGTTATTTCAAACCTCCATAATGTAAACATAACTTCTCCATAGGAAAAGGTTTGATTTGTATAAAGAATCGTCATCCAAGCAAAGCTTAATGCAACGAGAAAGAACGGACTGAAGAATTTGAGCCATTTTATAACCGAGATATCCCCCATAGTAAAGGTTACGAATAGAATAAATATAAAATAGGAAAGTGGTGTAAATACATCAAAAGTAAAACTAAGTAAAATGCCTGGTATTAATACCGCTATTGCCTTTATAGATGGATTAATAGACGAGATCATTAAACAGCACCTTCTTCATGATTGTTTCGGATTCGATAAGGCAAGCGTAATCTTGCTTTTTTCAAAATCTTTTCCTGTTGCCAGAGCTTTTCAGGTTCGCCATTATAGACAATGTTCTGTTTGTGTAATACAATTGCGCGATTTGTTATATCCACAATGTCCATATCATGGGTAACAAAGACAATGGTTGTCCCACTTTCTCTTAGTCGTTCAATCATGTTCATGAATTCCCTTGTTGTTCGAGCATCTTGACCAAACGTTGGCTCATCAAAAAATAAAATATCTGGTGTCTCATCCACCATTGTTGCAACACTTAAACGTCGTTTTTGTCCACCGCTTAAGGAGAAAGGATTACTAAATCGATGTTTTTCTAGGTGAAATTCCCTCATAAGTTTGGTTGCTGTAGAATTTATTTTTTTCTCCGAATATCCATTTAATTTCAAGCCAAATGTTAACTCCTCCAACACGGTGTCCGTAATAAATTGATGTTCTGGATTTTGAAAAACGTATCCCATTCGTTTTCTAAGTTCTTTTTGGTCCCAATGTTCCATTGGTTTATCGAAAAAGTAAATATTTCCTTTAAATGGGGTTAATAATCCAGCCATTAATTGTAGTAGTGTAGACTTACCAGCTCCGTTTTCTCCAATAATTGCGATGAATTCCCCGCTCCGTATGTTTAAATTTATTTCATTCAAAATGATTTGTTTCTTTCGATAGAAACTCATGTCTTTTACAGTTAAAATCACATCTTCTGAAGGGAGGATACGATGGTTGAAGTTGCGAAAGGAATCAGCAGTATTGGAAAATCGTTTTGGTAAAAATACGCCTTCTTGCTCCAATAATGTTTTCTTTTCCATAAAGATAGAATTCACATTTCCATCCGCAATCAGTTCGCCACTTCTTCCCATCACAAGGACTCTGTCTACGATATCTAGCCAATCATCTGCTTGATGCTCAATAATAAGAACGGCTAATTGATGTTTTTCCTGAACACATTTAATTAACTGAATAAACTCAAGACTAGAAACAGGGTCCAAATTTGCTGTAGGCTCATCTAAAATTAACATATTAGGTTCAAGCAGAAGAACAGATGCTAGGGCGATCTTCTGCTTTTGTCCACCTGATAACTCATGAATTTTTCTATTCTGTAACCCATCCATTCCGACTAATTTTAATACCTCCGAGATGCGCCGAGCCATCTCGGAAGGAGGGGTCTTAATGTTTTCCAACGTGAACGCGAGTTCATCTTCTATTGTAATCATACAAAATTGGCTTTCAGGATCCTGAAAAACAATCCCGATTTCCTGATTTAATTCTCCTTTTTTGAAATCACGTATGTTTTTTCCACGATAATAGATTTCACCGGAAGAAACACCTTCAACGGCATCAGGGTACAATCCATTTAAACAAAGGGCGAGGCTGCTTTTCCCAGAACCGCTAGACCCCATAAGAATAGTCGTCTCATTTTTATTCAACGAAAATTGGATTCTATTAATTATTGGTTGGTCTAAGCTTTCATAGTCAAATGAAAAGTTTTCGATAAGAAGTAGAGGTCTACGCTGCTCCTGTTTCACGTCGTTTTTGCAGCTCCTTTCCTAATGCATATCCACGTAGTACATCTGTTTTTGCAAGTTGATCACTTATCCATTTCCCTAGAACCCCTGCAAGGAGTGCTCCGCTGATTACACGCACAACTAATGTAGCAACAAGTAACCATGGTGTTAATGTAATGTTTCCAGCGTAAAATAGGTGCCATACAAAACTAATCAGCGCTGCGGACATACCGGAAAATATTAACACGCGTAATCGATAATCTTTCCATTTTGTCAAAGCAAATGCGAGTTCTGCACCTGCACCTTGGACCGCAGCAGAAAGAATAAGTCCCGGTCCTGCAGTAGTTCCTAGTAACACTTCGGTAATTCCTGCAATTACTTCTGCGGTAAAGGCAACTCCTGGTTTACGCAATATGTAAGCCGCCACGATAGAAACAATAAACCATATTCCAAAAATAATCTCATAACCAAATGGAGCTAGACCAAATGGGGCAAGAATATTTTGGATAACCTGACCAACTAAGAAAAAGGCTAAATATATAATCCCAAATACGACACCTAATATGGACATAAGAACTATTTCTTTTAATTTCCACTGATTTGTCATTTTACAAACTCCTTATGCTTGATTCGTTGGACTATTCGCAGAAAGACTAAATGTCATCGTAACATGAGAAACTTGATCCTGAATAAGTTTAAAAGATTCATATAATGCTTGAAAGAGATTATGCACATCTCCATCCAATCTTGTAGCATAATGGGTAGATATTACTTTAACGTTACGGTGTTTGGATAAATCGATTTGTTCATAGATTTTATCCATATAATCTTCTCTTCCTAACGGATAAAGAGAAAATTTACAACCAGCGACTTGGGAGATGGACTTCACCTTTTCTTCGTTCAACGGGGTATCTGTTTCATCCATGTACACATCGGCATCTGAATCCCCCGGGCAACCAATAGAAAAGGTTCCGTTCATAGCAACATGCTCTCCCGTTTTTGCTGCATGAAGGAAAATGGCCTTTGTTACATCAAAAACATGAACCATTTTCCCCCGAATACATGTGCTCACATCATCTGTATTCTTCCATACTTTTGATGTATCGACCTCTTCCAGTGTTGATAGAATAATATCTACAAACCGGTCACTCATCGGATGTAGACTAAACTGACATCCTGCAATTCTACTTGTCCCACAATAGTTGCTCATAAAATCTCCTCCTAAAATAATAATAAAAAAACTGCACTCCGTATGGGAATGCAGTTTACATGTATGTATTTAAGTTTCATTGAATCATACAGTGAACCGCACTTCCCCACGCTAGTATTATCTAGATCGGGTAATAAGGGTCAGATTTCTCTTCTCAGCCACACACCGTAGCTCCCCTAGTGCTAACTTTCGGATATGCAATTTTTCTTCTATTATGAATAAAACATACTTTATGATTTTTGTAAAGGGCTCATCTGTTGGTAAATAAAAAGGTGGGAGACTATCCCACCTTAAACGTATCGTTATCCGCTTCTTTAATAAACAAGCAAGGTTCCCCTGGTGAGACCATTGTTAAATCATGCATGGCCCTAGTGCATGCTGTATAGAATAACGCTCGCTCAGATTCCCGATTGTATTGATTACTTGATGCATCTGGAATAATAACTGCATCAAATTCAATCCCTTTTGCTAAATAGACAGGAAGTACCAAAATGCCTTTTTCAAAAGAAAAAGTTTCTTCATTAATTGGATATAAATCAATTTCTTTCCGTAGTAATTCATAAATCTGATTTGTTTCCTCCATTGTTTTACAAATTAGTGCGATGGTTTCATGACCATATCTACGTAGTTTTTCAATTTCCAATAACAATGTTTGAACTAAGTTATTTTCAGTTTGAAGCAGGGTAGGTTTTTTTCCTTCCCGTTCAAAAGGTTCAATAATGGAATGACCGGGAGCAAAGTGTTTTGAGAATTCTACAATTTCTTTTGTTGATCGATAACTTTTTGTTAAGGTAATTCGTTCATGGTTACTTTCCACCGCATCCGGGATAAGAGGATTTTCACTTGTCGTATGAGCGTATATTCCCTGGTTAACATCGCCTAGAAGTGTCATTCTCGTATAAGGGAAAATATGTCTTATAAATGCAAATTGGAAAGCA
The DNA here is from genome assembly GCF_019037185.1 of Oceanobacillus caeni. Taxonomy (GTDB): domain Bacteria; phylum Bacillota; class Bacilli; order Bacillales; family Amphibacillaceae; genus Oceanobacillus; species Oceanobacillus caeni. The sequence goes on from NZ_JAHHXM010000034.1 coordinate 12,689, forward strand.
GAATAATCCTGTGCCTCGTCAATAAATAAATGACGTATAGAACGGTCTGCATCGTGTCCAAGAATTTTTCCTTTGAAATATACATATGGTGTAGCATCTTCCCACGTTAAATAGCGCTTGTTTAAATGTTTTACAGTAAATGTAGCGATTGTTTCCCAATTCTTTGGTTTTAGATTTGGTTCCCATTTTTCAAAAAGGTTCCTGTACGTGGCAAGCACATGGACAAACTTCAATCGTTTAATTTGTTTTTTAATTGGGGCAAATGCCCGCTGAATCACTTCTTTACGCAAAAACATTTCTTCTTGAAGCGGGTCATCTTCATCACCATACATATCCTGACTATAAGTGAATGCCTTCTGGTAATCTTCTTTGTCTAATAATTGCATTTCTTCCAAAACCCAGTCTTCAGAAACTTCCTTTTGTTGGATATGACGAATTTCCTTTAAAAGCCATTTAGAAACAAGTTCCAATTTATTTGGAATAGAAATGCTAGAATCAAGTGCATAAAAATATCGAGTAATTTCCTCTTTTGATAGGATAATTTCGTTTCTAAATTTAATGTTTTTAAAAAGAATTCCAGTATGGTTTAAATAAGAAATATAGGAATCAATCATCTGTTTAAAATATAAGCTTGATTTATAGTCCATATTTATAACTCGTATATCGTTTTTATCCTTATGTCGTTCTGTAAGGGTGTACTCGATTTGTTCAAAAGGAGATTCAATTTCAATGTTTTTTTCAATCCTTTTTCTTAAAAATTGTAAGAAGGTAGATTGGCCAATATTTGTCTCTCCTAATTCCGGAAGTACATTGATGATATAACTTGAGAATAGTGGATTTGGTGAAAGAAGGAGAAGGTCATTTGCATTTAACTCTTCACGAAAACGATACATTAAATAGGCTACGCGCTGTAATGCGGCTGACGTTTTTCCACTTCCAGCCACTCCTTGCACAATTAAAAGATTACTCCGTTCGTTACGAATAATTTTATTTTGTTCCTTTTGGATCGTTGCAACGATGCTTTGCATTTTTGTGTTAGCATTATTACCAAGAGCATGCTGAAGTAGGGTATCTCCGATTGTGAGGCCGGTGTCAAACATACCTTTCATCTGACCTTGCCTAATAATATATTGCCTTTTTAATGTTATTTCACCATTTATGGTATCTTCCGTCGATTCATATTGAGCAGGTCCTGGAGCGTAGTCATAATACATGCTTGATATAGGTGCACGCCAATCATATACGAGAAAATTCTCATCCTTTTCATCCATCAGAGAAGCCTTACCAATGTAGATTTTTTCCTCTTCCTTTGTCTGGTTTTCCTTAAAGTCAATTCTGCCAAAATAAGGTGAGTCTTGTAACGAATCTAATGTTTTTCTCTCATGATCTATATTTCCATGTGACCGTTCACGTTCAGCTAAAAATTCAGCTTGCTGTTTTAAACTAGCTTGTGTTTCAATTATATCGTCTGGTTCGTCTAGGTTTACCGTAACATCATCCCAAAAATCCTTTCTAAGATCGATAATACTCTCTCTTAGACCCGAGGCTTTCTCCTTCAGTGCTATTTTTTTCTTTTTAATAACCTGAATGACGTCTTCCAATCTCTGCCTTTCAGCTAATTCATCTTTTATTTGATTTTCCGATTCCTTATTCATTTCAATCAACCCCGTTCAAAAGCGATATAATATATTCTTATTGTTATTAAAAGACATTTATAATATGAGTCGAAAAAAACGTTCATTATTTTATCCCACCTCAAGCTTCTGGGGAAACAAAGAAGGTAGGTGGGAGATCAATTGTCCGTATACTATCTATCAGTGGTGGATGAAGGAAATCCTCCACTGATGGAAGTCTTATTTATTAGTATTACCCCATTTGAAGGAATTTCTTTTTTTAATATTTGTTGTTTAGGAAAAATAAATGTCCAAGGTATACTTGTTTCTTTTTCAATAACTAATCTAGGAATGGTGAAGATATGCCCGGCAATTAATTCACCATTTGCATGATACTGAATCGTGTCATGGTGAAAAGTGAAATCCGAATTGGAGGTATTATGAACGAGAACCGTTACTAGTAATTCCCCTTTATGATTGATTGCATGTCCCAAAGTGGTAAATTGTATTTTTTCTTCCTTTGAAAGATTCTCTTTTACCCTTATAAATTCCTGCTTTATTTTTTCTCTGTCTTTATTTGCTATCGTTTTGTCCCAAGCCGCTTCAAATTGTAATGTCTGAGTCACGATGATAACCTCCAATTGTATTTAAACGTATACCCATATCATACAGGATTAAACGGGAATTCCAAAATAGCTAAACTCATCCTAGCATTTTTAAAACCAGGCTATACTAATCTAATTTCAATTTGAAAAATGGTATAATAGAACGAAGGATTTATAGTTTATCCTACCTCAAGCTTCTGGGGAAACAAAGGAGTAGGTGGCAGATCAACTGCCTGAAAAGGTCCGATAAGTGCGACTAACCATTAGTAGGGGATGAAGGAAAAACCCTACTGATAGGAGTCTTCTATATTAATGAAAATATAAAACTAAAAAAATGAATGAAATATATGTTAAATGAGAATAGAAGGGAGCATGGATAATAATGAAGTTTTTTCATACGGCAGATTGGCATCTTGGAAAATTAGTTCAAGGGGTGTATATGACGGATGATCAGCGTTTTGTATTAAAGCAGTTCGTTGAAGCGGTAGAAGAGGAAAAGCCCGATGTGGTTATCATTGCAGGTGACTTATATGATCGTGCTGTACCTCCAACTGAAGCTGTCCATTTATTGGATGAAGTTCTTGAAACGATTGTAATAAAGCTTAATACCCCTGTCCTTGCTGTTGCGGGTAATCATGATAGTCCAGGTAGATTGAATTTCGGCAGTAGTATCATGAAGGAAAAAGGATTTCATATCATTGGTAACTATACAAACGACTTCACTCCAGTTGTTTTGAATGATGAGCATGGGGAGGTACATTTCCATCTTGTTCCATATTGTGACCCAAGTGTCGTACGAACAATTCTTGAGGACGATGAAATACGAAGTCATGATGATGCAACAAGGAAGACTATCGAGCATATGAACGATTCATTAGACCCTAATGTACGTCATGTGTATGTTGGACATGCTTTTGTTACACCATTTGGAGAAGAACAAGAGAATACAAGTGAATCAGAAAGACCCCTATCTATAGGTGGTGCGGAATATGTAGATGCTCACCATTTTAAAGCTTTTCATTATACAGCTTTAGGCCACTTACACCAAGCGCACTACGTAATGGATGAAACGGTTCGTTATTCCGGATCGATTTTAAAATATTCGATTTCAGAAGAAAATCATAAAAAAGGCTTCTTAGTGGTTGATATGGATAAAGATGGGAACGTAAGTCTTGATAAGCGTCTTTTAACTCCAAGAAGGGATATTCGTACGGTGGAAGCAACGATGGAAGATTTACTAAAACATCCGGTGAATGAAGATTATGTATTCGTACGTTTACTAGACACAGCTCCGGTATTATCCCCAATGGAAAAAGTACGCTCCGTTTATCCGAATGCGATGCACGTAGAAAGAAAGAATGTCTCTTCTGGACTCTTTCCAAATGAAGAAAGGGAATATGTCGATCGTAGTAGTTTGAGTGACTTTGATCTATTTCAAGCTTTCTATAAGGAAGTAAAAGGACAAGAACCTTCAGAGGAAACGGAAAAACTATTTAAAGAAGTGTTAGACGAAATGTTAAAAGCGGATAGTGAAAGCCAAACGGTCAAAAAGAGAGAGCCAATTAGAAACTAATGGAAAGGGGTTAGTCATACAATGAAACCACTAAAGTTAACGATGACGGCTTTTGGCCCTTATAAATATAGTGAAACCATCGATTTTACAGAATTGGATCAAAACCATTTATTTGTCATATCTGGAAACACTGGTGCTGGAAAAACAACCATTTTTGATGGTATTTGTTTTGCGTTATATGGTAGTGCAAGTGGTTCAGATCGTGAAAACCAGACAATGCTCCGTAGTGATTTTGCGGAAGATAATACGCATACTTCTGTTGAGCTTATATTTGAATTACATGGTCGAATCTATCGTATTTTACGTCAATTAGGCCATGTTAAAAAAGGAAATAAGACGAAAACTGGGGATAAATACGAGTTTTATGAAATTATAGGAGATAAAGAAATTCCTTGTGTCGATCGGCAAATCGTTTCAGAAATTGATAGAAAAGTAGAGACTCTTATCGGATTAACGAAGGATCAATTTAAGCAAATCGTGATGTTGCCGCAAGGGGAATTTCGTAAATTACTTACTTCAGAGACAGAAAATAAAGAAGAAATATTACGTCGGATTTTTAAAACAGAATCTTATCAACAACTAGTAGGGCAACTAAACGAAAAGAAGCAAACTGTTAAACAATCATATAATCAAGCAAAACAAGCTATCGATCATTATATTCAAGGTATATCATCTAATCTACCAAATCGAGAGGATTCCTTATTATTTCAAGTAATCTCAGAAGAACATTTCAATGTTAATCAAGTTATTGCTGGCTTAAAAGAAGAGATGGAATTTTACATTAAGCAAATAAAAAACGATCAAAAAGAGTATGATGATGCATATGCCATGCATAACAAGAAACAATCTGAGTATTTTCAAGCAAAAGTAATAAATGAACGATTCCAAGAGTTAGATGAGAAAAAGGCTCGACTACAGCAATTAGAAGAAAAGAAACCTAACGTTGAAATAAAACAACGTGAACTAGAAGTGGCAGAACGAGCAGCTGCAATTGAAATATACGAAAAGCAAGTGAATGATTGGCGGCTAGATGAAGAACATAAATCGAATCTTTTGAAACAAGCAAAATTGGCCAAAAGTAAATCTACTGAACAATTCGAACAAGCACGTGACGTATTTCGAGAGCAGGAAGCTAAAAAAGACGAACGTGAACAAGTAACTAAAAAGCTGGATCATCTTAAAGATATTCTGCCAATGGTGCAAGAAATGGAAAAAACGAAACAGCACATTGATGGACTTAAGAAACAAGTAGAAACAGCCTCTATTAATCTTGAGAAAGTTAATAAAGATGTTGTTCAAAAGCAAAAAATGAGTGATGATCACTACCAAAAAATAAAAGAACTGGATGAAAAAACAACTCTATTGCAAGATAAACAGGAAAAATTATCGGAATTAAAGGTGAAAGGACAAGCTTTATTAGATTACAAAAAATTACAGAAGCGAATGAATGAGTTGGAAGCGGATGTTGCTAATAAAAAGCAGGCCTATGATCAGTTAAAGCAAATCTATCAAGAACAGGAAGAAATATGGTTAAATAACCAAGCAGTTGTTTTGGCAGAGCATTTACATGATGGGGAAGCTTGCCCGGTTTGTGGAAGTAAGGAGCACCCACAAAAGGCTGTAAATAGTGGGAAAGTTGTAACTAGAGAAGAGCTCCAATCTTTGAGAATAAACCTAGATAATACAGGGGAGCTTTATCGAAAAGCGGATGGAGTATTAGCCGCTAATAAAAGCAATATGAAGGAAATGGAATCCGAATTACTGGAGCAATTTAACATTCCAAAAGAAGAAGCTATTCGTATTTATGATGAAGTGGTTATAGAAGGTAAAAGGGTAAAAGAAGAGGTAGATCAATTATTAAAGTTAGCTGAGGAATTAAGAAGTTTAAGATTGAATCATGAAAAAGAATTAACTGTTATCAGAGAGCTTCAAACGAAAAAAGAAAAGCTAGATCATATTCATGCACAGTATAAAGAGGAATATAGAACAGCTTTAACTCGCTATGAGGAAAGATTAAATCACGTTCCCGAAGACGTAAGAAATCTAACTGTTTTAGAGAGTGAAATTGAAAGAACGGCTAATCATAAACAAAAATTAGAAAAAAGTTGGGAATTAGCTCAAAAGCAGTTAGAACAGGCAAAAGAAGAGGATACTAAGACAGATGCTAATTTGCATCATGCGATAAAACAATTAGAAGAAACAAAAGAGAAAAAGCAGAAAGCTGAAATTGAATTTAAAACGAAACTGGAAGAAGCGGCTTTCGCTAGTTTAGAAGCGTATAAAAATGCAAAAATGTCCGAAGTTGAGCAACAGAAATGGAAAGTTGCCATTCAGCAATTTAATGAAGAATTATCAACCGTAAAATCCCAGGTTCATGAATTACAGCTTTCTTTAAAGGATAAAAGAAGGCAGGATTTAATCCAGTTGGAGTCACAACTTGAACAGCTGAAACAGCAATATGAAAATAAGCTAACTCGTTTAAATCTTTCCAAGGAATATTATCAAGAGGCAGATAAATTAATAATTCATATTTTAGATGGGCATGAGCAGGTAGTTAAATTTGAAAAAGATTTGTCTACGATTACGGATTTGCATGACATGCTACGTGGACAAAACGACAAGCGGATCTCATTCGAACGTTATTTGCAGATTGAATATTTGGAAAGAATTATTGAAGCAGCAAACCATCGATTAAAACGGTTATCCAATGGGCAATTTTATTTAATTCGCAGTGACCGCCAAGAATCCCATGGAAAACAAAGTGGACTTGGACTCGATGTTTTCGACACGTATACTGGACAAACCCGGGATGTCAAGACATTATCAGGTGGGGAAAAATTCAATGCTTCCTTATGTCTTGCATTAGGAATGTCAGATGTCATCCAAAGTTTCCAAGGGAATATTTCCATTGAAACCATGTTCATTGATGAAGGTTTTGGGTCATTAGATGAGGAATCCTTATTTAAAGCCATTGATACCTTAATTGAATTACAACAAACCGGTCGCATGATTGGGGTTATTTCTCATGTTCAGGAATTGAAAAACATGTTTCCAGCCGTTTTACAAGTTGCAAAAACAAAAGAAGGTTATAGTAAAACGAAATTTGTCTTGAAATAGAAATATAATTTAGTGACCCTTTTCCAGTCATGTGATATACTACAAGAAGAATTAAATGAGAGGACTGATGGGTGGACAATGAAAAATTAATCTTATTTTAAACGTTTGAAATGAAATAATTTTGATTTCAACCAGGAATAAATAGGATTAGTCTGCCCATTTTTAATTGAACGTTTCTATTTTGCATAATAAATAGATTTATCCCACCTAAACAGGAAGTAACACTCCCTCCTCCAAGCTTCTGGATAAACAAAGAAGTTAGGTGGGAGATTAACTGCTCATTAGTGGGGGATGAAGGAAAGCCTTCGCTGATGGAAGTCTTTTTATTTGTTATGTAAAGGCATGGCTAATCCTTCCAATGATATTGGGAGGATTTTTTCAATATTTTAAGTTAAATGATAAAGCTTTATATGGTGGAATCCTCCCTTACAAGGAAAGGGACGATCGTATGAGAGAAATTTTGAAATTAACGAATGTGACATATGAAATAAAGGATACGGAAATATTTAAAAATGTAAATGCTATGGTACACGAAGGCGATATTATTGGTGTGATTGGAAAGAATGGTGCTGGTAAAACGACATTACTTGAATTAATACAAGGTGAAATTCAGCCAACAAAAGGGCAGATTACCTTTATTCATAAAAATATAAGAACAGTTATGGTGGAACAAGAAACGAAATCTTTTTCCGCTTATCATTCATCCCCTTCTGAGGCAAAATTATTAAGTTACTGGAATGTACCGGAAAATGATTTTAGGCAATTAAGTGGTGGAGAAAGATTGAAAGCACGACTAGCAAATGGTCTTTCAAAACAAGCAGAGCTGCTATTATTAGATGAACCTACGAATCATTTAGATGAAGAAAGTATGGAATTATTAAAACAATACATGCAAGATTACGAAGGTACTATTATTTTTGTTTCCCATGATCGTCATTTTATGGATGCTGTTGCAACGAAAATTTGGTCTTTAGAAGACAAATTATTAACAGAGCATTCTGGGAACTACTCAGGTTTTATAGAATATCGCAAAGAGAAAAGATTATCTCAGCAACGTGCATATGAAAAACAGCAAAAAATGAGGAAACGGATTGAGGGACAAATGAACGAATTATCTTCTTGGTCCGCGAAAGCACATGCTCAATCAACGAAACAGGAAGGTCCCAAGATGGGTTCTAAAGAATACCATCGTAAAAAGGCAAAACGAATGGATTCCCAAATTAAATCCAAGCAAAAGCGACTTGAAAAGGAGTTAGATAGAGCAAAGGTTGACTTTGTAAAACCTGAATATACCGTTCAATTTTCTATGACTGCAAACACGAAGGTTGGGAAGCGTTTTTTAGAGGTGAAAAGTCTATCAAAATCTTTTGATGGGAAAACACTATTTACAGGTGTTCATTTTTATATAAAATACGGGGAAAAGGTGGCACTTATTGGCCCAAATGGAAGTGGAAAGACGACATTACTGAAAATGATAATGGGAACGGAACAAGCTGATGGAGAAATATGGATTTCCCCTTCTGCAAATATTGGATATTTGACCCAAGAAGTTTTTGATTTACCCCTTGAAAAAACGCCAGAAGAGCTATTCCATACAGAAACATTTGAGAATAGGGGGAAAGTCCAAAATGCCATGAAGCATTTAGGGTTTGAAGCATCGCAATGGAATGAACCGATTAAGTTCATGAGTATGGGGGAACGAGTGAAGTGTAAGCTTTTGGTCTATATATTAGAAGAGAAAGATGTGCTTATCTTGGATGAACCCACAAACCATCTTGATTTACCTTCTCGAGAACAATTGGAAGAAACGTTGGCACAGTATAATGGCACATTAATCGTTGTTTCTCATGATCGTTATTTTCTTGATAAAATAACGGATAGTCAATTGATTATTTCGAATCAACGTGTTCATAAGAAATTAACTAATGAATCAAAGGAACCGGAAGATAAGGCTGAGTTGGTATTAAAATTAGAAACAGAAAGACAAGAAGTGTTGGGAAAACTTAGTCTTCTAACCCCCAATGATTCTTCCTATCCAGAGTTAGATGAACGTTTTAAAACGTTAACGAAGAAAATTCAGGACCTTAAACATGAATAACAAAAAGGATTAGAGAAGTCCTCCTTCTCTAATCCTTTATTGTTTATCTTGCTCTTTTAAAGATTTTATTTCATTCTCGATACGATCTAAACGGTCTAAAATTGGTTGTAATGCTTCTTGAAGCATGATACGTAATCTATCTGCTTTTTCGTTTTCCATTTTTTATTCCTCCATTGAATGGGATTTGATATATAATATTTCCTATGTTCAATATTATTATATCAAATGATACCTCTAACTATTGTGATATATGTCACATGTAACCCCATTTCATCTATTTAGCAAAACGATGGTTCCCTATAGTAACGGTTGTTTCTCTTGAAAAGATCCACTTACTTGTGGAAGTTTTCGGATTGTAGAAATAGATGGATCCATCGCTTTGCCCGCGATATGCAATGGCTTCATTTACTGCTTTCATATCTTCATCTGTATAATTGCCATTAATTTTGCCGTTTTGTACGGGTGTAAACGCGTAAGCCCCACCTACTTTTTCATAAATAACCTCCCGAATCGTATCAGGGAATTCTTTATGATCCACACGATTTAAAACAACCGTAGCAACACCTACTTTGCCAGCATACGGTTCTCCTTTTGCTTCTGCATGAACAAGCTTAGCCATCAATTCTTTGTCTTTCAAAGGAATATCGTCTGGAACTTGGATGGTTTCTCCGGCATATAAAACATTACCAGAACGTTTATTGGCAATTTGTAAGTTTGTTATCGTTGTACTAAACTTCTTCGCAATAGAATGGAATGAATCTCCTTCTTGTATTTTGTAAGAAGCAGCATCTGCACTCATTGGTATCGTAAATAAACTAGCAATCATTGATATAGTTAATAGAAGTTTCATAATCCTATTCATCTTATTCATACTCCTCCTATTTTTCTAGAATATATACTAGATTACTAGTTGTAATATAACTTCGCATGATCCAAAAAATTCCATGAGAAATGGATTGACTCCTATTCTAGTACTGATCTATAGTAGGGGAGGTGTTGGAAGTTTCATCCAGTTCGATATCATTTCCATTGATTGGAATGTCAGGAATTTTCCGTTTGGAATATAACAAATGTAATAAAAATGTAATATTACATGACTTTGGTTTACACATATTTATTTAAAGCTATAATGTTAATGGACAACTGAAGGAAGGAGGCAATTGTTATGTCTCTTGAGATGACAGAAAATGAAACAACACTTGCGATTATTCAAACCTTAAAGGATAGGAAAAAGGAACAATTTTTATCTATAATGGATGAATTGCAGCCATATGACATCGCACAACAATACTTGAATTTACCGAATAAGCATAAAAACAAATTTATAATGTATCTCCCTACAGAGCAATTGACCTATATGATTCAAGAACTTGATAAGGAAGACCAGTTGCTTGTTCTAGAAAAATTAGGGATTGAGCGTTCCACTCAAGTCCTCGATTTGATGGATAATGATGATCTTGTTTCTCTATTAGAAGAATTAGAACCAGAAAAAGTCGAAGAAATTCTTTCAGAAATGAAGGAAGAGGAATCCACGATTGTTCAAAATATGATGAAATATTCTCCTGAAACGGCTGGGAGAATTATGACCAACCTATATGTATGGATTCCCAAAACATATACAGTACGTGAAGCAGTTGATAAGCTAAAACACTTTGCGGAACTAGCGGAATACTTGAACTATTTGTATGTGATAGGTGAAAAAAAGGAATTAGTAGGAGTTGTATCGTATAAAGATCTACTTCTTGCTGACATGTACGAGAAAATAGAAGATATTATGTTTTCCCGTGTAGTGACAGTAGACGTCCATACTGACCAAGAAGAAGTAGCAAAATTAATCAATCGATACGATTTTATTTCCATACCAGTAATTGAAGAAAATAATAAACTTGTCGGTGTGGTAACAGTAGATGATGTAATGGACATTATTTATCAAGAGGCTAATGAAGATATTGAAAAACTTTCAGCATCTGGTAAGGCGATTGATTTTAATACCAAACCATTTGTTGCTGCATTCCGAAGACTTCCTTGGCTTATTCTCTTATTATTTATTGGAATTGTCTCAGGAAGTATTATCGCTGGATTTGAAGAAACGTTGGATAAAGTAGTTGCTCTTGCATTCTTTATGCCAATGATTGCGGGAATGACAGGGAATACGGGAACACAATCCTTAGCAGTTGTAGTGAGAGGACTTACAAAAGATGATTTGAATGTTAAAGAAGTTATAAAATTAGTCATGCGTGAACTATGGGTTGGAATTATCATAGGTGTAACGTGTGGAATTCTTATTGCGATAATTGCCTTGTTCTGGCAGGGGAATGCAACATTGGGTTTAGTTGTTGGTGTTTCTTTATTAGTTACGTTAATCATTGGTACTTTATCGGGAACGATTATTCCGCTTATTTTATATAAGTTTAATGTAGACCCTGCCGTTGCATCAGGGCCACTCATTACAACCATTAATGATATTATTTCTCTTTTTGTGTATTTTGGCATCGCAACGATGTTTCTTTCTAAATTAATGTAGAGAAGTGGCTTGATTCAGTATGATCAAGCCACCTTTTAATTCTCCCATATTTTCTTTAATGTCATACGAAACAATGTGTCTAATTTATTGGTTACTTGTATTTGTTTCGTTTTCATATGTGAGACAGACTTATCTAGAAAATCTAATTCCCTGCGTATAAATGATTGAAGCTCTCCAACTGGCAGATTCGCTTCCAATAGTTGCTTTGTTTTAACTTCCCTTAAACATTCTATAGCATTTTTTTCAGTTGGCGAAAGTAAATGAACAAGTGCTGTAAGATGAATAGGTGGAAAGGTACTATAAGTTATAATCCATTTTGCTATCAAGATTGGCCTAACAATTTGAATATAAAGTTTAATGGTATTTGCGGTTGTTTCGTCTAATTTACGTAAATTGCTCTTTGCCATATTTATATAATGATGGACACAGGGCTTTGGTTGAAAAAGTTGTGATTGAAAATCCATCATGTCTTTAATAGTATCGGATGGTCCAACATAAACAATTGGACTATTTAACCACTCTAGAAGCCCGGGGTTTGATTTCCGGAAAAGTCTCAATGCTTTTGTAAGTTCCCAACCATGTAAATCAAGGGTAGAATGCATTGGGACTTCAATAGTATCCCTCTTCTTACCAATTCCAACTGGATCGATACTTAAATAATAATCGGTAGGATGAATATAAATAAAGCGGACATCATAGTCACTGTCAATTGCATGTAACCCCCAGGCTCTACTACCAGCCTCACAAGCATAAAGTACTTTAATATTTTTTTCTTTCTCTATCTCCTTGATTTTTTTTATAATAATATCCTTCATTTAATTAACTCCCTAGATGATTGCTTTTTTCTATTATGATTAAAATAACATACTTTATGGGCTGGATAGAAGTGAAGCATAAACGGGATTGTGGGCAGAACACGCCACTCTAATAAATATGGTAAGAAGTTCAACATATGTAATTTGCAGAAGGGGGCAAATAATTTGACTATTATATCGAATTTCAGTATAAATGATGTTACGGATTAGGATAAGGGTTAAAGGAGAGGTTAGAGGAATGTCAATAGAAAGTGTGAAACGTCATTTTAAACAATTTAATCGAGAACAAGATATATTAGAATTCGATTCGTCCAGTGCCACTGTCCAAGAAGCGGCTGATACAATCGGGGTGGAACCTGCAAGAATTGCAAAAACGTTATCCTTTAGAGGAGAAGAAGAACAGGCTATTTTAGTTGTGGCAGCGGGAGATGCTAAAGTTGATAATAAAAAATTTCGTAAAACGTTTGGATTTAAAGCAAGAATGCTATCCCCAGAACAAGTATTAGAACAAACCGGACATGCAATTGGCGGTGTTTGTCCATTTGGTTTGAAAAATGATTTGGAAGTGTATTTAGATATATCCATGAAAAGATTTGACACACTTTATCCAGCGTGCGGAAGTACAAATAGTGCAATTGAATTAACAAACGATGAAATATTCACTTATTCCCACGCAAAGAATTGGGTAGATGTCTGTAAAGGATGGGAAGAAGAGGAAAAGGGAATGGAAAAAGTAGTTCAAGAAAACCTTGGTAAATAGCTGAATTAGTAACTCAGTTCTTAACGTGACTGGGTTATTTTTTTTACATAAGTATATGATTCTGCTTTCATTGACTTTCCTTTTGACAATCGGTTATACTTTATTCAACAATGTTGAATAATAATAAACGCTAGTGAATATACTGTAATACTTAAGGTGAAATGAATGACTAAGACCTATGTAACACCAATTGCCTGATGACCTCATAACATAGAATATCAATGGAATGTCAACATTTTAAGTTATGAAAATGTTAAAAAACAGGAGGCTTAATGATGGGGAAGCTCCCTAAGTTTGTACAAATTAAGGAAGTTGGGCCACGGGATGGTTTACAAAATGAGAAAAAATGGGTATCTACTGAGTCCAAAATTGCTTGGATAAATATGTTATCAAATACAGGGATAAAAGAAATAGAGTTTAGCTCATTTGTTAATCCAAAGATGATTCCAGCACTATCAGATGCACGTGAGGTTGGAAAACAAATAAGTCGAAATCCGAATGTCGTTTATTCTGCTTTGGTTCCAAACCAAAAAGGATTAGAATATGCACTTGAAGCAGGAATTGATGGCGCATCTGTTTTTATGTCAGCGAGTGAAACACATAATCAAAAGAATATAAATAAAACGATACAGGATACGTACCCAGTGTTAAAACAAGTAATAGAAGAGGCGAAAGCAGAGGGCAAACACGTTACGGCTTATATATCAACTGTATTTGACTGTCCATATGAAGGGAACATGAAACCAGATGCTGTAATTTCAATATGTGAAAAATTACTAGAGTACGGTGTTGATGACCTTTCGTTGGGGGATACCATTGGTTCTGCTGTTCCATCACAGGTAGAAACATTACTGGATGACATATTGAAAAGATATCCTACTGAAAAAGTTATTCTCCATTTTCACGATACGAGGGGAATGGCTATCGCGAATATTATGACAGCTATGAATTATGGAATTTATCGATTTGATAGTTCCATTGGAGGATTAGGTGGATGCCCTTATGCACCAGGGGCAGCAGGGAATGTTGCGACGAATGATGTGTTATATCTCCTTCATAGGATGGGGGTTGAAACCGGTATTAACGAAAAGAGAATACAAGAAGCATCCTTGTATATTCAAAATCAATTAGGTAAGATTTTACCTAGTAGATCATTATTGGCAAGTGGTCTTTAAATGAGAGGAGATGTTATTTATTTAAGCGATAAATAGCATCTTTTTAAATGCGTTTAATGAAGCGTGTTGTATGAAGTTTCTTGACTATGAATCAAGTACTATTCTATGATTAAAACATTGGTATTCGTAGGGATTAAATGGAAAGGACTGAGTCTCTATCGATTTAAAAAATTTGGGTCATAAAATAAAAGAATTAAGATTACGTCAAAAGAAAACACAACAGCAAATTGCAGACGAATGTGGAATATCTAAAAGCATGTTATCCAAAATTGAAAACGGACAAACTGCTTCTGCTGTAGCTACTTTATCTAAGATAAGTGAAGCATTACATGTTTCGTTATCATGGCTTTTAGATGATAAAATAGAGGATTCATTAGTTTTGCAGAAGAGATCACAAAGGAAATCCCAAATTGGTGATGTACATATGGGGTATTCCTATGAGCTATTAGCAAACCGTTCTCAATTCAGTAGTATTGAACCAACCATTGTTCATGTCACTCCTAAACATAGAAATTTACGTACGGAGACTTATACCCATTTACAAGATGAGTTTATATATATCTTGGAAGGGTCTATCTATCTATTTTATGATGGGGAAAATTATTATATGGAAAAAGGGGATAGTGCTTATTTCAAGGGGGAAAAACCTCATCTCTTTGTGCCAGTCAATGATGAAGAAGCTCAGGTTTTAACATGCTTTATTAGCATATAGTTGTTGTTAGAATTTTGTTTTACCAAGTTACTAATGAATTAGGAATTGTAGAAAAATGTCGAATCTTCATTGACAGTTTTACTAACTAGCCGTATAATAAATTTTAACTTAATAATTTTCATATAACTTATCAAGAGTGACCGAGGGATTGGCCCAATGACGTCCGGCAACCCCCTTATGGGAAGGTGCCAAGTCCAACAGAATGATCACATTCTGGAAGATAAGCGGAAGATACATTGTTTGTGTCGATGCTCCTTTCAGATGAATGGAGTATTTTTTTTCGTAAAAATATGTCATATTGGCTGTAAAAAGAGCGAGGGGATATAGATGATAAACATTAATCATTTGTCAAAGGTATATCAGACGAAAAAAGGAGAAGTTAGTGGCGTTAACAATGTTTCACTAACCATTAATGAAGGTGAAATCTATGGCATCGTTGGTTATTCTGGTGCTGGTAAAAGTTCCCTTGTACGATGTATCAATTTATTAGAACGTCCAACTAAAGGAAATATAACAGTAGACGGTGTTGATTTAACTAAATTAAAAAGTGAAAAGCTGAGACAAGCTAGATTAAAAATCGGTATGATTTTCCAACACTTTAATCTGGTTAGTCAAAAAACGGTTTTTGAAAACATTGCTTTTTCGCTAAAAGCAGCAAAAGTTCCTTCCAATCAAATTGCGTCAAGGGTAGAGGAATTATTAGCGATGGTTGGGTTAAGTGATAAGCGGGATGTTTATCCAGGCCAATTAAGTGGTGGACAAAAACAACGGGTTGGGATTGCTAGAGCACTTGCTAATGATCCAAAAGTTCTTTTATGTGATGAAGCAACATCTGCCTTAGATCCTACAACAACGAAATCGATTCTTCAATTATTAAAGAAGATTAATAAAGAGATGAATATTACGATCGTATTAATTACACATGAAATGGACGTAGTAAAGGAAATATGTCATCGAATGGCAATCATGCAAGCTGGAAAAGTCGTTGAAGAAGGTGATGTGTATGAAATCTTTGCAAGTCCTAAAAATGAATTAACGAGGGAATTTATTTCAAGTGTTATTTCATTTGATTTACCAGCTCACGTATTAGAAAAGGTGACGGGTACATTAGTGAAAGTTATTTTTAAAGGGGAAATTGCTGGGGAAAGTATTATTTCCGACATGGTACAGAAATTTAAAGTGAAAGGTAATTTTTTGCATGGATCTATCGACTATATTCAAGACGCACCGCTAGGAATTTTTGTCATGGAGCTTAATGGGGAAAAGAATGAAGTAAGCAAGGCGATCCAATATATTGAAAATCGTTCAGCACATGTGGAGGTGATAAAAGATGGAATTTGATGTGAATCATATTATCGAATTAATTCCCGAGCTAAACACTGCGTTTCTTCAAACACTTTATATGATATCAGTTGGATTACTTGTAGCAGTGATTTTCGGATTGCCAATTGGAATTTTAATATTTGTAACAGATAAAGGACTATTCTTGCAAAACAGATTTGTAAATCAGATTGTAGGATTTATCGTCAATATGATACGGTCCATTCCATTTATCATTTTATTAGTGGCACTTATTCCATTAACAATTAAACTTACAGGTTCTACGATTGGACCAAAAGCTGCATCGGTTCCATTATCGGTTGCGGCTATCCCGTTTTTTGCGAGATTAGTAGAAACATCCCTTAGAAAAATTGAGTATGGTGTGATTGAAGCCGCTATTGCAGCTGGGGGTACACCATGGATGATTATTAAAGATGTATTGTTACCTGAAGCAAAATCTGGGATTATCTCAGGGATTACGATTACTGTTGTAAGTTTAGTTGGTACATCAGCTATGGCTGGTGTTGTCGGTGGTGGAGGAATTGGAGACCTTGCCATTCGTTTTGGATACTACCGTTATGATGACACCATCATGATTACTACCGTTGTTATATTGATTGTACTTGTTCAATTAATACAGATTATTGGCGACAAAATTGCCAAGGCTGTTAATAAATAATATAAGGGAGAAGGAAAAGAAAAATGAAAAAGAAAATTTTTATACTAATCGCTCTAATCGCTATTTCTTTGCTTGCTGCTTGTGGTGGCGGTAATGGTGAAGAAAGTTCTAGCGATAGTTCTACAGGGAATTCAAAAGAAATTAAAATTGGTGCTACTCCTGGCCCGTACAGTGATATGGTAAATAAAGCGTTAAAACCAGGCCTAGAGGATTTGGGTTATTCCGTAGAAGTGGTTGAATTTAGTGACTATATCCAACCGAACAACGCATTAAATAATGGTGATATCGATGCAAATCTATTCCAACATACTATCTATCTGGAAAACTTTGAAGCTGAGAATGATATGGATTTATCCGCATTGAAAATTGTTCCAACTGCACCAATGGGAATATTTTCTAACAAATATAATTCTATAGATAAAATAGAAGATGGTGCAACTGTTGCAGTTCCTAATGACCCAACGAATGGGGCTAGAGCATTTAATACACTTCAAGATGAAGGATTAATTAAACTAGATGAAAATGCTGATGAATTAACTGTTTCAGAAAAAGATATTAAAGAAAATCCGAAAAAACTAGTATTCCAACCAATTGAGGCTGGTCAATTACCTCGTGCAGTTGATAGTGCTGACTTAGCAGCGGTACCAGGTAACTATGCTTTAGCGGCAGATATGGATTTACTTGATGCTTTAGCATTAGAAGATATGTTAGATCAATATCGAAATGTTATAGCTGTTAAAGCTGAAAATGAAGATAGTCAACTAGCGAAGGACCTTGTTCAGGTAGTAGAATCAGACGAATTTGAAAAAGTGATTGATGAGGAATTCGAAGGGTTTGGAAAACCAAGCTGGATGACTGAGTAATGATTATTCTTATGGTTAAGAGTGAGGGGGCTTAAGCCTTCTCCTTTTTCATATACAAAGGAGAGAGCATAATGACAAATACAATATCTGTGCATGGAGCACCAAGTGAATACATATTAGAAGAAGGAATTTTAAACGGATTAGAAAATAAATTAATCGAGCGTGGATTTCGTAAGGTACTGATTGTTCATGGAACCAAGTCTTGGGAAGCTGTTAAGCCTTACTGGAATTCTTTTTCAGAAATTTCAAGTGAAGCATACCTATATCATGGGGAATGTTCCTTAAATGAAATCGATACCTTATCTAACGTTATAACGGAAGCGGAAGTGGATGCTGTCATTGGTGTTGGGGGAGGAAAGGTTCTTGATCTTGTAAAATCTTCAGCCCATCTCACACATACCCCATATGTTTTAATCCCGACACTTGCATCAAATTGTGCTCCTTGGACACCGATTAGTGTGATCTATGATGATGATGGTTCCTTTGTACGTTTTGATTTATACCCTAAAAATGCAGATCTCGTGTTAATAGAACCACAGATATTATTACATGCACCACTTGATATGTTTATTGCAGGAATCGGGGATACCCTAGCAAAATGGTATGAAGCCGAAGTACAAATAGGGAAAATGAATACAAAATCAGCGGCGTTGGAAATTTCTTATCATGCTGCGAAACTGTGTAAAGAAAACTTGCTTGAGCATTCAGAACATGCGATTGAAGCGGTGAAGAGTGGTGTCTTGAATGATGATTTTATTAAAGTTGCTGAAACCATTATTATGATTGGTGGAATGGTTGGAGGATTTGGTGATCATTATGGAAGGGTTGCTGGTGCCCACGCCATTCATAATGGATTAACTGCTCTCGAGGAAACACATCAAGCGCTTCATGGTGATAAGGTTGCATATGGTATTTTAATCCAACTCATTTTAGAAGATAAATGGAAGGAAATCGATGAGATATTACCATTTTATCAAAAATTACATTTACCCAATTCACTTAAATATCTAGGTGTACAAACAATAGATGAAGAGAATTTAATTCAAGTTGCTGAAAAAGCTGTTAAACCAGAAGAATCTATTCACGTCCTACCTGGAGCGATTACAAGCGATTCAGTTGTACAGGCAATGATTCAACTGGAGGAAAAAGTAAACGGCGTAACCGTTTCATGATGAAAAAGTATACTTTCGGAAAAACAGGTGGAGAATCTAGATTCTTCACCTGTTTTTTGTTATGCGCTAAAGTAGCAGCTTTGTCTGTGGGAAGGGTATCAAGGACAGAACTGCATTCAAAAAAATTTGAAATGTCCGTGAGGGAGGGTATCACGGATAAAACTGCCTTCAAAATAGTTCATAATGTCCATGAGATGATGCACCTGGTTCTGTCAAGTAGACAGTACTGAAGTGTCTCTAAATTTTCACCTAATACATTGTCTTACCAAATATTTGAGCTCTTATCATATCCGCCACCCTTGCCAAGCATTTGGGTTCGTGGTGGTGAATAAAGTGGCGAATCGGGAAAAATAAAGCTATTAAAGCTCCCTATTCGCACACAC
>NZ_JAHHXM010000035.1 GCF_019037185.1 Oceanobacillus caeni
ATTCGTCAGCTACCAAAAGTGGCGATTACCCAAGAAGCCCCCACTTCAAGCAACCCGTAAGAGTGGTAAGTGGGGGTGGTTCACTTTAAGTTAGAATAACAATTCTGACTAGTATTCACCAATTATCTTCCGTATAATAGTTGGTAAGTTAAGATTAAGGGAGAAGGCATTCATGAATAGTTTGAAAGTGAGAGATAAATCGATAGAAATTAAGTTGGAACATCTTACAGCATTGTATCAATTGTTTCATGACAATGGTGATTTTGCAAACGCGGAAAAAGTATTAGATTTATATAAGAAACTAATAGCTAACGAACTAGTTGTCAGTTTCGCGGGGCATTTTTCTGCTGGGAAGTCCTCGATGATTAATGCTTTGATGGGGGAAGATATTTTACCAAAAAGCCCAATACCTACAAGTGCTAACGTAGTCAAAATTAACTCTGGTGGTGGGTATGCACGAGTACATTTACACAATGGCGATATTTTAGAATTCGAGGAACCTTATGATATGGATATGATCAAGGATTACTCGAAGGATAAAGACACGATTAAAAAAATAGAGATAAGCACGAAAAAAAGCATTTTACCAGAACATTTCTCTGTGATGGATACACCAGGAATTGATGCGGCTGATGATGCGGATAGAATTATGACAGAGTCTTCCTTACATTTGGTAGACGTTATGTTTTACGTGATGGATTATAACCATGTTCAATCTGAAGTGAATTTACAATTTCTACAATCAATCCAGAAAAAACAAATTCCATTTTATGTCATTATTAATCAAATTGACAAACATGATGAAACTGAATTATCTTTTCAACAATTTAAACAAAGTATTGAGCTAACTTTCCAACAATGGAATGTGCTACCTGAAAACATCTTTTACACATCTTTAATAGATAAAGATGTCAAACATAATCAATTTAAAGAAGTTCAGGAAACTATTTCAAATATAATGAATCAAAAAACGCGA
Organism: Oceanobacillus caeni; assembly: GCF_019037185.1. Lineage (GTDB taxonomy): Bacteria > Bacillota > Bacilli > Bacillales > Amphibacillaceae > Oceanobacillus > Oceanobacillus caeni. Next base: position 977 of record NZ_JAHHXM010000035.1, read on the forward strand.
ACGATTCAACATTCTGTACATCAAGTACTTGAAAATCATCGAAAATATTTAAACCATACATATGAAAGCAAATTAGATGGAAAGGTTAATGAAATTGATTTGAACGATGGTTTAGAGGAAATGTATGAGCTAAATTTAAAGTTGAATCATCTTCAAAATGAAGTTCCAGAATTCGAGAGTAAGTATAATCAGGAATTAAAAAGTACATTAAATAACGCTTATATCATGCCGGCAGTATTACGAGATAAAGCACATGACTTCCTAGAGTCACAGCAGAGTAATTTTAAAATTGGTTTATTTGGTTCAAAGAAAAAGACTTCGTTTGAGAAAGAAAAGCGTTTAGCAGAATTCTTACATCCTTTACAAGAAAATATAGAAGCTTCTATACAGTGGAAACTAAGGGAAAAATTTGCTGGGCTTATCAAGGAATATGAAATTACAGAGGAATCTATTAAACAACATATCCAATCACTGAAACTAGATTATGGAGAAAAAGATTTAATCCAGTTAATAAACACGGGTGCAAAAGTGAATGGAGATTATGTTCTTAATTACACAAAAGAAGTTGCAAATGACATAAAAACAAAATATAGGAAAAAAGCAAGCCAGTTATTAACTGAAATAAAACAATCTATAGAAAAGAGAAATAGTGAAAAAGAAAGCAAACTAAAAGAACGACTGTCGAAGCTTGAATATATTCGAGATTACAAAGAACATAAAGATCACACAGAGAATAAATTAAAAGAAAATTTACGTAGATTGGAAGAAATACTCGAAAATCCTGCACCAAGTCAATCAGCTTGGGGTCATGTAGAAGATGCATTGAATCAACGGACAGAAAAAATGAAGAAGGTTGAAGTTCCAAAAACACTATCTATTGAAAAAACTAAAATCAAAAAAGCTGAATTACCAAAGGGAGATAAAGGTAATAAGAAACAATTAGCTACAGATGAAGTTGTAATTAGTATTGAAAACGTGATTCAAACGATTTCTAATCTTCCGGGATTTGATACCTTGCAGGAGGATTTATACGAGAAAAAAAGACGATTATCTAACCGTTCGTATACGATTGCATTATTTGGAGCGTTTAGTGCAGGGAAATCGTCCTTTGCTAATGCTCTGATTGGCGAAAATGCGCTACCGGTTTCACCGAATCCAACTACAGCTGCAGTCAATCGAATATGTCCGGTAACTGATGATTACCAACATGGAACAGTTGTTGTCAGGTTGAAAGATAAAGACACATTAATGAATGATTTATTAAAGATAACGAAGAAATTTAGTCCAAAAGAAACTGATTTACTGTCTTTTATACAATGGGTTAAAGACGAAAAGGTTTATCAGAGTCCTAAATTAAATAAAATGTATCAATCTTATCTTTTAGCTTTGGTGAATGGCTATCCATATATAAAAGAATATATTGGAAAAAGACAAACGATTACATTAGAAGAATTCGGTTCTTATGTTACCGATGAAACAAAAGCTTGTTATATCGAGTCGATTAATCTCTATTATGATTGTGCTTTAACTAGGCAAGGAATCACACTTGTTGATACACCCGGAGCAGATTCCGTAAATGCAAGACATACGAATGTTGCTTTTGAATATATTAAACATGCTGATGCGATTCTTTATGTAACCTACTATAATCATGCGTTATCCCGTGCGGATCGAGATTTTCTCATGCAGTTAGGTAGGGTAAAAGAGGCATTTCAGTTAGACAAGATGTTCTTTATTGTTAATGCGGCTGACTTGGCACGTGACGAGAAGGAGCTTTCTTTAGTTGTTCAATATGTGGGCCAGCAACTACTAGAACTTGGAGTAAGACTACCAAGATTGTATCCTGTTTCTAGTAAACAATCACTGAAAGAAAAACAAAACAACGATCAACTAAACGAACAAATGGCTACTTTTGAGGACTCCTTTTATCGATTCATTCACTACGACTTAACGGCGCTGACAGTAGATTCAGCACTTTGGGATATGCAAAGAACCTATCATAAGTTAGCTGACTATATTGATTCGATGAATTTAGATGAAGAATCCAAACGGAAAAGGAAAGAAGAACTTCATTCGAAGAAACAAATACTGAAGGAACGATTGGTAAATATTGAAACAACTACCCTAAGTGATCAGATTCGTGATAAAATGGATAAGCAACTTTATTATGTGTTAGAAAGATTACAGATCCGCTTCCATGATATGTTTAAGGAACATTTCAACCCGACTACTGTAACCGAATCTGGTCGAAAAGCAGTCGGACAGTTAAGGAATAATCTTGAAAATTTAATAGAATATGTTGGATTCGAATTATTCCAAGAGCTCCAAGCAGTCTCATTGAGAATGGAAGCTTATATACTTAAGCAGGGTAATGATTTTTATCAGTCGATTAAGAAACAATGTATCGATATGGATCATTTATTTGAATTACCGAATTGGCAAGATGACGAATTAAAAACGCCCGATTATAAAGGAGCGTTTACCGATATCGATTTGGGCTTGTTTAATAAGGCGATCTCTTCGTTTAAGGGAACGAAAGCTTTCTTTGAAAAAAATGAAAAAGAACAGATGAAAGAAGCGATTTTCGACCAACTGTCACCATTAGCAAAAAATTACATCGAAGAAAATAAACAAGTAATGTTTGCTGGTTTTATGCCACAATGGGAAGAACTAGTTGAAAAAATGAAGCAACAAGCAATTTCAACAAATGATCTTCAGGTGAAAAACTATGAAGATATGATGAGTACAGAAGTAAATATTTCTGAGCTTAAAGAAAAACAAAAAATCATGGAAACGGAATTAAGTAAACATGGTACAGAGGAAGTGTCCTAATTGAAAAAAAATCAGGTTTTATTAGTAGATGGAATGGCTTTACTATTTCGTGGCTTTTTCGCTACTTCATTTAGAGGGAATTTTATGTTAACTAGTAAAGGTGTTCCTACTAATGGAATCTATCAGTTTTTACGCTATTTACTTGATGCGGTCGATAAATTTGAACCAACACATGTTGTATGTTGTTGGGATATGGGAAGTAAAACCTTTCGTACGGAAATGTACGCTGGATATAAAGCAAATCGTGATGAACCGCCTGTAGAATTAGTTCCACAATTTGATTTAGTTAAAGAAGTGGTAGCAGCATTTGATATACCAAATATCGGTTTAGAAAGTTTTGAAGCGGATGATTGTATTGGAACATTGGCACGTAGCTATGCAAACGAAGAAAATGATGTCCTCATCTTAACAGGGGATCAAGATATTTTACAGCTTGTTGATGACGGAATTCATGTTGCTATTATGAGAAAAGGGCAAGGGAATTATGAAGTATTTACAATGGATAATTTCTACGATAAAAAAGGGATTCATCCTAAACAAATTATCGATTTGAAAGGTTTAATGGGCGATACTTCAGATAATTATCCTGGAGTAAAAGGTATTGGGGAAAAGACTGCACTAAAATTACTCCAGGAATATGAAACCATCGATCAATTATTAGCAAATATGGATCAATTGTCTAAAGGAATTCAAACAAAAATTAACAACGACTTAGAAATGCTTCATTTATCACGGGAACTTGCCGGAATTAAATGCGATGTCCCTATCCAATGTTCACTTGATGAAGCAATCTGGAATATGAATGAAACAAAGGTCCAGGAAAAATTTGCCGAATTAGATTTTGGTCATATGAATAAATTGTTAAAAGTTATGGCTTAAGTATGACTTTAATACAATGATCTTTTTTATTATTAAAGATATCGTACGCTTTTTCTGCTTGATCAAGTGGAAGCTTATGCGTAATAATATCTGTCGGATCAACTTCTTCAGCGACTATCTGGTGATAAAGCTCTTGCATGTAACTACGTGCAGGGGCTTGTCCCATTTTTAAGGTGATATTTCTTGTAAAAAATGGACCGAGTGGAAACATATTATATAATCCACCATAAACTCCTGTAATTTGTAGCGTGCCAGCTTTTTTAACAGCTTTCGTGGCAATTTGAAGTGGGCCAATGGTTCCGCCTTGAAGCTTCAATTTCTGACCGACAAACTCTAATGGTGACTTTTTACCATCCATTCCAACACAGTCAATGACAACATCTGCTCCGCCTTTTGTTAATTCTTTCAATGTTTCACCCATATCCTCATCTTTTGTGAAATCAAATACTTCCGTTTTATTTACCTTTTTCGCATGGTTGATACGGTAGTCGATATAATCGATGGCAATGACTCTTTCGGCACCTTTTTGCCAGGCGAATTTTTGTGCCATTAATCCGATTGGTCCACAGCCTAAAACAATAACCGTGTCACCTTTCTTTACCCCTGCATGTTCAACACTCCAGTAAGCCGTTGGCAATACATCTGATAGAAATAGCAGGGATTCATCCTCTAATTCACAATCCTCGGGAATGACAAACGGGGTATAGTTAGCGAAAGGAACTCGAAGATATTCTGCTTGTCCTCCAGGATAGTTTCCGAATTTCTCTGAATAGCCAAAATAACCGCCAGAATCATAGTGCGGATTGGAGTGATCGCATTGACTTTCTAGATGGTTATGACAATAAGGACACTCACCACATGCTACGGTGAAGGGAATAACGACACGGTCACCTTTCTTCACTCTAGTAACTTCTGGACCTACTTCTTCTACAATCCCCATTGGTTCATGACCAATCATATAGTCTATTGGAAGAGGAAAGTTTCCTTGATATAGATGTAAATCAGAACCACAAATAGCGGTGGAAGTAATTTTTACAATAATATCTTGAGGATCCTTTATAATAGGATCAGCCACTTTTTTAACCTCTACTTTATACTTTCCTTGATACGTAACAGCTTTCAATGTTGTACCTCCTATTTTCTTATTAGAGTTTGTTTAAAAGGAAAAAATATACTTTTTGGAAGGACTGCAAATTCCAAGTGGTAATATGATTAATAAATGTACAAAAACATAACAAAAAATCATGGAAAAAGGTGCATGTCTCATTCATCGGTGCATATAATGTAGTAAAATAATCCCAAACGCTTGCAGACGTCAAAATGGTGACGGTTGCAGGCGTTTTACTTTTTCAGCGATATAATTAATGATGAAAAATTCTACGTAGATGTTATACTAGAATAGTCAATTTAATAGTAAATAGAAGGGAACATCTACAATAGCACCATTGTGGGTGTTTTTCGTTACATACCAAAGTGGGACTGCGAACTGTCGCTTTGATTCGGGCAAATAAGGAGTGGAACGAGATTGAATAAGAAGGATATCGCAAATATTCGTAAACAATTCAAAATAAATAATGATCTATTAAAAATTCATGAGATCTTTAATGTGTACATTATGAAGGAATCAAGTGAAATCTATCATTATCAAAGTATGCCTTTTGAAATGCTAGAAGAGGAACAAAAAGAATTATTCATGGGTAACTTTAAAAAAATATTGTCAGGCCAATTGGATGAAAAATTATTTGAGTTAAAGTTCCAACGTGATGTTGAAGATAATAGTCAATTGATTCTACACCAAGGTTTAATAAGTAGTGAAACGGAAGATTGGATTGCACAAATGCTTCTACTTGTAGAAAAAATGTTAAAAGATAAACAATATGAAATGGATATTGTTGTTACTTTCATTCGCGGGGAATATATGAAACCGATGAAGCGTCGTAGTGAAGAATCGGAAGAAAGTGAAAGAGATACGGTTTATTCCCATCCCTTTATTTTATGCAGCATGAATAAAACACAGGATCCGAAAAAAGAATTACTTTTCGACTACGTTGAAAAGGAGTTTAAATATAATTTTGTCGTGGATCCAATTATCAATCTGAAACAACCAGTATCGGGATTTCTATTCCCATGCTTTACAGATAATGCAGCGGATGTAAATCATGTCCTTTATTCTGCTGGAAAAGCATATGAATTGAATTATCATTTCATAGAAGAGGTATTAAATGCCGAGGAAACAATGACAGCAGAAGATGATAAAATAGTTTTTGAAGAAATTGTGAAAAAAGTTGCTGGTCCCCAAATCGATACAACCACATTATCAAATATGTACGACGAAATTAATCGTGTTATAGAAGAAAATGAAGAGGAAGAAGAACCTAAATTAGATTACAAAGATGTTGAAAAAGTCCTAAAAAGTAGTGGAATAGAAAATATTGATACAGAAAAGGTAGAAACTGCATTTAAGACGGTGATTGATGATAATAGCTACGAAATAAAAGCAAGTAATGTGGTACCAAAATATACTTCAAAATCAATCAAAGTAAAAACAAAAGTAGCGGATCTTTCTATCAGTCCACAAGAATTAAGACATGTACGCCAAGTCCACTTAAACGGAAAGCTATACCTTATGATTGAACTAGAAGAAAATACAATGATTGAAGGATTTGAAATGATTCCAGAGGCGTTGTTTCATAAAGTAGAAGAGGATGGGAATTAATTCATAATTAGTTAATAAAAAGCGCGTCCCTTTAAGTATCAAAAAAGTTACTTAGAGGGATATTTTTATATTTGAGCTATTATTGTAGTCTATTATTATGATTGTTAAAAATCGTTACCGGTTTCAACTCCAGCCGGCTAACATTCTTAGCTCCTGACCGCTTGCAATCTATTTATCCGCAACGTCTTCACAATCCCTATAATTAGCTTATCATGACACGAAGAATAAATAATAGATTTAAAACTTATTTAGGAAAAAGGAAAAGTTGAAACTTTTTGTATGTCCAAATCACTCTAATAAGTGAGAGGAGGGGGTGATGACAATATGAAACACGATCTACATACTGTGAAAAGGGCGATTAATGGCGACGTTGAAGCTTTTGAAGAATTGCTCTTTAAAGAAGAAAAAATGCTATATTACAAGGCGCTTTCTTACGTTGGTAATAAAGAAGATGCTTTGGACGCTATTCAGGAAACATCGTACAACGCATTCCTTGCGATAAGGAAATTGCGAAATCCGGAGTATTTTTCAACTTGGCTTTTTAGAATTTTAATACGTGAATGTTATAAGCTATTAAAACAACGTGACCAAATGATTCCTTATGAGGAAAGCGAATTATTGAAAAGATTAGATAGCAAGCAAGAGGAAGAAATAGATTCTTTTCATTTAAGTGAGGCATTATCGAGGCTAAAATCATCCTATCAAACGTCTATCATTTTATTTTACTATCATGATTTGTCGATTAAGGATATTTCCGAAGTGATGGAAAAGCCGGTTAGTACAGTAAAAACGTACTTACGTAGAGCAAGGAAAAAATTAAAAAGTGAGTTAGAAAGGAGTTATCCATTAAATGAAAAAGTCACATGAGCCGTTCGACGATTTTCCGAAAGAACAGGTACGTTCCGCGATTCGTTCAGGAATTATTCGAGCAGAAGAACAAATAACTACGCCTCATATTAAAAAGAACAATGCAAAAAGAAAACTAGTTTATGCTTTCTGTAGTGTGGCAGCTGTCATTGCGATATTGGTTGGCTCCTCTTACTTTTCGCCTGCTTTAGCAAGTAGTTTGTCGCAAATTCCGATTATCGGTTCTATTTTCGCAAATTCCGATTTAATCGGTTTACAACAAGCGCAAAAAAAAGGGTTAACGAATGAAATTGGGGAGACACAGACAGTAAATGGAATAGCCGTTACGCTTGATGAAATTCTATATGATCAGAATAATATTACTGTTGGTCTTTACATTGAATCTGAAAAAGAACTTGATGAATTATATTTTGGAGCTGGGATGGACTTTACGATCGACGGTAATTTTCCTAGTGGATCCACTGGTAGTTACGGCGAAAATATTCTTTCACCAACTACTCGAACTGCCATTCAAGAAATAAATGTGACTGAAGAAATGCCGGAAAACTTCGAACTTGGATTAATATTACATGGAGAAAATGGAGAGAAGTGGTATTTTTCCACTCCTGTTCAAAAAATAACCGACATTAATAAAATAGCTGTTAATCATTCACAATCTGTTGATGGGGTAGATCTTAAAGTATCGGAATTATCTATAAGTCCAACCGGATTAAGTCTATCTTATGAAAGTTCCGAAGACGAAACAGATTTTGAATTAAGCCGCGGGGGAAATATAGAATTTAAAGTAGTGGATCAGGATGGAAATGAAATTACAGGTCATTCTGGTGGGGCGTCAGGTGAATTGGTTAAGAATAAAATAGTGTTTAAGAGTAATAAGCATTTTGATCCCATTGATTCTAATGTTTCTGAATTGACAATCACTCCCTATGTAGTTATTCCGTCAGGCGGGGGAGGAGTAGAAGTCGATGAAAATGGCAACGAAAAAGAGTTAGAATATAAAGGAGATATGATACAGCCGGTTGAGTTTGAATCTTTTAAAGTGAGAATTCCACAGTAAATGTATTGATTAAAGAGATTGCAAAGCCCTATGTATTTGGAAATCCCAAATACATAGGGCTTTTTTTACCAAAACTCTATCCTTCATTTTGCTGTAGTTCTTCCATCTCTTTCGGTTCGGCACGGTAAACGACAAACGCTAGAATAATAGCCAAGATGGACATAACAAATGCAATTAAATAGACAAGTTCAACACCGACTACCATCGCTTGGTTTATAACGGCAGAGTCTTGTGGATTACTCGCCGTTTGTAAATAATGAAGCTGTCTTGCGTTCATAATACTGATAAAAACAGAAACCCCAATCGCGCCAGCAACGGGCTGTAATGTAGTCATGATAGCAGTACCATGTGGATACAAATGTTTTGGTAGTTGATTTAACCCATTCGTCTCAGCGGGCATCATAATTGCCGAAACAGATAACATAATAAGGATATATCCAACGATTACTACCCACAATGAAGTATGAATCGTTAATCTGCTCATCATAAACATCGTCCCGCATAAAACAAATGTAGCAGGAATCATTAAAACACGAGGTCCAAATTTATCGAAGAGGTGCCCCATAAATGGTGACATGAGTCCATTTAAAATACTGCCAGGCAATAAAACCAAACCAGCTGTTGCTGCAGTTAAGGCTAACGGTCCCTGCATATAGATTGGTAAAATGATCTCAGAAGCAAACATCGCCATGATAATGATGAAAAACATCAAAACCGCGTGTGTATACATCGGATATTTAAAAACTCTTAAATCCATGACAGGCTCTTTCAATTTTAACTGCCTAAATGAGAATAAAACTATTCCAATAAATCCAAAAAGATGATTGCGATATAAACATTTGGACTAAGGAAACCAGTTTCACTTTCTCCAACCGCACTGAATCCGTATACGATTGATCCAAACCCGATGGTCGAGAATACGAGTGATAGTATATCAATCTTTGGTTTCGTAACCTCCGATACATTGATTAAATATTTATATGCAAAGGCAATGGAGAATAGGGCGAATGGGATAACTGTAATAAATAAGTAACGCCATCCTAAATATTCAACAATGATGCCTGAAAGTGTAGGACCGATAGCAGGAGCAAACATAATGACCAGACCTATTAACCCCATAATTTTCCCACGTTTATGTGGTGGATAAATTAGTAAAAACACATTGAAAATGATCGGCATTAGTAATCCGGTTCCAACTGCCTGGATTAACCGACCAACTAATAAAATCGGAAAAGTAGGTGCTATTGCGCTTATTGTCGTCCCAATCGTAAAGACAGTCATCGTTCCTAAAAATAATTGTCTTGTCGTGAACCATTGTAGTAATAAGGCAGATACTGGGATAACAACGCCCATTACTAGCATAAATCCTGTTGCCATCCATTGTACAGTAGGCAAGGAAATATGAAATTCCTCCATCAAGGTTGTAAGTGCAATATTTAATAACGTTTCGTTTAATATTGCAAAAAAAGCGCCAATAATTAAGGAAAGCATAATTGGCATCACTTTAACATCTGGATTATCCGCCAGATATTCATATTTCTTTGTCCCGTTATTTTCTTTCAAATAGAAAAACCTCCATCTATCTTTTTATTATTCATTAGAAATGAAACTACATCTATTGTGATATCTAGAAAAATTAGCGGTCTCAACGGTTTAAATCTTTTTATTCCTAATATAACTTAACATGAAATGAATTTAGATTGATAGGGATTTGTGAAAATATAAGGAAAAGGTTTTCAGGTTGTTTTTTAATCGTTAAAGAATCTTTAAATTTATCAACTGCATTTAATAAGATGATTTAATAATAAATCAACAGGGTATACTATATTATTATATAAAGCAGGAGGGTATTCAATTGAGAACAGACGAAAAAAACATATCAGTCTTTGCCCTTGGCGGCTTAAATGAAATTGGGAAAAATATGTACGCTATTGAATATGGAAATGATATCGTAGTCATCGATTGCGGAAATAAATTCCCAGATGAAAGTTTATTAGGAATTGATCTCATTATCCCTGATATGTCTTATCTTATAGAGAACCAAGAAAAGGTAAGAGCTTTGATTGTCACACATGGACATGAAGATCATATTGGCGGCATCCCTTTCTTCTTGAAAAAAATGAATGTACCTGTTTATGCCACAAGATTCACACTTGGAATCATCGAACTTAAATTAAAAGAACATAGAATTTTAAGAGAAAGCAAACTTTATGAAATTAACTCAGATTCAAAGGTCGAAATTGGTGAGATGACTATCAACTTTTTTAAAGTAAATCACAGTATCCCGGATTGTTTAGGAATTGTGTTTGATACGCCTGAAGGTAGAATCGTACATACGGGAGACTTTAAGTTTGATTTGACCCCTGCTAATCGGGAACGTCCGGAGATTCACAAAATGGCGGAGATTGGGAGCAAAGGAGTTCTGCTACTTCTATCCGAAAGTACGAACGCGGAGCGCGGCGGATATACTCCATCAGAGCAAATGGTCGGTGAAAATTTGGAAAGTATGTTTATGAAAGCTAAAAGAAAAGTGATTGTTTCTACTTTTGCTTCCAATGTCAGTCGTATTCAGCAGGTTGTCCATGCCTCGCAAAAAACGAATCGAAAAATTGCCTTGCTTGGTCGTTCCATGGTAAATGTCGTAAGGGTTGCAAGGGAAAGAGGTTATGTAAATATTCCCAAAGGTATGTTAATTGAAGCGGATGAAATCAATGAATTCGCCCCGGAAATGGTGACGATTCTTTGTACAGGTAGTCAGGGAGAACCAATGGCTGCACTTAGTCGCCTTTCAACAGGTAATTTTCGCGGTGTAGAAATTCTTGCGGAAGATACCGTCATCTTTGCCGCAGGCCCAATTCCCGGAAATGAAAAGAATGTCACCAGCATTGTAGATAACTTATATCAACTAGGAGCTAATGTCATTTATGGATCTGGAAGTAGTTCAGGAGTGCATGTTTCTGGACATGGCTATCAAGAAGACTTAAAGCTTATGTTGACACTTATGAAACCAACGTATTTTATTCCAATCCATGGGGAATATCGTATGCTACACCATCATCAAATGCTCGCTGAATCTGTTGGTGTTGATGCAGAAAATATATTTATTTTAAAAAATGGCGATGTTGTAGATATGGAAAACTCCATTGCTCGTAGTTCAAGATCTATACCAGTGGGCAGTACATATGTCGATGGGATAGATGAAGGAATGATGAAATTTGTATTACAGGATCGTAAGCGAATTTCAGAAGATGGAATGCTCATGATCATTCTTCCGATGAGTAAAGCAGAAGGGGAAATGCTTGCAGAACCTGAAATAGTTTCTCGAGGATTCCTAGATGATCATTTCTCAGAAATAAGAAAAGGAATCAACCAGATTATTAGAGATACTATTGAAGAGCTTCATGAGGCCAATCGATATTCATGGAATGCGAAAAAGAAACAGATTAAGAAATTAGTTTGGAAGTATGTAAAAGAGAAAACGAAAAAAGAACCAATGATTATTCCTATTTTGATTGAAATTTAATAAAATGTATGATGTCTTTTCTATATGTCAATCAGTTAAGGGACCATCTTTCTAATCAATGCTTCGGGTAACACCGAAGTATTGATTTATTTTTTATCCCTCCTAAATAGGCAGTAAGACCCCCACTGATGGAAGTCTCCTTTATGTAAGCAAATCATTTTGTGATTAATCAGCAAACAGTGTTGAGCGCTTTCACTTTAGTTCTTAACATGCACAATGGTATAATGTTGTTGTGATATTGACGTAAGTTTAATTATCATCAAGAGCATTGGCTAATAAAGGGAGAAGACAATTTTGAGATACATAGTTTCTAAGGCTTTGAATAATAATGTCATTATTGCTTTAAATGAAAATAAAGAAGAAGTCGTTTTAATTGGAAAAGGTATTGGATTTAATAAAAAGAAAGAGGATGTCATAAAAGAAGAAACGGTAGAAAAACTATTTGTGTTACGAAATAAAGTAGAGCAGGAGAACTATTTAAAGTTACTTCCTAATATGGATGAATCCATTCTTGAGGCTATTATCACTGCAACAGAAATGATTAAACGTAAATCTAACGTACTACTAAAAGAAAAGGTGCATGTTGCTTTGACCGATCATATTCTGTTTGCGCTTACCCGTCTTCATCGAGGAATGGAAATAAAAAATCCATTTCTAGCAGAAACGAAAGCCTTGTATCCTTTTGAATATGAAATAGCTGCAGAGGTGGTCGATTATATGAACCATACACTCGACATTCATCTGCCTGAGGGAGAAATCGGATTTATTGCTTTACATGTCCATAGTGCAATAACCGATAAATCATTATCAGAGCTTAGTACGTATTCTAATTTAATTTCGCAAATAGTGGAAACCATTGAGGAACAACTGGATATTAATATAGACCGCGAAAGTATTGATTTTTTCCGTCTAATTAGACATGTTCGCTATACGATTGAACGTGTGTTAAAAGGAGAAAAAATGGAAGAACCAACAAAATTAGCTAACCTATTGAAAAGCGAATATCCAGTGTGCTATAATCTTGCATGGAAGCTTATTAAAATCATACAGCAAACCTTAAAAAAACCTGTTTATGATGCGGAAGCGGTTTATTTAACCATGCATCTGCAGCGTTTACTTGTAAAAAAGAATTCATAATTTCATTACGTGTAACTGATTCGATCAGGCATGAGTAGAGATTAATGAGGAAAGAGAGATTGGGTAAAACTAACCCTATCGCTTATTTTCCCATACTCTATTCATGCCTTTTTTATTTGCAAAATAGTTTGGGTTGCTGTAGAGAAATAAGTTCAAACAAAAAGAGGAGGGTGTTTTATGTTTAAACAAGCTTTTGGTGTTTTACAGAAGATTGGAAAAGCACTAATGCTTCCAGTTGCTTTACTTCCAGCTGCGGGACTATTACTTGGTTTTGGTAATGCGGCGCAACAGGAAACCATGCTTGAATACTTGCCATTCTTACATGCAGATTGGATTCAACTTGTTGCAACTGTGATGGAAGATGCAGGTAATATTATTTTTAGTAACTTAGCTTTAATTTTTGCTGTCGGAGTAGCGATCGGCCTTGCTAGTGATGGGGCTGCTGCTCTTGCTGCTTTGGTTGGTTACTTAGTACTAAACCAGGTGATGGGATCCTGGCTTGGTGTGACACCAGAGATGATTGATGCCGATCCCAGCTTTGCAAGTGTATTAGGAATCCCGACATTGCAAACGGGTGTATTTGGCGGTATTATCGTTGGTTTAATCGCAGCATTTTCTTATAATCGATACCATAATATTGAGATGCCATCTTTCTTAGGATTCTTTGCCGGAAAGCGATTTGTACCCATTGCAACGGCTGTCTTTTCATTTATTGCTGGTTTAATTCTATTATTCGTATGGCCACCTGTGCAAAATGCAATGAATAGCGCGTCCTATTGGTTAATCGAAGAAGGAACCTATTTAGGTGTATTTTTATTTGGTTTTATTAAACGACTACTAATTCCATTTGGTTTACACCATATTTTCCACGCGCCATTTTGGTATGAATTTGGTTCGTATGTAACTGCTGCAGGTGATACAGTTCGTGGAGATATGACGATATTTTTCGCGCAATTACGTGATAACGTTGACATCACAGCGGGTAATTTCATGGCTGGGGAATATCCCATTATGATGTTTGGTCTTCCTGCTGCCGCACTTGCGATGTACCATACGGCAAGACCTGAGCGGAAAAAGTTAGTTGCAGGATTACTTGCATCAGGAGCACTAACATCATTCCTAACTGGTATTACGGAACCACTTGAGTTTTCGTTTATGTTTGTATCACCATTATTATTCCTACTCCATGCTTTCTTAGATGGACTATCATTTATGATTATGACGTTCTTAAGCGTAAACATTGGATACACCTTCTCTGGTGGATTTATCGACTTTGCTTTATTCGGAATTTTACCAGGAAAAGAGCCTTGGTGGCTTGCCATTTTAGTAGGTATCGGATTCGCGGTCATTTATTACATCTTGTTTAGATTCTTTATTAAGAAATTTAATCTAATGACTCCTGGTCGTGAAGCAGTTGAAGATGAAAAAGCAGAATCAAAAGGTAATGCTGGAGACTTAGCTTTTGATGTTTTAGAGGCGATGGGTGGACAAGAAAATATTGCGCACTTGGATGCATGTATTACAAGACTCCGTGTTTCTGTCCATGATATTCAATCGGTTGATAAGGATGGATTAAAAGATTTAGGCGCTGCTGGTGTCCTTGAAGTTGGTAATAATATTCAGGCTATCTTTGGTCCGCGTTCTGAGATTATTAAAGGACAAATGCAAGATATTATGTCTGGGAAAAAACCTCGTCCAGCAAAAGAGGTAAATCAAGAGTCAGAAATAACACAACAAATCGAGGAAGTTAATCCGGAAGCCTTACAAAATGAAATAGTGGATGAAGCCTTTATTTCTCCAATTAAAGGGGAGATTGTTCCGATCACAGAGGTTCCAGACCAAGTATTTGCCGGAAAAATGATGGGTGATGGATTTGCAATTAAGCCAGAGGAAGGATTGATTGTATCACCTGTTAATGGAACCATTCTTAATGCATTCCCTACCAAACATGCACTTGGGATTAAATCCGAGGGTGGAAGAGAAATTCTCATTCATGTCGGGCTTGATACCGTGAATCTTCATGGGGAAGGCTTTGAAATGTTAATAAAAGAGGGAGATGTGGTAAAAACTGGACAACCTCTATTAAAAGCGGATCTACAATATATTGGTGATCATGCGAAATCAACGATTACACCAATTGTATTCACAAACCTTAAAGACGGTGAAAAGGTTATTATCGAGAAACAAGGAAATGTTGAACGAGAAGAAGAAAACATTATAAAAATTGAAGGATAAATTGGGATGAACAGGATCCCATTCCCATTAACAAAGACGGTTTCTATAGAGTGTATTCTGTAGAAACCGTCTTTTCTTATATTTGTTGCAGGCTCCAATTAACCTGAAGCCATAAAATAAAAAAATAGTTTAAAAAGGTGATTGACATTTCAAAAAATACTAGGTAAACTAATAAATACAATTAAACCACTAGGATTAGTAACTTATATAGAGAGGTGGAGGGACTGGCCCAACGAAGCCTCGGCAACAGACTTACAATAGTACTGTGCCAATTCCAGCAAGTATTTAACTTGATAGATAAGAAGAGCAAAGTGAACCTTGTTGTTTCACCCCTTTTCTTCTTCAGAATTGGGTTTTTTAATGCTGATTGGGCTACCAAAGGCATTCAATGTTTAAGCTCTTCATTTAGGAAATCATGTAATAGAAGAAAACAGAAGTTTAAAGAGTATGCCATTTATCCACCTAAACGAGCAGCAAGACACCCACCTTAAACTTCCAGGGAACAAAGAAGGTAGTTGGGAGATCATGCACGTAAAGGTCCGATAAGTGCAACTAACTATCAGTGGAGGATGAAGGAAAACCGCACTAATGGAAGTCTTTTTTATTTCTCATGACATTTCTTGAAAAAGGGGGAAAACTAGTTTGGATAAGATTGATGATGTACAACTCAATCATATTTTAACTGCATTAAAAGAATTAGAATATGGATCAGTAGTCATTACAGTCCATGATGGAAAGATTACACAAATAGACACAACCGAGAAAAAACGTTTTTCCTTAACGAAAAATCGTTCTTAAGGTACTTGATGTTGTGAAGGGGCTATGGGGCAGCTGGGAAGAGTATATATAGGCACTTAGTAAACATTGAATTTATCTATGTTTACTAAGTGTTTTTTTGTTGTTAGGAAATTATAAAATTTGCTGCATGTGGATACTTATTCAGAATAGGCCACGTCCGGTTTCAGCGCTAAAGCCGTAGCTAGACTTCCTTCACCTCCGGACGTCGTTATACGGGCGCTTGCGCCTTTGTTCTTACTTCTAAAAATTATTTTAGGAGATATGAGGCACCGTGGCTTCGCGCTGCCTTAGAATACCATGTAGATTTTTGTAAAAACTTTAGTAAAGTTCCAAAAATATATTGCCAAACTTTGGTTAGATACTATAATATTGTTATCAGTATTACGATTTTTTTACAAAAATATTACAAGTTAGGGAGAAAGATATGTCGAAGAAAAAAATTTGGATTTGGGTGAGTATTGGTGTTGTAATACTTCTGCTTTCAGGGGGAACTGGTTTATTCTTGTTACAGCGTTCAGCAATTGCTGCTTTTGGTAATGAGGAGTTCGAGCCGTATGGGGAAAAAGTAGAACTTCTAATGGAAATGAACGAAGATATGTCTTTATATACTGCTTTTTCCGGTAAGGTAGAGGCAGAAAAGATGGAAAAGGTATTCCCTGATCCGGAGAAAGGTACGGTTAAGGAAATTTTTGTTTCAGAGGGAGAAGAAGTAAAAGAGGGCACTAAACTATTTGAATATGAATTGACAGATGATTTAACGGTGGAAAAGGATCAAAAACAAGTAGAGTTAGAAATGGCATATGTGGAAATTAACCACTTGAAAAAACAAAAAGAACAGTTGGAAAAGAGTATCAAAGGAGCTTCTAGTAATGTGAAAACCTCGGAAGAAATTGGGGAAGAAGGGGTAGACGATAAAGCGTCATTGGAATCCGAACTAGAGCAAGTAAATTTTGATTTAAGAGTGAATAACCTACAAGCAGAGCAAATCCAAAACGAGCTTGATGCATTGAAGAAGAAAGTAGATTCCCCAATTGTTGTTAGTAAAGGTTCAGGGGTTGTCCAATCCATTAATCAGGATTTAATAGAAGGGGCTCCGTATGGACAAGAAGGTGGAAGCCCTGGTCCGCTAATCACGATAGTTAAGACGGGAGCTTACTTAATAAAAAGTGAAGTAAATGAACTATTACTCGACACAATTGCTGTTGACGATGAAGTTCGTATTACAACGAAAAATGGAACTGATGGTGAATGGATTGGTAGAATTGTAGAGATAGGGAAGCTTCCTGTAGGTAATGACGAAGAAAATGTGGACGAATATTATGAGGAAGGTAATCCCCAAACCTCTAAATATCCATTTACTGTATTATTAGAAGAACATGAAGGTCTTGAAATTGGTTTTCACGTTAATCTAGAACCGGTAGGAGCTGAAGGTGAATCAGCAGGTGATACCATTGTTATTCCGATTGATTATATTGTGCAGGACGAAGAAGAACCGTATGTATGGGCTGTCGATACGGAGACGAACGAAACGTATAAGCAAGTTGTAGAAATGAATGTAATGGATGATGGTTTTTTTGTTGAAGTTCCATCAGGATTAACACTAGAAGATTATATTGTATATCCGGATCCTTCCGTAAAAGAAGGAAAGAAGGTTGAGATCATTGACAATGATACGTTTGAAGAATTTGAGTAAATCTTACAATTTGGGTAAGGAAGAGATTCCGATTCTAAAGCGAATTAGTTTAGACGTTGAGGAAGGAGAGTTCCTTGCAATAATGGGACCATCTGGTTCAGGGAAATCAACGTTAATGAATATTTTAGGTTGTCTTGACCTTCCAAGTTCAGGAGATTATGAGTTAGAATCGATGAATATGTTAACTGGACATGCAAATAAGTTAGCAGAAATTCGTAATCAATTTATCGGTTTTGTTTTTCAATCATTCCATTTATTGCCACGCTTAACTGCTTTGCAAAATGTGGAACTACCATTAATTTATAGTGGGTTGAAGAAAAAGGAGCGAAAAGAAAGAGCAATGGATGCTCTAAAAAAGGTAGGATTGGAAGATAGAGCCTCATTCAGACCTCCGCAATTATCAGGTGGACAGAGACAGCGTGTTGCCATTGCACGGGCGATTGTGAATAAACCCAAATTTATATTAGCCGACGAACCAACAGGAGCGCTCGATACAAAAACCGGAGAGCAAATACTTTCCCTTTTTAAAAAATTAAATGGGGAAGGGGTAACCATCATTATGATCACACATGATGAGGAAGTGGCTAAAAAGGCGGATCGAATTATTTATATTCGCGATGGTGAGTTATTTAAAGAGAGGAGCGAAGACGTTCATGCTTGAAAACATTCGTATCTCCTTTCAATCGATATGGGGTCATAAACTCCGTTCGTCTTTAACCATGCTTGGTGTTATTATAGGAATTGCTGCAGTTATAGCGATTTTTGCTATTATTCAAGGAAGAAGTGAGGACTTAAAAAGTAACCTAATTGGAATGGGAAATAATACAATAAATGTTGTCTTTGAAGAAGAAGATATGTATGGTGAAGAAGGTATGTGGGGGGGAGAAATGTCTAATCGGAGTGCCCCTCCTATTAAGCAAGAAGCAATTGAAGAAATTCTTACATATCCGAACGTTAACGGCATGTCTATCTATTATGAGGGATGGCAGGAGGCTTATCATTTAATAAATGTTACCCACCCAAGACTATTAGGTATTGATGAAAGGTATTTTGATCTTTTCCCAACTACCATGGTTGAGGGAAGGGAATTTACTGAATCAGATTTTGCTTCATACAATCAAGTTGCTCTAATCAATGAAGTGGCAATGAGTGAATTATTCCCTGAAGGTGATGCTCTTCATCAAACCATCGACATTGGTGGCATACCATTTAAAGTAGTGGGAATATTTTCCGATGCAATAGAGGATAGCGATTGGTACTATCCCGAGTCAACCATTTATTTGCCAACTACAATCTGGCCATTGTTAAATGGGTTTGATGCGCCGATGCAGGTTGCCGTACAGGCAAGTTCTTCAGAAACGATTCAAGAAGTCGGAACAATGGCAGCCGATCGCTTAAATATGGATTTACCTCCATATGAAACGGCGATTTATCAAGTTGCTGACTTTGAAAGAATGATGGAGGAAATATCACAATATGATCAAGCTTTTGCCTTTATCCTTGGTGGGATAGCAAGTATCTCATTACTGGTAGGTGGAATTGGTGTCATGAATATCATGCTTGTTTCCGTTACAGAACGAACAAGGGAAATCGGGATCAAGAAGGCATTGGGCGCAAAACGGTATGTTATTTTAGCTCAATTTCTAACGGAATCCGTTGTTTTAACAAGTATTGGTGGTATCATTGGTATTCTTTCTGGATTAGGAATTGCTAAAGCGATATCGGTATTTGCGAATATGCCATACTTTGTTTCGGTACCAGCAATTATTGGTTCCTTTATTTTCTCCATGTTCATTGGTATTATTTTTGGAATTCTACCATCTATTAAAGCTTCGAAGTTACAGCCGGTTGAAGCATTGCGTTATGAATAGGATTAGCGAAGTTAGGTGAAAAAGGTTGATTTACACTACAACTTTCTGACAAAAAGATAACAGCCATAGAACCAGAAATTATGAGGGTTCAAGGCTGTTTTTTATTCATTTTAACTGCAAAACACAGGTGATGGTGATTTTTAGGGGAATTTTACGTTTTCTTATTGTTTATATAAGTATATAGTTATATACTTATTAAGTAATAAACTTAGAAGGGGAACTGAATATGCCACAAACAAGTATGGAGATCGAGAAAGCCACAATAATTCTGAAATTACTTGGTGATAAAACAAGATTAACCATGATGAAATTAATAGATGATGAAGCTTGTTGTGTATGTGAATTGGTGGAGATCTTTCAAACTAGTCAACCCTCCATTAGCCAACATTTACGTAAATTGAAAGACTTAGGATTGGTTAAGGAAGATAGAAGAGGACAATGGATCTTTTATTCGGTAGATAAATGCAATAAGTATTATCCATTTATTAAGCCAATTCTTGATCAAATTCCTAGTCAAGAATATAAATTAAAAGAGCTGGAAGAAAAAGGAACACGCATTTCTTGTTGTTAGAATGGGAGGTATTATTTTGTCAGTAACGCTTTTACTCGCAATATTAATCTTTGTTGCAACCATAGTCCTAGTAATATGGCAGCCAAAAGGTTTAAATATCGGCTGGTCGGCAATGGGTGGTGCTGTGATTGCTTTACTGGTAGGAGTAGTAGGATTTGGTGATGTAATCGAAGTAACGGGAATCGTTTGGAATGCCACTTTAGCATTTGTTGCTATTATTCTTATTTCTTTAATACTAGATGAGATTGGATTGATTATTTGAGTGGGCAGCATTACATATGGCGCGAATTGCTAAGGGAAATGGGACAAAGATGTTTGTTTATATCAGTATCTTAGGTGCAATTGTAGCAGCCTTTTTCGCAAATGATGGTGCAGCATTAATTCTTACACCAATTGTACTCGCCATGGTAAGAAACTTAAACTTTAAAGAAAAGATGATCTTTCCATTTATTATGGCCAGTGGATTTATCGCGGATACGACTTCATTGCCGTTCATCGTTAGTAATCTAGTGAATATCGTATCGGCAGATTTCTTTGGAATAGGTTTTGTAGAATATGCATCGAGAATGATTATTCCTAACCTATTTTCACTTGTAGCAACGATTACCGTATTGTTCATTTATTTTAGAAAAAGTATCCCAAAATCGTATGATGTTTCTAAAATAAGTGAACCGAAAACTGCCATTAAAGATGATAAAATGTTTCAGATATCATGGTATGTTCTAGGATTACTACTTGTCGGTTATTTTATAAGTGAATTTATTACGCTTCCTGTTTCTATTGTTGCTGGGGTTATTGCTATATTCTTTATCCTTATGGCAAGAAATAGTAAAGCTGTAAATACGAAAGCAGTGATAAAAGGAGCACCATGGGATATCGTATTCTTTTCCATTGGAATGTATGTGGTCGTCTATGGATTAGGAAGTGCCGGGCTTACATCTGCTTTAGCAAGTATCATTCAAATCGTAGCGGATCAAGGTTTATTTGTAGCAACGGTTGTTATGGGATTTATCGCTGCTTTCCTATCATCCATCATGAATAATATGCCAACCGTTATGATTGATGCTTTAGCCATAGCGGAAACCAATACTTCTGGTGTATTAAGAGATGCCTTGGTTTATGCGAACGTGGTTGGATCGGATTTAGGTCCCAAAATTACACCAATAGGTTCGTTAGCTACATTAGTTTGGCTTCATGTATTATCCCAAAAAGGGGTTAAAATTTCATGGGGTACTTATTTTAAAACAGGAATCATTTTGACGATCCCAATATTATTTATCACACTAATCGGCCTATATTTAACGTTACTAATTTCTTAACAGAGATGATACTACGTCGTAATGAAAAGGAGAACCGATATGTTTAAAAGGTCAATTTACTTTTTATGTACAGGAAATTCATGCAGAAGCCAAATGGCAGAAGGATGGGCAAAAAAATATCTTGGTGATGAATGGGAAGTTAGAAGTGCGGGTATTGAAGCACATGGACTTAATCCCAAAGCGGTAAAGGCAATGAATGAGGTTGGAATTGATATTTCTAACCAACATTCAGAAATGATTGATACGGAGTTTTTAAATCATGCAACGCTAGCAGTTACATTGTGTGGAGATGCAAAAGACCGCTGTCCGATGACTCCTCCGCATGTGAAAAGGGAACATTGGGGTTTTGATGACCCTGCCAAAGCAGAAGGTACGGAAGAAGAAATATGGGCAGTATTTCGGCGCGTTCGTGATGAGATAGGTGAACGAATGATACGATTTGCGGAAACTGGGGAATAAACAATAATTAAGCCTGTAAGTCTAGAGGTATACAAAAATAATCAAAAGCACTCAAAAAGATTGTAAAACCAATCTTTTTGAGTGCTTTTATAATGATTACATTGACATTATTAGCATGTAGGCGGAAGCGATTTTGTATTAAGAATAGATTGTTTAAATGCTTTTTCATCCTTTAGTCTACGATGGCCCTTAACTAAAGTCAGTACCCTTGATATCCTTTCGCAACTTTATGCTTCTATTTTATTATACACATTCTTCCAAATCTCCCATGGATATTTTTCTGTTGGTGGAGGGGAAAGGACTTCTACCATTTCTTTCTTTACTGGATGTTCGAACCGTAATGAGTGTGCCCAGAGTGCAATTTGCTGTCCAGGTCGATTTACGTTTTGTCCATATTTTTGATCTCCGTATATCGGCGTTCCATTTGCAGAAAGCTGGACACGTATTTGATGTGGTCGCCCAGTGTGAAGTTGAACGGATAGAAGACTTAATTTTTTTATTTTGGCAATCGTTTTATAGTCGAGCTGCGCCTTCTTTGCGTTTTTATGATTGGCTGCTACCGTATACACTTTGTTTTCACGGTTGTTCTTCACAAGGTGGTGTTCCAGTAATGCCTGATCTTTTTGTGGCACGCCCCGTACAACAGCCAAATACGTTCTTTCCATTGCTTGCCTCCGGATTAAATCCGACATGCGTGAAGCAGCTTTTGATGTTTTCGCAAAAACCATCACACCACCAACAGGACGATCCAAACGATGAACAAGACCAAGATAAACGTTTCCCGGTTTTTGATATCGAATTTTTAAATCCTGCTTTAGCATAGAAAGAAAGTCAATATCCCCAGTACGATCTCCCTGAACAGGTATGTTTATTGGCTTCTCCACAAGTAATAGATGATTATCTTCATATAAAACTGAAATTCTCACACATACCAATACTCCCTTAACATGATGACTCGTAATCTATTTATTCCACCTAAACGGACAGTAAGACTCCCATCTCAAACAAAGAAGGTAGGTGGGAGATCAACTGCCCGTAAAGGTCCGATAAGTGCGACTAACCATTAGTGGTGGATGAAGGACCCCCCTCTGATGGAAGTCTTCTTTATTTTAACTACATAACATCTTAAACGATGATAAGCATATTGCATATAACTCTATTATGAAAGGAATCTATTGTCAAAGGTTCTGATTGTTTATATGAAAATATCGGAAATTAATTTATTGAGCAATTCTTTTGAAATCTGATAATTATTTCGTCCTTGGTGGTTGCTGTGAAGTGTATAGCGAATGTTCGTATTCGTGTGGATGAAAAAGGAAGAGTTCTAGACAAAAATGATTCTCCAATCCGCGGGCTGCTTGCGGCAGGAGAAATGATTGGTGGCATATTCTACCATAATTATCCAGGTGGATCCGGATTAATGTCAGGTGCGGTATTTGGTAGATTATCAGGACAATCTGCAGCAAATTATGTTCTTGAGACAACGGAGGTAGCTGGTAATTAAAAATGGAAAAAATAGAAGTCCCATAATCAACCTTTTATTTAGTTGATACAAAAGAAAGTAGCGATTGTCTAATGTTGAATATCACTGAATGATAAATCTAAAGCATTTCCCGTTAATTTGGGAAATGCTTTTAAATGCTTGTCTTGCATTTTCAGCGAGGATCTGTTGAATGAGGTAGTACAACATGAGGGGTTATCATCGTTGTCTGGAAAGTTCGCGAAGTTTTCTCTCGTGTTGGGCATTTTTACTCAACAAATAATCCGTGGTTTCTTGTGTTTCTGTCAATTCTACTCGAATTCCATCGACCTTTTTTTCAAGCCGATCAAAGCGGTTATTCATTTTGGATTCCAGGTCAAATATAGAGTTCTCTATTTTAGAATTCATTTCATCAAATCTTTTCTCAATTTGTTTGGAATGAACTTTTAATGCATGTAGAATTTCCTTTAGTACGGTTTCTTGTTCCATTTTTATACCTCCTGTTAAACATTATAGATAAGGGGGATTCATTAGATTTTCTCATTAATAGAATGGGATGATTTTAAACCTTTAACTAACATTATCAGCATATTACCATAGAGAAACCTTATGTGAAGATCTGTTGAACGAAGTAATGCAACATGAGGTGGTTATCATGGTTGTCTGGAAAGTTCGCGAAGTTTTCTCTCATGTTGAGCATTTTTACTCAACAAATAATCCGTGGTTTCTTGTGTTTCTGTCAATTCCACTCGAATTCCATCGACCTTTTTTTCCAGCCGGTCAAAGCGGTTATTCATCGTAGATTCCAAATTATCTATCCTGGATTCGAAGTTATCCATTCTAGATTCAAAGTTATCCATTCTAGTTTCAAAATTGTTCATCTTAGAATTCAATACATCAAATTTCTTCTCAATTTCTTCGGAATGAATTTTTAATGCGTGTAGAATTTCCTTTAACATAGTTTCTTGTTCCACTTTTTCACCTCCTACTAAACATTATAAATGAACTTGGACATCCTGTGAAGTAGTGAAAGAATTATGTATGTATTTGTTGATTATGTTTGTTTTTATAGTTTTTGTATAAGGTAAAAAAATATTCAAACCTAACCTTTAACCTTAAAGTAATCTCATTAGAATAAAAACATATAACTACACAAAAGCTAAAAATATAAAATCAAATGAAAATGGTCTCGAGAAGTACAAAAAATAGCTTGCTAAAATTAAAAAGGATGTCGTGATATGTTTAATTTACGTGGGGATGCACATAAAATTTACCTTCATTTAAGAAAAACGCCTCATCAGATTCGGGAGACAAAATATTTAAAAGAAATTGAAGAAATCCGTACGTTTTATCAATCCATAGAGACGGACGTATTAAAGTTAATACACTATCGTATGATCAAAGAAAAGAATGGCTCAGGAATGATTCCTATCTTTGTAACCGCCATACCATGGCTACTCTTTTTATTCTCCACACATTTAGAAAATTTTCTTTTTCAAGATGGTAGTATGCTTTGGTTATTCTTCAGCTTAATTTATTTACTATTTTTAGTAATAACTGTGATTTTACACTTTCGTGAGAATGCTTGGGCTGCCTTTCATATTGAGATTATTCAAGACATTATAAAAGATAGAAATGAAGCAGGTGTTACGGGTGGGTGATAGCAAGATTATGTAGGATGGTTTCGGTGATTATGTCCTGCTAGATCCAAAAGCATGAGACTTACTTAAAAATTGTCTCATGAAGCGGATTCATTCAACTCAATGATACATCCGCCTTTTGTATTCTTCCCCGTAAATTTTAATGTATAATAACGTCGTTCTGCTTCAAATGAAAAGCTTCCCGATTGGCTATCATAAAATTCCTTATGAAAATAATGATTCATTTTGATATCCTTCCATTCTAGGATGAGAGATCCGGCTTCAACGGTAACATCATATGATACAGTAACTTTACTTCCTTTTTTCACCCAGAAACGATAGTAATGATAACCATTATATTTCTTATAAGATGCACGAAAACGATTTTTCGTTTTTTTTGTTATATAGGATAGATATGTTTGTCTTCTTATTGATAGTATTCCTTTTTTATAAAGGACAAATAAAATGGTTAATATAATGACGCTTGGTATGAATTCCAGTGTAATCACCTCCTAGGGATAATGGTTGCTTTATTATGATAACAACATTACTGGCTTTAAGTAAATATGGTATATTATGGTCAATTCAAATAAAAAGCTATCATAGACAGAACTGAGATAGGTTCTATCTATGATAGCTTTATTAATGAGTTGAAACGCAATAGAAAGCTCCAGACAATAGCGTGGATGTCCTATTGTCTTATTTATAAAATATTTGTAGCTCCACCGTCGATGACGAATTCTGCTCCTGTTGAGAAGGATGAGTCGTCTGATGCAAGGAATAGCACTAATTTTGCTACTTCCTTAGGATCTCCCATTCTACCTAACGGGTAAGTGGCATCCAATTCTTTTTTGGATAATTTTGTGGCTTCTGACGCGTAATCAGCCATAGCGGTAGTGATATAACCAGGATGAATCGAGTTAATACGGATTCCTTTACCTGCATATTCTGCTGCTGCGTCTTTTGTCATTACACGTACGGCACCTTTGCTTGCTCCGTAAAGTAGGTGACCAGCAGATCCTCTAAGACCAGCGATTGAGGATGCGTTGATAACAGAGCCAGTATTATTTTTTTCCATTACCGGAAGTACATGTTTTAATCCTAGGAATACACTTGTGACATTAATCCCCATTAATTTATTCCATGTATCTAATTCAATTTCCGGAATTGGTTTGATAATATAAATACCAGCATTATTAAATAAGACGTCAATTTTATCGAACGTTTTGGTCGTTTCAGAAACAACATTTTTCCAATCTTCTTCTTTACTAACATCGTGTTTCACGAATAGTGCATCTTTATTAATCTCTTTTATCTCCTGTAATACTTTATTACCTTCATCTTCGCTAATATCTACCTCCTGTTTAAATCTTGGTGTTAAAGAAACTACTTAAATTATCTTCCTAATTTCAAATAGGCGTCAAGAAATATGAACCTTTAGAATGTAACCCGTAACCAAAACTGAAATTTATATTTCTTGAGTTGACGATTTTATTATTTGTCTGACTTATAGAAACATACGTATTTATCAGTAATAAAAACTTTGAAATAAAAACCACTTGAATTCCCCTTATGCTTTGTGGTTAATGAAATAAAACTTTTTATTTTACACCATCATAAAACGTATTGTCAATAAAGAGTTTGTGGTATTTTCGAAAAAATGTTATAATAAATCTTAACATCGATTTTTCCTTTTTAAACGGAAGAAAAGAAAAATTTAATAATAATTGGCTGAGCTTTAAAAGTAAGTTAGTTGATTGGAATTATCAACTTAATTTCTTATATGGAACCGAGTTTTTATACTACGAGGGAGGATTAAATAATGAATTTAATCAATAAGAAAGTTACACACGAGCATTTTGGCATGGGTAGTATAGTTAAACAAAGTGATTCTTTTATTGAAATACATTTTGGAACGGAAAATAAAAAGTTTGTTTTTCCTGATGTATTTGGAAAACACCTAAAACTCCATGATAAAGGCGCTGCTCATTCAATTGAAAAAGTTATACAGAAAAAGGAAATGGAACGGAAACAGGAAGAATGGAAGAAGGAAGAAGAAAAAAAACTAAGGCGTGAAGAACAGGAACTTCGCTTGGAACATGAAAGACTTATGAAAAATCATAAACTTCATCCTCAATCACAGATGGTTTATTGGTGTGACACGGAAGAACAGAATAGTTCCCTATCTGAGTGGAAGGTTTTTTCAGGCGAAATAAAAAGTGGTGTTAACAAAGGGAAACCAAACAAACCTAATCGTATGCACCAAAATAGTGCTTGCCTTTTAACAGCAAGGGATTCTAGCATGCCCGAAAAAGACAGACGTATCTTAGGTGTCTATATGGTAAATGAAGATTTTATCGGTAAGCTTTGTGAAGATGGATATATTCCCGCTCATTCAGAATACAGACTAAAGCTTTCAGAACAGGAATCAGATCAGATGCTCTTTTGGAAATATTATGTAAATGAGAAATTCCCCCACAAAATGACATGGAATACAGGTAAATACCGTTATTTTGATAATTTATGGATGGCTCAAATTTTGCTTGATATGGTTTCTTTGAAAAGTGACCCAAAGGAACAAGAGCTGGCACAACGCTTTTTTGAACATTTTTGTAAAATGAATCAGATAAGAGGCCAAGAATTACCAAAGCCTAATGGCGCATTAATGCGTATTTAGAGGTTAACCAAAGAGTAAATGAAGGGGGGGATATGTCACCCATGTATAGGGGACTGACATCTTTCCCCCTTCACTAATATGATTCGCAAATAATACTTTGGTTTGACTAGTTACAAAAAGGGAATGACGGTGTATTTCGAATGGTTGTGCGATCAGTCCCATTACATTTATCCGTCTTTTCCTTTTCATCATTTTTTCTTTAATGGCTACCTGCATATCCGTTCTCCATGATAAGCTAATTTCCTCGCCTAAAGTTATAAAATCCCAATTCTCGTAAAATGTTTTTGATTGATGAATGATGTCTTTTACACTTAGGCCCCTAGTTCCATTAACTACAAATACCATCTTGCAAATTAGATTAAGACATTTCCAGTTTATGCTATAATCTAGTAAGAAGATTCCTGTGTGCGAATGATCCATGGATAGTAAAGGAGAACATGATGACAATTATTGATAAATTAAAATTAACTAAGTATAAAAATATGGCCGTTCTTAATCAACCAAGTGACTATGACTTATTTAATGGGTACAAGACATCATTATCGAAAGAGCATGATGCTATTTTTGTTTTTGTTGAAACTTTAGATGAGATGGTAAATTATACAGAACGCATTATCAATGAGGGACAATTGCTTGAAAAAGGATACCTATTTTTTTGCCTATCCAAAAAAAGGGAACAAACGGTACGATACATTTGTCCATCGAGATGATATTTTTCCAGCGATGAAAGTAACGGAAGATGGATATGTTGAAAACAGCGATATGAAATTTTCACGAATGGTCAGTATGGATGATGTATTTACGGTTGTTGGATTAAAACGGGAAAAAAAGAAAGTGAAAAAGTCCCTTGCTTCCAGTCAGTGCGTAGCAGATTATGAGGATAATATAAAAGATATCAAAAAGCTATTAGCAAATCATCCAAACGAATTAAAATTTTATCAGGAACTTACACCAGGTTATCAAAGGGATTGGGCTCGTTATATTTTTTCAGCTAAGCAACAGAAAACACGTGAAAAACGACAAGCACAAATGATCGGTATTCTTTCCCTTGGATATAAATCTATTGATTTATATCGCCAAAAAAAGAAATAGGTGTTCAATCGGTGACTAGCAAATGAAATGCACTTTCAGCATGGAAATATATTTTTAGGTATTCACAAACTAGTAGTGAACACAAAATAGTAGATTCTAGTGAAACCTTTTGAAGGATGTATTATTCCAAGAGAATCACTTTAATTGAAATGCCCCTATGAATTCATTTAGAATGAAATTGAATCATTTTATATAGGAGTGGATACAAGATGGCTAATATATGCTTTTTACTTGCTGATGACTATGAAGACTCAGAGATGAAGAGCCCTTATGATGCAATGAATGAAGCGGGTCACAAAACCGTTATTGTAGGACTTGAAAAAGGAGCGGAACTTAAAGGGAAGAGAGGAACTGTATCTTATACTTCTGACCTTTCCATAAGTGAAGTGAAGGCTGACGATTACGATGCGGTTATTATTCCTGGTGGATCAGCTCCTGAAGCACTACGAGTTAATGACGAAGTAGTAGAATTTGTAAAACAAGCAAATGAACAAGGTAAAGTGATTGCCGGTATTTGTCATGGCCCACAAGTCATGATTAGTGCAGATATTCTAAAAGGAGTAAATGCAACTTCATATATTGGAATTCGTGATGATCTGAAAAACGCTGGATCTGACTTTTTAGACCAAGAGGTAGTGGTAGATGGAAATATTATTACTTCTCGTACACCTCAGGACGAGCCAGCATTTATTAGAGAAATTTTGAATAAATTATAAGATGGTTTTATTTTGGGGATCCCTTCTAGTTTTGGAAGGGATCCTTTTTAAGTTGGGAACAATGCCTGGAAGAAGGAATGGATTTTCTACTGTTTGAAGTGAGACGCAAGGCTTCTAAACATTAAGTTAAATCAGCATTAAAAATCCCCATCATGTTGTTACAACAACATGATGGGGATTTTTGTATGTCTTTTGGGAAATGCATTTACCGGATATTCGTAACTTTGGGAGATACCGACTTGTATTTTTTGTGGTGTTGACAAAATGTCAACGCCGCTGTAAATTAATATATAGATAAGATAGTTAGAAGGGAAAGGGAATATGGTAGAGAAAAGCAATGAACTGGGTCTGCTACTAAAGGAATTACTTAAGAAGCGATCTTTATCTATGAGAAAATTGAGCCAATTGACGGGGATTGATACTGCGGTTATTTCGAAAATTATCAATGGAAAACGAAAAGCTACCCTGGATCATTTACAGCGGTTTGCGGACAAGCTTGACATTTCAATCTTAAGATTATATGAAGCTGCTGGTTATCCCGTCTATCAAAGCCATTCAGATCTTAAGGAATCTATTGTACATATACAAGCAATTTTGGAAAACACTAATTTAGTAGATAAAGAGTTTCGTTTAAATGACGTAAAAGAAGAATTAGAAAAATACCAACGATTATCGTTAGAAGAGGAGGGAAATGAAACCATCCTTGGACAATTTGAAAAGAAAATAGAAAAAGTAGGGAGTATAGGACCATTCATTCACTCATTAAAGGTTATGTACAAGCAATTTTGCGGAAAAAATGGTACGAAGACAGAGCTTACTCTAATAGGCGGAGCACTTCTCTACTTTATTGTTAACTTAGACTGTATCCCGGATTATCTGTTTCCGATTGGGTTTATAGATGATGCCATTGTTATCAATTGGGTCATGAATGGTTTATCGATGAAAAATGGAGGAATATGAAAAAATTACAGCACAAAAAAAGGATTGGAATAAATGATGAGAAGTAAAAAACGTAATAAACGAAAAAGCAGGATTTTTAAGATAGCAGTTGCATTATTAGCTATGATAGTAGTAGCGGTAGGGTATTTTGTTTACCAGTATAACGAAGGTGTGAGCATGGCAGATCCAATGGAAGTTCAGAAACAGGATTACGAGTTCAATGGGCAGAAAAATCTTGACAAAGTTAATGTTCTGCTGCTTGGAGTTGATGCCCGCCCTGATGAAGGTAAATCTCGCACGGATTCTATAATGGTAGCGCAATACGACCCAAAGGAAGGAACGGCAAAACTCATCTCTATTATGCGGGATATTTACTCAGAAATTCCCGGTTATAAGAATTATCACTAGCGTTGCATAAAAAATAATTATAGAAGTCAACCATTTAATTTGTGTCTTTGATTTGAATGTTGAAATTTT
>NZ_JAHHXM010000036.1 GCF_019037185.1 Oceanobacillus caeni
GCCGAAAAAGTGTACAAAAATAGAGTGCCGGAAATATTGGTGTGAAAGACACACCGAGAAAAACTTGACACATACAATGTCGCAGTTTCACTTTCCAACTTTGGTCATAACGTGTATCTTGTAAGTAGAGTTCCGGATAATCCATTAGGAATAGCGGTGGAGAGACAATTGAAATCCTACGGTGTCCATACTGACTATTTGATGAAAGGTGGAGAACGGCTGGGTACCTACTACCTGGAAACGGGTGTGGGACAAAGAAGTTCACAAGTTACTTATGACAGAAAATACTCCAGTTTTTCGATGCTAAAAGCCGATGAAATCAATTGGGATGAAGTATTTTCAGGGGCTGAACTCTTCCATGTATCAGGGATTACGCCCGCGCTATCTCCCAGCTTAAAGGAAATTACCTTATTTTCACTACAAAAAGCGAAAGAACATGGGGTTCTTACGAGTTTCGATTTTAATTACCGGTCAAAACTATGGAGCCAACAGGAAGCATCCAATACGATTAAGACATTGCTTCCATATGTTGATATTTGTTCATGCGGTGAACTAGATGCTATTTATATCCTTGGCATAGATCAAGCTGACTTTATGTCAAAAGAGGAAAATTTAAAATATTATTACTCAAAAATTACTAAAATGTACCCAAACATTCGATCCATCAGTTCAACGTTTCGAAGTGTTATTTCTGCTTCAACCAATACACTGCAAGGGAACTACTACACTGAAGGGGAGTTATACCAATCAAATATTTTACATATCGATCATATCGTTGATCGTGTAGGTGGTGGAGATGCTTTTGCAGCAGGCATTTTACATGGAATCCTGGAAAATACCCCTTCTCAAGAACTTATTTCATTTGCAACTGCAGCGTCTGCCTTGAAACATACTGTACATGGTGATTGCAATGCGTTTTCAGTAGATGAGGTCGTGGCTTTTGTGAATAATGGGTCGGGGAAAATAGTTCGTTAGCCGTTTTGCATTTTTGGTGGAATGGACAGTTCAAATGAATCGACTAAATGATATAGTGCTTTTATCTCAAATATTCAACCTCATTCTGATGTGTTACGGTGAACCGTTCCATAAGTAATTGTAAAGGAAGGGGGAAGAATAAGGCACTTTTAGTAAAAGGATATAAAATGTAGTTCCCCATTCCAAGCCGCGTACTTTTCTGTTATACATGAGTACCCATAGAGTAGTCCTTTTTATAGTGCCTACTTTATAGGGTACTTTTTAACCATTTATCTGAGTTCACTAAAATTACATGAGTTAAATCCCAGTACCTAAAATATAAAATTGCGCTTGATTATAGTTGTAAGTTACCTTTGAATAATCAAATGGCGTTCCATTCGTCAAATAGAAAATACTCTCCACGGTTAGTTTGGGCTCACCACTCTTCAATTGCAAATAGCTAGCCTCTTGATCAGTTAATTTGCCAATATGCATGTACATATCAGAAAATCCAATCTTTAGACTTAGTGCATCTTCAATATACTGAAAAATGGATGACGTCACAATCTCTTTATTCAAATAGGGAACAATAGCTTTATTAAAAAAGGATTCTTCCAAACAGAGTGTACTTCCTTCAATATATCGAATACGTTTCACATAATAGATATCCTGATCCATATCGATATGTAAGTTCTGTGCGGCCATTTCTGTCGGTTTCTGAACTTCTAGCTGAAGCTGTTCAGATGTGATGTTAAATTGGTCTAAATCTTTTTGAAATCCTTGATTTGATAATAAGTTAATATAATTGTTCCTTTTTTTTCTTCTTACAAATATACCGCTTCCTCTTACCTGAAAAATGATTCCCTTTTTTTCTAATAAATCCAATGCCTTCACAATCGTGCTTTTACTCGTTTCGAATTCTTTTATTAAGGATTCGAGTACGGGCAGTTTTTCGCCATGCTGCATCTGATGTTTTTGAATATACGATTCAATTTCGACTGCTATCTGCTGATATTTCAACATACACACACCCCTTTTCAATTATAGATTCCTGCTTATTCCATTCATAGATAAAACGGATTTAATCGGTGCAGATATGGAATAAAATTTGATTTATTTGATATGTATTTAACCCCATTATACCATATTGTTTCATGTATTATATTAGAATAAATGCATAATTACATTATTATCTACTTGAAAAATTGTAACGGTACAATTATAATGTAAGTATCAAATTAATAACAAGGAGATTAAAATATGGCTGAAAAAGTAAGGGATTACAATAAGTTAGCTAGCGATATCCTTAATGCCATTGGCGGAAAGGAAAACGTTATCAGTGCTACACGTTGTGCCACCAGACTTCGTATTGTATTGAAGCATTCAAAGCCAAAAGCCAAAGAAACTGTTACTGCCATGCCGGGTGTTATTACGGTAGTGGAGAACAATGGACAGTTTCAAGTAGTTATTGGCCAGCATGTTGGAGAGGTTTATGAAGCCTTTGCAGATTTAGTTGGGGAAGGAGCAATAGACGAAGACGGTGAAAGTAAACATAAAGGAACGATATTGAACCGTGTTATTGCTACCATGTCAGCAGTATTTGCTCCTTTTGTATATATTTTAGCTGCAGCAGGTATTCTGCAAGGTTCTTTGATTTTAATTAATCTTGTTTTTCCCACCTTTGAAAATACAGGTACGTATGAAGTACTGAGTATGATGTCATGGGCACCATTTACATTTTTGCCTATTTTTATAGCGATAACAGCTGCGAAGCACTTTAAGGTTAATACGTATATTGCTGTTGCTGCAACAGCAGCGTTGGTAACACCAGAGTGGGCCGACATAGCCGGCCGGGTTGCCAGTGGAGAAACCGTTACGTTCTTAGGTATCGCATTATCCGAAACAACCTATACATCTTCTGTTTTGCCACCGTTATTTTTAGTTTGGATTTTGTCTTATGTTGAAAAGTTCTTTAATAAGAAAACACCGGAAGTAATTCGTCCTTTGTTTGTTCCGCTCTTTAGTATTTTAATAATGGTTCCGCTCGTTCTTCTAATTATTGGACCATTAACAACAGGTGGTGCGAATGCAATTGCCAATGGATATAATTATCTAGTCGACGTATTCCCAGCGCTAGCGGGTGCTATTATCGGAGGATTTTGGCAAGTAATTGTTATATTTGGGATTCATTGGGGCGTTACGCCAATGGTCCTTGCAAACTTTGAACAGTATGGCATGGATTCCTTCCAAGCGTATCAGACCATAGCTGTTGTGGCACAAGTTGGTGCTGTGTTTGGTGTTCTTCTTAAGGCCAAAAATAAAGAAACCAAAAAGATAAGTACATCTGCTGGGATAACTGGTATCTTTGGAATTACCGAACCGGCTATTTATGGTGTAACCCTTCGATTTAAGAAACCGTTTATTTTTGGGTGTATTTCAGGGGCAGTTGGTGCGATCGTAGCAAGTTTCTTCAAACCAAGTTACTTTGCGTATGCTGGCTTACCAAGCCCTATAACAATTGTCAACGCGATTGACAGCGAGTATCCAATGTCTATATGGGGTGTTTTAATCGGATCTGCCATAGCTGTTGTTTTACCAATCATCCTAGTACAAATCTTTGGTTTTGGGGAAGATACTGCAAAACAGGCAAATGAAACACTAGCAACTGGACAAGAAGAAGGGGAAGAAAGTTCAGGCAAAGATGCACTACAAAACGAAGAAGAAATTGCCTCCCCACTAACTGGAAAGTTAACAGCGCTGTCTGAAGTTCCAGACCAAGTATTTAGTTCTGGTGCAATGGGACAAGGGGTTGCAATTGAACCAGACGGGAATGAAGTATCTGCGCCGGCTGATGGCACGATTGTATTTATTGCGCCAACCAAACACGCAATTGGAGTACGTACCAATAGTGGAATTGAATTATTAATTCATGTTGGTTTAGAGACCGTAGAACTTAATGGCGAACCATTTACTGTACATGTAGAGGATGGCCAGCGTGTTCATCAAGGAGATAAACTAATCACATTTGACAAAGAGATGATAAGAGAAAAAGGGCTTGCAGCAATTACTCCTATTATCATTACAAATATGACGCAATATCAAGAAGTCATTGAGGAAGGTAAGGATGAAATAAAAACAGGTGACAAACTATTTAACATTGTTAAGTAAATTTTAAGGAGGACTAATGATGAGTAAATTACCGAAAGATTTCTTATGGGGCGGTGCGTTGGCTGCCCATCAATTTGAAGGCGGCTGGAACGCTGGCGGAAAAGGGCCGAGTGTTGTGGATGTACTGACAGCTGGGGCTAACGGAGTGCCTAGAAGAATTACAGATAAAGTAGAGCCAAATGAATTTTATCCAAATCATGAAGCTATTGATTTCTATCATCATTACAAAGAGGATATCGCCTTATTTGCAGAAATGGGCTTAAAATGTTTGCGTACATCTATTGGCTGGTCGCGAATTTTTCCACAAGGAGATGAAGCGGAACCGAACGAAGAAGGCCTGCAATTTTATGACAATGTATTTGATGAATTAATTAAATATGGTATTAAGCCTGTAATTACTTTGTCTCACTTTGAAATGCCATTGCACCTAGCTCGTGAATATGGAGGGTTCCGCAGCAGAAAAGTAGTTGATTATTTTGTTAAATTTGCTGAGGTTGTTTTTGATCGTTATAAAGATAAAGTGAAATATTGGATGACCTTTAATGAAATCAATAATAAAATGGACGTCCGCAATCCATTATTCCTTTGGACAAATTCGGGTGTCCTGTTAAAAGAAGGTGAAAATGCGAAAGAGGTTATGTACCAGACTGCCCATCATGAACTTGTGGCAAGTGCATTAGCTGTAGCGAAGGGGAAAGAAATTAATCCAGATTTCCAAATCGGCGCGATGGTTTCACATGTGCCAATTTATCCTTATACTTCTAATCCAGAAGATGTAATGCTTGCTGAAGAATATATGCGCGATCGTTATTTCTTCCCAGATGTGCAGGTGCGCGGATATTATCCAAGCTATGCGTTAAAAGAATTTGAACGTAAAGGCTACAATATAGTTATGGAAGAAGGAGACGATGAGATTCTCTTAAACGGAAAAGTCGATTACCTTGGTTTCAGCTATTATATGTCTACAACGGTAAGCAGTGAAGTAGACCCAGATGAATCTTCAGAAAAAACGGATGGGGGTCTGCCGCATGGCGTAAAAAATCCGTACATTAAATCCAGTGACTGGGGATGGGCAATCGATCCAACTGGGCTACGTTATACACTAAATCGTTTCTATGATCGTTATCAAATACCAATGTTTATCGTAGAAAATGGCTTTGGAGCAGTAGATACGATCGAAGAAGATGGTTCGATACATGATGAAGCACGAATTAATTATCTTCGCTCTCATATCGAAGCTTTAAAAACGGCTATAAATTATGATGGAGTAGACTTAATGGGTTATACACCTTGGGGTATCATCGACATTGTATCCTTTACAACAGGAGAGATGAAAAAACGATACGGAATGATTTATGTAGATCGTGATAATGAAGGTAAAGGAACAATGAAACGCTCTAAAAAGGACTCATTTGACTGGTACAAAAAGGTAATCCAGACAAATGGAGAAGATGTAAATTACGAAAGATAAATAATATAAGAAATTCCTTTTACA
Source organism: Oceanobacillus caeni (assembly GCF_019037185.1). GTDB lineage: Bacteria > Bacillota > Bacilli > Bacillales > Amphibacillaceae > Oceanobacillus > Oceanobacillus caeni. Next base: position 5,618 of record NZ_JAHHXM010000036.1, read on the forward strand.
GCGAATGTATAAAGATCATCAGGTGTGGGAGTGGTAATATGAATGAAAGGAAAGACAGTTTCATGTATGGTTGTTTTTCGGCCTTGCATAAACCTTAGTAATAAGTAATCAATGCACAAAGTAATGGAAAACTATCGATCCGCTAAAAGACGAGCGAATCGATAGTTTTTTTAATATTGCACGTATACAATATCGAAGGAGGAATAGTATGAAGCAACTATATAAAGCAGAAGGTATTCAGTTTAAATGACAAGTTTACGGTATGAATTTACTTTCCTTGCTCAATAAGGATTTTTTTACTCAAGGGAAGAAAAGGAATGACCAAAATACAGAAAATGGCTGAATTTCCCCACTTGCACATTCACTTACTGTAATACTCCTTTTTATTTTCTCACAATAGGAATCCACATTTCACCAAACACTAAGCCGTTTCGCTGCCCCATTTCAACCGTTGCATTTGGCCCACCAACATAGGCAAAATTCTTTGCTTCTGGTAAGACTTGACCAAAGGCAATGCCAGTAAGCTTATTACTCAACTCTTCAGAAGTCTTTTCTTCTCCTTTAACAACTAGGTATTCTCCCTTAGGAAACTGGATAACCCTGGTTGCTTCTGGTATTGATGCTTCTGTCATAACGCCAGCATAATGCATCATCTTGTTATTCACCGCTTCGTTCACAGCAAATATGTAGTCATTTGTGGCAATGGATTTTAAAGTGTCAAGGGTTCCATCTTGGCCGATGGTCTGCCAAAAGTCTGCCTTTTCTTTATTTATGCCAGCAAAGTCTGTGTAATTGCTTTTAAGCTCAATTCCAATACCCAAAACGGTAAAGCTGTCTTTATCTTCTATAATATAATCTGCCATATTCAAAACCTTCCTTTTAAAATATTAATCAAATGATTTATCTTTTCACTTGATGAGTTTATAATAGTACTAAATCATGTCAAAAAATGATACTGTTTAGGAGACCCCAATGAAAAAAGTTGAACGAATTAATACAATCATGCGGTATATTAACAACCGCGCTCACTTTACAATTTCTGAAATCATGCGAGAATTTAACATCTCTCGCTCCACAGCTATCAGAGATATCAGAGAAATTGAAGCCATGGGGATGCCACTTGTCGCTGAAGTAGGAAGGGATGGGGGTTATTTTGTCATGAATAACTCTGTCCTGCCCGCTGTTCGCTTTACTGATAATGAGATTAAAGCTCTTTTTATTGCCTTTATGGCCACAAGAAATCAACAACTTCCTTATCTAAAAAGTCGTCAGTCTTTAGCCGAAAAATTACTAGGCCTTATCTCGGAAAACCAGCAAGATGACCTTGTTCTTCTAAATAAAATTTTGCTTTTTGAAGGGACCAACCCCAATAATCCCGACCTACTTGATCTATCAGACCTACCCCATCCTATGTTAGAAAAACTCATTCAAACCCTTATTTTGGATAGATATTTATTGATTACCATCAAAGAAGAGAAGGTAAAAAAGTCTTATCCAATCTATCTTTTACACCTTTATCATGAAAAAGGTATTTGGTTGATTGAAGGATTTGACTTAAAGGATGAAAAAAGGCGGATTTTCCCTGTCGATAATCTCACTAATGTCAAACCATATACTACGAAAAAAAGATTAAGTAGGAAAAAGTTTTTAGAAAAGCTAAGAAGGCAGGAAGAAGTATTTAACCTTGTCCTTGAACTTGGTCCAAAGGCAATTGCTCAGTTCAAAAAATACCATCCTTTAAAGATTTCAATTTCCTATACGAATCCCTACCAAACCACAGCCATTCTAAAGACTTTTATCAATGTCCATAATCCCGAAGAATTGACCGAAATAACCAATTGGCTACTTTTCCTAGGTGGGGATATCAAGGTCAGGAAGTGCCAAAAGAAGTCTTAGAAGGTTTACAAGGGAGATTATGCTTATTCTGCCCATAATCATTTCAAGTTAAAACCCAAATAACTTTGAGCTTCGAAAATAATGGACAAGGAAAATGAATGATGGGAAGATTACAATTTTTAGTCGAACCTTCACGGAATAATTTTAAAAAAGAGGCGGCACAAGTCTATGACTAGTGGCCAGCCTCTTTCTTTCCTATTAAACTTCTATATATGTCTGACTGAAAATCTCGGTCAATTCCGTTTCAGAGATTTTCTAAGAGAGAATCGCACAGCAACCGTTTGAAATAGCACTTATTAGCAATTACACTTGTGCTGTTTAAAATCGATAACCATACGACCTTGAATCTTACCTTGTCCCATTTCTTCAAATATATCCTGGACTTCATGTAAGCAACGTGTTTGCACAATTGGTACGACCTTACCTTCCGCACCGAATTGGAAGGCTTCTTCTAAATCTTTGCGGGTACCGACTAATGAACCTACTACTTCAATCCCGTCAAGTACTAGTCGCGGAATATTCAAATCCATCGTTTCTGATGGTAAACCTACTGCGATTACCTTACCACAAGCACGTACTGCATTGACTGCTGAGTTAAATGCTACTTTAGAAACTGCTGTTACAACTGCGGCATATGCTCCACCGACTTGTTCTTGAATAATCTTATCTGCATCGCCTTGAGTGATAGAGTTGATTGTCATATCTGCACCAATTTCTTGGGCTAGTGCTAACTTATCATCATTAATATCTACTGCGATAACTTTGGCATTAAATACATGTTTAGCATATTGGATAGCAAGATTTCCTAGTCCACCACAACCATAAATGACAATCCATTGACCAGGTTTAACACCAGAAACCTTAATGGCTTTATAAGTAGTAACCCCGGCGCATGTAATACTAGTAGCTTGTGCTGAATCTAGTCCATCTGGAACTTTTACTGCGTAATCAGCAGTAACAATACATTGCTCAGCCATTCCTCCATCAATACTATATCCAGCATTCTTTACATTACGACAAAATGTCTCTCTGCCTGTTGTACAATACTCACATCTGCCACAGGCTTGGAACATCCATGCAACACTTACTCTATCACCAACCTTTAAGCTAGTAACGTCGTCAGCCACTTTAGAAACTATACCTACACCTTCATGGCCTAAAGTACGGCCTTCCACATTACCAAAATCACCAGCTGCTACATGTAGATCCGTATGACATACACCGCAATATTCTATATCTACTAATGCTTCACCTGAATTCAATGGCCGTAGTTCCCTTTCAACAACTTCAATGTTTGCTTTACTTTTTGGATTAACAACTACCGCTTTCATAGGTGATCTCTCCTTCAGTGTTAGAAATATCTTAAAAATTCGTACACAACTATTGTCCTTCAGGTATGTTTGATTTTCACACCTTCATTACAGGTTCATCATAACATGGAGTTATGGCGATTGGATTGTGAAACGTTGAACAAAGTGTGAATTTTTATTTAAGAGTTTTCAAGGGTTTTAAAATTAAAAGATTACTACCGTTCGAGTTATTTGGAAGCGGATAAGAAAGGTTAATCAGTACAATGTGGCTATAGGGTAAAACAAACTAATTACATAACGAATAGAAAATTTCTGTAACACGAGAAGTAAATCATATGCTAACATACAGGTTGTTCGATCAAATAGTTTTAATCTATAATCTAGAAAGTAGTTGAAATTGGAATCGGAGTATCCTTATCCTGGGAAATGTATACCAGGGGAATGGGGAAAAGGGTAAAAACATCCTTAAGTAAAAAGCTGCGTAAATGAGATACAACTACTTTGTTTAATCAATTTTCTGGGGTGAATAATTATGTCTGGATCAGTAATAGAAGAATCTTATCATATTAGTTTGCAAAATATTCGCCACCGCTCACAGCATATTAATTTAGAAATTGAAATACTTCTTGTTATTAGAGGGGAAATTGAGGTTATTGTCAATCAAAATTCCTATCATTTGGCCGAAAATGATCTTCTGCTCATTAATGCTAATCATGTCCATACTATTAAGGGGATTAAAGACAATGTAGTCTTATTGTTGCAAATACCTCTAAGTTCTATCGAGCAGTATTATCAAGGGATTCATGAATGTTATTTCGACTGCTGTTCGACCAAGGAGGATAATGGGTTATATTTTCTATATGATCAAATCCGTCAACTCTTAGCGGAAATTCTGATTGCGTATTATCAAAAACAGGATGGAAGTGAACTTGAAATTAATAGCAAGATTTATAAGTTAGTTACGCTTTTAATTCGGAATTTTAAAACGACTTATCTTGGCAAGAATCAGTTTTTGGGAATGAAGGATGGCAGAATTAGGGATATTCTTACTTTTATTGAAAAAAATTATCGTAAGCCGATATCATTGGAGGAAGTCGCTAAACAGCAATATTTATCTCTTCACTATTTATCGCGCTATTTTAAGCAGGAGGTTGGCGTTAGCTTTTCACAATATGTTAAACAAGTTCGTTTGAAATCAGCTGTTCAGGAGCTTTTATACACTGACTATAATATTATGCAAGTTGCGTTTAATAATGGTTTTCCCAATGCGAAGGCGTTTAACAAGGCTTTTAAAGAAGTGTACCAACAAACACCTGCTGAATATCGCGGTCTTCACAAGAAGGAACCTGCCGATGTCGATGAATTACATCATTTAAGTGATGAATATACATTGTTGAAGTCTCCTAGTTTTTTAATAGAAATAAGTAAGTACATCCCACCAAATGAAAAAGAATTGACTTTAATGGAATCGGCTGTTTCAGAGGTACATATCGACATGCCACAAGAACCTATTTTTGTTCGGGAAAAAGCTCACCAATTACTAGTGATTGGCCAGCTTGAATATGCTTTACATGAAGAAGTCCAAGAAGAATTACAGCTTATTCAAGAGCTGCTTCAATTTGAATATGTTTATTTCACGAACCTATTTTCCCCCACTTTCAAGACTACAACTCCGCTATTGCAAACAGGGGGAAAGTTTTATCAGATTAGTGCATTATTCAGCCGGTTTCACAAGCTTGGCTTAGTGCCTTTCATCCGTGTTGAGTTTGAAAAGGAAGTCAAAAGTAGCTCTAATTATATCAAGTTGTTAGAGGAATTCTTACAACACAGTGTTCGTTATTTTGGCAGCGACTTTGTAGGAAAGTGGCAGTTTGAATTGGCTTTCACGGAGTGGGGTGGAAAATCAAGTACATTTTATCAGGATTTTTATCAAACTGTAAAAAAATGGGCTTCAGCCGCAAAAGTTGGCCTTCATGTGCCGTTTTCTTTACAAACAGGAATAACAGCCTCTGTTACCACCTTTTTGAAGCAATTCTCTAATGAGTGTGAACTAATCTGTTTCATCTGTAACCCGAATGAACAAGTAGACTTTACGGATATGAATAATAGTACCTTTGAAAGTGTAAAAGATTTGTTAACGAAATCATGTATCAATTTGAAGGAAAAATTGCAAGCTGTGGGATTGGCAGACAGACCCATTTACTTGACAAACTGGAATACACTTTATGGAAATACGGTGAATTTAAGTGGAAGCTTCTTTCGTTCATCCCTTATTTTTAAAGATATGTTTGATGTAACCAAGGAAATTTTCGGATTGGGATTTTGGGTTGATACCCATTCATTAGAAAAAAGTAATCAAGAGTATGAACATATTGCCATGAATGGGATTGCTCTACTTTATTATTATCAATTAAAACGTCCAGCTTTTTTCAACATTCAATTGATGGCAAAAATGAACAGCCAGATTTTAGCGGAAGGAGAGGGCTTTGTCCTGACCAAGGGAGAACAAGGGTACCAATTGGCTATTTATAACACTTCCTACGTCAATCCTTCCTACTCGGTGGAGAATCTCTTTTTACGCTCTTTAACAAAAGAGAATAGATTTGTGATTTCAGGGATGCCTCCTGGTCATTATCAAATTCGAAGGTATATTCTGGATCGGAATAATGGTGCATTTTATATGAATTGGCTCAATTTCCAACGGGGAGATATCAATGATCGTGAAATCATTACGTTCCTGAAGCATCGCACCTATCCTGAATTACAAATCTATGAGGAGACTATTGATTCGGATCTATATTTACAATCAACCCTGACATTAAATGCTTTTCATCTTTTTGAAATTAAGCCATTAGTTAAAAAATAGCAGTCCTTTTTTGTCCTCCATTAAAGTGAATATAAAAATGATGACAAATAAAGGGGACATTTTGGATAATAGTTGGAAAGCCTTTTACAGCCGTATTGTTTAAGATAATGGTAGAAAGCGTTTTCATAAAACCATGTTACAGGAAGGGGACTTTATATGTCTGTTCCTCAAGAAGTATTAAATGAAAGAAAAGCCAAACTTAATTACATTGTTTTCATTTGCATTTAGTTTTGGTGCGAGTTTACTGGTGTTTGTGCTGATTCGCTTCTTAGCAGGTATAGGACATGCAGGGTACCCGCCAAGCTGTTCGAAAGGGATTGCGGTCAATTTCACGAAAGAAAAACGGACTTTTATTCAATCACTCATTTTGTCAACGAACGGGATTGGCGGCATCTTAGCGTTTGTTGTTGGAGCACGGTTAATTGATATAAATTGGCAGTATGGTTATTATGCATTGGGTGCGTTTTTTGCTATCTCCTTGCTTTTGGTCATCTTTTTTGTTCCAAAGGACATTCCGGTAGAGAAAGTGAATGTTGCATCCAAAAAAATTAGCTTTAAATCGGTAATTTCCAATCGAAATGTGATTATTTTATTTATCGCCATGATGATTGCCAATATTGCCTTCTATGGAAACATGTCTTGGATGCCATCTTTCTTAAAGGTGAAATTTTCACTATCTATTAGTACAGTTGGAACCATCCTAGCGGTGAATGCTATTGGGGGAGCACTAGCATCCTTATTTGCCGGTGTATTATTAACAAAGTTTAATGGGAAGGAAAAATTACTCTTAATCGTTTGTTCTATTCTATCATCTGTATTATTTTTAGGATTGGTAATTTCAGATTCCTTAGCACTATCCATCGTATTTTTATATGTATTGACTTTTTTACTAACAACGATATTTGTAGGTATTTTTTCTTGGCCACATAAGATTTTGCCAGAAAAAGTAATTGGTTCATCAATTGGGATCGTCAACACTGGAGGAACGCTTGGAGGTTTTATTGCTCCAATCTCATTTGGGGCTTTAATTTCTTTAGCAGGTGGATCATTTTCCATCGTATTTATCAGCTTGGCAATAGCCATTGTTGTGTGTGGTCTCATTACCCTTACCGTTAAAACAGAAAATAATTAGGAGGAGAAAAATGTTAAATCAACTTTTGCAAAAAATAGATGAGAAAAAAGAGAGAATGATAGAAATTCGGAGATACCTTCATCAACATCCTGAATTATCTTTTAAGGAGGAAAAGACAGCTCAATATATTGCTGATTTTTATAAAGATAAAGATGTAAAAATACGAACCAACGTTGGAGGACATGGTGTAGTTGTAACAATCGAAGGCGGTCTCCCGGGAAAAACCGTTGCCTTAAGAGCCGACTTTGACGGATTGCCAATAACGGAAGAGGCGGATGTCCCTTTTAAGTCACAAAACCCTGGTGTGATGCATGCATGCGGGCATGATGGTCATACTGCTTATCTATTAATTTTAGCCGAAGCACTAATAGAATTGAAAGATCAATTAAAAGGAAATGTTGTTATTCTTCACCAACCTGCGGAAGAAACCCCTCCTGGTGGTGCAATTGCTATGATTGAAGACGGGTGTTTGGAAGGTGTAGATAATGTTTTCGGCATTCATCTCATGTCCCTATCGAATACAGGAGAGGTCCACTATCGTGCCGGAGAAATGCAGGCTGGACGTTCGTATTTCAAAGTGAAAATCCAAGGAAAAGGCGGACATGGTTCGATGCCACATACAAGTAACGACAGTATTGTCGCTGCAAGTCATTTCGTTGTCGCGGCCCAGACGATTATCAGCCGCCGAATTAATCCTTTTGATATGGCAACAGTAACCATAGGCTCATTTGATGGGAAAGGATCGTTCAATATTATTAAAGATAGTGTCGAACTTGAAGGAGATGTTCGGACGATGTCCAGTGAAGTTCGTGCTACAGTGGAAACAGAATTTAAGCGAATTTTAGCTGGGCTTGCCCAAGAATTTGATATTACTTATGATTTGACCTATTCACATGATTATCCAGTTTTGGTGAATGATGCGGAAATGACGGAATTGGTTTCCGATGCGATTAATAAAGCTGAAATTCCTGAAATTAAAGCAGTTATCGAAACGCCACCTGCATCTGGATCAGAGGATTTTTCATACTATTTACAAAAGGTTCCAGGGAGTTTCTTTTATGTTGGGGCAAAACCAGCGGATGGCCCGGTTTATCCCCATCATCATCCTAAATTTACCATTAATGAGGATAGCCTGGTTATTGCGGCAAAGGCAATGGCAGCCGTTGTAGTAGAATATTTCGGACAAGAGTAAACAAGGGGACGGTTCCTATGCTTGTGGCATGGGAACCGTCCTTTAAAGGAGAGATCACATGTCTTTTTCAAGTTTAAAGGAGATAATTGAACTTGCAGAGCAAGGAAAAACAACCATTTCGGAATTGATGATTAAATCAGAGGTGGAACAGAAAGGTTATTCAAGGGAGATTATCATCGAGAAAATGTCGGAACAATTCACGGTAATGGAAGAAGCTGTCCGCAAAGGGACAACGAGCCCTGTTACATCCCGAACCGGTTTAACGGGCGGGGATGGACACCGTCTTTATCAATATGCTGAAAAAGGGAATTCCTTTGTTAATTCCAAGACGTTACATGCTGCAGCGAATGCCCTTAGTGTATCTGAAGTAAATGCTGCAATGGGGCGAATTGTTGCAACGCCAACAGCGGGGTCAGCGGGGATTTTACCTGCTGTACTAGTACACGCCATGATAGCGGAAAATTTACTCGTGAAGAGATTGTACAGTCCATGTTCACTGCCTCTGCCCTCGGATTAGTAATTGCGAATAGGGCATCCATATCAGGTGCTGCAGGTGGATGCCAGGCTGAAGTCGGTTCAGCAACCGCAATGGCAGCAGGTACATTGGTTGAGCTTGCCGGTGGAACACCACAGCAGGTAGGAAATGCTGTCGGAATTGCTTTAAAAAATTCCCTGGGATTAGTTTGTGATCCGGTTGCCGGGCTGGTGGAAATACCTTGCATCATTCGAAATGGTTTACATGCAATTACCGCGCAAGCTGCAGCTGATATGGCCTTAGCTGGGGTAGCAAGCATTATTCCTCCAGATGAAGTGATCCATGTGATGCATGAAGTAGGACAGCAAATGCCCGAATGGTTGAGAGAAACTGGGGAAGGTGGTCTTGCCGCAACTCCGACAGGGAAAAAATTAAAAGAAAGCATTTTGGGGGAAAAAACTAGTAGTAGTGAGCCTGCAAAATACCAAAGTGCGTATGAGATCATCGGCCCAGTAATGGTTGGACCTTCAAGTTCACATACAGCTGGTGCCGTCCGAATCGGGAACATTGCCCGTCAGCTATTAAATGAAAACCCGATATATGTAAAGTTTTCACTGATGGGGTCCTTTGCTAAGACCTATCAAGGACATGGAACAGACTTAGCTCTACTAGCAGGTGTTCTGGGGTTAACTACAATGGATGACGGTATTCCAAATGCCAAAATGATTGCTGAGGAAGATGGTTTACAATACGAATTTACGAAACGGGTCCTTGGAAGCTATCACCCTAATACCGTCCTCGTAGAATTAACTGGTTCTTCACGTACTGTAAAGGTATTAGCTAGTTCATTAGGTGGCGGTAAAGTGGAAGTTCAGGAATTAGAGGGTTATCCTTTAAAATTTTCTGGAGAACGACCAACACTTGTGATCCGTCATACCGACCGAAAAGGGGTTATTTCAGAGTTATCGGGGCTTCTTTATCAAAGAGGTTTTAATATTGCACGCATGGCTAATGAACGTTCAAAAATTAATGGTCCTGCGATAACAATATGTGAAATCGACAATAAAATCGAAGACTCTGTCTTAGCATTATTAAAAAGGGATATTCCGATTATTGATGAAATTGTCTTAGTTGAAACTAAATAGTTACTAAGTAAGTTGATCTTACCTTAATAAATTATGGATGCATAGTGAAACTCGCTTCTGTCATCGCTTATAAGGCGTAGACAGAAGCGAGTTTTTTGGGATTTTAAATATGGTTATGGGTGAATCCGAGAAAGATACACGCTTTTTTAAAAGGAGTCATAAATTAAAGAAATGAGGTGACCCAAATGGTAAATTTTACAGACTCTAATAAAAGAGAAACTATACATCAACTTATTCAATTACGGAACGACATTAATAAATTTTTATCTAACGTTTCTAAAACCCAACATATCGATATGGCGGATGCTAGTAAGCAAAATTTATGTGCCTTTTTGGCCTTACAGAAATTTTCAAATTCAAAGCTTAATTCCTTTTTAGTGGAAGAAGGCTTTTCATCTATAAAAATGATGAGTCCTCATGTTTTATTTTCATTGAATAAAATAATTGGCCATTTGTTTCCCGATGATCAGCATAATAAAAATTATATTGATTTGGAAAGTGCAAGATATCTAAAGAATCAACGAAGTCAAGAGTTGTTAGGAAAATCAAAAGAAGATCCCTTTTCTATCATGGTTACTTTAGATAGATCTATGTTGGAGAAACCAGAAATCTTTAAAGAATTAATTAGGTCGGGAATGACTATTGCCCGAATAAACTTAGCTCGTGATTATTCTGTCTGGAAAAGTTTAGTTGAAAGTATTCGAACTGCAGAAAAAGAGATAGGTCTTGAGAAACAAAATGGAAAATGTATGATATACATGGATCTTCCTGGGCCTAAAATTCGTGTTAATGAATTCAGAAAAACCATAGTCCCCTTAAAAATAAATACAGAAAAAACCTCTCCAATTGGTTATTTAATGAGCCAAAATAGTAAAGATAACCCTATTATAAATAATTTTGTATTAAAACTAAATATAGATGAATTTACCGGTGTTGCTGCGGGGCAAATCATACATTTTATTGATACCAAAGGAAGAAAACGATATTTCACAGTACTGGAGATAGTAAGCCCAACATGCCTAAAAGTTGAATTAAATAAACCGGCAATTTTAAACGAGGAAACTACTGTACAACTGAGTCATGACAAAGAGTGCAAACTAACAAATCTATTGAAAAGGCAAATAACCATTAAGGTAAAAAAAGGGGATATTTTACGAATTTACAAAAACCATAATTATCTTGGGAAACCAAAAGGTAATGAAGAACCAGCATCTATTGGTGTCACTTTACCAGAAGCTCTAAGAAATGTAAGACCAAAAGATAAGGTTTTTTTTGAGGATGGAAATATCTGTGCAGTTGTTGTGGAAGTTAATGAAAAATACTTGGATGTAAAGATCACCCTTACGAGAAAGAAAGTAGAATATATTAAACCTCATAAAGGGGTTAATTTTCCAGATTCATTGGTTTATTTAAACGTTCCTACCATTACAGAAACAGATATTAAAACTGTTTCAAAAATTATTCCTTTTGTTGACCTCATTGGGGTTTCTTTTATCCATCATCCTAATGATATCCGAATATTAAAGGGGTATTTAGATCAACATACAGAGAAGAAAATTGGACTCATTGCGAAAATAGAAACAAAGTATGCACTTTTTTCTTTATCGAAAATTATTCTTGAAGGTCTAAATTTAGATTTATTTGGAGTAATGATTGCTAGAGGTGATTTGGCAATAGAGATTGGCTATGAACAAATGGCAAAGGCTCAGGAAGGAATCTTGGAAATTTGCCGGGCTGCTCATATCCCAGTTATTTGGGCAACTAATATTCTCAATCATTTGAATAAGAAGGGAATACCTTTAAGGGCTGAATTAACCGATGCCTTTATGGGACTAAGAGCGGATTGTATTATGATGAATAAAGGGCCTTATATCTCCAATTCCATCAAGTTCCTCCAACATCTTGACCAAATCAATAAAGATCCATTATTGGAATTTAGAAATTCGGTGGTGCCTTTTGCTCAATATGGTTTTTAGGGTGTGTGTTTATCCTACACCAAGCCTCTGGACAAACAAAGAAGGTAAGAAAACCCCCACTGATGGAAGTTTTCTTTATAGTAGGTTACTAGAATTAAAAAACAACAATATAATTCAACTAGGTAAAGGGAAATTTTATTCTTATTAGGATAGATTATGCCCTTTTTTTATTTATATCACTTAAAACAAGCAGTAAGACTCCCACCTCAAGTTTCTAGGGAAAGAAAAAGGGTAGGTGGGAGATGAAGGAAACCCCCCACACTGATAGAAGTCTCCTTTATTTATGGAATAAGACAGCTATAATTGGAGAAATTTGAATGATGGATTAAACCACCCTTTTTAAAATAGTAAAAAAATACTGGAAAATTATGATAAAACTATTGATTTTTCACCCTATTCAGTATATTATTATATTTAAATTTTCAGAAAAGGGGGTTCGGCGATGGTTACTTTTATAGCTTCCATCTTGTTGTTAATTGTTGGGTATATCGTTTATGGGAAGGTGGTTGAACGGATTTTCGGCATTAATGACAAAAATCCAACACCTGCTTATACAAGTAACGATGGGCTTGATTATATGCCAATGAGTTGGTGGAAGGCGAGTTTAATTCAGCTTCTAAATATCGCTGGAACCGGTCCGATTTTTGGTGCAATAATGGGTGCGCTTTATGGCCCTGTTGCATTTATATGGATTGTTATTGGTTGTATTTTTGCGGGAGCGGTACATGATTACTTTTCAGGTATGGTATCGCTTAGGCATAATGGAGCACAATTTCCGACAATTGTCGGAAAATATTTAGGCGAAAAGTTGAAAATCATCACTACGATTGTTTCGATATTTTTAATGATTTTGGTTGCAGCAGCATTTACTGCAGCACCTGCCCAGTTACTAACACAAATTACACCATTTAATTTTACGACATGGCTTATTATTATATTTGTTTATCTAATACTTGCAGCGGTTCTACCGATTAATAAAATAATTGGAAGAGTGTATCCTGTTTTTGGGGCAATCTTAATTTTTATGGTTGTATCGATTGGAATAGGGATGTTCTTTTTTGATCATCCAATCCCCAATTTAACATTAAGTAATTTACATCCTGGGGAGTTGCCAATTTGGCCATTATTAATGGTAACCATTTCCTGTGGTGCTATTTCTGGATTTCATAGTACACAGAGTCCTATCTTATCTCGAACATTAAAAAAAGAAAGTGAAGGTAGAAAAGTGTTCTTTGGAGCAATGATTGGTGAAGGCATTATTGCTTTGATTTGGGCAGCGGCAGGAATGACCTTTTTTGGTAGTACAGGTGCATTACAAACAGCGCTGGACGCAGGTGGTCCTGCTGGAGTAGTTAATGAAATCAGTCTAACTACGCTAGGGACTTTTGGTGGAATCCTTGCGATATTGGGTATTGTTGTTCTGCCAATTACGACAGGTGATACGGCGTTACGTTCTTCTAGAATGATGCTTGCGGAATTATTGACACAACTAACGAAGAAAGACTTTAAAGGAAAAGGGAAATTAGCGTTACTTATCATACCAATAGCAGGACCTGCGCTATATCTTACCACGATTGATTATAGTTTCCTTTGGCGGTATGTTGGCGGATCTAATCAGATAGTTGCTGCAGTAATGTTATGGACGGCAGCTATGTACCTTGTGAAAAACAATAAGTTTCATTGGATCTGTAGTATTCCAGCTTTATTCATGACGGCGGTAGTAAGTACGTATGTCTTTTATGCGCCAGAGGGTTTTAACCTGGACTATGGTATTTCTATGATTCTAGGAATGGTTATTTGGTTGGCTGTACTTGTGTGGTTTGTAAGGCAACTTATTAAACATAAAACAGCTAGCAACTATGAGGATTCGGATGTGAAATTAGGATGATAAAGGGTTTATCCCGCCTCAAGCTTCTGGGGAAACAAAGAAGGTAGGTGGGAAATCAACTGCTCGTAAAGGTACGATAAGTGCGACTAACCATCAGTCGGGGATGAAGGAAAGCTCCCACTGATGGTTAGTCTTCTTTATAGAATACTGGAAACGAACCAGTATCCTATTTTTGTGATTCTTGTATGTGTATTTTGTTCTATTTGGCGTTTTCGTTTAAAGGTTCTAAAGCAAGTTTTTTGATTGCATAGGCCACTCCGCTTTCATTGTTGCTTCGAGTTTGGAAGTCAGCGGCTGCTTTTACTTCTGGGATAGCGTTACCCATTGCCACGCCACATCCTGCGTATCGGATCATGGATAAGTCATTTCCGTTATCGCCAATCGTCATTGTTTCCTCTTGTTTAATACCAAGTTGTTCAGCCAGCATTTTCACTGCATTTCCTTTACTTGCACTAGGATGAACAAATTCAAGGAAATATGGAGCACTTTGAACAATTGTATACTGCTTATTTAGGCTCTTAGGAAGTTCTTCAATGGTACGATTTAATTTGTCTGGATGATTAACAAACATGATTTTTGGTATCGATATATTAGTTGGTATGTCGCTTACTTGGCGATAACCTAATGGGATTTCACTTAAATATGCCTCTAACACTGTATAGTCACTAATATCAGCGTTTGGGGTATAAACCCCTTTCGTATCAAAGAAATGCATTGGTGTTTTCAATTCCATACTAAGTTCATACAACTTCACTAAATCAGCATGTCCAAGTGATAATTCAGCTACAACCTCGTTTGTATGAGTATCTTGCACCAATGCGCCATTATAGGCGATGGCAAAGTCACCCTCTTGATTAAGGTTAAGTGCTTTAATGTAGCTCCGAATGCCACCAATTGGGCGCCCGGAACAAAGGACAATTTTAATTCCTTGCTTTTTTGCCTCAGATAACGTGTATTTTACATCTTCTGGTACTTCATGACGGTCGTTTAAAAGAGTCCCGTCCATATCTATTGCAATTAATTTATACAATTTCTATTCTCCAATCTTCTGTTGATACCACCATTATACGACAAGTTAAGTCAGAGGGACAATTGAGCCAATCGAAGTAATTTAGGATAAAAAAGAAGGGGCTGGATGTATCCCATTGGCTTTCAAATTGAACTTCAAACCATCCAATAAAAAGGAATTGTTGAAAAAATAAACATAAATAACTCTATTTATTCCCTTGACAAGAATGTTAACACAGTATAAAATAACTTTGATGCGAAAAACAACAGTTTAAGTACTTTATAAACTATTTCAAGCAGTGAATAGAAAAAAGTGTTGTGAATTATCTCTTTGACGTCACAAGGAAAATGCTACTACCTAGTACAAAATGCCAACTATCTATGGCTCGCAAATGGTGAATGGGGGTAAAGGTAAGTTCAATATTTATTTTAAACCCAATTTGTAAGCGCTCTGAATAGGGTGCGGAAAAAATTTGCTTGTTCATTTATGGAAAGCGTAACGTAGGAGCATACTTATAAGTGATCTACAAAGAAATAAATGCAACATCTTCATATAAAACAAACAGAACTGCTAAAAATTACATCAGGGGGACTAATTTATGCCATTATTAATTGTTGCCATAGGGGTACTATTACTACTTATTTTTATTATGAAATTTAAATTAAACACATTCGTTTCCCTAATCATTGTTGCGATTGTTGTAGCCTTATCGCTTGGAATGCCTATGGGGGAAGTTATTGAGTCGGTTGAAAGCGGTTTAGGTGGAACACTTGCTCATATTGCGTTAATCTTTGGTATGGGTGCAATGCTTGGTAGATTAATTGCAGACTCAGGTGGAGCTAACCGTATCGCTGTAACGTTAATTGATAAATTTGGTGAAAAGAGAATTCAATGGGCTGTTCTATTTGCTTCGTTTATAGTTGGTATTGCTTTATTCCTTGAAGTTGCAATTGTATTGCTTGTTCCAATTATATTCTCGATTGCAAAGGAATTAAAAGTTTCTATCGTGAAATTAGGACTACCGATGGTTACTGCTGCTTTGGCAACACATGCATTCTTACCGCCGCATCCAGGTCCAACCGCAGTAGCTGCGGAGTATGGTGCGAATATTGGTTTAGTTTTAATCTACGGAATTATTGTTGCTATCCCAACGGTTATTTTTGCAGGAATCTTGTATCCGAAACTTGCGAAGAAAATTGTGCCAACTGCTTTTACTAGAGAGGGTAGTGAATCATTTGGTGTACAAAAGACATTTAAGCTAGAAGAAACACCTGGTTTTGGTATTAGTTTATTTACAGCACTATTTCCTGTGATCTTAATGGCTTTAGGAGCAATCGTTGATATGATTCAACCTGCTCTAGGCTTTTCGGATAATATGCTAGTGAACTTTATTCGCTTTATTGGTAATTCATCAATGGCTATGTTGCTTTCTTTATTACTAGCAATTTATACAATGGGATTGAGAAGAAATATTCCAATTAAGACATTAATGGATTCTTGCTCTTCCGCAATCAATTCCTTAGGTATGCTACTTCTAATCATCGGCGGTGGAGGTGCTTTAAAACAAGTGCTTATTGATGGTGGTGTTGGTGATTATGTTGCAGATATCTTTGCAGGATCGTCTATGTCGCCAGTCTTCTTTGCTTGGACAGTCGCAGCTATATTACGTATTTGTTTAGGATCAGGAACGGTTGCAACGTTAACTACAGCAGGATTGGTTATTCCATCCCTTGCTGGAATACCAGATGTTAACCTTGAACTAGTTGCACTTGCGACTGGAGCAGGTAGTGCCATTGCATCCCATGTTAACGATGCCGGCTTCTGGATGGTTAAAGAGTCTCTAGGTATGACATTAAAAGAGGCTTTTGGAACATATACTGTACTTTCAACAATAGTTGCTGTATCTGGTTTAATATGTACTTTATTATTAGATATGATTGTTTAAAACAACTGAAAAAACAACCATTTTATAGATGTTATAAAATGGTTGTTTTTTATCTTATAATTCTTCCTGTTTCAATAGATTATGGTGAACATTACAAGTGAAACCGTTTTACTAATTACTTTTACTTTAAAGGAATATGGCTTATAATTAATAGTGTTGCAATTTGCATAGTATAGATTATTTTTAAGCTCTTTGTGAAATTGTAAAATCACAAGGTGAATTAAAAGGATTGTTAAGATTATATAATCCATTTAAGTTCCTTTATAGTTTGCTAGATATTAGAAAAATATAGAATACATAACTTGATTTTTGCGACAGAAGGTGAAATAAAATGATAAAAGCATTGGTAGTCGTCCCTTATGAGGGATTGCTTGAAATGATGAAAGAGGTTAGTCAAGAAGTAGAAGATATTGAATTACACATTGAATTAGGTAACTTATATGAAGGTGTCGCAATTGCAAAGAATGCTGAAAATGAGGGTTATCATGTTATTATAAGCCGTGGTGGTACGGCATCAATGATACAAGAGGCAGTATCCATTCCGGTGATAGATATTCAAGTTTCTGGCTATGATGTATTACGCATTTTAACACTTGTAAAGGGTTTTTCCGGTAAGGCTGCTATTGTTGGCTTCTCTAATATTACACAAGGTGCTGCTACTATATGTAAGCTGCTAGATTTAGATATTAAAACATTAACGATTACAAAGGATAATGAAGTAAAAGGGAAATTGACAGGGTTAAAAAAGAATGGATATGAGGTAGTAATCGGTGATGTAGTGACGATGCAAGCCGCTAAACAATTAGGGATGACAGGAGTACTGATTACATCCGGAAAAGAAGCAATTATGGATGCTTTAGAAGAAACAAGAAGGTCCTATCGTTTATTTTCAAGGCTACAACGAGATATTACGTTAATGGAAACAATTCTTGATAGTGATGAACATGCTATCGGGGTTTTTAATCAAGATGAGAAAATAGTTTATGGGAATGAACGATTCCATAACGAATTTCATTGGTTAAATTTAGACAATGCTACTGATGTAAAAAAACTTATACAAGAAACAACCTTAACAAACGAAAAGCAGGTAAAATTGCTTTACATTAATAATAAATTATGGAAAATAACCTCATGCCCAATCAAGGATAAAGTGGCACTATTTTTTGAAAAGACACATTCCAATCAAATAACTACGCATAGTGGGCAAGCGAATCAAACCGCAATTGAATTGCATACATCCGCCTCACGTACCCCTATTTCGGGGAAAAGTGAAGCAATTCAGAAGGTGTTGGAACAAATCGATCTATACGGGGATCGTGAGGAGCCTATCTGGATCATGGGGGAACAAGGGAACGGAAAAGAATTAGTAGCCCATTCCATTTATTTAAAAAGAAAAACTGCAGACGAACCGTTAATTACATTGCGTTGTGATGTAATAAGTGCAGAACAATTGAAAGATCTTATTAAGGATGATTTTTTCCAAAAGTACTCCAATAGAATTATATTCTTAAAAAATATTGACCAATTGAATTCCTATATGCAGAAGGAGTTATTGCGTGTCCTAAAGGATGAAAGCGAGCAGAAGCCACAATGGATTGTATCTTCCAAGGATAACATAGAGGAAAGGATTAAAAATAAAACTTTCCATCGCGAGCTATTCCGATTATTATCTCCATTACAGATTCAAATTCCACCACTTCGGGAGCGTAAAGAGGATATGGAGGAATTGGTTCCCGTATTTATTTCTGATTTGCATCCAAAATATGGGAATAAAGTAGTCGGGATTCGTGATGATGCGTTGGAGCAGATGATGGACTATGATTGGCCAGGAAATGTAGGGCAATTAAAACATGTAATGGAACAATTATTTTTGGAATCACAATCCTATTATATCGAGAAAGCGGAAGTGGATATCGTATTTAAACGACTGAAGCAACAAGAGAAGTGGAATGATGCGCTATCGTATATTGATATTAGCGGTACATTAGAGGAAATTGAGAGGCAAGTAATTACAAAAGTCCTTGAGGATGAAGGGATGAATCAATCCAGGGCAGCTAAACGTTTAGGAATTAATCGATCCACCTTATGGCGCAAGCTAAAAGAATAGCTTGCGTTTTTCTTGTGGCTAAACCCTCTATTTAAATGATGCAAAATACAACATCAATAGAATTAAATGAAGAATTATAATTAAAACATTGCTAAATGCAACATTTTGGTTTATAATTATCACTGAAAGCGTTATAGAATACGTGAACGAGATAAATATAATGCGATATAGATAATAGGAGTAGAAATAAGTGAAAACGCAAGAACTATATACTGAGATGATTGAGAAGGGGGGCGAATGAGTTGAAACTGGCAGTGATAGCAGATGACCTAACAGGCGCAAATGATACAGGTGTTCAATTTGCGAAAAAAGGGTTAAACACAACCGTACTTTTTTCAGATACACATTTACAACCAGCACATTTAAGTGAAGATGTCATTGTTTTAAATTCAGATAGTCGTGCACTTGATTCTCAAAAGGCTTATGATATTGTATTCAATCTATCAACTGAATTAAACAAATTAGGCGTAACAAACGTGTTTAAGAAAGTCGATTCAACCATGAGAGGAAATATTGGTCAAGAAATTGATGCAGTAATGGACGTATTTCAATTTAAGACCTCATTTGTCGTACCAGCTTTTCCAAAAAGTAAGCGAACAACCGTAGATGGAAAGCACTATGTTCGCGGGGTGTTATTAGCGGAGTCGGAAATTGCAAATGATCCATCCTGCCCGGTGAAAGAAAGCTACCTTCCGAAACTATTACAGGAGCAAAGTAAGCGCAATGTCGAACTAATCTCCATTTCGGATGTACGAAAAGGGAAACGTCACTTATTTGAAAAAATGATGGAGAAAACCACAGATGATTCTTCCAAAATTGTTGTCATGGATGCAACGACAGATGAAGAGCTCAAAACGATTGTTGATGCTGCTGAAATGATACAAGAGGAGTTCCTTTGGGTTGGCTCGGCAGGGGTGGCCTCTCACTTTTCAAACACAGGTAACCATGAAGAGGTAGTACTTAACAAGCGAATAGAACAACGTCCACCAGTATTAGTAGTGGCGGGTAGTGTGAACACGATTACGCATCAACAGATTCATGATTTGAAAAAAGGGAATACTGTAGAAGAAATTGTTATTTCTCCGGAAGCATTCTTTTATGAAGATGAGCGAAAGCGTGAGATTAATCGTATTGTTCATGCTGGTCAAGCATTACTGAAAAAAGGCGATTTAGTAATAAAGACTGATCGTGGGCAAGAGGCGATGGATCGAGTGAAACAACGGAAACATGAACTTGATTTATCGAATTTTGAAGTAGGGCATACTATTGCTGAATCAATGGGGATTATTGCCTGTCAGTTAATTGAAAAGAATGACATTTGCGGTGCTGTTTTAACAGGTGGGGATATTGCAGGAGCTACATGTAAAGCATTAAAAGGTGAGGGAATTCAAGTTATTGGAGAAGTTGAAGCAGGAATCCCTTATGGTAAGTTATTTGGTGGTTTATATGACGGCCTTCCCGTTGTAACAAAAGCGGGTGCATTTGGTTCCGAGCAGGCACTTACTAAAGCTCTTCAAACAGTTACCGAAGTGCATGGATATACGAAAAGAAATAACTAATAATTTGTTATAAGCGAAGTAAAGTGATAACGCCAAGCTTATGGTCGACATTTACAATAGGCTTGGCGAAATAAGATATGAAAATAGGAGGATATTATGATGGCTTCTAAAAGACCAAGTATTGCAATTACAATGGGCGATCCTTCAGGAGTAGGCCCTGAGATTATCGCCAAATCCTTAAATGACAAAAATATTTATGAAAGATGCCGTCCATTTGTAGTCGGTGACGCCAAAATTTTAAAAAGGGCGCTACAAGTAACAAATTTGGAGCTTCAATTAAATAGCATTTCACAACCCGAAGATGCAATGTACGAATATGGTACAATTGATATTATTGATTTAGATTTAGTTTCTGAAGATTTACCATGGGGACAAGTTTCTTCTGAAGCAGGAAACGCTGCATTCCGTTATTTGGAAAAAGCAATTTCTTATGCCAATGAAGGAAAAATCCAAGGAATTTGTACAGCGCCATTGAATAAAGAAGCGCTTCATAAAGCAGGTCACATCTATCCTGGACATACAGAAATTTTAGCAGAACTAACAAATACGAAAGATTTCGCAATGATGCTATCTGCCCCTGGATTAAGAGTCATTCATGTGACAACACATGTTGGACTAATTGATGCCATTAATAAGATTAATGTCGATCGTCAATATACAGTTATTAAACTTGCACATGAAACACTACAAAAGGCAGGAATTAAATCCCCTCGTATCGCAGTTTGTGGAATTAACCCACATGCTGGAGAAAATGGACTTTTTGGACATGGCGAAGAAGAGGAAAAAATCATTCCAGCTATCGAAAAGGCACAGGAAGAAGGAATTAATGTACAAGGACCGCTTCCGGCAGATACCTTATTCTTTAGAGCAAAACGAGGTGACTTTGATATCGTTGTTGCGCAATATCACGATCAAGGACATGGACCAATTAAAGTTCTAGGTCTTGAAGCTGGAGTAAATATTACGGTTGGTCTTCCAACAATACGTACTAGTGTTGACCATGGAACGGCTTTTGATATCGCTGGTAAAAATATTGCGGACGAGCTATCACTAAAAGAAGCGCTACGCATGGCGGTTGAATTAGCACCTGAAAATTAATTATAAAAAGTTAAGCAAGAGGTTGTTATCAACCTCTTGCTTCATTGGTAAATAGGGAAGTATAGCACTTTCCTATTTTCGTAAACGTAACTAAGGCATTTGCCTTAAGGTTCAAAGTAGAAGAAAACGTAGCGTCTTTATGTCATGAAAATGTTGAAGAATGATATATTTATTCCGCTTTACGGGGATATTTAACATAAATACTGGGCAAAAGAAATACGAAAGGAGTGACATTTAATGTCTTTACCGAAATTTGCAAAAATAAGACAAAGATTTCAAGTGGAAAGTCTGAACGATATTGTTGGAACAGTTTCAGAGCAATTCAACCAAGTGAAAGCGGACGAAAAGATTAAGCCAGGCATGGAAATTGCGATTACTGTTGGAAGCCGGGGGATTGCTAATATTCCACTCATCGTTAAAAGCGTAGCGGATGAAATTAAAAAAAGAGGTGCAACACCATTTATTATTCCTGCAATGGGAAGTCATGGTGGTGCTACTGCTGAAGGACAAATCGAAGTATTAGATGGACTTGGTGTGACAGAGGAATCAACCGGCTGTGAGATCCGTTCTTCCATGGAAGTTGTAGAGGTTGGCAAAACATCAGCAGGAATCCCTGTTTATGTTGATCAACATGCTTACCATGCGGATGGAATTATTGTGATGGGGCGTGTGAAGCCACATACTGATTTTAAAAAGGATATTGAAAGTGGTATCTTAAAAATGGCGTCAATAGGCATGGGCAAACATAAGCAAGCATTAGCGCTACATACGCATGGTATTAGAGGAATTCGTGATATGATGCCTGAGGTTGGTAAAGTGGCCATTGGCAATTCAAATACACTGTTTGGTATAGCGATTGTAGAAAACGCGCATGAAGAAACAGCGATTATTGAAGCAATTAATCCAGACCAAATTGAAGAACGCGAAAGAGAATTATTGAAACGAGCATTTGCCTTGATGCCAAGTTTACCAGTTGACGAAATGGATATATTAGTCGTTGATGAAATCGGTAAAAACTATAGTGGAACAGGTATGGATACGAATATCATTGGTCGGATCCGTGTATTAGGAGTAGAAGAGCCAGAAAAGCCAAGTATAAAATATGTTATTGCCTCTAACCTAAGTGAGGCGAGTCATGGTAATGCATTAGGAATCGGCCTAGCTGATTTAACAACGAAGCGTTTATTTGAAAAAATTGATTTAAAAGCTATGAATGAAAATGTTGTAACAAGTACATTTCTAGATAGAGCTAAAATTCCTATTGTCCTTGATAACGACCGTGAGGCGTTAGAAGCAGCTCTCCGGGCTACATGGGGTATTCCAGCTAACGAGGCAAGAATCGTGAGGATACCAAACACACTTCATATCGGAGAGCTTTTTGTATCAGAAGTAATTTTTAATGAATTGAAAGATAATGACAACATCGAAGTATTAGAGGATTTACATGAAATGAAGTTCGATGCAGATGGGTATTTCCCGCCGATGCAATAGTTTTTTATGTATAGAGGGTTTTCCATTTGGAACCCCTCTTTTTCTTGTCTTTTTACCGGTTCTCTTTTATTTAAGAAACCCTATAATGGATAATATGAATTTAATATTACAAAGCGCTTTGTTGGATAGAATACAAAATGAAGGTTTAAAATAGATGTTGAAAGGATGCGTGATTGAATTGAAATTAAAGGATAAAGTAGCAATTGTAACAGGTGGAGCAAGTGGAATTGGCGAAGCAACTGTACGTCTTTTTACTAAAGAAGGAGCAAAGGTAGTTATTGCTGACCTTTCAGAACGAGGTAACAATCTATCAGAAGAGTTGAATTCAAATGGATTTGACACGTTATTTGTTAAAACGGATGTAACCAAAGAAGAAGATATTAAACAAATGATTAACGAAACCGTGAAGCAATACGGAAAACTGGATATTATGTATGCGAATGCTGGAATTGCCGATGATGCACCAGCACACGAACTATCCTATGAAAAATGGAAACGAATCATTGATATTAATTTGTCAGGAGTATTCCTTTCTGATAAATATTCGATTGAACAGTTTCAAAAACAAGGTACAGGTGGTGTCATTGTTAATGCTGGATCCATTCATAGTTTTGTTTCCTTGCCAAACCCAACCGCTTATTCCTCAGCTAAAGGGGGCGTGAAGCTATTAACGCAAAACTTATGTACAGCCTATGCAAAGGACGGAATTCGTGTTAACGCAGTCTGCCCTGGTTATATTGACACTCCTTTACTAACTAAAGTTGATTCTAAAGCTAAAGAACATTTAGCTTCGCTTCACCCACAAGGTAGACTTGGAAAGCCAGAAGAAATAGCAAAAGCAGTTCTTTTCTTAGCTAGTGATGATGCTAGTTTTGTTAATGGTACAACACTCCTTGTGGATGGGGGCTATACCGCACAGTAATTTTGACGGCACCGATATTAGCAACAAAGTATAGAGAGGAACCTGTTATACCCACCATTCCTTTTGGAGCAATATCAGACAATAGTGCGCCTGTTACAGTTGACGCAATCCCTTGGCCCAAAAATGCGATGGACATAAAGGCAATCACTATATTAGGGGAATTGGTAAAGTTCCCGCCAATGACTGCACAAGATAATAACAAACCAGCGATAATAGGTAATTTCCGTGCAATTCCTATTCGTTCGAGCGAATGGTGATAAGACTTATTTGACTTTGATTGAGGAACCGTATAGGTAATGCAGTTGTGCCTAGACCGCTATCAATATATAAAAAGCTATTATCCTTTATGTTATAGATTCCCTTTTGCAAATGTGGAAAAAGCCCCTCGTCAGGAGCAACAATTGCACCGATTAATGGCAACCTTACTTGCCCACCATGTGTGTGTCCACTTAGTACTAAATCTACAGGAAGATCCGCATATTTCTGTATAACGCTTGGAGAATGGGAAAGTAAAATATTATATACTTGATCGTTTACCTGATAAAATGCTTCTTCCATATTCTCCCGCTCTGTTGATACATCATCTATACCAATAATATGAAATGTGGATCCATTCTTCTTCAATTCGATATTTTCATTGCTTAGTAATGTAACGCCCCTTGCTTTAAGGCCAGACAAGAATTCTTTCTTTCTTGGATTATCCCATTCGTGATTCCCTGTGACAAAATAGGTTTGTGGATTGATCTGAACTAGCTTATCAATTAAATGAAAAACATCTTGAAAATCCGATGTTTTTCGATCAATTAAATCTCCTGTTAGAACAATCATATCTACGTTTAAATCTTGAATTTGTTTTATTAGCTCTTCATTATTTTTCCCAAATACCTTACTATGTACATCCGTTATCTGTAAAAGGCTTATCTCTGTGCCCACGGCTAGCTTACTGCTTTGAAGCGATATGCGATTTAATTTAAAAGTATTTGTATCAATGTGGATCTTTCCGATCATAGATAATAAGAAAAATAATGCAATAGAAACGAATAGCTTCCTAAACTTCCTCTTCGGATGTCTATTGATCTTCTCTCTCTTTTCCATACAATTACTAACCCCTTACCTGTCATTCTTTAACGCACTTCCGAAAGAAGTCTCCCTCTTCAAGCGTGTGAAGGGCGTAGCCCAATGGTAAGGGGGAGATGAATTTCGGTTGGGCGACAGCCCCAAGGCTTTTTCTTTTGCCTTTATTGTTCGTTAAGGTATGATCAGTCTTATAAAACATAAGGATTGATATAAAAATGAAATTAGATAGTAATAACCATTCAGTATTCTCAATGTATTATCATCTTGTGTTAGTCGTGAAGTATCGTAGAAAAGTAATAGATGATACCATTTCAGATTATGCCAAAGA
>NZ_JAHHXM010000037.1 GCF_019037185.1 Oceanobacillus caeni
ACTTGTTACCCACCCGCATAGCAGGTGGTTTTCTGTTTCGCACGCTGCCGCGTACTCAACGGACTAAAGTCATAATATAAAAAGCATACCGATTTCGATATGGTATGCTTTTTCATTTATTATTATTTTTCCACAATTTTAAACTGGAAGAAGAAAAATCTTTTTTAATCCTCTGATATAAATTGCTGTCTAAACACTTGTAATGCTTCATTTTCTTCATTTAATGCTACTAGTTCTTCTTCCGTTATACTTCCATTACCTTCTTGAATAATAAACACTTCTACTTCTTTTTTTCCCCACTCATTAAAAACATCTTCCACTGTATTAAAATACAAATCAATTTTATTCCCAACAATAGCGCTACCAGTATCAGCTACGACACCATAACCATACTCCGGAATAAACAGAATAGTACCAATCGGAAATACACTCGTATCTGCAGCGATAGTAGAATATAGATCTCTCTTCACTTTTACTCCCGAGAACGTAATTCCAAAAGAAGGATGAGCTTCCGTCTTACCTGTTGATTCATAACCCGCTGTATAACCCGTCGCCATTACAACCTTAGAGGGATAACCTTCCACATCAACTATATCTTCTAAAGTCTTAGATCCATCAACTTCATTATTAGATATTAATCGTTCAGTAGGTTTAACTTTCTTAAGTCTTTCCTCTTTCTTTTCTAGATTTCTGTAATCTAATGAGTTTTCATCTGTGCGTTGTATCTGTAAATTATCTGCCCAAATTTTCATATCTGCAATGGTAATATTAGATATAGTAGATATTGTCACGTATAATGCTACTAAAAATAAGAAAGTCAAAGTCGTCCTTCGAATAAAATTTTTGATTTTCATGAATAACACCTCTCTGGGTGTCATCATTTCCAATCACATTAGATTTTATTCATTTTTTTCATATAAAACTATTAAAACATTTGATAACCATTCTTTCTTAGTAGTTTCATAACATATCCAGCTGTAATGGTTCCTAAGAAACCAAACACAAATAAAATAATGTCAAATCCAGTTAAATTTACTAATTTAGTACCTAGAGCTGAAAAAGCTTGTCCAGGCCTCACAATATATTCCCAAGTTGCTAAATTATCGATCATAATAATTAGAATAAATGGATATAAATACGCCATAAGCCATGTTTTACGTATAAGCATATTTACAATAAATGCAATTCCAAAAAACATGACAAAATATAAAATGATCATAACTAATAATTGAACCAATCGAGATACTCCTTTCCCCATATACAAAGATATCATTTTCATTTTATATGAATTCAAACAAAAAGCAAAGGAACAGTTCACTCCTTTGCTTTTCATTAACTATTTAAAAATTTGAACTTTCCCTTTTTCAGCACTAAGCTTAATCCTCCTAGTTTTAAAAGGTATTGTGTATCGACTAATCGTTTAGCGAGTGGAGCCTTCCACCCGAATAATTTACGTTTATTAAAAATTTGGCCGATTCCATCATGGCTCCCTAAACAAACAACCATGCCTTTAATTTTAGGTTCAAACGTTCTTAATTTATTTCCTTTTATCATTGCTACAACATTATAAGCAACTAATGCTGCTTGTTGAACAGTAATTTGCGCTGTAGGGTTAAAGGCTTTTCCACTTTTTTGATCTATAACATTTGCACAATCACCTACAACAAAGATATCTTGAAAGTCAGGTGCCTTCATCTCTCCAGTTACTGCTACTTTTCCATCTTTGGTTTGTAATCCAGACTTTTTAACTAAAGAATTAGCTCTTACCCCCGCTGTCCATATTTTGGTAACGGTAGGTATTTCCTCTAGTATCCCATCTTTTTCATAAGTTATTGTATCTGCATGACATTCCTTAATCGTTGCCCCTGTTATTATCTCCACACCACGAGAAACCAAGGAGTTCGTTGCATATTGTTGTAACGATTCATCAACAGCAGGTAAAATCGTTGCTTCTGACTCTAACATAATTATACGAACCAATGCTTTTTCAATATCATATTCTTTACAGATTTCTGGAATACGATCAACTAATTCACCAGCAAATTCTACTCCTGTTGGACCGCCACCGCCAATTACGATGTTCAATCTTCCTTTATTCTTTACATCTTCATTATGGTAACAAGCAAAATTATATTCTAAATGCTCCCTTATAAGCCTTGCACTATTTATATCCCCTATAAAAAAGGCATTTTCCTCTAATCCATGATTCTCTGGCATTTCCGATTCAAAACCCAAAGCAATAATAAGAATATCGTATGCTATTGTCTGGTCTTCTAGTTTTATCTTTTTTTCTTCAGGTTTAATGGAAACCACTTTATCTAAAATAAAATTTATTTTCTTTTCATTAATAATATCCCTAATAGGAATTCTTAGCTGGTCATGATGTAAAGATCCAGCCGCATTTTCATGTAGCCAAGCAGCTTGATAATGGTAATCTTCTTTATTCACAAGTGTTATTTGTGCCTCATTTGCATTTAATTTCTTTTGTAGATTTAATGCAGTTACTATTCCCCCATATCCCGCTCCAAGTATGACGATATGTGGTCTATGCATAATTTCACTTCCATCTCCTAACCTCGTTATTACTTTAATAGACTTAGCATTCACTTAAAAAGCTTGGTGAATGTCAAGTTTCCTAATTGCCTAGGAAATTATAAAATTTGTACGGCTGTGGATAACTTAGATACAGAAATAGCCACGTCAGACTCCAGCGCCTTTGTTCTCTTCCTAGTACATTAACATTTATTGGTAATATAAATTTAACCATTTTGTTACAAAATTGTAACATAATTCACATGTAATCATAGCGTGTATTGTTTTCTTTTTCAACCCCTAATATCTAATTTCCTAATTATTTATTTTCTGAATTCGAATGATACCATGTATACGCTACTATATTTATCAATATTCAAAGTCTTTTCATACCACTACCACCCTGTTTATGATACTATAAATACTATATTGTAATTTAAAATAGTAGAAATGAGGGTAATATCCATGTCAGAAAAAATCTATGATATTACGATTATTGGAGCAGGCCCTGTCGGATTGTTCACTGCGTTTTACGGTGGAATGAGACAAGCAAGTGTTAAAATCATTGAGAGTTTACCGCATACTGGTGGGCAATTAACAGCCCTGTATCCAGAGAAATATATATATGATGTTGCCGGCTTTCCAAAAGTAAGAGCTCAGGAATTAGTAGATAATTTAGAAAAACAAGCTCGTTTATTTGACCCAGAAATTGTGCTTAGTCAGTCTATTGAAACAGTGGATCGAATAGATGAAAACGTTCTGAAGCTTACTTCTAATACCGGTGATGTTCATTTAACAAAAACAATGATCATTACAGCAGGTAATGGTGCATTTCAACCGCGCCGCTTAAATATTGGAGATAGTGAACAATTCGAGGGAGTAAATCTGCATTATTATGTAAGAGATATGAGTATATTCAAAGACCAACACGTTGTTTTACTAGGTGGTGGAGATTCCGCAGTGGATTGGGCTCTAATGTTAGAACCTATTGCCAAAAAAGTTACCTTAGTTCATCGGCGTGATGAATTTAGGGCTCATGAACATACTGTAGAGAAACTCCATGCCTCTAATGTTGATATTCTAACTCCTTATGTTGCGGCTGATATTGTTTCTTCCAACAAAATTGATCAATTGATTTTACAAGAAGTAAAAGGTGAGAATCAAATTACATTAGAACCCGATTCTATTATTTGTAATTATGGTTTTATTTCTAAATTAGGTCCTATCAAAGATTGGGGCTTAACAATTGAAAAGAACAGTATTGTTGTTAACTCTAAAATGGAAACAAATATTCCAGGAATTTATGCGGCTGGAGATGTTTGTACGTATGATGGCAAAGTAAAATTGATTGCTACTGGATTCGGTGAAGGACCAACAGCAATTAATAACGCTAAACGTTATATTGATCCAAAAGCACGCGTACAACCTAAACACTCATCTGATTTAGATTTGTTTTAAAAGAACAAAGGCGGAAGCGCCCGTTTAGCGACGTACGGACTGGACTGAGCCGTAGGAGATAAAGGAAACACGACGAACGGAGTGAGTCGATGTTGACTTATCGCACGGAGGTGAAGGAAGTCTCGCTAGTCGCTGGGCGCTGGAGCCGGACGAAATAGATAAAGAAGCTATAATAATAGATTTCTTCTGATTATAGCTTCTTTATTTATGAATACTCATTTCCCTTAACGCTTCTCTATCTAATATTTGAATTTTGCGTTGACCTCTTTGCTCAATCCATCCATTTGTTTGGAAACTAGACAAACGTCTACTTAGCGTTTCCGAAGTTGTCCCTAAATAAGATGCGAGATCCTTTTTGCTTATAGGTAACTCGACACTCGTTGTATTGTATTTGTCAACTAACTCTAATAAATAACTTGCCGTTCGTGTTTCTACATCCTTTGAACTTAGATTTCCAACTAACTTTTCTGTTTCATCTAACCTATTACTAAATTGCTCTAATATTTTTATAGCTATTGTCGGATATTGCTTCAAAAGCTGCTGCATGTCACTACGATGAATGGCACATATTTCTGTTTTTTCGATTGTCTCGGCGTAACTATCTAACGTTTTCTCAGTAAATAAAGCTAACTCCCCCATGAATTCACCAGACTCCAATATACGAAGTAACTGTTCTTTACCAGACTCAAACAATTGATAGTTTTTAACCCGCCCCTGATGTATGATGTATAGATATTCTAATGGATCTCCTTCACTAAAAATAATTTCGCCTTTTTTAAAATTGAGATGGCGACTCATATCTGCAATTTTTTCCATCTCATCGAATGTTAAATGATTAAAAAAAGGTACTTTTGCAACACACAGCTGATCTTTGCTAATTCCATGATGACACCTTTTACCCATTTCGCACTCTCCATTCAAGTTAAAAAGCTAGAACACTTTAAAAAAGCATCCTAGCGAGAGAAACTAACAATCACCTGGTGTTCCAACAACTTCCTTCGTTCTAAAGGATGAGCCACATCCACAAGAATATACGGCCTTAGGATTATCAATGCTAAATCCGCCACCCATCATATTCTCTTTATAATCAATAGTTGTACCTTCTATAATTGGAATATCCTGTGAATTGATGACAACTGGAATACCATTCACTTCCTCTTGTACATCCAATTCCTCGTTTATTTCGTAATCAAATCCGATTGAATAAGATAATCCGCTGCATCCGCCACCTTTTACACCAAAACGTAGACGTACATTCTCACTTTCTTCTTGCATCATTTCTTTTATTCTTGTACTTGCTTGATCGGTTAAATTAATTACCATCTTTTTCACGGACCTCCTTACTTAATCTTTATTTTAAGTATACAAAGTAAAATTAACAACTTCAACTAATTCATTTTTTCTTTACCTCTTTATTTTTTTCATATCTCAGGATTCACCGTATCCCTAGTGATTTTCATTTTACAAAATGTTATATTCAAGATAAAATAACAATAAACATGGATTAATCAAAAAAAATTCAAATAGATTTTTTTAGTCGAAAACTTTATAATGAATTCAGGGAAAGGAGAAAAAACTATGTATGAACAAGTTCAAGAAGTGTTAAATAAATTACGTCCATTCCTATTACGTGATGGTGGAGATGTAGAATTAGTTGATGTGGACGAGGATGGAGTCGTTCTTCTACGTCTGATGGGAGCTTGTGGAAATTGCCCAAGTTCAACTATTACTTTAAAAGCCGGTATTGAACGCGCCCTTACTTCGGAAGTACCTGGTGTAAAAGAAATCGAGCAAGTATTTTAATAACATATGAAAGGCAGGAACCATTCCGTTACCTGCCTTTGTTCTTGTCTAGGAAATTATAACATTTGTATGGCTGTGGATAACTTAGATACAGAAATAGCCACGTCCGGCTCCAGCGCCCAGTGACTAGTAGACTTCCTTCACCTCCGTACGATAAGTCAACATCGGTTCGCTTACGCTCACCGTGTTTCCTTTATCTCCTACGGCGGTGGAATGTCCGATTAAAACCGCCGCTTTGCGCGGCAACATCGGACCACCTGGCATGGCCAGGCGCAGTCTATACGTCACTAAACGGGCGCTTCCGCCTTTGTATATTATACCGGTGTTTTTGCACCTCTACCCTGTATTACCCCATCCACATTCTCCAAACAAAGTTGAATCATTCTTGTTCTTGTTTCTATGCTAGAGGAACCGATGTGTGGTAAGCACACAACGTTATTTAACTTTAATAATGGGTGATCACTATTAATTGGTTCGTTTTTAAATACATCCAATCCCGCTGCTTCAATCACTTTATTCTTTAATGCATCTACTAACGCTTCTTCGTCCACTACTCCTCCACGGGAAATATTAATAAAAATGGAAGATGGCTTCATTTTACGAAAAGTATCCTTATTAAACAGTCTCTTCGTTTCGTCTGTTAATGGTACAACGGACACAACATAATCCGATAAACGTAATAGTTCATCAAAAGAAACATAGGATGCTCCTAACTCTTTCTCTGCTTCTTCCTTTCTGCTTCGATTATGATATAAAATTTCCATTTCAAAACCCTTTGCACGTTTAGCGATTGCTTCACCTATTCTTCCCATTCCAACGATACCTATCGTTTTATGGTGAATGTCCGTTCCTGCTAATAAAAACGGTGCCCAATTTTTCCATTGATCCGTTTTTATGTAATTATTTGCTTCAATCACTCTTCTAGCTGTTGCCATAAGCAATGCAAATCCGAGGTCGGCAGTGGTTTCCGATAATACATCAGGTGTATTGGTAATGATTATTCCTCGTTTTTTTGCTGCATCTACATTGATGTTATCAAATCCAACTGCAAGATTTGCCACTACTTTCAAGTGTGGTGCTTTAGACAATAGTTCTTCATCTATTTTTTCACTGAGCATAGATATGATTCCATTAGCATGTTGGATTTCTTTTACTAATATTTCCCTTGGTACTGGCTCTTCTTCTTTTTCCCACATACGAATGTTGTATTGATTTTCATAAATATTTACAAGTTCTCTAGGTATTTTTCTTGTAATATAAATACTTGGCTTATTCATGCTATCCCCGCCCTTTGGTTGTTGTTTCATAACCAGTTTACCACAGGAATATTTAAAATCTTAGGATTAATATCTAAACTCTCATAAAAGTTTCGTAGCATATCTTCGTAATAAGTTTGGTTATCTAAAAGCTGCCTCAATTCTTCATATAGAATTTCATCTTTTTCTTCCGTAAATCCATGTATGAATAAATCTAAAATATGAGCAGGAAATAATAAGCGCCCATATAATAAACGGAAGCTAAAAACAGATAACGGACGAACCGATTGATATTCATTTAGAAATTGGAGTATTTTTTCTTTACTTTCCCCTTTTACTATACAATTCCTAATATGTTCTGCTATGTCTCTAATCGGATGATCATAGACCAAATTATCAATCCATAAGATGGAATCATTTAATTGATGATGATAACGGTGAAATGTGATCGTTCCTTGATCCACTTCATGAAACCTAGTTTCTGTTTCACTTTCTCGAATATATTGTATAGCATTTTCGCTTATACCAATAATATACGGTAGAACATCCATAACGAGTCGGTAGTAAGCATTCGGATTTTTATTTGCTTCTTTTTCAACCTTGGCCTCAACATAATCAAGTTTCTCTATCCATAGTGATTTCCACTTACCGTAACTTGAGATTTCCTTTGGTTGATACTGATACCTTGATCCAATCTGATGAAACTCCGCCAATCTTCTACCTTCAAAGTTTTTATCCATTTGTTGTATATTGGCTACCTGCATCACCATATAATTATTATTATGGTAAGAGGTAAACCATTCTCCTTGAAGATTCGGAATCGGTAAGGTGATATGATCTATATGATTATCTCTTAAAAAGTAAGCAAGACTCGCCTGTTCCAAATAAACCATTTCCTTGTTTTCAACAGAAGTGATAAAATTGATATAATTACCAGTCCTATACCCTTCTTCTCGGTCAAAGCCTATTTTTTCATCAACTTGGATACCATAATAGGTAGAAAGAAAATCATTAAAAGGCACTAATATCTCTCCTCTCCATTACTAACATTATATGTAGAGAAAATGATTATTTAACTAAAAAGAAAAGGTGATTAATTTGGCAAAAACAAGTGAACTAGAAAAAAAGGCAAGAGACTTAATATCTAATCGAGGTGTCACCATTGACCATATCGCGGAGCTAGTTTATTATTTACAATCCGCCTACCACTCAGATTTAGATTTAGACCTATGTAGGGAAAATGTGGAAAAGGTTCTTGCCAAAAGAGAGGTACAAAATGCAATCATTACAGGTATTCAATTAGATATCTTAGCGGAGAAAAAACAATTAGAAGAACCTTTACAAGAAATTATTGAGAAGGATGAAGGGCTTTATGGTATTGATGAGGTAATTGCATTATCCATCATCAATGTTTATGGTTCTATTGGTTTTACAAACTATGGATACATCGATAAACAAAAACCAGGAATTCTAAAAAGATTAAACGATAAATCAACGGGTGAAGTTCATACATTTTTAGACGATATTATTGGTGCAATTGCAGCAGCAGCTTCGAGTCGACTAGCCCATACGTATGCGGAAGAAATGGAAAATGATTAACATAGAAAACCTAACACATCTGTTAGCGAATGTGTTAGGTTTTCTTATTTTGGGACGTATCCGCTTCTCGCTAAAAATTTTATCCCACCTAAAGTTCTGGTGAAACAAAGAAGGTAGGTGGGAGTGAAGGAAAACCCCCACTGATGGAAGTCTTCTTTATATGTTATCTAACCATTCATTTAAACCATGAACATAATAAGTTGGTTTTTCAGTTAAATGTTCATACTCGGAAAAAGGAGTAACTCCTGTAAAAACCATTAATGTGTCCATTCCTGCTTTTATCCCTGCTTTAATGTCGGTATCATAATTATCGCCGACCATTAATGTTTCCTCTTTTGTTAATCCAATTAAGTTTAAAGCCTCTTCCATAATAATAGATTCAGGTTTACCAATAAATATAGGGTCAACTCCTGTACTCACCGTGATTACAGAAGTGATGGATCCATTCCCAGGTAATAATCCTCTTTCTGTCGGTAAAGCTACATCCCCATTTGTTGAAATAAATGTTGCTCCATTTCTGACAGATAAGCATGCTTTTGCTAATTTTTCATAAGTTAGTTCTTGGTCAAGCCCGACAATAACATAATCTGCTTCTTCTCCATCCACAACTTTAAGTCCATTTTCTTCTAATGCATGATACAGACCTGCTTCACCAATGACATAGCAGGTCGCATTAGGTTTTTGTTGTTTAATATATTTGGCAGTTGCTAAACTTGTTGTCACAACTTGGTCTGCCTTTGCCTGTATTCCCATATTATTTAGCTTGCCCGCAACATCTTCCCCCGTTTTTGTCGAGTTGTTCGTTACGAATAAGAAAGGTATATTTTTCTCCACTAATTTATCAATAAATAGAGTTGCTTCTTGAATTGGTTCTTTGCCTAGATACATGGTGCCATCTAAATCGATTAAATATCCGTTATATTGCTTCATTTTCTTCCTCATTTCATGATCAAATTATTTTAAGATGTTTTAATGGTCCATTTGCAAACATGTGACCCTTTTGTAATTAGTGAATGAACAGAAACGGTTCCATCAGAAAACAATTTCTCAAGCATGGTAATTTCATTTTCACATACTTGATGGTACTCCGATGCGATATTTAGTATTGGACAATTATAATTTCTAATTTCATAATCACCCTTTTCTGTCTTTTCCACTTCTACTAAATAACCATTGTCATTTTGAACTTGGACGACTTGATTGATTCTATCGGGCAGCGTTTCAGAAGTAATGCATGATTCATAATAATCCGTTTCTCTTTGCATCCGTTTTTTAAACAAATCATTGACAATTTCTGAACCTTGAAGTTCCTCTAAATCCTTTAATAAATCTAATGGCAATGTTTTTAACTGATTTGGAAAAGTTTCATGACCTGCTTTAGTTAATGTATATTGATAGTAAGGTCTTCCAATACTTTGACTATAGGCTTTTTTAGTAAGGAGTCCTTGTTTTTCTAGTTCATGAATATGCTTTCGAACTGCTACTTCTGAAATCGTAAAATATTCCATGATTTCCCCTATCGCCATGGAATGATTCTTCTTTAAAAGATGTAAAATTCTTTGTTTTGGAGGCATCTTTTTACCCATTTACATCACCCTTATTTATGATTAGAAAAACATAAGCGCCCGTTTAGCGACGTACGGACTGGACTGAGCCGTAGGAGATAAAGGAAACACGGTGAGCGTAAGCGAGCCGATGTTGACTTATCGTACGGAGGTGAAGGAAGTCTCGCTAGTCGCTGGGCGCTGAAGTTAGACATGATTAGAAAAAGCATTAGCAACCCCTAATTCATTTTTTAGGTATGTTCTAATATGAGTACTGAACTGTTCTAATAGCGCTTTATTTTTTGAAAGAACAGCGTTTAGTTGTTCATGGTCTACATTTTGATAATCATTGACAAGCATCTTACGTAAGCTTATTACCTCTTTATATCCTTTTTCTTCCAATTGGGGTATCACTTTCTCATCTACTAATATGTCAATGATATCATCATAGCTCCCAGGATCTCTCATAATAAATCCATCAATCATCATGTTTCCAACGTCGAGGATAGATTCGATTAAGATATGCGCAATTCTTTCCTGGGCTAATTGACTTATATAACTTTCAATTTTATTGTTAGATAGCTCATTTAGTAATTGATCCATATTTTTTAAAGTAATTTCTATATTATTTCTGTCAACAAAATACATTGTTTTCGTCTCCCCCTAATTGACTTTCCTCCATTTTACCATATCATTATATTTATATCATAAGTGGGAAAACTGAAAAAAACATCACAAAAATAAAGAGGGAACTAGGTATGGATACTACAGCGATAATTGAAATGGATGCATCATCAACGGCTTCTGCGATTAGAAAAGGGGAACTAACTAGTACGGAAGCAGTTACGGCATACATAAAGCATATAAATGTGGCAAATCTAAGTATCAATGCGATGATTGAAAAACGTTTTGAAGAGGCTTTAAAGGAAGCGAAGGAATTAGATGAACAATCATTACATAATAACAATAAAGGTGCCTTATATGGGGTCCCTATTAGTGTAAAAGAATCAATCAATGTTTCTAACATGAAAACTACAGGCGGACTGCAACATCGACAAGATTTAATAGCTAGGCAGGACGCAGAGGTAATTACTAATTTAAAAGCAGCAGGGGCAATCATTTTAGGGAAAACAAATACACCTGCTCTTTGTTTTAGCCAAGAGACGGAAAATAAATTATATGGCAGAACGAACAACCCTTGGGATCTCACAAAAACAGCGGGTGGTTCAAGTGGTGGAGAAGGAGCTTTACTTGCTGTAGGCGGTGCAGCAGCAGGAATTGGCTCGGATATTGGTGGGTCCATTCGCATTCCAGCTCACTTTAATGGTATTATCAGTTTTAAACCAGGAATGAATCAAGTCTCACAAGAAGGTCATTTTCCATCAGTTATGAATACATTCGCAGAAAGAATGCTATCGATTGGCCCAATGGGTAAATCTGTGCAGGATATGCGATTTTTATATGAAATCATATCTAATAAAAGTTTAAAAACTAAACATTTACAAAATTATAAAGTCGAAATCCTACCTGGAACAATCGAATACCCTCTTTCGGAAAACATGAAAGAAATGCTTGATACCGTAGAGACCTACTTAGAAAAGTTCTTCTCTATAAAACGTACCGTTCCCCCTTTCTTTGAAGATAGTGCTAAACTTTGGCAAGATATTCTTGCAAGTGATCATAATCATATCTTAGAACAAGAGGCATATAACAATGATCGTTCAGGAGTTTTCAAAGCCTTTTTTAGAGAAAAATTAACAGAAAGAACCTCCATTCGCCCTTCGTTGTCCTGGGGAATTTTTGGTTCGAAATTATTTAAGCCAAATGGTAAACGAACATTAGAAGTGAAGGAAATAATTGAAAAGGGAGATAAAAGATTAGCGGAGTATTTGAAAAACCGTCTACTTATTTTTCCTG
Organism: Oceanobacillus caeni; assembly: GCF_019037185.1. Classification (GTDB taxonomy): domain Bacteria; phylum Bacillota; class Bacilli; order Bacillales; family Amphibacillaceae; genus Oceanobacillus; species Oceanobacillus caeni. The sequence continues at coordinate 12,110 of NZ_JAHHXM010000037.1, forward strand.
TGTATTATCAAGCTGCCAAGGAACATGGAAAAGTATATCATGATATTTTTTCGATACGTAAGACCTTTTTACAATATATGCCATATGTAACTTATGCTAATGTTTGGGGGCTCCCCTCATTAACCATACCAATTGGGGTGGATGATAAACAGATGCCGATTAGCATCCAAATTATGAGTAGTATAGGAAATGAAGATGCCATATTCCGCCTTGGAAGATTAATTGAAAAACGGTTTAGAGGATATGCCCGTTGTTCTTATTATGATTAAAACCTTGGCATTTAATAAGAAGAAAGTTTTATCCTTTACACTAAATTTAAAGAAGCAACCTTCGCCTCAAAAGGTTGCTTCTTGTTCATTTAATTCTCTTCAAAGCCTGTTATTTGTGATGATTTATAGGCATCGATAAGGAGAAATACTGCTGTAATAATATGCATAATCATACCAACAATCGGAATCCATCCGATACATGATGTTATAATTCCAAGAATACTTCCGTGGATTTTTTTCTTTTCGTAAACCGAAAAAATCAGGGTCACTAAATGCAAAATAAACATTACCGCTAATGGTAACCACGCATAACTAATAATAATAACTCCACCGATAAACGGTATTCCCCAAAACGCTTCAAGACCACCGCTTATCCACTTCAATATAGTTGAAATATTCAACGATCTACACTCCCTTTCCTAAACTTTTATGAATACACGTTTCACTCCTAAACATATTATGCTTTACTTCTGAGAAAGCTAATTCTAAAGGGAGGAAAAAACATGCCAAAAGATCATAATAAAAAGTATTCCAACTTTTCAAATGTCGAAAAAATGAAAAATGAGTTAATACCAGAGGAATTTCCTGAGGGTGCTGTTGGTTCTGCTATAAATAAAGAAGAAACGGTATCAAGCAAATCAACAGAATGGAAAGAAGGGCAAAAACGAATGAGTGCGTATGTTTACCCTGATGAAGATCAACATGATGATCTGCCAAGACAATTCCCAGGAGCACACCCCTTACATGATGAATAACAAAGGCGCAAGCGCCCATTTAAATGACGGACAGAGGTGAAGGAAGTCTCGCTAGGCGCTGGAGCTAGACTTGAATGAATTGGAGCAGTGTTAGGATTACTGCTCCTATTTTTTCACCTTTTTCAATACGAAATAAGCACAACCAAAATTACAGTATTCGTAAATGTAATCATCTAACGCACTGATTTTAGTATCTACCTGCGCTTTTGCGTTTCGATCGTGATAAAAACCTTTTAAACGAAGCTGGTTATATCCCCAATCCCCAACAATGTAATCATATTTACTCAAGATATCCGAATACCGTTCCTTTATTGCATTTTCTTCAAAACCATTCTTAATATTTTCTACGATCTCATAATGCTTTCCATGTAACTCGATCAATGTATCAGTCACCTCACCTAATTGAATATATTTTACCATATCTTGCTGAATAGAAACCACCTAATTCAGTGCATTATTTCCTATTTTATTACCACACTATAATTGAGATATATGAGATTGTTCAAAAAGTCCGGTGAAAAAGACATTCCCCTGTATAGAGACAGCGTTACATTAGGATGTTGCGCATTTAGCCAACATCGGTCCTTTTCATCCTCCTTTTTGAACACGAACTATATGAAAAAAGGTGGTTTACCATGAAAAAAGTCTTCGCTTCCATTATTGCAATATATATGTTGATCGTAATAAGTGCATGTAACACAAACGATGATACAGACAACGCGACACAAGATATGCAAAATAGAAATCAAATTCAAGACCAGCTGAATCCAAATCATAAAATTCAAACCCCATCCAATCAAGATATTAATCATCAATTAGGATATGTCCGATATTCAAAAGATGAAATCGATACACAAAATCTGGACAATCATGAAGCTAGAATTGATAGAAGAGAAATGGCTGACATGATTACTCGTTTAATTTTAAACAATAATGGATTTAATGAAGTGGCAACACTTGTTACAGATCAAGAAGTGCTTATTGCTTATGATAGAGATAACAATAGTGATTCCAAGTTAACAAAAGAGGTTGCCCAAAAAACTGCTGAATCTGTCATGCCACGTTTTTACAAGGTATATGTAAGTGATAACAAATCTTTAATGTATGATATCCAAAGTCTTCATAACTCAAATACGAATCGTAATTACGATAAGTTGATTCAAAAGTTAATTAATGACATGGAAAAACCATACGAACATGAATAATTCATTTTATTTTGCTATCGCCATAATACCTGGCGATAGCTAATGTCTATTTTAGATGATGTTCAAACAAATCTTTACGGTGGGGTGAAATGAGTAATCGAAATCTCAGGATGTTCGACTTTAGCCGAGTCGATCCTTTTTATCCTTCTTTTGAACCTGTATTTTTAGGAGGTGAAAAATACTTGAAGAAACGAATCATTCCAATGCTCTATTTGATAGTGCTCATCGTTTCCGTTTCAACGATTAGTGCAGCAGCAGAAGAGGAAGAAGATAAAAATACCATTTATGAAGAAAGAATGGGCTTATTTAAAAAAACAGAAGCATTAACTCAAATACCTTGGTATTATTTTGCTGCTATTGATAACTTTGAGCGAAATATATTAGATAGCAATGAGCCTGAACAAGTTGTTTCCATTGATATACCAGATGAAATTTGGTTTGGAATTGGGAATATAGGGAAAAACAAAGACATTGGAATAGTTGAAATGCACGATGGAAAAGGAAAAGATGGAAATGGGGATGGCCAAGCTGACCCTAATGATCCGGAAGATATTTTATACACGATGGGAAATATACTTCTTGAATCCGGACCAACGGAAGACGATATTAAAATTGGATTGTGGAATTACTATCAACGCGACTTAACCGTACAAACCATCAAGAATACAGCGAAAGTGTTTCGAAAGTTTCAAGACATTAACTTAACCAATAGAGATTTCCCTGTAGCAACAAATTACAATTATAGTTATCGTAGCACCTGGGGAGATAGAAGAGGTTTTGGAGGTTTACGTATCCATGAAGGTACGGATATATTTGCCGATTATGGAACACCTGTAAAATCAACAACTTATGGTGTTGTTGAAATGATGGGTTGGAATTTATATGGTGGTTGGCGTATTGGTATTCGTGATATTTACAATATTTACCACTATTACGCACATATGAGCGGTTTTAATGACGATGTAAAAATTGGACAAGTCGTACAACCAGGTGATGTACTTGGCAGTGTAGGATCAACTGGATATGGACCTCCCGGGACTTCAGGAAAATTCCCTCCACATTTACATTATGGTATGTACAAAGATAACGGAGTAAATGAATTTTCTTTCGACCCTTATCCTTTTTTAAGAAAATGGGAACGGATGGCGAAAGATTAAAAGAAAAGCGCCCTTTTCCGTATTCCTGCAGGTAGAAAGCATAAAAATCTTTACGGCGGAGCTCCGATTAATCGCCCGCCGTAAAGATTTACATAAGTGCAACTGAGGCATCCGCCCAGAAACCTAGCGATATACCGAGTCTTCTAATCAACTTTTTTTGAACTTTTCATAGCATGAGCAATACTTAAGCCAAGGCCCCCCCAGATAATTACAATACCAATAATCATTACGACAATAGCCCCACCGGTCATTTATTTAGCCTCCTCCGATTGTTTTAGATCTTCAGAAGGTTCTTCGTTCTTCCATTTAGTAAATGTAAACAGGATACCGATTATTAAAGCACCTGCAGCAACACCCCAACCTGCTGTGGCAATAAATATATCTGGATATCCTTCATAGTTTCCTGTATCTGTTGGGAATAATCTTAATAGGTTAAGTCTAAACAAATCAAACATCATATAACCAAGAACAATTGGTGTAATCACACCTAAACTAAACGTCCACCAGGAACCTAGACGAATATCAGAAATACCATTTGCATGCTCTTTTAAATCTTTCAATTGTTTCATAACCCAACTCACTGCGATTACTTCAACTAAGCCGATAAACGCAACGCCAAATTGGTTAATAAAGTAATCCACCGTATCTAAGAAGAATAATCCACCTTGTGTAGCATATAGAAGGGATATGATGGCTGAAAGTCCCCCGGCAAACGTAACAGCTTTCGTTCTAGTTAGGTTAAATTTATCGATTATAGCAGAAATATAAGCTTCACAAATAGAAATTAAGGAGGTCAAACCAGCTAGAACTAATGACACGAAGAACAACACACCAAAGAATTCACTGAACGCCGGAATTTCATTAATAATCTGCGGGAATACTACAAATGCTAGACCAACTCCACCCGCAACAACTTCATCAATTCCTACCCCAGCTTGACCGGCCATAAATCCTAGAATGGAGAAGACCCCAATACCGGCTAATAACTCAAAACCAGAATTTCCAAAGCCGACAATAAAGGCATTATTCGTAATGTCGGATCTTTTAGGCAAATAACTTGAATAAGCAATCATGATCGCAAATGCAATCGATAAACTAAAGAAAATTTGTCCATAAGCTGCAACCCAAACATCAGATGACATAATGGCACTAAAATCGGGTTGGAAGAATGCATTAAGCCCTGTAAGCGCTCCAGGTAAGGTAATTGCACGCACAACAAGAATGAAGAATAATACCACTAATAAAGGAATAAAAATTCGGTTAGCAATTTCAATGCCTTTCTTCACACCTCTAAATAAAATGACAAATACAATCGCCCAAACAATAATAAGTGGGATAAGTACACTTGGGACAAAACTCCCTGTTTTACCCGGATCAACTGTTAATCCTAAATAATCATTAAATAAGAACGCTTCTGTATCTGATCCCCAATTTAAATTGAGTGAGAATACAGAATAAGACATAGCCCAAGCAATGATTACGGAATAATAGGTTCCAATTACAAATGCAACTAATGCTCCCCACCAGCCAATCCATTCAGCCTTTTTATTCATCCGTTTGAAAGATAGCGGGGCCGATCCACGATATTTTTGCCCAATAGTAAATTCCATAATTAATAATGGAATTCCGGCAGTAAGAAGCGCAAATAAATAAGGTATAAAAAACGCTCCTCCACCATTCTCATATGCAACAGCCGGGAATCTCCAAATATTCCCAAGGCCTATTGCAGATCCAACTGCTGCAAAAATAAAACCTGCTCTTGTCCCCCATTGTGAACGAGTTCTCATAAATTATCCTCCCTTTTTTTATTCAATCGATAACAGAAGAGAACTTAGATTAGTGTGTATTTTCAGATATTTAAAAATATTATAGCGGCATTTTCCTACTATGTCAAAATATATTTTTAAGAATTTAAAATAACTAAAAAAACTATTGACTCATTTTCAATAAATGAGTCAATAGTTCAAATTATGCATTTTTCTTATGAAAATAATTAATTCCCAAACCTATTACAATTAATAATCCAACAGTTAAAATAAAAGATAAAAATACTTGATTGGTGAAGCCCACTATCAAATATCCTACCATAGCTACTACCGCTGCAATTATTGCATATGGTAACTGTGTTAATACATGGTCAATATGGTTCGCACCTGATCCAGTTGCGGAAAGGATTGTCGTATCTGAAATTGGTGTACAATGATCCCCAAATACCGCACCAGCCAAAACTGCAGCTAATGATGGTAGAAGTGTGCTTGTATCTGTTACTAGTGCAACTTCCGCTGCAATTGGCAACATAATCCCAAAGGTTCCCCATGAAGATCCAGTTGCTAGTGCCATAAAACCTGCAATGATAAAGAATAAAAATGGTAATAAAGCGACATTCACCTGTAAATTATCAAATATATGTGCTAGGTATTCACCAGTTTGAAGAGTACCAATGATAGAACCGATCATCCAAGCAAATATTAAAATATATATCGCCGGAAGCATCGTTTTCATTCCTTCTATTAACAATTTACCTAAACTTGCTTTAGGTGTATTTTGATTTATATGAAATACAAGTGATATTAAAACAGCCGCTAAGCCACCAACAAATAAGGATAAATTTACGTCAGTGTTAGCAAAAATAGAAAAGATATTAACATTACCTTCACTATTATTGATTCCTGTTAAAAACATAGCTAAGACTGTCACAATAATAAGCACCAAAATAGGTAAGATTAGATGACGAACTTTCCCTTCAGGATGCGGTTCAAATACACCACTTAAATCTCCAGCTATTTTATTATTTTTTGGATCAATTAATTCACCCGTCCGAATAGCACGTTCCTCATGTGTTCGCATTGGACCGATATCCATTTTGAAAAAGGCTACTAGAAAAACTAATAACGTTGCTGCGATTGCATAATAGTTAAGTGGAATCATTTGGATAAATGCTTGTAATGGTTGCATATCCGTTAAGCCATTTGCAGCAAATATTCCCCCTAAAATTCCAATGATATAGGCCCCCCAGCTAGATATTGGTGATATAACTGTAACTGGGGCAGAAGTAGAGTCTACAATGTAAGCTAACTTTACCCGGGAAATTTTATATTGATCTGTAATCGGTCTAGCTATTTGTCCAACTGCTAATGCGTTGAAATAATCATCAATAAATATAATAATACCTAATAGAGCAGAAACTAGAGTTGCACCTTTACGAGTTTTCACACGTGTTAGCATCCATTTCCCAAATGCTCGACTACCACCAGAAGCTTGTAAAAAGGCAATCATCATTCCCAGTAATAATAAAAACCCTAATAACAATAAATTACCGACATTTAAAGCACCATCTAATACAAAAATCTCATAGAATGATTTCCATATTTCTTGAATGGTTCCCAAAATATTAAAATCATGTATAAATAATGCCCCTATAATAATACCAATACCTAATGATAGAATTACTTTTCTAGTTAATAGCACTAGAATTAACATTACCATAGCAGGAATAAGCGAATAAAATGTCCCTTCCATGTTGCTACCTCCAAGTTATTTTCTTATATTGATGTGTGAAATGATCGGTGTACTTCTGAAAGTTTTTTTGATAGGATACGCGGCTTTATTCATAGAATTGATAAAACATTTAAATAAATCCAAATAAAAAGAACAAAGATAGAAAATAACCATCTTTGTTCTTTACAAAATACGTTATCCTCCATTTCGATCAGTAGTTCTCCATGCAACACATATGCATGACAGTATACCCCTTATTCAAGGATATACCAGTTATAATAAGTTTGACCCCTTATTATACTTCGGCAAACAATCCTTTCATCAACAATCATCGTTGTCATTCTCCTGTTGACTACTTATCTTGTCCGCACCTCTACCTCACCGATCTGAGGTCTATTTAATTTTATCTATTTCCTAATATACTAGATTATTCATTTTCTTGCAAGTTACGATTTTTTCCTCGTTCACCAATGTCCTCCTTTGGGATAGATATGGATGGGCCGTTACTACCTCCGCCATAAAACTCCGGTACCTCTCCCATAATTGCTCCGCCGTCAATATATATTTCAGTTTGAACTGTTTTACGTTCTGTAATATAAGGAATAATGATTTGAACGTCCGCTTCTACATTCACATACAACGAAACCCAGGAGCCATTGATTCCAAATGGTTCCGTCTCTCTAACAACATTGGTACGAACTGCCCCAATTAACTCCAAATTAATTGGTATCTTGGGTCCCAAGTTTGCCAATAAAGCATTTCCTGTTATTTCACCTAGTGGCACCTCAATTAAAGTCGGATCTAGTGCAGCGCGATCTTCCGCCCCATCGTCATAGTCATAAGGTTCATGTAATGAATAATCATACGATATGGGATCCCCCCGGTTCATATGTAGGAAAAACTCCTCCACCCTGTCTGTTGCCACTCTGTTAATTTCACTTATTACAGATTGGTTCCAATTATATACTGTAACATTACCATTATCATCATAACTAATGTTTAAGACATCACTAAAATCATAACTTTCTGCAAATCGTACTGCCATATTAATCGCCCTAGTGGCAAATTCATCTGTTTTAGCTTCCGATATATTTTTTATTGCTGGTGTTATTCCTTTACTTACAATTCCAATACTTAAAATTATACACAAGACAAAAACAACCATGGTCATCAAAAAGATATTTTTCCTTGGAGGTGGTGCAAATTTTCTTCTCCCGAATCGTCTACGTGGCCCCATTAAAAATCCCCCCTAAAACAATCTATGCTTGTTTTAGCGGGGATAGAATTTATTTCTATTGCATTAAGATTTAATAACACACATTAATTACATGATTAGAGGAAGACTTCCATCAGTGGTGGTTTTCCTTTATCTCCCACTAATGGTTAGTCGCACTTATCTTGAGGTCAGAGTCTTACTGCCCGTTTAGATAGGATAAATAAAAGAGAAAGCTATAGTCGCATCCCCTCATCATTATATTTGTTTACGAAAGTCTTAATAATGCCTCTTTACCAGTCATTCCAATTTCCCAACCAAATTCTTCACGTGAAGCATCCGTTATTTTGGCTAACGGGGCATTCAATAATTGATCGATACTTCGTACACCTTCCGCACGACCAGCAATTACTTTTCTTTCTTTTAATTTTGGGTTTACATCAAAAAAATCCACATCTAATGCCGCACACATAATGTAGCCAACATCATTAGAAACCGATAATAATGTTGTTTTCGGGAGTTTAACCGTTGTTGCAACAAAATGCTTTCCTTCTATTTCTATAGGTTCTACTGTTACCATAAGAATGATAAACCTCCTTCGCAATGTATATTATATCTTTATGCATTATGTTGATGGATTGTCACTAAAAATACGACATTCCAAACAGAAGTATTTATGAATAGTGTTCTTCCAATGTTTTTACTAATAAATCTCTTAAAAATTCCGGAAGAAAAAAATGCTTCGTGTCTGATTTAGCTATTTCAGGTAATAAACGACCGAACGTAAACACATCAGCAGTCCCCAATTTATAGGTTTGATTTGCATCTAGCTCACTGCCATCAGGCAACAATGCAGTTTTTACATATTTCTCCCCATTTGGATGAAAGTTCGATACCACTTCTATACCCGAAAATACCATTTCCCCTAATACTTTACCTCGAAATCCGAACCCTTTTAACTGAAATTCTGTAAACTGCTTAGTTAAAGAAACACGAATCACTTCCAATATTTCACTACCGGTTAACTCAACTGTAACGGCATTAATCGGATGTGGACAGATGCGATGAACATCCTTATAAGCTATTTTACCAGCGGGAAGAGAATCTAATAGTAAACCTGAATTCAACATAGCAATATCTGCCTTCGTAAATTCTCGTAATGTGTTTGTTAATTCTCGCATGACTTTGGTATTTTTAAACCATCTTACCTCTATTGGGTAATCTGTATAGACAATTGGATAATTCAAACGTTGTTCCGCATCTTCTTGCAATGACATAATTTTATGCTCTGTCTCTGTATCATTTTCATACTCCGAGATATCCGTTGCATACGCTTCTTGATTAATGAGTTTTTTTTGATTGTGATCCCAGGTTAAAATAACTTCCCCAACAAAGGAACAATGTTTACCAGCTGCAGTGATTATGGTGTTATTTATTTTTTCACCAGTTCGTAATAAATGATGTGTATGACCACCTATTATTACATCTATATCTTTATATCTTCTTGCTATTTCTTGATCTTCGCTTAAACCAAGATGTGACAAGAGAACAATAATATCCGTCTCATGGCTTAATTCATGAACATACTTATCTAGTTCATCAAATGCGGATGAGATATGCCAGCCCAATAAATGATAATAATCATTAAATGGTGCCGTTAAACCTAGAATTCCAATTCTTACTCCACTTTCCGATGTTAATTTAACTTGACGATTCAACCAAAGAGGGTTTTGATTATCCGAACTATGAAGGTTCGTACAAACAACATCGAATTCGGCATCATCATATAAATGATAAAGATCATCATAGGCTAAGGTAATTCCTTCATTATTACCAAATGTCACAACATCATATCTTAAATCATTCATAAGCTGAATATTAGCTTTTCCCTTAGTCGCCTCTGATATCGGGTGAACCCGATCCATATGATCGCCAATATCAAAAAGCCAATAATCATTATCTCGAACGTTTCGCGCTGCTATGGATTCTTTTATAAACGCCGCCACTCTTGGCCATTGTTCGAAATTACTATGTAAATCATTTGTATAGTAAAAGTATAACTTCTCTTTCATCATTTAACTCCTTACGAAAGTCCTTCAATAATCATTCGTAATCCAACGATAATAAGTAAAATACGTAAGATCCATTCCAGTGTCTTTCCCGGCAGCATTTGATTAACCTTTGCTCCTAATCTGCCACCAATCCATGCTCCAGGAATAAACAATATTACATATTCCCATAAAATGTGACCTTGCACAAAATGTGTTATGGTTCCCGAGATACTTACAAAGAAAATCATAAACATAGAAGTTGCAGTAGCAATATGAGTTGGAATTCCGAACAGTAACATCATGGCAGGAACCATAATCGATCCGCCACCAATACCAAACAGGCCTGATAAAACTCCTACTACTAATGAAAGTATAATAGCTGGAATAACAGAAACTTTATAATGATACCTTTCTCCAGCTAATTCAACCGTTTTAACACTTTTTTGATTTGGCCTAACTTCCCTTTTAAATACGCTTTTATTAATAAACAATAGAGATGAAACAATAATCATCAAAAGTCCAAAATACAAAGTAAATACGTCTACATCAAAATAAGCATTTAATCTAGACCCAATAATACCGCCCGGAATACTACCAATTAAGAAAAGAATTCCCGTTTGATAATCCACTCTTCTACCCTTGATATAGGTTAAAGAAGAAGACAAAGCAGTAAAAATCATCGTCACTAATGATATACCGACAATAGTTTGTGGTGTTGCCCAAGCAAATGAAGGGGAAATATGATTCATTAAAAATAAACTAGGAACTAATATTATCCCTCCACCTAACCCCGCAATGGAGCCAACAAACGCAGTAAGGATACCAATTAATACACAAATTATAAAAACCAAAGCTTTCCCCTCAATCCAAATATTAAACTTCACTATTTATATTAGCACTAAATGTATTTAATTCCCAACTATCGAGAAGGATCTATAGCAAAAAATTAATAATGGATTGGCAACATTAATGTTCATTAGTAATGATGATAAACCGCTACATGTTTATTTTTCGAGGATATTAAGGTATAATATATATAGAAAGTCATAGTATAATAAAAGACCGACCATGCTGGTACATGGAACGGTCTAATGTGTAACAGCCCTTCAAGGGGGCAGCTCACTCGTTTGAGTTAGAGAAGTAACCAACCCAAAGGCTTGCTAGGCGTTCAATGGGTGGTTACTTTTTTTGTTGAGACAGTATGGCAACGATTAAGGTTGAGAAAGAGATCATCAAAACCAATGCTTCGAATACCGTCATATTATCACCCCCTTCTTTCAAAAAAGGGGTGAACCACCACCCATGAAAGCCCTATTACACTACAGTTAGTATAACAAATAAATGATGATTTCACATCATTTCCATGTCTACTTTTAGTAATTTTTTATTTCGTTTTATCCTTCTAACCATTGACCCATATAATTGTCCTTCTGCATTCCGTACGTGACACAAGGAATGCACGAATGAGATCCGCAAAAAAATAAATTACTCCCGCCACAAACGTTATAGTTATTTAGATTTGATCCAATTGAACCTTCATCATGAATTTAGTTTCTAGAATTCACCTATTCCCCTCGAAACACGGGCTTTCTCTTCTCAGCAAATGCTTGAACCCCTTCCTGAACATCTTTAGTTCCAAAACATTGTTTAATAAAAGCGTACTCTTGTTTTAGAATCGTTGTAAGGTCTGTGTCTGGGCTTGCAGCGAGTAATCTTTTAGAAAGCGTCATTGCTACTGGTGGTCCTGCCGCTAATTCCCTGGCAAAATTCATCACCCGTTCCTGAAATTCTTCATCAGGGAATATCCCATTGACCAATCCAATTCGTTCTGCTTCCTCAGGGTAAATATCCCGACCGGTTAAGATCAATTCGGTAGCCTTTCCCTGCCCGACCAACCGTGGTAAAAAATAGCTCATTCCCGCATCAGGGCTGAGACCGCGGCGAATGTATCCAGCTGTTACCCTTGCATTAGCAGACATGTAGCGAATGTCACAAGCCAGAGCTAGCGCAAGTCCTGCACCAGCCGCGATCCCATTGATTGCAGCAATAACCGGCTTATCACAATGAACAATCCCCAAGGCTTGATGACCAACCCAACCCAATTCATCTAATTTTTGATGACGAGATTGAGCGTCTGGATTTCTCTTCGCATAATCGGTCAAATCAAGACCTGCACAGAATCCTCGCCCACTTCCGGTAATGACAATAACGCGGACTTCATCGTCAGCAGATGCCTCTGAAATTGCCTGGATAATCTCATTACTAAGTGTATCATTTACGGCATTTAGGCGCTCCGGTCTATTTAATGTTAGTGTACGAACCCCATCTTTCGTTTCTATAATAATATGTTCCATTTTTGTTCCTCCTCTATCATTTGATATCTTTTTCTTAGCTCCACAATTATATATTGATTATTCTAATTATTCATAGTATAGCATTCTTCTTAATTGCTTGTCACATTTCATTCACTAAAATAAAGATTTGTTTAGATTGAATCGCCTTCTTAGAAGGGGTAAATTAATAATATGATGTATGAATGGCATGATTTACCTAACACTAGCGGAAAAATATTTTTATGATCCAAGTGCTATGGTAAGTTTCTCAGACACGTATACTTCTTAACGTGGGGAAGGAGAAGATTTGTTATGTCTTCAAAAAACAGATCGAGGTGGTATCTTAGTACAGTAGGCATAGGTGCGTTTGTTGGGGGGGACTATTTTAACCTTAATATTCGATCTTAATATATACACTTTACTTGGTTTTTTAACCGCTGCAATAATATTAGTAATTGCGAACATTGTTTATCTTTTTTACACTAAAACGAAGTCAAGCAAGGGAAAAAAATAAAGCTTTTGTTACTCATTTTAAGTTTAATAATTATATTTATGATGATGAAAGGAAAATCAGTCGGTTTTGCAACGATTAAAATCACCCGTATTTGTTAACAACAGGAACATAAATGGCATTATTATATAGTTGAGGGTTTCAGTGGTTGTGATTGCTGGTTTTTCAGTGTTATGGTAATCACAATTGGTTTGGGGATATATTACTCTGAGTCAAACGAAACTGACATACGATATTCGTAAATTGGATACAGTTTTGCTTAAAACGTTATCCTCTCTAGTGTTATAAAAGCGTATTTTCTTATAACGCTTTTACATTTATCAATAATTTTAAATAACCTTCTAGTAAGAGTAGCTCTTACTAGAAGGTTATACGTTTGTATGAACTAATGAAGTTTTTTCTCTTTTCTGGGTTTAGAACTTTATCCAATAGAACCTTCCATTTCGAATTTGATTAGACGGTTCATCTCTACTGCATATTCCATTGGAAGCTCTTTTGTAAATGGTTCAATGAAGCCCATTACAATCATTTCTGTTGCTTCTTCTTCTGTTAAACCTCTACTCATTAGGTAGAATAATTGTTCTTCAGAAACTTTAGAAACCTTAGCTTCGTGCTCTAATGAAATATTGTCATTATAAATTTCATTATATGGTATCGTATCAGATTTGGATTCGTTATCCAAGATTAACGTGTCACACTCAATATTCGCGCGTGCTCCATCTGCTTTACGTCCAAAATGAACTAAACCACGATAAGTTACGTTACCACCTTGCTTAGAGAATGATTTAGACACAATTGTGGAAGATGTATTAGGTGCTAAATGATGCATTTTCGCACCAGCATCTTGTACTTGACCTTTACCTGCAATAGCGATAGAAATCGTATTGCCACGAGCACCTTCACCTTTTAAGTGGATAGCTGGATATTTCATGGTAAGTTTAGATCCAATATTTCCATCAATCCATTCCATCGTAGCATTCGCATCACATGTCGCACGTTTTGTAACTAGATTGTACACGTTGTTAGCCCAGTTTTGGATGGTTGTATAACGGCAATATGCATCCTTCTTAACGATGATTTCCACAACCGCACTGTGAAGGGAATTCGTTGTATAAACAGGAGCTGTACAACCTTCCACATAGTGTACGGATGCACCTTCATCAACGATGATTAATGTTCTTTCAAATTGTCCCATATTTTCTGAATTAATACGGAAATAGGCTTGTAATGGAGTAGTTGCTTTAACTCCTTTAGGGACATAAATAAATGATCCACCAGACCATACAGCCGAGTTTAATGCGGCAAACTTGTTATCAGAATATGGAATAACGGTACCGAAATATTCTTTAAAGAGTTCTTCATGTTCTTTTAATGCTGTATCCGTATCTAAAAAGACAATACCTAATTCTTGCAAGTCCTCTTTCAAGCTATGATAAACAACTTCAGATTCATACTGTGCAGAAACACCAGCTAAATATTTTTGTTCAGCTTCAGGTATACCAAGTTTGTCAAATGTTTGTTTAATTTCATCTGGTACTTCATCCCAAGTTTTACCTTGTTTTTCAGATGGTTTTACATAATATACAATCTCATCAAAATCCAACCCAGTGAGGTCTCCACCCCATTGTGGCATTGGACGTTTATAGAAATGTTCCAATGCTTTTAGACGATAGTCTAGCATCCACTGAGGTTCTTCTTTCATTTTTGAGATTTCTTCTACTACTTTACGAGTTAAACCTTTTTCTGTACGGAATACAGAAACGTCTCTGTCCCTGAATCCATATTGATACTCTTCTATTTCAGGTGCTTTCTTAGACAATTAAAAAACCTCCTTTAGGTATTAGCTGTAGATTCATCTTAGTAGCATACCTATCATATATGGCCTACAGTCCTAATTCTCCTCTTTAACGCCTCGTTCCATTGCTTTCCAAGCTAATGTAGCGCACTTTATACGAGCGGGAAATTTAGAAACTCCTTGAAGAGCTTCAATATCTCCCAAATCTAAATCTGTTTTTAATTCCTTTCCAAGCATCATATCCGAAAAAAGTTGAGACATTTCCAAGGCATCTTCAATTTTTTTTCCTTTTACTGCTTGTGTCATCATGGATGCAGATGACATGCTAATGGAGCATCCTTCTCCTTCAAATTTCGCATCTTTTACAATGTCATCTTCCACTTTTAATTGTAGTCGGATTCGGTCACCACAAGTAGGATTATTCATGTCAACGGAGACAGATTCTCCTTCTACAACTCCACGATTCCTAGGATTTTTATAATGATCCATAATAACTTGTCGGTAAAGTGTATCGAGATTATTCAAAGACATTCCCAAAATACTCCTTCGTTTTTAAAAGTCCATCGACTAGGGTGTCTATTTCTTCCAACGTATTATACAGATAAAAACTTGCACGAGCAGTAGCCGTAACATCAAGCCACTTCATTAATGGTTGTGCGCAATGATGACCTGCTCGAACAGCTATACCTTCAGCATCTAGAACTGTTGCAGTATCATGTGGATGAACATCATCTAAATTAAATGTAACAAGTGCTCCGCGCTCTTCAGGTCCATAAATGGTAATACCATCAATCGTGCTTAATCTTTCCAGTGCATAATCTGCTAATTTTTTATCATGCTCATAAATGTTATTCATTCCAATATCATTTAGAAAATCAATGGCAGCACCTAAT
Organism: Oceanobacillus caeni; assembly: GCF_019037185.1. Lineage (GTDB taxonomy): Bacteria > Bacillota > Bacilli > Bacillales > Amphibacillaceae > Oceanobacillus > Oceanobacillus caeni. Next base: position 27,790 of record NZ_JAHHXM010000037.1, read on the forward strand.
CCAATTGCACCAGCAATAATTGGAGTCCCACCTTCGAATTTCCAAGGTAGTTCTTTCCAGGTGGAATCATATAAATCCACAAAATCTATCATTTCCCCACCGAATTCAACAGGTTCTGTTTTCTCCAATAGCTCCCGTTTCCCATATAGTACCCCTATTCCAGTTGGGGCACACATTTTATGACCAGAGAAAGCGTAGAAATCACAATCTAAGTCTACAACATCTACCTTCATATGTGGTGCACCTTGTGCTCCATCTACAACAATAATCGCACCATGATCATGCGCTATTTTAGCAATTTCTTTTACAGGATTGATGGTACCAAGCACGTTCGATACATGGGTAATTGCTACGATTTTTGTTTGATCGCTTACTGTATTCCGAACATCTTCAAGTAAAATCGTTCCATCTTCTTGAAGGGGAATATATTTTAATGTAGCACCCGTCGCTTTTGCAGCTTGTTGCCAAGGAATGATATTACTGTGATGTTCCATTGGTGTAATAACTATTTCATCACCTGGTTTTAAGTTAGGTCGTGCATATCCATAGGCAACGAAGTTTATGGAAGTAGTCGTTCCGCGGGTAAAGATAACTTGAGCAGCACTTTCAGCATTAATGAATGCTCGAACCTTTTCCCTAGCTCCCTCATATTGATCAGTCGCTCTTGTACCTAATGTATGCACACCACGATGGACATTAGAATTATTATTCCGATAATAATCATCCACTGCTTTAATTACCGGTAATGGTTTTTGAGATGTTGCAGATGTATCTAGATAGACTAATGGGTTTCCATTAACTTCTTGATCTAAAATAGGGAACATTTCTCTAATGGCTTTAATATCCATTAATATACTTTCCTTTCAATCACTTGTTTCAATTGTTTCTTAACTGATTCAATTGGTAATTGATCTACTACTGGCGCTAAGAAACCATGTACAACAAGTCTTTCTGCTTCCTCTTTTGATAAACCACGACTCATCAAATAATACATCTGTAATGGATCTACACGGCCTACAGATGCTGCGTGACCTGCAGTAACATCATCTTCTTCTATTAATAAAATTGGATTGGCATCACCACGAGCATCCGGGCTAAGCATTAATACCCGTGATTCTTGTTCAGAATTAGCCTTCGTTCCACCATGTTCAATTTTACCAATTGCATTGAAAATTGTAGTCGCACTTTCTTTCATAACCCCACGTTGTAGGATAAAACCTTCTGTCGCTTTTCCGTGTTGAATAATACTTGCAGTAAAGTTTTGAATTTGTTTTCCAAGTCCAACAGATACTGCATTCGCATTGGATGTTGCACCATTTCCCATTAGATAAGTAATGTTCTCAGAAACAGTATTTCCGTCATTCATTTGTCCAAGAGCCCAATCAATGGTTGCATTATGATTAGCAACACCACGACGGTTAACATATGAAGTTACACCAGATGAAAGATTGTCAACAGCACCATATGAGATTTTCGCATTATCCATTGCAATTACTTCTTCTACAATGTTTGCAATGGTTTCTTGATTGCCATCACTTGAAATATAGTTTTCTACGAATGTAAGTTTACTGTTTTCTTCCGCAACGACAAGAACATGATTAAATAATGCTAGCTCTGCATCTTCCTGCCAAAATACTGCTTGTAATGGTTCTTCGATTTGTACGTTTTTTGGTACATAAATAAATGCCCCACCGTTCATTAAAGCAGCATGTAATGCAGTTAAGCGGTTTTGATCAACTTGTACAGCATCTTTCATAAAATATTTTTCTACTAAGTCGCTGTGTTGTTCAAGTGCTGAGAAAATATCCGTAAAAATAACACCTTGCTTCTTCAAATCATCGTTAATCGTTGCATAAGCAATAGAGTTATTTCGTTGAATAATTAAATTCTCTGGAATATTATTTTGATCAAAGTATTCTTGTAATACTTCAGGCAAATCCTTAATAGATGAAATTGCTTCCCCTTCTGTGAATTCATGTTTAAATTGGGTAAAATTCCACCTAGTAATTTTCGTCTTATCTGGTTTAGGCATTTCTAATCTTTCTGCTTGTTCCAATGCCTCTAATCGCAATGTCTTCAACCATGATGGTTCATTTCTGTTGGTTGAAATTTGCTCAATATATTCTTTATTATATGGAAGCTTTGTTTCAACAGTCATTTTAGTCCTCCTAACGTTTACGCATTTTGTTCTACAGTTTCGTCTTCGATTCCTAGTTCTTCTTTGACCCAGTCATAGCCTTCCGCTTCTAAACGTTTAGCAAGTTCTGGTCCACCTGATTTAACAACACGTCCTTGCATCATAACATGAACAAAGTCAGGAGAAATGTAGTTAAGTAAACGTTGGTAGTGTGTGATGATTAAGCAACCGAGATTTTCTTCACGCATTTTGTTAATTCCTTTAGAAACAACCTTTAATGCATCGATATCTAGTCCAGAATCAATTTCATCAAGAATAGCGATTTCAGGTTTTAATTGCATTAATTGAAGGATTTCGTTACGTTTTTTCTCTCCACCAGAGAATCCTTCATTTAGGTATCTTGTAGCCATGTTTTGATCAATTTCTAAGAAGTCTAAGTCCTTATCTAATTCTTTGATGAATTTCATTAAAGGAATTTCGCTTCCCTCTTCACGACGAGCATTAATTGCAGAACGTAAGAAATCAGAAGTAGTAACCCCAGTTATTTCACTTGGATATTGCATAGCTAAGAAAAGACCTGCACGTGCACGTTCGTCTACTTCCATTTCTAATACATCTTCTCCGTCAAGCGTGATACTACCTTCCGTTACTTCATAACTTGGGTGTCCCATAATTGCAGATGCAAGTGTTGACTTGCCTGTACCATTCGGTCCCATGATTGCGTGGAATTCTCCACTTTTTATAGTAAGGTCTACACCTTTTAAAATCTGTTTACCTTCAATTTCAACGTGTAGATTTTTGATTTCTAAAACTGATCCTGCCATAATTATACCTCCAAAGACTGATATTTTAACTATGTTGAAATGAATATTAATCCATTCTCAATCTATTCTCATTACAATCTTAAAGCATTTCCAATTAATTATCAACTTATTAACTAGTAGACTCTAGAATATAGGTTTTATAAGATA
>NZ_JAHHXM010000038.1 GCF_019037185.1 Oceanobacillus caeni
CACTTGTTTTCTATTTATAAACACAAAAATGACGTAGGTGAGTTTTTCCCACCAACGTCATTTATTGTACAACCTAATTTTGTCACGATGAAAACTCGCTGTATAGAATAAAAACGCAGAACAATAAATCATTCTGCGTTTTTAACCTTTATTTATATGCAAAATTATTAATTAACCATTCTTTGTGCTTCACGTAGTTGGAATGTACGTACGGTTCTTGGTAAGAATCTACGAATTTCATCTTCATTATATCCTACTTGAAGACGCTTTTCGTCTAGAATAATAGGTCTTCTTAAAAGACCAGGATTTTTCTGAATTAATTGGAACAATTCTTTCATTGGTAATTGTTCAATATTAACATCCAATTTTTGAAAAACTTTAGAACGTGTTGAAATAATCTCATCAGTTCCATCTTCAGTCATACGTAATATTTCTTTAATTTCATCTAACGATAAAGGTTCAGAGAATATATTACGCTCTTTATATGGTATGTTATGTTTTTCCAACCATGCTTTTGCTTTTCTGCAAGATGTGCAACTTGGTGAGGTATAAAGCGTTACCATGTAACTTCACTCCTCATTTCTAAGTATATATATTTCTAAAAATAGCCTATGAAAACTTATTTCATTATTAAATTAAAATAAGTTTAAATAACTCCATTACCTAGTATACTACAATTGTCAAGTTAAAGGTAGAGGTATTTTAGAAATAATAGGTATTTTTCACTGATATTGACAAACGTAACTCCAACTACTACATAAGATACCCTATTCCCTTGCCAATTAAACCAAGTAATCGAAATAAAATATATATGTAATATTGAAAAAGAAGCATTTTCCCTTTCATAAAGGAAAACTGCTTCTTGTTATCTTCGTAAAGACAAGTATGAGAAATCTGCTTTATTATAATCAGCTACCAATTAAATAATCTACATTCTTCGTATAATGGTTTCCAGCATTCCATAATAAAAATTCATTGATTCCATTTTTGTAAAGTGCACGAATTTGCGCTTCCACTTCTTCTACACCATATGCTTTCGTCTTCCCGTTCGTATACAACCATGGCGCTTCAAAGTCTTGGATCCATGGCCTCGATATCGGAGGGGTGTCCAATTTTCCAAGAACATCATTTTCCACTTTCGCGTATTCATCCACTAAGCGAAACGGTTCTTTATCAGGGATAGGTATTCCAAAGTAATTGTTTGACCAATGGCTTGGGTAAATCATGGATGAAATTACATCTACATTTTCTGATATCCGTGAGAAATTTTGACCAATTCCTGGAGCCTCTTCAATCGTTGCTGCATAACCAAATATATCAACAGATACATCTATCTCATAATCCTTTAATTGTTCTTTCGCATAAGCTACAAAATCTGATACAGCTTCTACCCGTTTTTTCACGTTATTCATCTTTAAATTTTCATATTCTCCTGTTGAATATTGCAATATTTCATCTTTCTTCTCAAAGCCTTCTGGAAATCGTACATAGTCAAACTGAATTTCTTGGAATCCCATTTCTGCCGCCATCTTAGCAACGCCTATATTATAATCCCACACTTCTTTCTCAAATGGATTTACAAATGCCTCTCCATTCTTATTTGTCCATACTTGTCCATTTTCAGTAAAAGAAAGATCTGGCCTTTGTTTCGCTAGCATGGAATCCTTAAATACAACCACCCTAGCGATAGGATAAATCTTTTTCTTCTCTAATGTTTCCATCAATGTTTTTGGGTTCGGTATATCGTCAGTAGCGACCGAATGATACGGGGAATCTTTGTCTACCTTAAAGGACAAATTTCCGTAATCATCCTTTACATCGATTACCATCGTATTTAAATCCGTTGTTTCAATCAAATCAATTAAGGAGTTAAAACGTTCAGAACCCGCAGCTTTACTGGAGACATAGATTCCTCTAACTGCATCAGGGTACGTAAAATCGTATTCCTCTGATTCTTCACCATTCATAACATATGGGAAAATTAGACTCGTTATGGTCGTAAATAAAATAAAGTTTAATAAGATTTTTTTCATCATCTGTACCAATCTCCTTTGGATAAAAATTATCGATTGGAAGATGCTAAATGGTGGTTAATGGTGAAATTTATTTAATCTTATTATATGAATGCCTAGGGTTAAATATAGTTTGTAATTAAAGGTTAAAAAGACTGGTATTCACATTTCTTCCATTAAAAACCATTATTAAAAGCCTCCCAATGAAATTGGAAGGCTTATCTACCATTAATCTTCAAATATGTTTTTTAAATCAACACGAAAATCATTTAATACCTTTGATGTAATTTCTCCTGTTTCTTTTTTAATATCATGTTGTTCATACATTTCTTCATCATTTAAGGTATATACTGTTATGGTTTCCAGCATCGGATTGATAATCCAATACTCTTTCACACCATAATCCATATAAAGATTTAGCTTCGTTACTAAGTCGTGTGATTGGTTGGATGGGCTTAAAATTTCAACAATAAGCTTGGGAATCCCTACATATCTAGCATCTGTAAAACCAGTTTTATCACAAATAATACTAATGTCAGGTACAACGATTTTGGTACCTTCTATGTTGTCATTCTTTAATTCGATATCATACGGGGCTGAAAATACCTCGCAATTGCTACTAACTAAAAAATTTCCGAATTTTATTTGTAACTTACTCGATACACGCTGATGCTTTGTAGATGGTGAGGGTGACATGTAAACAAATCCATCAATATACTCCAATATTTCCTCTGATTTTTCACGAACTTGAAAATACTCTTCAAGCGACATAGAACTATTACGGTACAGATACATTTGTATTCCCCTCCATTTCATTCACTTATTGGTTTTTATCCTTCTTATTTGTTCCACGAAACACTCTTGCACTTCTTGCATACTCGACATCAGGAACATTTAATCTTGAATTAATAACACGTGCTACTGCAAATAAATAATCTGAAAGTCGATTGACATATTTTAAAGGGACTGAAGATATTTCTTCCTCTTTCATAAGCGCAACAATCATTCTCTCCCCTCTTCTTGCCACGGTTCTTGCAATATGAATCGTTGCAGATGCATCAGAACCACCAGGAAGAATAAACTTCTCCAGTTCCGGTGCCTCATCAATAAGTTCATCAATTTTGTTTTCCATATACGTAATCGGTTCTTCAGATAATGTCTGTTTTTTATTTTTGGATACATTGGATAATTCAGTTCCACAATCAAATAGTTCATGCTGTATTTTTTCAAGATCATCGATAATATCATGAAAAAGTTTTTTATCACAGCGGAGCTCAGAAATGGCTTTACCTATAAAGGAATTCAATTCATCTAATGTACCATAAGCCTCCACTCGAATATTATCCTTATCGACTCTACCGCCAATTAAACTGGTCTGGCCTTTATCCCCTGATTTTGTATATAAACGCATACGTTCTCCCCTCTCCTGTTCCTATTGCTAATTATCCTAATTATAGCAAAAGAAATATAGACAATCGAATAATCCATTGCCTTATTCAGACGTTTTTGACTTTCTCACTTAAAACCTGAAATCTCATGGGACTTCTGGCAAAGATAAAAATAGGAGCAATACAGAAGCCCCTATGTTTTTAAAGTGTTTTTACTATTCCCTAATTATAAAACGACTTCACCTTCATTAAATGATAGAGTGTTCGCGCTTGTCGTCCCTTTTGGGTATATGGATTAATTTTAGGCTCTAGGCGACGAAGAAACACCTGGTCACAGGCGTGTCTATTTCCGTTCCTTCTGTAGCATTCATCATGTGCTTTACAAATAGCATCGACATCATTGATTGGCGCACCAGGACCACTACATCCTGGTCCACACCATCTGTAGCCAGGAAAAACACAAAACCGAATACCTCTATTTCGTTTATGAGGTATCATATTTCTCCCCCCCTTTACAAAATGAATAATTTGTTTCTACTATAGAATATTCGGAGGGTTTTAGAATGGTATGAACGATTACCTACTTTGCCTTTGGCTGATAAAGAAAACTTCCATCAGTCGGCTTTTTCCTTCATCCCCCACTGATGTTATCGGACCTTTACGGGCAGTTGATCTCCCACCTACCTTCTTTGTTCCTCGAAAGCTTGGGGGGGTAATTGGAGATTAGGGAGCAAATAATTTATTCCTTATCTAAAAAATGACAAACAATATGCCCCACTGATTTAGCTGCAACAAGCATCGCATCTTCGTCAATATCAAATTTCGGATGGTGGTTAAAGTAAGGTTGCTGAACTCCCTTTGGGGTACAACCGATATAGAAATAAGAACCAGGGATTTTTTCCAGATAGTATGCAAAGTCATCTGATGGCGACAGTTTAGGGAATTCTTTCACTTCTTTGATGTCACTATCTTGTATCCCATTTAGGGTATCGGCAACAAATGATGTCAATTCAGGATCGTTATACAATGGTGGATAGTCCGGTGTATACGTAAGTTCACAAGTAACATCGAATAATTCTTCCAGTCCCTTCACAATCCTTTTGAATTCTTTGTCAATCACTTCCCGCGTTTCATCATTAGAATAACGTACGTCCCCCTCAAGTTCAATGCTATCTTTAATTATATTAAAGCTTCCTTTTCCGTCGAATGATCCAATGGTTACAACACCAGCTTCCATTGGATTTACACGGCGACTAACAACTGTTTGTACCGCTGTTACAAAGTAGGAACCCGCAACTATTGCATCATTTGCTTTGTCAGGAGATGATCCATGTCCACCTTTTCCTTGAATTTTCAATTTAAAATAAGTTCGACCATTAAAAGAATATCCACTATGATATCCAACTGTACCTGCTGGCGCCACTGGTAATATATGAATACCAAAGATGGCATCTACATCATTGAGTTTTCCAGATTCCATAATACTTTTTGCACCACCAGGAGGCTGCTCCTCTGCATGTTGATGAATTATTTTTATCGTCCCTTTTATTTGATCCTTTAGTTGGATCAGACAGTCAGCCAAAATTAACAAATATGCTGTATGAGCATCATGTCCACAAGCATGCATGACACCTTCATTTTTCGACCTAAATGGAACATCCGCTTTTTCCGTGATTGGCAGAGCATCAAAATCCGCGCGAAGGCCAATTGTCTTTCCCTCCGATGCTCCTTCTATCGTTACAATAATTCCATATCCGTTTCCTACATTCGTTTCTATTTCAACATCTTTTCCTTTATAAAAATCAGCAATGTATGCTGCTGTTTTTTCTTCTTTAAATGAAAGTTCAGGATGTTCATGTAGATATCGACGTATTTTAATCATCTCATCTTCTCGTTCTTCAAGCATTTTCATTAATTCATCTTTCATCATGTAAATCTCCTTTATAACATTGATTTTACACCTTTATTGTTAGTCGATGCCGCTACAACTGTATTAAAGACTTTGCCGTAAAATAATTTTCCCGATATTGCGATTTTCTTCCATATAATTATGCGCTGTTGCTACTTCTTCGATCGGAAAGACAGTATCAATAATAGGTTTTATATTTCCACGTTCTAAATGTGGCATAACAACTTCAGCAAATTCCTTGGTTAAATCAGCCTTATATTCATCACTTCTTGGAGTTAATAATGTCCCAGATAGCTGCACATACTTAGCAATTAACTCCATTAAATTTACTTTTTCCACAACGCCTCCACCAAGTACTCCGATTAGCACCCATCTTCCGGCCTTTTTGATGCTTGCTAAGTTTTTCTCCCAGTAACTAGCACCAATAAAATCTAAGATAACATCGACCCCTTCTCCATCTGTTGCTTGTAAAACTTCTTCATCAAAGGATTGTTCTTTATAATTGATCAATGTATCAGCACCAAGTTGTTTACAGAATTCCAGTTTCTCTTTGGAACCGGCTGTTACAATAACCTTTGCATCGGAAACTTGCTTGGCTAACTGGATAGCTGCTGTCCCCACACCACTCGCACCTGCATGAATAAGCACTGTTTCATGTCGCTTAAGTTTTCCAATCCAGTAAAGTGTTTGGTACGCTGTTAAAAAGACTTCAGGAATAGCCGCCGCCTCCTCAAATGAAAGGTTATCCGGAATTTTTAACGCCCGGTTAGCTGGCATAACGGCATACTCTGCATAGCCACCTCCATTTACTAATCCCATTACACGGTCACCAATTTTAAAGTGTCTTGTTTCGGAAGTTTTTTCAACTATACCAGCCACCTCAACTCCCAATATTGCACTTTTGGCATAACCTGATTTTCCCTCTCTTGTTACAATATCGGTACGATTTACAGCGGCGGTCTCGACCTTTATTAATAGTTCCCCATCCGATAAAGTTGGAATCGGTAAGTCCGTTAATTCTAGTTGATCAGATCCGCCTGGCTCCCTGACAATAATTCCTTTCATTTTCATTTAAATTCTCCTTTCTATCTTTTCATTGCTCTGTAGGTACTATTTAAAACTTACGCCTATTGGCAAAAATTAGTCAAATAATAAATTTATAACTTTAAAGATATAGTCCATCGATGTTTGTTAGTCAAGGTAAACACAAGGGTCAGCTGGGCCATTGACGTAATAAGTCATTATTTGCATGACTAGTATAGGTATTTTGGTTGTTAATTATTAACCGTTGGGAATGGGATTACATCAGAAGAGTTGTTTATTTTCATCACGACTATGTGTATAAAGATGGGAAAAAACAAAAGGAAAATCGTAATATAATGTCAATGAAATTACAACGATTTAACGGTGAAGGAATTCAACTTTTTGATTATAAAAAGATGAAAGCGATGGAAAGAATAAATGATGATTTTACTACAAATAAAATAAAATTTCTTCTTTAAAAGATACATAAAACTATTCCTTCATTCAATTTGGATGAAGGGAATTTTTCAGCAAAAAAATCCTGCACAATCATAAACTTACTTCACTCTTTCAGTTTCTTTTTTGGAATTCTTCACCTACAATAAAGGAGCAGTTTATAAAGACGCCTCATTTTCGTTATTTTGGCGCCTACGGTAACTAACTGATCGCATATCGATATTTCAATCTGTGTCCTGATAACGATTTTTTCATTTCTAGGAATTTAGCAAATAAGGATAACCCTTGGGCTACCCTTTGTAACTTTTTGGTATATTGTCAATGATATAGACATCATTTTCGATAAGTATTTTGAAAAGATATAGAGTCAATTTGAAAATGAATGTGTCTACCGCGTTTTCCTCTTTTAGTTCAAAGTCCTAAGTTTAATGGTAATAGTCACTATAAAATCAGTGTTTTTCCTTTGGGTGAAGAAATATCATGTGGTGATACTGAGGTATAAATTCTCCAGATTCCCCATGTTGTCACCGATATACTCTAAACTATTATTGTATATTATTCCAACCTCGTCAGCTAACTTTTCACCTAAACCCATAATATGAGTGGAAAGTAAAATTAAACAACCTGTGTTAGCCAATTCTCTCAAAACATTTCTAAATAAAACAATCTGTTTCGGATCGAGGCCATTTGTTGGTTCATCCAGCAATATTATTTTAGGCTGATGAATAACAGAAATAATAAATGCAACCCTTTTTTTTGTGCCTTGGGATAAGGAATCCATAGGCTGGTTACGATATTCCATTAAATTAAAAGTATCTAGCCATTTTTCTATCTGATTCTCTAAAAATCCTTGTTCCAGGCCTCTTAACTGCCCTACCAATCTTATCATTTCTATAGTAGTCAAAAATGGATAAAAATACGGGTATTCCGTTAAATAACCTATATTTTTATTAAGGAATTCCTTATCTTCTTTTCCAAAAGAATTAAACAAAGTAATAGTACCTAATGTAGGTTTTATCGAACCCGCTAATAAATTAAGAAAAGTAGTCTTTCCCGCACCGTTCGGTCCTAAAAGTACATATATTTTCCCAGAACTAAGTGTCCAATTTATATTATCAAGAGCAACTTTTTCTTCATAGGAATGAGAAAGGTTGTTTATTTGTATATTGAAACTATCAAACATAGAGTACACTCCTAACTGTTTTTTCATGATAAACGACCCTCACAAAAATAATTCCTAATATTATAGCTTCTATTAAGAGTAACTTACCAGAAATAAGGAGGCTTCCAAATACTGACAACATGCTTATACCCGAAATTATTACCCCTACCATATTTATACGATAATACGTGCGCGAATTGAAATCAGAAAACTTTAGTCCAATAAAAATATATATTATACTGATTACAAAGTTAAACATTACAAGTTGAAATATATCATTAGTAATATCTACGACGGATAGATTGTAATAAATACTCCAGAACAGATAAATACTTAAACCAAATAAAAATACCAGTGAAAAGCAAATAAACCATTTCTTGACAATAAGCTTTTTAGAAGATACTCCTGTGTATTTATATAAGTAAATTGTTGACTCTTCTAGGCCAATAATATTTAAAGTCCATGCATCATGCATTAGAGTCACCAAAATTAAAGTTACTAGTAAAATAACATTGAATGGTAACTTCGATTCTAATAAGAAACCTATTTGTCCTACTACCAATAATATTGTTAGGGGCACAATTCTTTGGGGATTAAATAGTAATATTAATTCCTTTTTTATAATAGGATTCCCCGACAAAATGGTCCCCCGTTTCTTTCGTTTAAATTTATTTATTTCATAAAGACGTTTTTCCCAACTCTTTTTTGAACACCAATAAAAAAAGAAAGAAAAAAGAAAACTGGCTATTATCTTAATTCCTAAATGCCCCTCAAGTAAACTCGTTATAACAATTAATAAGGTACCTGCTAAATGAATTAACTTCCACTTTTTATCTAGATGAAAGGTTAAAAATATATAAGGTCCCAGGAACCCCCCCAGAATAACTTCTGTTTGGTACTCAAATATACGACCAGGGTAATTTGAATAGAATATTAATGAACCAAATAAAATAATACTTATTAAAATAATGGGCATGGCCAACTTTAAAATGTAATACCAGGTAATAATACTTACTTTATAAGTTGTAAGATATAAAAAGGATACTTCTTCGCTATCATACTGACTAAAACTAATAAATACTCCTATTATGATACCTATTAAAAGGGACGTTGAACTAATGATAAGCGGCTGATTGAATTGTAAGATAATAGGATAAAAACTTCGGAGGGAATATGCTAGCCCCAAAATAAAAAGCACAACAATGGCCAAGTCGGTTCCCTTCCAATTTCTTATTTTTCCTTTAAACAGTTTTTTGAATAAGTATAGGGCGATTCGTAAATTTTTTGTCATAGTTACCCCAAAGTATACTTCTCCTTTTTAAATAATTGAATAAATATCATCATTAATAGAATAGTGTAAAAAATCGTAGATAAAATCGAAATAGATATAAAAGATGTAGATATCTCATTGATCAATATGCTCTTTATAGATAATACACTATTAACTACAGGGATCAATGCTAGTTTTAAATCTGTACCCTTTTCCATCATTGTACTTATAAACCCAACAAATATAATAACTATATATAGAGGCATAATATATGAATTGGCTTCTTTAACGTTTTTGGAAAAAATCCCTAGAATTAAAATTATATTACTGAAAAACAATGATATTGGGAATAATATTGTCAACAATAGAAAGAAATTCACAATATCAATATTAATTAGATTTTCCATATCTAACATATTTGCTGAAATTAAAGATCCCACTATAAACCCTGTTATAGTTAGTAAGGAGGTTATTATACCAAAAAAACTGGTAGATAGAACCTTGCCCAATGCTATTTCACTACTACTTTGACTTGAGGTCAATAATGTAACTAAGGTATTCCTTTCTTTCTCGCCAGCAGTATTATCAACACCAATTCCCATTATACCCGCGATAACACCAATCAGTATTATGTATGGGATTATAGAAACCAATTGACTACGTTGACTCTCGGGTGTAACATCCGTTGATTGAAATTTAAAATCATATAAACTTGTTGTGTCTATATTTTCTAAGCTATTTATAAAATCATTTAACTGATTCTTTTCTATTAGAGAAAACCATGCTTTTACCTTTTCATAACTTGCCAATGATTTTGGAGAATTTGCCTTATATTGATAACTTACCTTGATTTTACTTCCATTTCTAGCGAGATTCATAATGCCTTCTATCTCATCATCTAACAAGACCTCTTTTTTTCTGTCTCCCTCATATATTATAAATGGTATAGTCTGAAAATTTTCCCGAATAAATCGAGCATCATTCTTTTCTAGTGCTATAGTAGGTATATTCGATTGAGCAGCATCTAAACTTTTTTCTTGAAAGTAAGTAACACCAATCATTAATCCAGGATAAAATACTAATGTACTAATAACAATAGTTAACATAACTCTAAAATCTTTCAATGAATGCTTTACTTCTTTTTTAGCTAATATATAAGATTTGAAAATTTCCAATTTAAAAATCACATTCCCATTTTAACATTTTTATTATAACGTGTAACATCAAAAAATAAATCCTCCAATGAATTGTAATTATTAATTACATCCATTGTGTTACTTTCATAAACTAAGTTTCCTTTGTTTAAAACAATCAACCGATCACACATTTTTATATCAGTGATAATATGTGTTGAAATAATAATAGAAGTCTGAGTTTGTTTTAATTTTTTTATTATTTCTCGAACGTAATAAGCAGCTATTATATCTAACCCGTTGGTTGGTTCATCAAGTATAAGTAAATGTGGTTTATGTAATAATCCTCGCGCAATAGAAATCTTTTGTTTCATTCCTGTTGAAAGATGACTGATTTTTTTATATAGATAATAGTCAAAATCTAACAAACTTGCCAATTCTGTTATCCTATTAAAGGCCTCTTTTTTGCCGTAACCATGCACTCTACCAAAATAATACAGGAATTCAAAAGATGTCATGGACCCATATAAACCGGTTTCTACTGCGACATATCCAATGTCATCTTTAATTCCTCTGTTATGAGTTGAGGTGTAATTATTATTAATTTTAATTGTACCTTCAGTAGGTAGTGTAAGTGAAGCTATCATTCGTAACAAAGTAGACTTTCCCGCACCATTAGGGCCAACTATCCCTAAAATTTCTCCACTATTTAGTTTAAAGCTAACATCATTTACAGCCTTAATTTGTTTTTTCTTACTCGAAAATACTTTGCTAATATTATTTACAGTTAACAATTTTAATTTACCTCCATTAAATGGAACAAAAAAGCCACTAAGTGGCTTTTGACTTTTTCATTAATTTCTATTAATAACTTATTAAACATTCTATTTCCCTATGAAAATTAAAAACAAATTTTTGATTACACTGGACGAACAGAACAAAAGGTTATTACTTCAGTTTATAAGCAAAACTGCCCTTAAAATATTCTGTTCGCCAAAGACCAACTCACCTGAAAACTTTCATAATTGCTTTTCTAATCTATATTATTTATTAAAAGCAATTATTTAATGAACGGTACTAGGGTTTATAAGGACTCCACCAATAACAATTAACCCACCAACAATCCAAACCATTCTTTCATCCCCCTTTTTTGTTAAATTTTTCCAAAAATTCCTTACATAATAAATGTAAGGATATTCCTTCACAGAAGTCAATACCTATTAAACAACTTGTTTGGAAATGAGTACTCTAATTTAGTAGATTATGAGTTACCTTTCCCTTATTAAGCCTATTGGATTATATTATTTTTTTCTCCAGTTATCTTGATTCCAGATAAAATTCCTTCCAAATTAGCCGAAAGACATAAGAAAATGGCAGACCATTTATTGTCATTGCACATAACCGATTCTCCCTACAAACAGATTCCCAAATATGATTATCGACAACTCCGAAAGGGAATTACCTGTGCAAAATGCCATTCGTTTTCCGTTACTTTAGAAAGCAGGAAACTTGTATGTCATGAATGCAAAGAAGAACTTGTTGCTGATGCTGTAATAAGAAGCGTGAATGAATTTCGGATTTTATTTCCAAATGAAAGGATAACAACGAATATCATTCATGAATGGTGTCAGATCATACCTTCACAAAAAAGGATTAGAAGAATTATCTCAAGCAATTTCAATAAGGTAGGCGAGCATCGCTGGTCTTACTACGAATAAAATAAGAATAAATTATTAGTCCTTCATTCATTTGGGTGAAGGATTTTTTTTGTTTTGGGGAATCCATTCTATCTTTTGATCGTTTGCTTCGCTCTTACAGTTTCTTTTTCTATGTCACGGACTTTTCCTCAACAATTCCCGGTTCTTTTGGCCGTGATAACACGCGTCACGGACTTTTCCTCAACGATTCCCTGCTATTTTGTCCGTGATAACTCGCATCACGGACATTTCTTCAATGATTTCATATTTATTCGTCCGTGATAATTCCATGACTAATTGGAACAGCTGTTATTATATATGCATCATGCAAAACAAGCCCTGCTTATTACACAAGGCTTGTGCATACTTTAGTGTAAATTTTTATCGACATACTTCCCATAATCTGGTACAGCAATACTATCAAAGTGTAAAATTAACTTTTCTAAGCTCTCAGATAATTCCTCACCAAACATAGAAAACCCATGTCCAGTAACGGCAACCGATGGATTCAACGCTGCTAATTTTTTAACTGACTCCTTTGCGGCTTTCCAATCTGTTGTCAGATATCGCGGTGGTCCACTTATTTCCTGTTCCTGTGTTAAAACTTTATATAAATATTCTTGCTTAACGGTAACAAATGCATCTCCCGCTATTAATGCTCTGTCTTTTTCTCTAAATAAGGAAACATGACCTGGTGCATGTCCCGGTGTATGAATCCATTTAAATTCAGGCATGTGAGGGACTGATCCATCGGAAGGAAGCGTTTCAATATGATTCCCTAAGTCAATTGGTTCATTTGGGAATATGGGTGACATTTTTGAAACCATGCCACCTTCTACCGTTGGATCTGGTTCTGGATAAGCCTTCTGACCTGTTAGAAAAGGCATCTCTAATTCATGTGCATACACAGGTACTTGCCAATGCTCAACCAATTCAATAATAGCCCCAACATGATCAAAATGACCATGTGTTAAAATAATCGCTTCCGGACGACTGTTTTCACCAAATCGTTCTTCTGTAGTGGAGATAATTTCATCTGCAGAATGTGGCATTCCTGCATCAACTAATACAAATCCTTCAGATCTGGAATTTCCAACCAAGCAAATGTTAACAATTTGGACTGTATGACAATATAAGTCCGGTAATACTTCAAGCCCCATTCCACTTTGGATGGACGTTGTAGGTATATATTTATAATCACTACCATAATTCATTTCTTGATCCAATTGTATTCCTCCTTGAAATTTCCGCATTTCAAAAATATTGTTCCCGAAAGCGCCCGTCCCAATTAATCCAGATTTTACATTTAATCCAATCATAAAAAGAGCTTTGCCCACTTAGCAAAAGCTCTTTTTACGGTTTGATTATATATTTTAAAAAACGCTCTGTTCAATTTGTTTCATTTCATAAAAATAACCTTTTTTCTCCATTAGTTCATCAAATGTCCCTACTTCAACAATTCTACCGGATTCCATTACTATTATTTGATCCATGCTTTCTAATCCTGTTAGGCGATGGCTGATAAGGACAACGGTATCCTCTTTTGCTTCTTTAAATAAATAGTTATAAATATATTTCTCGGTCAATGCGTCAATGGATGAGGTCGGCTCATCCAAAAGCCATATTGGAGCTTTCTTTAGCAATACTCTAGCAATGGCGAGTCGCTGTTTCTCCCCTCCTGAAAGATTCTCTCCCTTTTCTAACACTTGGTCATTTAAAGTAAAATGACTGAGTTTAACTTTTTCCAATATATTTTTCATCTCTTCATCCGTCAATCCGTTTTTGGCAAACATTAAGTTTTGACGAATCGTTCCATAAAAGAAATGATTCTTTTGCAATACAACGTTCGTGTTTTTCCAAATGCTTTCTTGTGACAATGAATTTAGCGATTGATTATTAATATAAATCTCACCTTGGTTAACCGGGTACATTTGTAATAATAATTGCATCAACGTTGATTTACCAGATCCACTTGGACCAACAACAGCTGTTTTGGAACCAGGCGGTAACGTAAAGGATATATCAGATAAGGTATCCCTTGTTTCATCAGGAAATGCAAATGACACCTCATTTACTCTAATATATGGAGATTTCGTTATAGACAATTTTTCTTTGCTCTTTTTTGGTGTTTCATATTCTTGCTCTGTACGAACAACGTTGTTTAGTCGTGTTGCTGCTTGTCTGCTATCCTCCAAGTAACTCGGAAATACTGACATGGATGTGGTATTTTCAAATGCGGTTAATGATACCATCACAAGCATTGCAAGGAAGATTCCATCTAATTGTTCCGTAGCGACTAAATAAGCTCCAAAAGCTAGCACAGTGACCGACACAACTAAAGATAAGAAAGTATTAGCTGACTCACTTAACAAGTTATGAACACTTTCATGTTCTTGTTCTTTTAAGTAGACATCAGCAGAATGACGTAATCTACTTTCTTTTATTTCTAGTTTTTGGTATATCTTTAAATCACGAAATCCAAATAGAAATTCAGATATTTCAGTAGATAGTTCTCCACGACTTTCCCTAACTCTCCGTTCTACTTTTCTTTGTTTGAATGCAATGATTGCTGGGAATATAAACGTTGTCAAAATAAAACCAACAAGTATAATCAATGTTACCTCTATTGAAAAAAAGGCTGTGAAGAAAATAGTACTTAAAAATACGAACATTAAAACAATTGGAGGGTAAAATACACGTAAAAAGAAATTTTGTAGTGTCTCTACATCGCCAACAATCCTTGAAAGAAGATCCCCGCTCCTATATCTTTGAAAAATAGATGGAGCTAATGGCTCAAGCCTTTCGTAAAAAGAAACGCGTAAATGACTTAACATAGTAAATGTTCCTCTATGTGAAAAATAACGCTCCCCATAACGACTTAACGCTGAAATAATTCCTAGCATTTTAACCGACGCAACTAGAATCATCAACGTATAAATAGGAGGTACTAGAGCCGACTTGGAGATTAAATATCCACTTAATGCGAATAAACCAATTGCTGTTGTTCCTGCTATAAATCCACAAAAAATGGAGATTATAATATCTCGTTTCTCCACGAACATGATTTTAGTAATCGTGATTAATTCTTTCATCTCAGAGTCCCCCCTGCTGTACAGAGACCATATTGCGATACGTTTCATTTGATTTTAGTAATTCATTATGTGTACCGGATGCGATTATTTCCCCATTATCCATGAAAAGAATCATGTCAGCATTTTTAATCGTATGAAGACGATGTGCAACTGTTATAACCGTGGATTTCTTTGATAATTCTTTCATCGAAGACTGCAAGATACGCTCTGTCTGTAAATCTAAGCCAGTTGTTGGCTCATCAAATAGAATAATCGAAGGGTTTTTTAAAAAAGCTCTAGCGATGGCGATTCGCTGTCTTTCCCCACCCGAAAGACCCCTCCCTGCTTCTCCAATTGGTGTATCATATCCATTACGGAGGGATTCGACTAATCGCGAAATTCCAGCTTTTTGAGCAGCCTCCATTATGTCTTCCCTCGTAGCGCTCGTGTTACCACCAACCGCAATATTCTCAGCAATGGTACCGGAGAAAAGATATGGGTCTTGTGAAATGTAGCTTATACCATCAAACCAAGCCTTTTCACTGTATAATTTTCGTGGGCTTTCATTTAAAAGTACCTCCCCTTTAGAAAGGGGAACAAGACCAGCAATAACATGCAATAATGTTGTTTTTCCCGATCCAGTTTTACCGACAATTGCCACTTGTTCAAATGGTCTTATTAATACATTGATGTTTTTTAAAGAAAATGTGTCATCTTCCCCGTAACTGAATTCTACTCTACACAATTCAATTGTAGGTGGTGTGGTACTATTTAAACATCCTTCTCCCCATTCAACAGGTTGTACCGAAGATGCTAATTCATACTCTAATCTTTTAAATGCCCCCATGCTCCCTCTACCTGTATGGAAAGCACTACCTAAATCCCTCAATTTCGTATAAAACTCGGGGGCCAATACTAACATAAGAAATCCAGTATAAAATGAAAGATCTTGAAAAACGATCATGCGAAGAGCAACTTCTAATGCAACCAATCCAATACTTAGCATAGAAATAAATTCCAATGCTAAGGAATTTTGAAAAGCAACTTTTAGAACGTCCATCGTTGCCTCCCTAAACCCTAAACTACCTTTTCGAATCGCTTCTTTTTGTTCAACGGATTGACCAAATAATTTCAGGGTGGTAAGCCCCTGTAACGTATCAAGGAATTTCCCAGAAAAGGCTGACATTTTATCTAATTGTTCTTCCGTTTTATCTTTTGTTTTAAACCCAATTACCATCATGAATATAGGAATAAATGGTGCCGTTATTAAAATGATAACTCCTGTAGCAACATGCTCTGTGAAAATAACAAAAAGAATCATAATTGGTATAATACTTGCCTGAAACAACTGTGGAATATAATTACTAAAATAACTATCAACCTCATCTACCACATCCATCATTACACTAACCTTTTGACCTGACTGCCCTTGGATGGAGGTTTGTACTGGATTGGTAGAGAATTTATGTAGCAGTGAATTTCTAAGGTCACGTTTTACTTTGGAAGCCATCCTAATTCCAATTCTTCCACTTAAATAATGGAAAAATGTTCTTGCAAAAAGAACTGCTAATAGTCCAAATAATAGGGGAATGATTTCAAAGAATGAATCATTTTTTAGAAAAATACGATTCACGATTGTGACAAATAAGTAATTCTGCCCAATCGTTGACGTACCCGACAATATGGCAAAAAAAACTAGTAAAATTAACTTTTCTTTCTGTTTTTTTGCCATATCTTTAAGCCCAATCATGATTTTGCCTCCCGAACATCGTGCTGAACGCTTTCACAAAATTATACATAACTAGTATGATACTTGCAAAATAATAGGGTTGCGGTAAATTGGTATTATTGTTTAATACGTAACATGGAATTTATGGAATGGAAAGGGAACTAAGGCGTTCACCGTGCTTTTTCGAAATATACTTATACAATTAGCATGGGTAAGATAACTTTGACATGATACGAAAACGAATGAACCACTCAAATATTTTAAATTTCATTATCTAAATTTATTTCCATCAATGTAGAAATTTCCTGAAAACCAAGCTTTTGATAAAAATGTTTTATATGATTTCCTGAAAATACATTCAATTGGACTTTAGTATGTCCTTCTTCTTTCAAACGCTTGAGGGCTTCTTTACACAGTATTTCCGCTAATCCTTGTTTACGATATGGTGGGAGAACATAAAGTTCGGGAATAATCCCGACTGGATCATCTGTATAATAATCAATGGTACTAGCAACAGCAATCCAACCCTTTATAACATTATTTTCAATATAAACAAGATAATAACCATCAGATAAAAACGGTATGACCATTTGACGTGCTTTTTCCTTTGTTGGAATAACATACCCCATGCTTGCTTCTTTCAATACATCTAATGAATGATTTAATATTTTTTGCGTTTCACGATAAGTTGCTTTTCGAATAGTCATCTTTTCATCCCCTCAAAATGATAACTTTTTAATTCACCTAAACGATTCTACTTACAACATCTAAAAATTCTAAAACCAAGCACCTCTTTGTAATCTTCCGTTAGTTGTTCATGTTTTTCCAGTATTTCAAAATATTTACCATCAATATCTTCTGAAAGTGCAAAATCAGCACCGAGTTCTAGATCCATTTCATCAATTGGTTGCATGTCCTCTTCAACATGTACATGTTTGAAACCAAACTTTTTAAATAAGTTGCACCATTCTGATTCAGTAAGTAACTGAGGAACTCCATAAAAATTAATAAGTGTTGTTCGTTCTCCTTCCGTGGTTGGTTTTTCCTGTACCATTTCGATTGCAAGTAATACTCCATTTGGTTTTAACACTCTATTAAATTCTGGAAGAGTTAAGGAAACATCTGTGAAAGAAATTACCGATTCTGAGAGAATAAAGTCAAATAATCCCTTATCAAAAGGAAGATTTTCGGTGCTCCCGTGTTTCACCTCGATAGGTAATTGTAAGGATAAATATCTTTTTCTTGCTTTATCCAACATCATTTTATTGCAATCCAAAGATGTAACATGACACTGATATTTTTTTGAAATGTATGCACTTGTTTGACCGGTTCCACAACCAGCATCAAGAATCGACTTTGTTTCATCTATTTCTTCCTTGGACAATATTCTTTTCGTTAATGGAAGCCCCCCTGGATGAGCGCCCCCAACACCAAATAATGCTAAACAATCAAGATAATTGTTATTCAAGCGTAGCCCCACTCCTTTGTGTCAAATAATCCTATTTACAATATGTGGTTAAAAAATTTTAGTTCCCTATATAAGTGATTTGTAAGTAACGTTTAGTTGAAATGCACATATTGTATGTAAGAGATAATCATAAGGAGCATTGCTATGAGTGTGATTAAAACGGATAAATGGTTGCTAGATTTGTATGACAAACCGATTGAATTATGCGAAAAGCTATTGAAACACTTTGACGGGGCTTATGCCGATGAAATCTATAACCACTTAACTTCCCATGGTATGTATAAGTATCCCATAAAGAATGGAGAAGACTTAATAAGAAAATTACAGGATAATAAAATATGGGAAATTGTTCATTTGGAAAAACAACAACTTCAAACATTATGGCAAGGACCTGATATCCCGGTTTTTATCTTTCCATCCGATCCCAATGACCGAAAAATGAAACAGAACCAGAATGGAAAATCTGGTCTTGCGTTCAAAGATAAACTATTTTTATTTATTTCAAAGGATAATACGGAGAAGGAGATAAGAGCTCTATTTACTCATGAGTATAACCATGTTTGTCGTCTTTCTCGTTATTCAAAAAAAGAAGAAGATTACGTCCTGTTGGATACCATTATTTTAGAAGGATTGGCTGAAAACGCAGTCTTTGAAAGGTTTGGTGATAAACTTTTAGCTAATTGGACAACGTATTATTCGGAAGATCAATTAGAGAAACTATGGAAAGAGCTAATTCTCCCAAATAAAAACACTTTAAAAGTGAAACGTAAACATCAGGAAATTTTGTATGGATTACGTCGCTATCCAAAAATGATAGGATATTGTGTCGGATATTACCTCGTTAAAAAATATAAAAAAACAAACGAATTAACATCTAAAGAGTTGTTAGGGATTAAATCCAATGTAATTGCACAGGTATAACAGACGAAAAAAATTCGTGTGTTATACCTGTGAGAAAAGTAAAGAAGACTAACCATCAATGGGAGATTCTTCCATCCCCACTGATGGTTAGTCGCACTTATCGGACCTTTATGGGCAGTTGACCTCCCAACCACCTTCTTTGTTTCCCAGAAGCTTGTGGTTGGAGTCTTACTCCCCGTTGAGGTGGGGCAAATTTCATATATATTACCAGAAGAAAAATGGAATTAAAGCCAATCCAACAATAGTACCTAATGCAAGCCCATAGCCGAATCCACCAAATCCATATCCATATCCATATCCATAACCAAACCCACCTAAATTTCTCCTACGCCCAAGTGGTTGTATATACACCCTATTGCGACTAACATGCTTAATAATTCCTCTGTGACGTCTTCCATCACGGGTTCTTATTTCAACTGCTCTACCCATATATTTTCTGCAAAGTGCATGATAATGACCAACTGACATTATTTCACCCCCATATTATTAGAGCTATCACATTGTATGTATCGGGGTTAATTGTCGTAAAGGACAAATTCATCAGGGTATTCGTTGAGTTTGAAAAACGTTTAAACATATGGATAAGCCTAAATCACTAAACCATAGGATATCCGTCTAAGCAGTATAGATTTTTCTACATATGTTGGTTTTTATGGAGGTGATGATCTTGAGTGAACCTGTTGCAGAATATGGTTATGGCGCAGGATTTGCGTTAATTGTCGTATTGTTTATCCTACTTATTATAATAGGAGTGTCCTATGTAGGATACGGTTACTAAGAAATATAATGTATGAGTATAAAGATAGATCTCCCACCTACCTTCTTTGTTCCTCAGAAGCTTGAGGTGGGGGTCTTACTGCCCGTTTAGATGAGATAAAGGCGTGGGATACTACTAAGTAGTTCACTTTTGATAAAGAGAAAACGGAATGAACAAGTCAAATAGCATACCAAATCTTGTAAATTAGTATACTATTTGACGTCTATGGGTTTATTAACCACAACGCTATTCCTCTAAAAAGCTAATTGAATAATATAAATCCTCTAAACCATCATGATAACCCCAGCCAATTCCATCTGACTCAACTACTACTTCATACAACCGGTCCTTAAGTTCATGAAATAGCTTTTCATCTTTTTCACATTCCGCGATAACTTTATCGTACATCGAAAGCATACTATCATAAAATCTCTCGTCTATATCCCCATATGTATTTGTGAATTCTGTTCCCACCTCAACATAAAACAACATTAAGTCAACTGTTTTAAGATGATCTTTTGTTAACTTTTTGAAGTTAGTAATTGCACTTTTTGCTTTAGACAAACGCATCTTCCCGAATCCCTTTTCTGGGAAAAATTCATTTTCTATTTCTGCCTTAGCATTCTCATATAAATCTTGAATGGTTTCCTCGCCTAAAAGCTTCACAGAAAGATAGTCTTGTATATTATTATTTTGTTTATACAGATCTACAATTAATTTAATCAGCTCATTTTGATTATATTCTTTTAAATGTCTCTTTAATTCTGGAATTTTAACCTTCGTAATGTTAGCCACACTATATCTCTCCTTGAAATTCAATAAATATTAATCAATCGTTCGTTAATCCATATCATCAATCTTCAGCATCGCGCTTTTTCGTACGTACATAATGAGTCGAATACGTTTTTTTAATTTTTTCCTACTCATCATTACCCTTTTTATGCTTAAACAATAGTGTTAATAAAATCATATCACATTTTAAAACATCATTCCCTTTTGTCAACATATAACTATGCTAAATACTTTCACTCATTCCGATTCCACTCAAATAGTACAAGCTTTCTAATCCATCCACTTTAACAAGAGACCAATAAGGTGAAAAGTCGAATTTTTCCTTCTTCCCAATATTTGGGGTAAGAACCTTTATCGCGGTTCTCTTGCATTTAAACCAAAGAATTTATATAATATTACAGAATCTAACAAATTTAGCGTAGACAAAATAAAAGTACAAATACCCTCTGGGTACGTAGAGAACTTGTGAATTTGGAAAACAAGTACCGATGATATTGGAGCTTGGTTTTTGTATCTTATTCGTCTAAAGTACATAAGTTAAGAAAATTAGGATGGCAATTCGGTTCATTCTTCCCTTTCCGGTGGGGGAATGGCCTTTTTTAAACGGGGAATTCAATAAAAATGGAGTGAAACAAATGGAAAAGATTTTTTCTGGTATACAACCTAGTGGTACATTAACACTTGGAAATTACCTAGGAGCACTTAAACAATTTGTGGAATTACAAGATGACTATGAATGTTATTTCTGCATCGTAGACGAGCATGCGATAACCGTGCCACAAGATCGATTAAAATTACGAAATAATATTCGTTCACTGGCAGCGCTTTACCTTGCTTCAGGAATTGATCCTAAAAAAGCAACCCTATTCATTCAATCTGAAGTACCAGCACATACTCAATTAGGATGGATTCTGCAATCGATGAACTACGTTGGCGAATTAGAGCGAATGACACAATATAAAGATAAATCGGAAGGGAAAGATGCTGTATCTGCTGCTCTTTTAACCTATCCTTCTTTAATGGCTGCAGATATTTTACTATACCAGTCAAATATTGTTCCGGTTGGAGACGATCAAAAACAACATCTTGAATTGACAAGAGATTTGGCCCAACGCTTTAATAATCGCTATGATAATGAAGTGTTTACGATTCCGGAAATTCGTATTCCAAAAGTTGGAGCAAGAGTCATGTCTTTACAAGATCCAACGAAGAAGATGAGTAAGTCCGATGAAAATGAAAAAGGATTTATTTCTATGCTTGACGATCCGAAGCGTATTGAAAAGAAAATAAAAAGTGCTGTTACAGACTCAGAAGGTATCGTTAAGTACGATAAGGCAAACAAACCAGGCGTATCTAACTTATTAACTATTTACTCTAGTTGCACAGGCGAATCCATTGAGGCTTTGGAAGCGAAATACGAAGGAAAAGGTTACGGCGAATTTAAACAGGATGTAGCCCAGGCTGTTATCTCTGTATTACAACCAATCCAAGAAAAATATAAAGAACTTATTGATTCTGATATCCTTGATGATATATTAGACCAAGGAGCAGAAAAAGCAGCTATTCCAGCAAATAGAACGTTAGCAAAAGCTAAAAAAGCAATGGGACTAGGAAGAGTAAAGAAGAAGAAATAAATTAAAACAGGCATTCGCTACTCAGCTTGGCGAATGCCTTATTAACAGGAAGAAATCCCTAACTTATTAAGAAAAGGCCATTCTAATAAAATAGAATGACCTTTTCTTTATTGACTAGAAGTGTTCTGTGTTTGACCGTTTTCCACTTCCCACATTTTTTCTAAAAACGGTTGGCCTTTAATTAACTTTCCACATAAATCCTCGTGTTGCTTACTCCAACCATCTTTTACCCCATTATATAATGTATCCCATGCTCTCTCTTCATCCATATATTTAATATAAGGATATTGCTTCGGATCCCATTCTGTTAACCAATAACGTAACTCTTCCAAATTATTAGATGTACGTAATTGATCTAACCCTATCATTAATAAATGTTTTAATTGACGCTCTTTTCTCGTAAGACCAAACACAAGATCTGGTGGCATAGAAAGTAAATGATACTCTTTTCCGTAATTTTCTACATCAAAACCAAATGATTGTGGTTTCGCCTTTTTAATCATATCGTAAACTAACTGTTCTTGTCTTGGGATTAATCTACTTTTACGTATGGGAATATGATATCCGGCTGTATCAATTGCCAAAATATCTTCCCCATTTGTTACGACACATGCATACTCCAATACTGTTCTTTCATGTCCTTTTCTAATGTAAGCACGCTTATAGATAGCATCTGTTAAATCTTTCGGTAGATCATGCATATCATTTTCAATATAATCAAATAATCCTGGTGTTATGTACAATAGAGGAACCTGGTCTAGTAATTCAATCCCATCATCTTTTCGCCATTCATGAAAATGACAAACATTATACCCGTTTTCTTCTCCTTCAAACCAATTCACCCAAACATCATGCAAATATAACATAGACAACCCTCGCTTTAAATAAAACTTAATTATTAGAAAAACTCACATTCGCTCGTCTTTTAGCGAACGTTTAAATTTTAGCTTCTTCGAGTTCGCTTTTTGCTAAAATTTTATAATTTCCTAACCTATAAAATCAGTCCGTCTTTGATAGATGACCATTTGCTTCAGCTGAACTAAATGGTTAACTTACCATACATTATGACCAATCCTGTAAAAAATATTCTCTTCCAATGCGATTATGGGTTGTTTGAAAATCGATAAATAACCAACCATATGATAAGCAGTCCTATCGGTAAGAAATAACATTCGATTCTAGTAACGATGAAAGCAAAATAATCTGACCACAATAATCCTGCTGGTAAAAAGTTCAAATAGAATATTAATGAAATTCCACCTGTAATAGCTAGTCCAAATCCAACTAAAAAGAGAAAAACTGCTCCCATATTATTCACCTACACCTTGTCCACTTTAAAAATATATATGCTTGTCCATTGGCTTGATATGTCCTAAATAAATAAAAAAAGTAGCTGAACCCACTTATCGGGATTCAACTACTCCTAATTTCTATTATCCATTATATTTTTTGAAAATTAAACTTACATTATGTCCACCAAATCCTAGTGAATTACTCATTACGATATTCACTTCTTGTTCACGAGCTTTGTTTGGTACATAATCTAAATCACAATCGTCA
Organism: Oceanobacillus caeni; assembly: GCF_019037185.1. GTDB lineage: Bacteria > Bacillota > Bacilli > Bacillales > Amphibacillaceae > Oceanobacillus > Oceanobacillus caeni. Next base: position 23,983 of record NZ_JAHHXM010000038.1, read on the forward strand.
TCAGGTGTTTCGTAATTTATAGTTGGTGGTACGATTCCATTTTGAATAGCTAACAGTGAAATGACAGCTTCAATTCCACCTGCTGCTCCTAATAAATGACCTGTCATCGATTTAGTAGATGAAACAACTAAATTACGGGCGTGTTCAGCAAATACCGCTTTAATTGCTTGTGTTTCATATTTATCATTTAATGCGGTACTCGTTCCATGTGCATTAACATAGTCTACATCTTCTTTGTTAATACCCGCATCAGATAATGCATGGTTCATCGCACGGGTTGCACCTTCTCCATTTTCTGCTGGAGCTGTTATATGATATGCATCACCAGTGGCACCGTAACCAACAATTTCGCCATAAATTTTAGCTCCACGTTCTAATGCTTTATCGAGGGCTTCTATTATTAGAATCCCTGCTCCTTCTCCCATAACAAATCCATCACGATTCTTATCAAATGGACGACTTGCAGTTTTAGGATCTTCATTTGTTGATAAAGCCTTAGACGATGAGAAACCAGCAAAGGCCATATCGGAAATAGGTGCTTCCGTTCCGCCTGTAATCATATAGTCTGCATCACCACGTTGAACTGCTTTAAATGCGTCCCCAATGGAGTTTGCGCCTGAGGCACAAGCAGTAACGGTACAAGAGTTGATACCTCTAGCACCGAGCTGAATGGATACCTGGCCCGCAGCCATATCTGGTATCATCATTGGAACGAAAAACGGACTAACACGACGAGGTCCCTTTTCCATTAAGATGGTATGTTGGTCTTCCCACGTTTTCATTCCACCAATTCCAGAGCCAATCCACACGCCAATACGGTCTCGGTTTTCATCATTTATATCTAATTTAGCATCTTCCACCGCCATTTTCGCCGCTGCTACCGCATATTGGGTAAATGGATCCATTTTCCTTGAATCTTTTTTATCCATAAATTTAGTTGGGTCAAAGTCTTTTACTTCTGCGGCAACTTTAGCAGGATATTTATCTTTATCAATCTTCGTTACAAAATCAATTCCTGATTTTCCATTAACAATGCTATCCCACATACTTTGAACATCATTACCAACGGGAGTAATTGCCCCTAAACCTGTAATTACAACTCGTCTTTTGTCCAATACGGATCCTCCTAACAATTCTCTATTTTCCCCAGCGTATAGCCATGGATCCCCATGTCAAACCACCGCCAAAACCTACTAAAACAATAATATCATCATCTTTTATTTTACCTTCTTTAAATGACTCTGATAGCGCAATGGCGATGGATGCTGCAGATGTATTTCCATATTTCTTAATTGATTGATTCATCCTATCCTCAGAAATTCCTAACCTTTGTCTAGCAGCTTCCATAATACGAATGTTCGCTTGATGAGGAATTAAATAATCTACATCTTCTTTCTTTAATCCCGCTTTTTCAATTACATTTACGGATGCTTCTGGCATTTTACGTACTGCGAATTTAAATACTTCACGGCCATTCATAAAAATATGGTTATTTGGATCTTCATACAGATGTTTTCCACCCGTTCCATCAGATCCTAGTTCATGCGCAAGAATCCCTCTTCCTTCCGATACTTCTCCAAGTACCGCCGCGCCAGCACCGTCCCCGAAAAGAACACATGTTGATCGATCGGTCCAATCCGTGATTTTAGACAGCTTTTCTACGCCAACTACTAGAATTTTTTTATAGGTTTTCGTCTCGATAAATTGTTTAGCAGTTGTTAGAGAGTAAATATATCCTGAACATGCTGCACTTACATCCATAGACGCTGCATTCACTGCACCAAGTTTCTCTTGAATCATACATGCTATAGATGGAAAAGGTGTATCCGGTGTAACCGTAGCAACTAGGATAAGGTCAAGTTCTTCCGCTTTTACATTGGCATCTTCTAATGCACTAGCAGCAGCATGAAATGCCATATCCGAAGTTTTTATATCATCATCTGCTATTCTTCTTTCCTCTATACCTGTTCTTGTACGTATCCATTCATCATTCGTATCCACTATTTTTTCTAAATCATGATTGGTTACCACTTTTGGTGGAACAAAATGTCCTAAACCTAAAAAACCAACACCCATTTTTCACCGCTCCTTAAAAACGTGATAAATATATATCAATTCATACAATCAATTATTATGACTTGGTACTAATTTTAATATATAAGGGTACACTTGGCAAGAAAAAATCATTAATAGCGGATAAGAAAACCCCCTCTTGTATGATACATACAACTAAGGCATTGGCCAAACTTAAAGCAAATGCCTAGTTTTCTAACCGCTCATTAGGAAGTAAAGAACTTTCTTTATAGTCTTCAACGGTTTTATTTAAGGTCTCAATAAAATCCTTAGGAATAACCTTATTAAATTCCCCTAGAGAAATTACTCCATCTTGAAAATCAAAAGTTAGAATATCACCTTCTAATTTTCCTTTATTGAATTTCTCCGCGGTAATCTCATAGAGCTTGTCCACTTGTTGAATCGTACTGGTTAAAACTGCATTTGGAGCAAATTCTAATTGATCTTCTACATAACCAATAGCATATAAGCCATCTTTTTCTACTTGTTTAATAACTTTTTCACTATATGCATTTCCAACCGGATAAAAAACATCGACATTTTCATTCTTCATTTTTTCATACATCGAATAAGCGGTCTCTGTATCGTCCCAGCCTTTGATATAATCTATTTTAACCTCTGCGTTTGGGTTTTGGTATTTTACCCCTTCATAAAAACCTTCAATTTCTGGTTGCCACAAAAATGCTGCTACTACTCCGACTTTATTCGTCTTCGTCATTTTTCCTGCAACCATACCACCAAAAAATCCCATTGCATGAGAATTAAAATTAAGGCTGGTAATATTCTCTCCGTAAATACCACCATTAAAATAAACAAAGTGAACATCCGGATAATAACGGGATAACTCAGAGAAATAATCCCCATACAAACTACTATGACCAAAAATAAGATTGACACCATCATAAACAAGTTCATCGACTGCTTTTCTTATTTCTTCTTCCGTATCAATATTTTCTTTATAATAAACATCTGTATCAAATTCCTCACCGATACCAAGTAAGCCCTCATATCCACTTTCATTCCATGCGTTGCCATCAATTGTACTATCTAAAAGCATACCAACATTTTGAATTTGCCCTGATTCAAAATAGCTGCATCCAGTTAAAAATAGGACCATTAGGCAGATAAACAAACTACTTTTAAACGTTCTCAAAATATTGGCACTCCAATCTAAGAATCACTTATCCTATCTTATTATATTTTATAACCTAAATACATTCGAGTAAACACCGGCATTATGAATAGTAAAACTTTTTATATCGTTTGTAATGTTTTTTCAAATCTGCTACGTATTTCTCTTTTGGTTCACTTTCCCTAATGTATATAGCATTCTTCCCAGGACTCTTCCTCTTTTCATGCCTTGAATGGACATAGAGTTCATGCGTTTCGCTAGGATTTTGAATCAACTGTAACAATACTGGAGTAAAAGAATGAATAGATAGAGCATTATTCTTAAATTCCTCAGAATCAAATGTTATCAACTTATTATGATGATAGATACCATTTTCATTCATTGGCATCCACTCCCCGAATAAAATTGGAGTATGAATAATAGTTAGGTCTGATGTCTCTTTTTTCTGAATCCCATTAATTGGTAGAAGCCATTTATTTTCAGCCTTAAATTCTTGAAAGTTTGGATTATCGCCTATAATAATACAAGTCTCATACTCCCTTTTTCCGTCATCTACCATTTGAAATTCACTATTTCTTCCAAAAAACATCAATAAATCATCTTGTAAGCTAGGGTTAATCATTCCATCTATTTTAAAATCGTGTTCGAGTAATGTATTTACAATATGAAATCCAATCCAATGATTACAATTCACAACTAATATCGACATTCCTATGTACCTCCTCTTAAATTTTACCTTTCTTTATTTTAATAGAAATAAAGCTTTTCCTTTACGCTCTCTTTTGATAAACTAGAATTATAATTACAAAATATAAAACTAGATATGAATAGTTAATTGTGGGGTGTAGTAATGCGATACATAGCATCTATTTTTTGGGCGGTTTTAATCAGCTTTGCTATTTCTTATGTATTGTCCAGTATGGGTGGAGAACCGTTTGTACTTTCTCATTCATTGATTTTAGCTGCATTATTCTCTATAGCAGTCTTTATTTTAGGTGACGGAATATTAAAAGAGGATAATTAACTTTTTAAAAAATGTTTAAATGGAAACCCTTGCCGCCAACTGGCAAGGGTTTAATTTGTTTTAATACCACGGTAATGCAGTAAGGGCAACTAACGCAGCTAATGGTAATACAAGTCTCGAAAATCTTCTTCTAGGATAAAATCCATATCCAGGAAATCCGTACCCAGGAAAACCGAATTGCCTTAACTCTTCCTGTTCACCCTGCATGTAATCATGAGAGTCGTTTTGGTAGTTACCGTGGGGATATTCATTCATCATTCCCGCACGAGGTGGATAACCTTGCATACTTCCCATCATGCCTGGCTGATGCTGGTAATCCATCGTTTGCTGCCCCATATGCCCTTGTTCAATTGGAATAGCAAAATAAGCATATTCCTCATCAAGGCCTGTTAAAATACCGTCAAATCTTTGACCATCGTTTGTTTCAGCTAGCACATAGGAGTGCATATGCTGTTTGCACAAATCATACATATGTTTATGTTTCATCTTTCAACCTCCTCACCATTTAGACTATTCATTAGCCTATTGGTTGGTGAATTATTTTTTGGAGGAGAAATTTATTCAAGTTAGGAGAGAAGGAATTGGATTTTTTTGAAAAAATATGGACTTTAATCGAGTACTTTATTTTGGGTTTAGTCCAAGGTATAACGGAACCTATCCCCATTTCATCTAGTGGCCATTTAATTATCTTCCGGGAATTATTCGGTATTGAAGCAGAAGGGCTTTCCTTTGAAATCTTTGTTAATTTTGCATCTTTATTAGCCGTTTTAGTTATTTACTGGGAAGATATCATTCGATTAATCAGGAATGGATACTTATATGTTTTTAAAAGGGAAAATGCTGCCAAAGATGACTTCCGTTTTATCGTATACCTAGTTATAGCCACTATTCCAGTCGGAGTCGTTGGTGTATTATTTGGAGATGTGATTGGAGAATCGCTTAGTAGCACAAAAATAGTCGGATACACTTTATTAATTACCGCTGTTGCATTATGGATTATTCGGAATCTCCGTGGTAGAAAAAATGATGGTGATTTATCAACAAAAGATGCCATTATCGTAGGTTTGGCACAAACAGTGGCCGTTACTCCTGGCATTAGTCGTTCGGGTGCAACTATTGTTGGATCTATGTTAGTGGGAATGAAACAAGAGACTGCATTACGATTTTCATTTCTATTATATATCCCAGTTAGTCTCGGAACAGGCCTACTTGAAATACCAGATTTAATTAAAAGTCCCGAATTCCAAACGATGCTAATACCACATATCATTGCATTCGTTACAACATTTATCGCAACCTATTTTGCGCTAAAATGGTTTATGGGAATCATGGCCAAAGGAAACTTAAAATATTTCTCCTATTATTGTGTTGTAGTAGGATTTTTGGTTATTTTCTTTTTGTAAAATATAGTTTTATTTACCTAAACAGCAGAGCATTCGTAGTCGAATTTGCTTCTGCTGTTTTTTATTCCTTTTAGGGGGGAATAGAATTTTCTCACGGACATTTGACGGTTTTCTCATTGGCGTTTTGGCCATGATATCTACTGTTATTGTATCAGTAAAGTAGACAATTTTAGAAAGTGTCCTATTCACTTGATAATCTTATAGTAGAAAAAGATAGAAATTAGGGGATGAATATGGCAAGACAACTAAAAAGATACAGTTATGAA
>NZ_JAHHXM010000039.1 GCF_019037185.1 Oceanobacillus caeni
CTTGTTACCCACCCGCATAGCAGGTGGTTTTCTGTTTCGCACGCTGCCGCGTACTCAACGGACTAAAGTCATAATAAAATGGTGAAACCTTTATTAGTAAAGGTTTCACCATATTCATCTTACTAATCTAATGGAAGTCTTCTTGATACGTTGGGAAAAAGTATTTGTGACTTTACTCTTATTGTGCGTAAGTGTTCACTTGGAACAAATCGATTAAATCTACCTTTGGGTTATTTTCTTGGAACCAGTTAAGGGCAAATTCATTTTGGAAGAGAACAAGATAGTTATCATTTCGATCCCTTACGAGCATTCTACGTTCATCAAAAAGAGATTCATTGATAGGCTGTTCTGGATTTAACCAACGTGGAATTCTTTCCCCAATCGTATCGAACATTACTTCTACGTTGTATTCATTTTCCATCCGATATTTAAATACGTCATATTGCAGGTCACCGACAGCTCCTAAAATATAGGATTCCGTCCGTTTATCTCTAAACAGTTGGATGGCACCTTCCTGTACAAGCTGTTCAATTCCTTTTTTGAATTGTTTTGATTTCATCACGTTTTTTGCCGATACTTTTTTAAACAATTCGGGTGGAAATTGTGGAAGTTCATTATATTCAAAGGTATCTTTTCCTGCAATTAATGTATCACCAATTTGATAAGCATTGGGGTCGTATATTCCAATAATATCTCCCGCATACGCTTCGTCTACCGTTTCTCTAGTAGAAGCAATGATTTGTTGGGATTGTGTTAATTTTAATGTTTTACCGGTTCTAGCTAGCTTTACACTCATTCCTCGCTCGAACTTACCGGAACATACTCTCAAGAATGCAATACGATCCCGGTGAGCAGGGTTCATATTAGCCTGTATTTTGAAAATAAAACCAGAAAAATTAGGGTTATCTGGTTGAACAATTCCATCTGTTGTCCTTCTAGGTTTTGGTGTAGGAGCCATATTAATAAACGTATCAAAGAATATCTCTACACCAAAAGGGGCTAATGCGCTACCGAAGAATACGGGTGTTTGTTCTCCTTTTAATACGGCTTCCATTGAAAGAGTATTGCCTGCCTCGTCAAGTAAAGCTACTTCATCTCTCGCAGCTTCAAATGTAGTATTATTAGTCAATTCTGTATGTTTGTCAAGTTCATTAAAAGGGATGATAGACTCTTCTTCATTCCCGTTATATTTTACAAATTGCTGCCCGTTGCGATCGAAAATTCCAAGAAATCCTTTTCCCATTCCGGCTGGCCAATTCATTGGATATGTTTCGATATCTAATACTTCTTCAATTTCTTCTAGTAATTCGAAAGTTTCTTTTCCTTCTCGGTCTAGTTTATTAATAAAGGTAAAAATTGGAATACCACGCATTCTACATACTTTAAATAACTTAAGGGTTTGTGCTTCAATCCCTTTCGTTGAGTCAATAATCATGACTACACTATCCACGGCTGTTAATGTTCGGTACGTATCTTCACTAAAATCCTCATGCCCTGGGGTATCAAGAATATTAACTTGAAGATCATGGTAATGAAAGTTCATTACACTTGATGTTACAGAGATACCACGTTGTTTTTCAATTTCCATCCAATCTGATGTAGCGAATTTTCCTGTTTTTTTACCTTTAACTGTACCAGCAGTTCGGATTAAATTTCCAACTTGTAGTAAACGTTCAGTTAGAGTTGTTTTTCCAGCATCCGGGTGAGAGATAATAGCAAAAGTCTTTCGTTTATTTACCTCGTTTTTAATCATATAAAAATCCCTTTCATCTTAAGAGGTTGTGGACCACACATGTTAAGTTTTTTATAATAGTTTACCGGGATTCAAATCACATGTTAGAAACGCTCCTTCTATCATAAAATGATCACCTTAATTAATATACTACATAAAAACACAATTTGTAACGCAAGAATATACGATAAACTTTCACATGTTAAATGCTGGTAGGGACTGGGAAAGTTTTGACAATTGTTAAATTCATATGTTCATCCAAATGATTTATTGTTATAATTATTATTTGTAAAGTCTTTGTAAATTATTAGGTTTTGAGGAGGGCTAGCAAGCATGAAGATAGAGGTTAATGGAAACTCTCTAGAACTGATGATAGGTGATATTACAAAACAATCAACAGAAGCTATTGTAAACGCCGCTAATGGGACGTTAATGGGAGGCGGTGGTGTTGATGGTGCTATTCATCAGGCTGCTGGTAGCGAATTGGTAGAAGAATGTAAAAAGATTCGAGAAGAAGATTTAGATGGAAATTACCTTCGTACAGGTAAAGCTGTAATAACACAAGGATATGATCTCCCTGCGAAATTTGTAATTCATACAGTAGGACCTGTATGGGATGGTAATAACCAAGTGGCTAGTGAACAATTAGAAGAGTCTTATTTAAATTCTCTTAACTTGGCAAAGGAAAATGGAATTACTAGTATTACTTTTCCATCTATTTCAACCGGAGTGTATCGTTATCCTGTACAACTGGCTTCGGTAATAGCCCTACATACAATTGTAGAGTTCCTTCAAAATAATAGATTTGGTGATGTTACAATGACATTGTTCTCTGAAAGAGACTATCAAGTATACAAAAAAGCATTAAAAGGTGTTTTAGAAAAAATTGAACATGTAGTATAAGAACAAAGGCGTTGGGGCCGGACGTAGCTATTTCTGTATCTAAGTTATTCATAGCCATTCAAATTTTCTAATTTCATAGATAATAAAAAATCCCTTCAAATATGAGGGATTTTTTACTTTCTGATTAAAATTCCTGCCTTTTCCAATTCTATGCAGGCACTCTCTAGTTTATTTTCGTATTTTTTTCAAGAAAATGGAATATCATGCAACAAAAGTTGAAAGCTAAAAATATTTTAATATAGAAAAGGTTATGATCATTATATATTTAATTAGTGGAAAATTCAGGAAGTGCTAGCACTTCCCGAATTAGATTGTTTTTAATAGTAATTTTTTCAGTAGTGGGGCAAATTGCTCTGGTAATTCGGAAACACTTGGAATCATAAGTCTTTCTTTTCCATAAATATTTTTCATCGTTAAATCCTCTGCTTCATCAATCTCTCTATCAGCTAAAAACATACCAATTACTTCAATTCCTTGTTTCCGTGCTTCTGAAACTGCTAGATGGGTATCTACTATTCCGTTTTGGTCATAACCAGATGCAGCGGGTTCTCCGTCAGAAAAAACGAGAAGAAACTTATTTTTTTCTTGTCGAGCAACAAGGTCCTTCGTCATTACACGAATACTGAATCCATCACGATTATCTTCTTGTGGTTCAAGTTGCATAATTTTCGCACCGTTATTTTGATAGAAAGAGTCGTGATAGGTGTGAATCATATGGAAATAATTAGGTTGATAATTTTCCGTCACTTCCATTGCATCTTCCCAAAAACCGATAATAGAGTGAGGAATTTTAAATTGCTTTAAAACTTCATGAAAAAGAACGATCCCTCGTTTTGTTTCTTCCATTTTACCTTGCATCGATGCCGAACAGTCTACAAGCAAAGTAAAAACCGCATCAAATTCCTTTGATTCCAAATCTTTTTTATAAAAGACCCGCGGATGATCATCCAGTATAATCGGAAGTAATTTTTTTGACAATCGGCCGTAAACTAAATCTTTTCTTGGAGCATTCTTTTTATGTTCCATTGTTTTCTTAATCGTATTAGCAAGTTTTCTTATAAGTGGTTCAATATCTTTCCTATATTCTTTATACGTATTTATATCTTCATTGGTCGGATTGGTAGCTTCTTTCACGATTTTTACAGCGTCTTTATTTTCCTCCCCGAATTCGAATTCCCCACTTTTTCCTTGTTTAGATTCTTGTTTATCTAAAGATTCAACATCGGAGTAGTCTTTATTTTTCGATTGACCCGAAGATCCTTGAATGGTTCCCATAGCTTGGTCTGCATCTTCTGTTTCTCGTGCACCACCGCCCATAATATTTGTTTTTGTTCCAACTTCTAGTTCGAATTGAAGAAATGTTTGTTTTCTGTCACTATTTTGATTTTCACGATGCCAACTGGAAAAACGTTCATCCATATATTCATTCTTATCTTCATCCAGTTCTTCTTTGTCATCATTTTTTAATTCATCCGTGCGCGTGAGTTCATCAAATAGATTATCCTTTTCCATTTGCTCTACATGACCTATTGGGAAAATAAAATACTCATAGATGGTATCTTGATATATAGAATTTAGAGGAAACACAATTTGCTCACAAATTCGAACAATATCATACGTTGTTTTCGCTTCAAAAACTAAATAGAGATACGATTTTATTTTCTCAAGCTGATGGAGCTGTGCTTCATTAGCTCGTGGAAAACTCGGATCAGGACTATCAGCTTGAATTAATAAATAGATGAGACAAAATAATTCATCTAATGCTAATCCACGGGTTACATGAGAATTCAACTCATTTTCAAATTTATGTTTTAAGTATTTTCTCCGGATAGAAAATACCTCTTTGGTACCGGGACGTTCTTTTTTTATGATTTCCTCTAGTCTTATATCTTCAAGTAGGGCAAATAATTGGGATGAAAACTTTTTTAAATCCGTTTCCTGTACGAGCTCTAAATATTCCTTCATGGCTTTCGTACTAGAATAATGGAAAGATCCAATCGTACGGAGAAATACATCAGATTTAAAACCAGCCTCTTTATAATCTTCTTTTGCCGTATCCCACATACGACTAGCGGTTACTTTGTTGTCAATAATATCGATATACGAACCGAAACTATATTCAAATGCGGTTTTTTCATTTTCAGTTAGAACGGATGATAAATCTTGAAGTTGCATAAAAAGATCTGTATCTACCTTGCTATTATGAAAACGATACATGATTAATGCTCCTAACTAAAATAATGTTTCAGTTAAATTGTATATGAATTCACGTTCTCTTTCTTCATTCAGTTTATCGATAATGGCTCGTTGAATCGCACGTTTAGGCGGGATTACAACACTTAAATCACAAGCATCTAAAAGTGCACGGATTGAAGCAGCATCTTCTGATAATTTCCCTTGATAAACTGCTTGAATGAAGTCAGCTGATAATTTGACAAATAAATCAATGGTTTTATCGTCTTTGAGTTCGGTGTTCGTTTGAATCAATTGTTTTAATTGTTCTCCCTTGATATAAGGAACTTCAATCACTACGAAGCGGTTTTTCAATGCCTCATTCAAAGGTACAGTTCCTACATATCCCTCATTAATTGCGGCAATTACGCCAAATCCATCTTTTGCAGTTACCATCTCATTTGTAAAAGGGTTGGTTATGGTTCTCCGGTAATCAAGAACACCATTAATTAACGGTAAAGTTTCCGGCTTAGCCATATTGATTTCGTCGATGTATAGGAATGTACCATGTTTCATTGCGTTAATAACCGGACCAGGGATAAATTCGATTACTTGTTTTTCATCCTCATAAGATAAAGTTTTGAATCCTAATAAGCTTTCCGAATCCAAATCGACAGAACAGTTAACACTGAACATCGGTTGGTTAAATAGATTGGATAATGTTTCGGCGAATTTCGTTTTACCTGCCCCAGTTGGTCCTTTAAGTAAAATGTTTTTCCCCATACTTAGTGCAGTAATGGCATCTACTAATAAATCTATATTTGGTGGCATATATCCACCTTGGCGAATGAGTGTATTTAATGGATTATTGGTCTTTTTATTTTTTTCGAGAATCGCTTGAATCGATTCTGGTAACGAATAAGTTAAGTTCATGTTCATACTCCTTTCCCCAACATTGTAAGGTTTTTTTCATTCCTTGTCACTTTCCCATGCTGTATTCTTATTCTGTTGAATATTATGAAATTTGAATGTGTCTTTACAATCACCTTCTTTTCATCGAAAATAGAAAGATAGTGAAAAAAGGAGTTTTATAGATGGATCAATATCTTTCTTTTGAGGAAATACAAGATAAATGTAGTCGTTTAAGTGACGTTTATGAAATAGATGAAGATAAGTTTTATCAAATAGTTGAAAAATGGGCTAATCAAGAAACTTCTACGGAAGAAAAAATATTGAACAGTTTTATAGAATTATTACAAATGGTTAGCGAAGAAATGAGTAATATGGAGAAGGCAGTACAGATGGAAGCAACGTGTAGAATGGGGTGTGCATTTTGCTGCTATTTTCCAATTATTATTAATGAAATGGAAGCCAAAATAATGAAAAAGGCAATCGAGAATTTTCCGGAAGAAAGAAGAAATAGGATTAAACACCATTTATCTAATTATTATCAACAATACGGAGAGAAGCTAGAATCCCTAACTCAACTTGATTTTAATGAAGATAAAGACTTTAAATTGAAATATCGTCGAAGTCTTGTACCCTGTCCGCTTCTTGATACCAAAACAAATCAATGTATGGCTTATGAAATTCGTCCAATACCTTGCCGAACGTATGTAAATTATACTGATCCTGATGTTTGTGAGCAAAACGTAATGCCGAAGGAAACCGTGAGCTTTGAATTTTTATATGAACAATATATGGGAGCATTAAATGAATTTATGCAATTCCTTTATGATGAAGGAAATACAGCTTTTATTCAATATCCAGATGATGTTTATCAAACAGATTATTTAGCTAGTTGGCTACGTTCGATGTGAATATCTTGTAGTACAAGGAACCCTATAAATAAAATTACTAAAAATACAAATGCTATACGTATCGATTTTATTTTGGGGTGATGGTAAATGATAATTCGAATTATAAATAGTGTTACATTGACATTGATTATTGTTGGTGCGATTAATTGGGGAGTCATTGCCTTTTTTCAATTAGATTTTGTTGCGGCGCTTTTTGGAGGGCAAGATGCGTTTTTGTCAAGAATCGTATATGGGGTTATTGGTTTAAGTGGTCTATATTATTTAACAAAAACACTCTATCCAATTGGCATTATTCCTACGGTTGATACGATAGATGGAAATGTCAGATATAGTACAGAAGTCGCCGAGGAATATGAGGGAAATAGGAGAGAAACGGAAAAAGATGAGGAATAGCCTTTCATAAATAGAAGGCTATTTTTTTATTGTCTATTGGATTCTTAATTAAACTCTTAAAACAAGAGTGCCGGGCTCTTTAAAAAAAGTATATAATATATAGATATGTATGAACTTTGGGGGAGAAGTGATGGATCGGATTAAGAGGTATATGGTGCTTCATCAGAAAGATATTTTGCGGGATATACAGTTTCTTGTGGAAAGGGATTCTCCTTCCACGGATAAAGAATTGGTGGATGCTTGTGAACAACGTATACAAAAGTTGTTTTTAAGGTACTTTGGTTATAAAGCTGAAGAAATAAAAGAAGAAAAGTATGGAAATCATTTGCGATTTACAATGGGTAAGGGAAAAGAAACCATTCTTATTTTATCCCATTTTGATACCGTTTGGGATAAAGGAGATTTGCCCTTTAAAATAGAAGGAAATAAGGTTTATGGACCAGGCGTATTAGATATGAAAGGTGGACTTGTACAAGCAATTTGGGCATTAAAAGCGATTAAAGATTTAAAAATAAAATTAACAAAAAAAGTTGTTTTTCTTTGTACTAGTGATGAGGAGATTGGCAGTCCTACTTCAAGAAAAATTATTGAAAAAGAAGCTAAAAGCAGTAATTATGCGCTTGTAACGGAACCACCGGTATCAGGAACCGGTGCGTTAAAGACTGGGCGAAAAGGTTCAGCCAGATACTTTGTTGAGATTAAAGGGAAATCGGCTCATGCCGGAAACCATCATGAATTGGGCATTAATGCAATTGAAGAAGCGGCAAGACAAATATTATTTTTGCAATCCCTAACTAATTATTATAAAGGAACAACGGTTAATATTGGTTCCATTAAAGGCGGCGGTAAATTAAATGTTGTTCCAGACCAAGCAGTATTTGGGGTAAATGTACGGGCAAGGACGAAAGAAGAGCAAAATAGGATGGATGATTTAATTAAAAATATAAGACCAACAAGAAAGGGGATTTCGATAAAAATTCGCGGTGGGATTAGTCGGCCACCAATGGACCGAAATAAAGGAACAAAAAGATTATTTAAAATAGCTAAAAAAGTCGCAACAGACCTCGGTCTAGAATTAACAGAAGCTTATGTTGGTGGTGGTAGTGATGCTAATTTCACGGCTAATTTAGGAGTACCAACTTTAGATGGTCTTGGGGCTATTGGTTATGGAATTCATGTAAAGGATGAACATATCCTTGCAAGTGAAATTCCAAGACGAACTGCCTTATTATGTAAACTAATTATCGAACTATAGGTAAAAAAGCAGTTTTATCGTAAAAACTGTTTTTTTATGTGGAAAAATAGATTTTCTAGAATTAGAGTGAAATATAAATGTAATAAAACTATAACAATCATGACATTTTAAAATGATATACTGTCACCATATTAATCTATTATTTTTAATATAAAAGGTTGTTCAGAAAGTCCGGTGAAAATGACACTTCGTATTTCTTCGTTGGCTTGCTTTTCCGGCGTGCAAGAGCGTCTGCTCACGTATTAATTGCATACGTTCCGCTACTCAAAGCTGCGCCGCCTCGAACTACTCGGTCCTTTTCATCCTCCTTTTTGAACACATATTATAAAAGGAAGCAGGGGGAAAAAGTTGAATAAAAAATTAACTGCAATTACCTTAGCTACTACAATGGTTCTAGGGAATTCTTTTTTTGGTATTAAAAGCCATGCTGAATCAGAGAAAGACTTACAAAGCATTCAAACAGAACGAAGTGACATTCAAGAAAATTTATCAGCTACAGAAGAAAAAATGAATAGTATTATTTCTGAAATAGACTCATTAAACAAAGATATTCAACAGGTAAATCAAGTTTTAACGGAGAAACAAGCCCTAATTGACAAAACGGATAATGATATTCACTCGACAACAGAAGAAATCAACCAACTTCAAGAAGAAATCAATGAATTAGAGAAGAGTATTGAAAAACGCTATAACATATTGAAAAATAGAGCTTCTTCTTATCAATTATCTGGTGGATCTGTTAATTACTTAGAAGTTATATTTGGCTCACAAGACTTCGGAGATTTTGTTAGTCGGGTATCAACAGTAAATAAAATTGTAGAATCAGATGCGACTTTAATGAAACAATTAGATAAAGATATTCAAAAAGTAGAGGAGAATCAAAAACTCTCCGTCGAGAAACTTAATGAATTGAATGTAATGAAAGCTGAACAAGAGGAAGCAATCGTCGTTGTACAAGAACAAAAAGAAAAAAGTGAGAATAGTAAAAACGCATTAGCGAATAAACAAAGTGAACTACAAGGGTTAGTAACAGAACTAAAGAGTAAGGATCGTAACCTTGCGTTTCTTGAAGATGATATGAAGCAAAAAATAGCTGCTGCGGAAGAAAAGGCAAAAGAAGTTAACAAAGAGGAAAATAAACAGGTAGAAGTAACTAGTACAGATAATAGTACTAGCAAAACTAGCGTTTCCTCTAAACCAAAAGTAGAAGAAACAAATAAAGAGGAAACAAATAAAAAAGAAGAAACGAATAAAGTAGAAAAGACTACTGAAACTAGTGCATCACCTAAACCAAAAGCAGAGCAAAAAGACACTGTGGAGAAGAAACCTGAAAAAAAGGTTGAAAAAGAAAAGAAAACAATAACTGTTAGTGCTACCGCGTATACTTTAGAAAGTGCGGGAGGGTCTGGAATGACTTCTACCGGAATTGATTTAAGAAAGAATCCAAATGCGAAAGTTATAGCTGTAGACCCTAGCGTGATTCCACTTGGATCTGTTGTCCATGTAGAAGGCTATGGTTATGCAATAGCAGGAGATGTTGGAAGTGCCATAAAAGGAAATAAAATAGATGTCTACGTTCCAACACATGAAGCAGCAGTTAATTGGGGCGCCCGTACAGTTAAAGTAACGATTCAATAAGAAGTTAAAGAAAATATTGTATGTTATTTAAACGAAAAACGCTTGGATATAATTTTCCAAGCGTTTTTCATATCTAATATTTGACATCATGGTAATCATAGAGGAGAAACTCCGATTTTGTTTTAACCGTTTACTAATCTTTATTGCGCTTATTCACTGAAAACAAATTATATTCTAAAGTGATTGTATTTCTCTTAGGGATTACATATAATCTAAATTAAATGGTCGCAATTTTTTGAACAATAGGAGGCCAATTATGAAAAACGCAAAGCTTAATTGGGTGCGCTTGCCAATTCAGGGATTGGAAAACTGTCGGGAATTAGGTGGTTATAGTACGAGTGAAGGACAACAGACGAAATGGCATTCTTTATTAAGATCGAGTCACGTGGGTAAATTGAATGATGAAGATATTAGCTTTTTAAAGGCTTATGGTGTGAAAACAATTATTGACCTAAGAAGAGAAGAAGAATTAGAGTTGGAACCAAATTCATTGTCTGTAAGGGGTGATTTTGATTACCATCATTCACCATTTATTACAAAGAGTATTTATGATATTACCAAATATAACAATGTAGATTCGGACTATTCAATGGGGGACTTTTACATAGAACTATTGGAACAAAAAGCAGCAGTGAAAGAAATTTTTCAAATTATTTCTGAAGCGAAGGATGGATGCATACTTTTTCATTGTCGTGTAGGTAAGGATCGTACAGGAGTTCTAGCCATGTTATTGTTAGGGTTGGCTGGTGTGGAAAAGAAGGATATTGTTGCAAATTATGAGGTATCATACTCTGAACTAGAATCCCTACATGATTTAGAACTCAATTCCTCTCGTCATTATATTTATTCCCACCGTGAATATATCTTACAGGCATATGATTATATTATCCATTACCATGGAACATTTGAGAATTACTTACTTTCTGTAGGCATATCTAATGAAGCTATCCAAAAGATTCGAAAAAGGTTCATACACTTTAATTGATACTAAAAACTACTATTCAAATAGCGAATAGTAGTTTTTTATGTTAAAATGTTTTATCATGTTTGATTCGGGGTAATATAACATGTATCGACATTTGTGCCCTTTTTTCAAATGAATCTAGTAAATAAAGATTATTGAGGTGAATGTTTTGATTGACTGGATAGAAGGAATTAATTGGACAAAATTACTTTTAGATATTGGAGTTATTGCCCTTAAATTAATTGCAATAATTATTATCTATTACATAGTGAAGTTTATAGGGAAGCGCGCTATCAAAAAGGTATTTGAAAAATCAACTAAAAAAGTAACCACCGGAAGAGCTCAAACATTGCAAGCATTATGTATCAATATATTTACATACTTCTTGTTATTTATTGTAATTGGAATTATATTTGAACTTTTTGGCTTGGACATTAAAGCATTATTAGCTGGTGCAGGTATTATTGGTCTTGCTATTGGATTTGGAGCTCAAGGTTTAGTAAGCGACGTTGTAACTGGTTTTTTTATTTTATTAGAAAAACAAATTGACGTGGATGATTATGTATCAGTTGCTGGAATAGATGGGGTTGTGGAAGAAATTGGATTAAGGACTACTAAATTAAGAGGGTCAGATGGAACGGTACATTATATCCCAAACCGGAATATAGGAACGGTAAGCAACTATTCTCGTGGAAATATGCGTGCACTAGTTGATATTAGTATTTCCTATAATGATGATATCGATAAGGCAATTCAAGTATTGCAGGATGTATGTAATCGAATTCGAGAAGAGGATGACAATATTGTGGAAGGTCCTAACGTGATTGGAGTACAGTCAATAGAATCATCAAGTGTTGTTCTACGTGTCATAGGTAAAACGAAAACAGATACACAGTTTGATGTAGAAAGGAAATTAAGAAAAGCGATGAAAGAAGCACTAGATCAAAACGGTATTACTATTTCCTAATCTTACCATTATTGGTTCATAAAATAATTCGTTAGTTTCATTGGCACCTTAGGTAACTTGTTCCTAAGGTGTTTTTTCTTTCGAATTAATTCTAATAAATCGTTCAAACTAATTTTAAAAGGAGGGTTTTGAGATGAGCAAAGGTAAAAAGAAAAAGAATAAGAATAAACAAGAACTAAACGAAATGAAAGACGATAAGAAGTATAGAACGAATCGTCCTCCTGGAAATTAGGCCCATATAAAAGGATTAAAAAAAGATAGTAAGGAGCATTTATATGTCAGAGCAAAATAAGAATAGAAATAAAGATAAGGGAAAACAAAGAAACGTTATCAAGTATAATACTGAGCCTAAGCGTGAAAAAGATGACGTAGAGTTTTCTGAAGAGAGCGAGTTTCTTAATTTAAACGGTAAAGAAAATAAAAGAAAACGCAAATAAAACTTGGTTTGAAGCATAAAGATGTACCATTCTTTATGCTTCTGTTTTATATGATGAACTTCTTTAAGAATTACTCCATACTTCCTTAAATAGTAATTAAAGACTACTTTCATTAGGATATTGATGTTATTTTAATAAAGGAGTAGAATGGGGATTTATATAGATCAATAAGTGGGATGGGATGAAGATGGATAAATGAAGAGTTGGCTTTATAATCGTTTGTTTATTTTTTATACTTTTGTAATTTTACTTTCATTAATCAATCATTTTTGGGGGCAGACATGGTTAGATTATATGATTGGAATATTAGCAATTCCGATGTTAATCGTTTCGTATCCTGGAGCTTCAAAGTTATTTAAGATTCTTGGTACAGCTTTTATGTTTGCAGGCATTTTTTTCTTTTATTCTGCAAATCTATCAATATATGAAATTCCGTTATTGTTAACATCCAATATGACAATGCTAGGCTTTCTTCTCGTTTTACCATGGATTAATAGCGTTGTATACGTTGGAAAATATGATAAGCAAATTAATCAGCTAATGGTAAAAAAGGTTGAAAATCTTGGAAGTCTTTATGTTAAAGGAACCTTTACAAGTTACATTTTAATGATGTTTTTAAATTTGTCAGGTATTAATATTGCACAAGAAGTATTGAAGGAGAATTTGAATAAACTAAGTAAGAAGGTAAGGGATACATTCATTTCAAAAACAACAGTACGTGCATATGTCCTTGCGTTAATATGGAGTCCAATGGAAATCATTGTTGCAATTACCGTAGGAGCTACTGGTGTTAATTATCTAAAGATTCTACCATACTTATTATTAGTATCCTTCATCGCCCTAATAGTAGATGTGATAGTGGGAAAATGGCGTTTTAAAAATATTCCTTTTGAATCACCAAAGGAAACCATACCATTACCTACAAAAGAAATTGTTAAAAAACTAATACAATTATTTGTTGCACTATTTTTGTTTTTAGCGTTCATTTTAATGGTAAGTAATTTGTTCAATCTGAATTTTATTATTGCTGTAACATTAGTTATTTTACCTTTTTCCGCTATTTGGGCACTCCTTATTAAACGATGGTACCATTTTAAAATTTTAGGTTATAAATTATGGAAGACACAAACAAATAAAATGCAAAATTTTGTAGTCTTATTTATTTCTTTAGCTTTCTTTTCAAATAGCTTAAATGCAACTCCTGCGTTAAAAGTAATCCAACAACCGTTTATGCATTATGCAAATAGCCCTTTTATCATTTTTGTTTTAATTTTAATCACCTATTTTTTAATGTCTTTAATTGGAGTGCATCCAATAGGAGTAATAGGGGTCTTAGTAGAGATATTAGCACCTTTATTCAATATCATAAATCCAACTAGTATTGCAATCGTACTTATCGTGTCAGCACTTGCAACTTCCAGTTCAAGTTCTTATGGAATAACAGTTACTCTAACTTCTATCAATACAAACCAAAATCCATATTTAATTACATTACGTAATCTTCCTTTTACATTTATCTTTGGATTTATCGGTATTTTAGTCGCAATATTAATTCTTTAGTTTGAAAGATCTTAGGTTGTAGCGAAGTTTTTCTAACTGTTAAAAAATCAAAAGCTTTTATTTGGATATACTAAATAGCGGATGAGTTTGTATTTTTATTTAAAGGATGATTTGACATGAACATAAGAATGGAAATAATCTATAAAACATCTAAAGGTGTAGAAGTCAGATTTTCTTCAGATGAAATGAAAATGGAAAAAGCAATTTTAATTGCTGAAGATATGGAAAAAACTGGTCGGTTAAAAGAAGTTACTTTTATCGATGTACAGGATCGGACTTGGTCATTGAAAGAACTCAAAAAGATTTTGGAGGGAATTCAAACCGAGCCTCATCATATATCTGTATATTTTGATGGTGGATTTGATGCAAAGTCAAAGAAATCGGGGCTTGGCTGTGTTATTTATTATGAACAAGATGGTAAACATTTTCGTAAAAGAAAGAATGCATTTGTTGAAGAGATTGAAACCAATAATGAGGCTGAATATGCCGCTTTATATTTAGGATTACAAGAATTAGAAGTACTAGGTGTACATCATTTGCCAGTCAAGTTTGTGGGGGATTCTCAAGTAGTCATCAACCAGTTAAGTGGCGAGTGGCCTTGTTATGAGGAAACTTTAACGAAATGGGCTGACAGAGTAGAGGACAAAATGAAGCAAATGGGAATACACCCTGAATATGAGGCCATTTCAAGGAAACAGAATCGTGAAGCGGATCACCTAGCATCGCAAGCGTTAGAAGGGTTGGAGATTGCTAGTAATATTCAATTATAACTAAGAAGAAAGTGCAGCTGAATTTTACTGCACTTTTTACTTTAGAGACGGAAAAGTATAAAGGTGTTACCTGTCTTAAGTACAAATAAAGAGTTCACCTAGCTAAAGCGAACGCCAAGTTTTCTAAAGTTAAATAAAATTTGCGACAAATTAACACAAAAGTTGTATAAATGAACAGATTGTATTACCATTTAAAGTGGAAAATAATAATACATATAGGCTTTAGTTTAAATGAAAAGGAGAATATTATGAAGATAGGTATTGATAAAATAGGATTTTACACTCCTCATATATATGTGGATATGAATAAATTAGCAGTTGCAAGAAATGTGGAACCAGAGAAGTTCACCATTGGGATTGGACAAGATAAAATGGCGGTTCCTCCAATCACGCAAGACTCTGTAACATTAGGTGCCAATGCTGCTTTAGAAATTATTGATCAAGCGGATAAAGAGGCCATTGATTTTGTTATTTTTGGTACGGAAACAGGTATCGACCATTCTAAATCTGGTGCTGTTTATATTCACCACTTGTTAGGATTAAAGCCGAACGCACGTTGTGTAGAGGTTAAACATGCTTGTTATGGAGCAACTGCTGGCATTCAAATGGCGAAAGGGCACGTTGCACTAAATCCTGAAAGTAAGGTATTAGTTATTGGCTCTGATATTGCTAGATATGGTTTAAATACCGGTGGAGAATCTACTCAAGGTGCGGGTGCTGTAGCCTTATTAATTAGTGCAAATCCAAGAATCATGACATTGGAAAATAAAAGTGTATCATTAACAGCTGATATCATGGATTTTTGGCGTCCGCTATATTCAGATAAAGCACTTGTTGATGGAAAATTTTCAAATGAACAATATATTTCATTCTTCCAAAAAGTATGGGAGAAATATAAAGAAGAAACTGGAATGGATTTGGAAGACTTCGAAGCTATTTGTTACCATTTACCATATACCAAAATGGGACTAAAAGCGATGAGAACCGTTCTGGGAGATGCACCTGAAGAAGTTCAAGAACGATTAAAAGAACATTATAGAATTAGTACATTATATAATCGTAATGTAGGTAATATTTATACAGGGTCTTTATATTTAAGCTTACTTTCATTGCTTGAACTTAATGATGATATCAAGGCAGGTTCAAGAATTGGTATGTTTAGCTATGGTTCAGGAGCAGTTGGGGAATTTTTCTCTGGAATACTAGAAGAAAATTATAAAGAACATTTATTAGTAAAAGAACATAAAGACTTATTTGAATCTCGTAAAGAAGTAACAGTAGAAGAATACGAGCAAATATTTGAAAAAACGTTGCCAACAGATGGTAGCAACATCGAATTAGATATAAATGAAGATTCCGCTACCATTTGCTTATCAGGTTTAACGGATGATATGCGTCAATATGTAAATAAAATGAGATAAATATGAAAAAACTCTGTTTTGATAATAAGAACAGAGTTTTTTTGATAGGAGGTACCATTAATGCTTATTCATAATAAAGATGTAAAAGGTGCAATAGATTCTGAAACGCGTTGTAAGCATTATCATGAAGATAATGACCGTATCGCGATTAAATTTTATTGTTGTAACGAATATTTTCCTTGCATTGCTTGCCATCATGAACATGGTTGTGGAAAACAAAAAGTATGGCCTCGTGAAAAATTTGATATGAAGGCAGTGTTATGTGGTTCGTGCGGTACGGAATTAACGATAAAAGAGTATTTAGAAAGCAAGTCCATTTGTCCGATATGTTTGAAGTTCTTTAATCCTGGATGTTCGATTCATTATCATTATTATTTTGCGATGTAACTATGTTTAGTAGAAACACACGAATAATTCATGCATAAAATATAGCAGTTATTATTTTAAAAAAACGTTTATAAAGAAACCTAATCCTGGAGGGGTTAATATGGCGTTTTTTCCTGCTTCGGAATATCAAGAAAGATTAAGAAAAGTAAGGCACCGTATGGCTGAGAGGGGTATCGACGTATTATTAGTAACAGATCCCGCTAACATGAATTATTTAACTGGTTATGACGCATGGTCGTTCTACGTACATCAATTGCTAGTCGTTTTTATAGAAGAGGATCAGCCGTACTGGATTGGAAGGAAAATGGATGCAAGCGCTGCTTCGCATACATCTTGGCTAGATCAAAATCATATTATTCCTTATGGGGATGATTATGTTCAATCAGATTTAAAGCATCCAATGGATTTTGTAAGCGAATTCATTATGTTGAAAAATCGTGGAAATAAAAAGATTGCAGCTGAATTTGATGCGTATTATTTTACGGCAAAAAATTTCTTAAAATTAAGCGAAAACCTACCAAATGCAACATTAGTAGACGGAACAAACTTAATAAATTGGGTTCGGATCATTAAATCAGAAAACGAACTAAAATGTATAAAGAAGGCAGCAAAAATTTCAGAAATTGCAATGCAGGCAGCGTTTGATTCTATTGAAATTGGGGGAAAACAATCTGATGCTGTAGCTGCCATATCCCATGCCCAAATAAGTGGAACAGATGAATTTGGTGGAGACTATCCGGCAATTATTCCACTTTTACCAACAGGTGATAAAACTTCAGCTTGTCATTTAACATGGACGGATGAACCATTTAAACAGGGAGATCCCGTGATAATAGAGCTTTCTGGTTGTTATCAACGCTATCATTCTCCTCTTGCGCGTACAATCATACTCGGAATCCCTGATGATAGGTCGAAACATATTGCTGAAGTTGTAGTGGAAGGAATTAATACGACGTTAGATTGTATACGCCCTGGTATGACATGTGGGGAAGTAGAATTGGTATGGCGTAAGGTCATCGAAAAACATGGAATTATAAAGGATTCAAGATTAGGCTACTCGATGGGGCTAAATTATCCACCTGATTGGGGAGAACATACCGCAAGCCTAAGGGAAGGGGATCGTACCATTTTACAGCCAAATATGACATTCCATATGATTCCTGGTATATGGCTTGATGATTTTGGTATTGAAATCAGCGAATCTTTTCGAGTAACAGAAAAGGGATGTGAAGTTTTAGCGGACTTTCCTAGGGAACTTTTAGTTAAGCCTAATATCCGGCTTGCTTGATTTAGAGTTACCCGTTGCATATGGATAAAGCATCTCTCAAAGCTAAAGAGAATGCTTAGGTTAATTTTCTATGCCAAAAAAGGGAACAATTCCAACATTAATTGAAATCGTTCCCTTTAAACGTTAATTAATTATTTATTCAAGTTTTCCCATACCGTTCCATTAATTAAATTGGGCGGCTTTCTTCCGTTTAATCCTGCTTCTAAATTTTTTGCTGCTAACTCCGACATTTTTAATTCTGTTTCATACGTTGATGAACCTATATGAGGCAAAGTAACTACATTTTTTAATTTTAGTAGTTCATTATCTTGCTGAATTGGCTCCTGTTCATATACATCGAGTCCAGCTGCTAAAATCTCATTATTTTTTAAAGCGTCAATTAAATCTTGTTCAATAATAGTCCCACCGCGAGAGGCATTGATAAAAATGGCAGTATCTTTCATTAATTGGAATTCTCTTTTTCCAATAAGTCCTTTCGTTTCATTCGTTAAAGGGGTTATCAAACAAATAAAATCAGCTTCTTGTAGCAATTCATCTAATTTCATAAAAGTAGCGTGATAGTTATTTTCTGCTTCAGGTTTACGTGTGCGGCTATGGTATAAAATATCCATATTAAAACCATTGTGAGCACGTTTTGCTATTGCATTTCCAATCCGCCCCATTCCGATAATGCCCAATTTTTTATGATGAACATCTACTCCATAATGTTGTTCTGTTAATGATTCCGTCCACTGACCGGATTTAACGAAATGGTCTAATTCAGAAATCCTTCTTGCGGTTGCTAAAATTAAACCAAAGGCCATATCAGCTACTGTATCGGTTAAAATTTCTGGTGTATTGGTAGCCATAATATTTCGTTTTGTTAGTTCATTGATATCTAAATTATTGTAACCGACTGACACGTTACTAACGATTTTTAAATTAGGAGCTTTCTGAAGTAACTTTTGGTTTACAGGTAAGCCTAAACCAATTATTCCCTCCGCCTCTGACAGAGCATCCAAAAATTTAGGGTCTGTATTTGGATCAATGTTTTTAAAAAATTGTACATCATGGTTAGCTTTTAGAGCCTCTAACACAGGCTTTTCCACTCTTTCGTATGCTAAAATTTTCAAATTATATCCCCCTCAGTTGCACTTATGCAGGAAGAAAGTTTTATACTCCTAACCTGCTAAAAATAGATTGCATACGTTCAAAATAAAGGTAACGATATCATTAGTCAAGATATACTTTCTTCCTGTATTTAGTCAAGCATCTGACTCATACGTTAGTAATGAAAGGATAATGAAAATATGTGGATATAGGAGGAAAGTGTATGGATAAAACAGTACGAGAACGGGCAGTAAGACTCCCACCCCAAGATCCTGGGGAGACAAAGAAGGTAGGTTTAATTAGAGGAGATGGAAAATAAATGTTAGAGCCTTTATTCGAAAAACTTTACCTATTTTGACTTATCATTTGTGTTAAGTACTAAGTTGGAAATATAATAGGAGATAGACTTTAAATAGAAGGAATTTTAAGATTAGGAGGTTTTACCTCATGTCAAAAATGTTATGGAATGGCTCGATTATCGATCGTGATTCTCTAATCGATATTGAAGATCGAGGGTATCAATTTGGCGATGGGATATATGAAGTGATTGGTGTATATGATGGGAATTTTTTCATGTTAGAAGAACACCTAGAAAGATTGGAAAGAAGTGCAAAAGAAATAAAATTAACACTTCCACTTCATTCAAACGATTTGATAAAGAAACTTAAACAGCTTATAGAAGTCAATCAGCTAAAGGAAGGAATCGTATATTTACAAGTTACTCGAGGAACTGCAGAAAGAGGGCATCATTTTCCTTCTAACAATACAACACCTAACCTTGTAGCTTATACGAAATTGGAGGAAACGATGAAAAAAGAAGAAGATAACGGAGGGATCGCTGTCTTAACCGAAGATATCCGTTGGTTACGTTGTGATATTAAAACATTAAATCTTCTTCCAAATGTATTGGCTAAACAAAAAGCAGTTGAACATCAAGCAGTGGAGGCTATTTTTTATCGAGGAGATATTATCACAGAGGCTAGTTCTTCAAATGTGTTTATCGTGAAAGATGGGGAAGTTTATACTCATCCGGCAAACCACTATATTTTGAATGGGATTACAAGGAGAAAGGTCATTTCCATTTGTAAAGATTTACAAATTAAAGTGAATGAGGAGACATTTACAGTTCAAGATTTATTCTCCGCTGATGAAGTATTTGTCACAGCCACAAAACTAGACGTAGTTCCAATCCTTAAAGTAGATGATAAAATTATTGGTACAGGATCTCCAGGGAAGGTTGCAACAGAAATCATTCGTGCTTTTCGTAATACGATTGAAGAAATGATTGAAACGAGCAACAAATAGCTAAGGGGGTCATGATCCTGCCAAATTTAGATTCACGGGAAAATACGGTGGCGGAAATTGATTTAGCTGCTTTTCGTTATAATGTGAAACAGATTCAATCGTTATTAAATAGGCATTGTATTTTATTAGCTGTAATTAAAACAAATGCGTATGGCCATGGAATTAAAGAAATTGCGCATGAGGCAGTAAAAGCCGGTGTAGAGCGATTAGGAGTGACTACTGTTGAAGAAGGTATTTTGTTAAGGGAAAGTGGCATCACGATTCCTATTCATCTATTAAGCCCGATTAATCAATATGATGCTTTAAATGTCGTTACTCACGAATTAATAGCTTCTGTTAGCTCAAAGAATGTTACAAAGGCGATTCATGATGCCGCAATGAAGCAAGAAAAAATAGCTACTGTACATTTAAAATTAGATACTGGTTTACACCGGTTTGGTATTGAACCAAAAAAGGCTTTAGATTTTTGTGCAGCTAGTTATTTTTTATCAAATTTGTATTGGGAAGGTATTTATACACATTTTTCAAATGCCGATGAGGGTGACTGGGTTACAACAGAAAAACAAAATCGCTTATTTGAAAAAACGGTAGAGTTATTAGAAGGAGAAGGATATCTTTTTCCTTTAAAACATGTAGGAGCTTCTACGATAGCAATTGAGCGTGTCGATATGTGTTGGAAAATGGTGCGCCCGGGTATTGCCCTATTCGGTTATCAACCAAATGAACGTCAAAAGAAATTAATTGATTTGAAACCAGTTCTAGCTCTTAAATCCAAAATTGTACAATTGCATGATTTACCTCCTGAAACACAAATAGGTTATGGTGGTACTTATGTAACGAAGCAAGGTGAGAAAATAGCTATCGTACCTGTTGGCCATGGGGATGGTTATAAACGGGAGCTGTCAAACAAGGGGTATGTTCTTGTAAGAGGTAGATTTGCTAAAATTGTTGGAACCATCTCCCTTGATCAAACATTTATTAATGTCACAAATGTACCTAATGTTCAAGAAGGTGATGAGGTTATTTTAATTGGTACACAAGGAGACCATACTATTTCAGCAAGGGACATTGCAAAATGGATTCAAAGTAATGTAGATGATGTATTAGCAGGTATCATGCAGCGTATAAAAAGAAAATATATTTAGTAGTTGTTCAAAAACTCCGATGAAAATGACTCTTCGGTACTTGGAAATTTAGTCGAAGTCGGTCCCCTTTTTGAACACGTACATTTATGGCAAAGGAGAAGTAAGATGAATCATTACAATATTGCACTTATACCAGGAGACGGAATTGGACCAGAGGTAGTAGAGGAAGGAGTTAAAGTTTTAAAGGCAATTGAAGAGGCGGATAAAACAATTTCCTTCACTTTCAAAGAGTTCCCATGGGGGTGTGAATATTATTTAAAGAACGGAAAAATGATGGATGACGATGCCCTTGATATATTAAAAGACTACGATGCTATTTATCTAGGAGCTGTAGGTTATCCTGGAGTTCCTGACCATATTTCGTTAAGAGATTTATTAATTAAAATCAGAAAAGGCTTTGATCAGTATGTCAATTTACGACCTGTTGAACTTTTGCACCCGGACTTAACACCACTTAAAAATAAAACGGAAAAAGATATTGATATGCTCGTTATTAGGGAAAATAGCGAAGGGGAATATTCCGGTGCAGGTGACTGGCTTTTTAAAGATAAACCAGAAGAAGTTGTACTACAAACAGGAGTCTTCTCAAGAAAAGGTACAGAGCGTATTATCCGTTATGCATACGAAGAAGCACGCAAATCGAATCGGACGTTAACAAGTCTTAGTAAAGGAAACGCTTTAAATTATTCCATGGTATTCTGGGATCAGGTTTTTGAGGAAGTTGGAAAAGAATATCCAGATGTAAAAACATATTCTTATTTAGTGGACGCAGCTAGTTTATACTTTGTTTCACAACCAGAAAGATTTGAAGTGGTGGTAACTTCTAATTTATTTGGTGATATTGTAACGGATATTGGGGCTGCTATTACAGGTGGAATGGGGCTGGCAACAGGAGCGAATATTAATCCAGAAAGAAAATATCCTTCTATGTTTGAACCGGTACATGGTTCAGCACCAGATATTGCTGGGAAAGGTATTGCTAATCCAATTGCTGCTATTTGGTCTGTTAGTCAAATGTTAGATTTCTTTGGACTTGAGGAATGGGCCGAAGCAGTTCTTAACACAATTAAACAAATCTTAAAAGAAAATACATATCTAACACCAGATTTAGGTGGTTCCGTTTCAACGGACGAGTTAGGTAGTCATTTTGTTGAATTACTTATAAAAAATAGGGGGTAAGATAAAGCTCAGGGGAACCTCTCTGAGCTTTATTTTACTTCAATATCATATTTCTTTAATTTTTTATAAAGGGTAACGCGTGATATACCGAGTCTTTTTGCTGTAGCTGATTTATTTCCGTTCATTTGATTTAGCATTTGTTCAATTAACTGTTTTTCTTTTGGGTACGTACTGCTAGTAAAGGCATTAGATGATAATGGGGTAAAATGCCCATGCTGCAATAGTTGGTCCATATCTGTTTTGTGAATGATAGACTGATCTGACAGAATGATCATTCGTTGTGCAACATTTCTAAGTTCACGAACATTTCCTGGCCAGTGGTATTCGTTCATTACTTGTACTGCATCTTCTGCTAGGATTGGAATAGTAGATTGATATTCTGAAGCAAATTGTTGGAGAAACTGTTGACATAATTCTATGATATCATCGGTTCTTTCCCTTAATGGGGGCATTTTTATTTGGATAACATTCAAGCGATAATATAAGTCAGGGCGGAATTGTTGATTGTTCATTAAATTTTCTAGATTTTGATTGGTGGCCGCGATAAATCTTACATTTATTTTTCTTCCTTTTGTTTCACCAATTCTGTAAAGTTCGCTTTCTTGTAAGACTCGGAGTAGTTTTACTTGCATTTCAAATGGAAGTTCTCCTACTTCATCTAAAAATAATGTTCCACCTTCTGCCATTTCAATTTTTCCCGCTTTCCCTTTCTTGTCTGCACCAGTAAAAGCACCTCCTACATAGCCAAATAACTCACTTTCAAAAAGTGCACTAGGAATGGCTCCGCAATTAACAGGTATAAATGGACCATTCTTTCTACTACTGGCCTCATGGATGGCGCGTGCGCAAACTTCCTTACCAGTCCCACTTTCTCCAAGAATTAATGTAGTGGCATCCGTATTTGCCGCTTTTTTTGCTATTTGAATAGTTTCGCTTAAGGCTGCACTATTTCCAATTAATTTAGAAAAAGGTGATGTTTCATCTAAATGAAGCATCTTTTGTTTTAATTCATTTAATTCCTCAGATTTCGTGTGAAGGTTATCATTTAATCTAACAATAGAGGTAATGTCTCTTTCCAAAGAGACGGCTCCTATTAATTCTCCTCCTTCATTAAATACAGGTGAAGCATTAATTACAACGTGTTTATCATTTCGTGGACGATGGTAAGTATTTTTAACAGGTATTCTAGAATGAAGAACTTTTAAAACCATTAAATCTTCATTATGAAAAAAATTTGTAATCCTCTTGTTTAAGATTTCTGACTTTTGTATATTGTACGTTTGTACAGCAGCATCATTCCAGAAGAGAACTTCTTTATGTTGGTTAATGACAGTAATCGCATCATCCTCAGCTGATAAAATTGCCTCTAAATAAAAATGATCCATGTGATCCCTCTCTTTCAAAGAATGCCATTATTGTTAATATATTGTAAGTTCTGTTTACATATGTGTAAATAAAATTTACACTCTCCTATATATTCTTTGACGTTCGAATTAGACGCATCTTGTTTACGGGAAGGGTTACATTATTTTTCATCCCACCTAAACGGGCAGTAAGACTTCCACCTCAAACTTCAGGGGAGATCAACTGCCCGTAAAGGTTCGATAAGATTGATTAACCATCAGTAAGGATGAAGGAATTCCCTCACAAATGGAAGTTTTCTTTATAGATAAAAATAATTGGCACAGTTTTTGCATGTAATAAATGAGAGAGAAATATAAAAAGAATAAGGGAGGCTTTAATATGGTATTATCTTTTAAACATGAGCCATTTACTGATTTTAAGAATGAGACTAACCAAGAAGAATTTAAATTGGCATTGAAAAAAGTAGAAGGAGAACTTGGCAAAGATTATCCTCTCATTATTAATGGGGAAAAAATTTATACTGAAGATCAATTGGTATCTGTAAATCCCGCTAATAAGAAACAAGTTATAGGAAGGGTTGCTAAAGCTACGAAAGTACATGTGGATCAGGCATATGAAGCTACTTTAGAAGCATTTAATAGTTGGAGAAAAATATCCTTTCAAGCACGTGCGGATATCCTTTTTAAAGCAGCTGCCATCGTACGTCGTCGTAAGTATGAATTTTCTGCATGGTTAGTTTATGAAGCAGGAAAACCTTGGGATCAGGCTGATGGGGATACTGCAGAAGGTATTGACTTTTTAGAGTATTATGGAAGACAAATTTTAGAACTATCACAAGGTAAGGCGTTAAATAGTAGGGAAAATGAGCATAATTCCTATTTCTATAAACCTATGGGACCTGGTGTAGTTATTCCACCGTGGAATTTTGCGTTTGCAATTGTTTGCGGAACTACAGTTGCCCCAATTGTTGCAGGCAATCCAGTATTATTAAAACCATCTGAATATACTCCTGTAATTGCCTATAAGATGGTAGAAGTGTTAGAAGAGGCAGGACTTCCGAAAGGGGTATTAAATTTCATTCCGGGGGACCCAGTAGAATTAGGGGATTATTTAGTAGATCATAAGGAAACGAGATTTATTAACTTTACAGGTTCACGCCAGACTGGTACTAGAATCTATGAACGTGCTGCAAAAGTGCAAGAGGGGCAACAACATTTAAAACGTGTTATTGCTGAGATGGGTGGAAAGGATACTATTATCGTCGACAATAGTGCAGATTTAAATTTGGCAGCAGACGCAATTGTTCACTCAGCATTTGGCTTTTCGGGTCAGAAGTGTTCCGCCTGTTCAAGAGCGGTTGTGCACAAAGATGTTTACGATGAGGTGCTTGAGAAAGTAATCGCAAAAACAGAAGGGTTAACCATCGGTAACCCAACAGAGAATAACTTCTATATGGGGGCCGTTGCAAATAAAAAGCAGTTCGAAAAAATTAGGACTTATATTGAAATTGGCAAGAAAGAAGGTAAGTTGATATTTGGTGGTCAGTCGGATGATTCAATAGGATATTTTGTTAAACCAACGATTTTTAAAGATGTAGAACCAGATGCAAGAATAATGCAAGAAGAAATTTTCGGGCCGGTTGTGGCTTTTACTAAGGGTGAGGATTTTGACGATTTAATAGATATTGCAAATAATACGGATTATGGATTAACCGGAGCGGTAATTTCCAATAATCGTGAACATTTAGAACGAGCCAGGTACGATTTTCACGTAGGTAATTTGTACTTTAATAGGGGATGTACAGCGGCAATCGTAGGTTATCAACCATTTGGTGGATTTAAAATGTCAGGTACAGATTCTAAAGCAGGGGGCCCCGATTACTTGCTACATTTCCTAGAAGCGAAGGTAGTTTCGGAAACCTATTAAAAGTGTGGGTTCAAAAAGGCGGATGAAAAGGACTGAGGTCGACTAAAAGCGCAATGTCTGTTTTTAGTCGGCCTTCCTAATCCGCTATTGCTAACGAAATGTCATCTTCATTAGCTTTTTGAACATTCTTTAAAAAAGCTTTTCGTATTCATCCAAAACCAAAAAAGGAAGATGCGGAGTGGTAAATCTTTCAAGAGATTTCTTTATCGCTTTATCAAATAATAAGTTTTTAAATAAAAATGCGAAACGTTGGGGATTTCGATTAGGAGCGAATAAATTTGTTCCCGGTACAGAAATCGATGAAGTTATAGGAGTAATCAAGAAACTAAATCAAGCGGGCATAAGCTGTACTCTCGACCATTTAGGAGAGTTTGTCTTTTTAAAAGAAGAAGCAATAAAAGCAAAGAAACAAATTCTATATACGTTAGACAGAATTTACGTTGAACAACTTGATTGTCATATATCCGTTAAATTAACGCAACTTGGATTAGATATTAATTCAGCGTTTTGTGTAGAAAATATGCTTGAAATTCTAAATAAGGCAAACCAATATAATATATTCATTAATATTGATATGGAAGATTATTCTCACTATGAACCTACCCTAGAAATTTTAAAGGAATTACGGAAACACTATGAAAATGTAGGGACAGTCATCCAATCTTATTTATATCGTTCAAAAGGAGATCTTGAAAAATTAAAAGATGTTCGAATTCGAATTGTTAAAGGTGCTTACAAAGAAAATAATGAAGTCGCATACCAAACAAAGGATGAAATTGATAGAGAATTTATTTCACTTGCAAAGGAAAGATTGTTGGGTCATTCCTTTACTTCTATAGCTACTCATGACCATCATATTATTCAGGAATTAATCCATTTTATAAATGAAAACGGTGTCAGTCAAGATAGATTTGAATTTCAAATGTTGTATGGGTTTCGAACGGAATTACAATATAAACTAACAAAAGAAGGTTATAATTTCTGTACGTATATCCCGTTCGGAACAGATTGGTTTGGTTATTTTATGCGTCGTTTAGCGGAGCGCCCTCAAAATATAAATTTAATTGTAAAAGATAAGTTGTACACGAAAGACAATCGATTAAAAAAACAGCCTATTGTTACAAGTGCTATTATAGTATTATCGTTTATTTTTTGGAGGAAAAAATCGAAAAGATAGGAGAAAGGAAAAAGATTCCTATCTCCTAAGACATAAATAATGATTATATCACTTGTTTTCGTGTTTCATCTATGGAAAAATGAAAGAATGTGTGAAGATCAACTGCTTGTATGGCTTTGATAAGCGCGACTAACCATCAGTGGGGGAAGAAGGCCCCCCACCGATGGAAGTCTTCTTTATTTCATGTTATGTTGGCAAATAAAATTATTCATAAAGGGGAGAAAAAATGACGGATATTACGTATCAATTAATAGCAATTATTATTTATTTAGCTGGAATGGTTTCTATCGGATGGTATGCATATAGGCGTACGAAGGACTTTAGCGATTATATGTTAGGTGGGCGTGATCTTGGTCCAGCAGTTTCAGCTCTAAGTGCCGGAGCGGCTGACATGTCCCAGTGGTTATTGATGGGATTACCCGGTGCTATTTATGTTGCAGGTTTAGTAGAAGGTTGGATAGCAATTGGTCTAACAATTGGAGCATGGCTTAATTGGTATTTAGTTGCACCGCGCTTACGTGTTTATACTCAAGTGTCAAACAACTCCATTACCATACCAAGTTTTCTTGATAACCGTTTTAAAGGAAATTCCAAATTATTAAGGATAGTTTCAGGTATCGTTATTTTAGTATTCTTTACGTTTTATGTATCATCAGGAATGGTTGCAGGTGGCGTGTTTTTTGAAAGTTCCTTTGGTTACAGCTATCATACTGGGTTAATTATTGTTGCACTTGTTGTTATAGCTTATACTTTCTTAGGTGGGTTTCTTGCAGTTAGTTACACTGACTTTATCCAAGGAACAATTATGTTTTTTGCACTCATCATCGTTCCAATCGGCGGGTTATTTTTAAACGGGGGAATTGGTGAAACATTAGACTCCATTCGTTCGGTAGATATCAATTTACTTAGCTTTTTTGCAACTGCATCGGTTGCTGGCGTTATTTCATCTTTAGCATGGGGACTCGGATATTTTGGTCAACCACATATCATTGTTAGATTTATGGCGATTAAAGATGTGAAGGAAACAAAATCGGCAAGAAGAATTGGCATTGGTTGGATGATTCTATCTTTAGTTGGTGCTGCTGCAACAGCACTAATAGGTGTTGCATATTTCCAACAGAACCCAAATGTTACGTTAGATAATCCAGAAGCTGTTTTTATCGTGATGGGCCAAATTATTTTCCATCCATTTATTGCAGGGATTATGTTAGCTGCGGTACTTGCCGCAATTATGAGTACTGTATCTTCACAATTACTCGTGACCTCCTCAGCTTTAGTAGAAGATATCTTTAAAACTTTAGTTAAAAAGGAAGTTTCCGATAAAACATATGTAAATTTGGGCCGTTTAGGAGTTTTAGCTGTTTCCATCATTGCTGGTATATTTGCTTGGCAACAAAATGATACCATATTAGGTCTTGTTTCCTTTGCCTGGGCTGGGTTTGGGGC
This sequence comes from Oceanobacillus caeni, assembly GCF_019037185.1. Taxonomy (GTDB): domain Bacteria; phylum Bacillota; class Bacilli; order Bacillales; family Amphibacillaceae; genus Oceanobacillus; species Oceanobacillus caeni. The sequence continues at coordinate 28,340 of NZ_JAHHXM010000039.1, forward strand.
GTCATTTGGCCCGATTATCTTACTTTCATTATATTGGAAGAAGATTACTGGAACGGGTGCCTTAGCAGGAATGATTGTTGGTGCAGTAACAGCATTTATCTGGGGATCTACGGCACTCTCAGGTTATTTATATGAGATTGTACCTGGATTTATTTTAAATTTAATTGTAGCTTACATCGTAAGTATCCTAACATTTAAACCAAATAAGGAAATTGAAGATGAATTCGACAAAACGTTGGAGATTCTAAATAAGAATTAATTAAAACAATAAAAAATTGGGGTACTGAAAAGGTATCCCCATTTTTTATTTTCTTTCAAAAGGTAAGTTAACTATTTTCTTCAGAAATTGAGTTTTTAACAATGATAGTTGAATAGGATATATGAAGTGAAAAGATTGTATAAGGAAGTATTATGCAGGGTGAAATACAGGGGGAGATAGAAAGGTTTAATTTTCCGTCTCAGTTAATTGTTTTTTCACTTGGTCTAATGCTAATTGAAGGATCTTTTCTTGCGTTACATGAGAGTTCGTAATCACATTCGTATGATATAGTTGTCCTTCATAGTCAACAGTTACATTAACTTGAATCATTCACATCACCCTTTCTTTAAGATAAGTAATTATAACATATCTCTATTTTTATGTCAATATTCAGAAATTTTAAGTTTACCTTTTTTCCCCTATAAGAACATGTTTTCGTCATATTGAGATTCTTTAGGGAAAACTTTTTGCAG
>NZ_JAHHXM010000003.1 GCF_019037185.1 Oceanobacillus caeni
AAAATTCCTATTATTAATAATATTGACACAAAAGGTTTCGCTTGACTTTTTCCTGAAAACTTTATGCAACACTAGTGATTCATAATAAAAAATCACTTGTTACAAATACACATACATTTTAGTCCACATCTATTATAGGTGTGGACTATTTTATCCCACCTAAACGGCAGTAAGACTCCCACTCCAAACTTTTGAGGAAACAAAAAAGGTAGGCGGGAGATCAACTGCCTGCTATCAAAAGTTGCTTGGTTCCCTGCAATAAAAAATGGCATTAGGTGAAACGGTTATGTTAAATTAAACTTAACTTATTTAATGGAACTAGGAGAAATTCAAACATGGAAAAAATCATGATTGTTGAAGATGATTTAAAAATTGCAGAATACCTTTGCAAGCACATAGAAAAGTACGGATATGAAGTGATCATCGCTAAAGATTTTGAAAATATAATGGCTACTTTCCGTGATGCTCAGCCTAATCTTCTTTTACTAGATATTAATTTACCTAGTTTTGACGGATATTATTGGTGCAGGCAAATTCGTAAAGAGTCTATTTGCCCCGTAATTTTCATTTCCGCACGTACAGGGGAGATGGACCAAGTAATGGCAATAGAAAATGGTGGGGACGATTTTATTACGAAGCCTTTTCATCCTGATATTGTCATGGCAAAAATACGAAGTCAAATGCGACGTGCATATGGAGAATATGCGGCAAACTATAAAGAGAGAGTACTTATTCAAGGAGACTTAACCTTATATCCTGAACGACTTAAACTACAATTTAAAAATGAAGTCACAACATTAACAAAGAACGAAACCGATATTATTGAAAGTCTGTTGGAACGATATCCCCGAGTTGCTGGTCGTCAAGATTTATTGGCGAAACTTTGGGATGATCAAACATATGTCGATGAAAATACGCTGAATGTTAATATTGCCCGAGTTCGGAAAAAGTTTCAAGAATTAGGAATGAACGATGCTGTAGAAACCGTTAGAGGAGCAGGATACCGTCTACGTATTACATGGGAAGAGGAGAAGGCATGAGATTATTTCTTCGTGAGCATTTTTTACTCATTGTGATACTGGTTATCCAAGTTTTCATAATACCTATACTATTTTGGTTAGATGGTTACAGAGGGCTAAGTGTAAGTATTTATGCTGTTTTTTTATCCTTTGTATTCTTAACAGCAGTTTTTATCTATCGATACATTAGTAGAAAAAAATTCTATCAAAGGTTACAGAATTCAATAGATTCACTGGATGAATCTCTCGAGACCACCGAACAAGCCCCAATATCAGAAGCGCTTGATCAGTTACTTCGCGCTCAGTATCGTTTATATCAAGAAGCACTTCAAAAAGCAGAAGACAGACAGGATGAGCATTTGTTATTTATGGATCGTTGGGTACATCAAATGAAGACACCCCTTTCTGTGATTGAACTAACCGCACAAACACTAGATGAGCCAGAATCGTCTAGCATTCGGGAGGAAACGGAGCGAATGCGAAATGGATTGAATACTGTGCTTTATATGGCAAGACTTCGTACGATTGCGGAAGACTTTCATATTAAGCCAGTCCTCCTATCCAAATTAATACATGAAGTGAATCAAGAAAACAAACGCTTTTACATTCGTAATGAAGTGTACCCACAATTGAAGGAAGATAAGCTTGGAATAACAGTGGCAACTGATGAGAAGTGGCTTTTCTTTCTATTGACGCAACTAGTACATAATGCTGTTAAATATTCTACTGGAAAAACAAATCGAATCGTCCTATCTCTTTATGAACGTTCGGGGGAAGCAGTACTGGAAGTAAAAGATTTTGGCATAGGTATCCCGGTTGTGGATCAGAAGCGTGTGTTCCATAAATTTTATACTGGGGAAAATGGTAGAAAAAATCGGGAATCAACAGGGATGGGGCTTTATTTGGTAAAGGAAGTTGCAAGGAGGTTAGAGCACGCTATTGAATTGGAATCCAAAGTTGGTGAAGGAACGACTGTTCGGATTGTTTTTTCGAATACACAAAACCTTACATAGATGTAAGATTCATGAAAGCATAATCGATAGTTTATCGTGAACCTTCTAGGCTATACTTCATATAGAAGCTTTCAGAAGAGGAGAATGATTATGCTTGAACTAACAAATGTAAGTAAGGTTTATGAAGGCAAGGTAGCTTATCGTGCCCTTACAGATATCAATTTAGAAATTGAAAAAGGTGAATTTGTCGCCATTATGGGTCCGTCCGGTAGTGGGAAAACGACATTACTAAATATTATTTCCACAAACGATGCACCATCAACGGGGGAAGTTAAAATCGAAGGAACTAATCCACATAAGCTAAAGAAAAATGATTTAGCCAAATTCCGTAGAAATGAACTAGGATTTGTCTTTCAGGATTTTAATTTACTCCATACATTGACTGTCGAAGAAAATATTGTTTTACCCCTTACATTAGAGGGAACCCGTGTGAAGGAAATGAAGGAAAAAGCACATAAAATTGCTGAATACCTTGGGATTGCATCCATTATGAACAAACGCACATACGAAATATCCGGAGGTCAAGCACAACGGGTAGCAGTTGCGAGGGCGATGATTCATGAACCTAGGTTACTGTTAGCCGATGAGCCAACCGGTAACTTAGATTCGAAAGCGTCGAAGGATGTCATGAAGATGCTTGTATCCATCAATAAAAAGGAAAAAACGAGCTTATTAATGGTAACACATGACCCACAAGCGGCAAGTTATTCCGACCGCGTTATTTTTATTCGTGATGGTAAGCTCCATTCCGAAATTCATCAAGGAGAGAGTAGACAGGCATTCTTCCAAAAGATAATCGACATGCTCTCGTTGATGGGAGGCGATGGCAATGACTTTTCGTCAGTTCGCGTTTAATAACGTACTACGAAACAAACGATTGTACATTGCTTACTTTCTTAGTAGCATGTTTACGGTGATGGTATTTTTCACATTTGCCATTTTTGCATTCCACCCGGCGTTTTCAAGTGGTTCCATCAATCACAATGCTTTATTCGGTATGGCTGTTGCTGGTGGAATTATCTATGTATTTTCCTTCTTTTTTGTTTTATATTCGATGAGTTCTTTCTTGCAATCAAGAAAGAAAGAATTTGGCTTATTAATGATGCTTGGGGCTTCTGATAAGCAAATTCGTCTCATGGTATTTCTAGAAAATATCTTAATTGGATTAATGGCCACTATCGGCGGAATCCTATTGGGTTTAATATTTGCAAAGGCTATTCTATTAATTGCGGAAAATGTATTAATCATCAATGAGTCACTTGATTTTTATTTTCCTGCACTTGCCATGGTTGTGACGTTTATTAGCTTTATTTTTCTATTCTTCTGTATATCGCTCTTTGTTTCGTTTATTCTTCGTACGAATAAACTTATCGATCTAATTAAAGGGGATAAACAGCCGAAAAGAGAACCGAAAGCTTCTATTTTCCTATCCATTTTCGCAGCATTACTACTTTTAGCTGGTTATGCCACTGCACTCATGGTTAAAGGTGTTTCAGTAGTTTTTGCAATGGTACCTGTTATTGTCGTTGTTACACTTGGAACATATCTGTTATTTACTCAATTGAGTGTGTATATCATGCGTCGATTGAAACATAATAAAACTTTCTTTTGGCGGAAAACAAATATGCTACTATTCTCGGATTTATCTTTTCGAATGAAAGATAACGCAAGAACGTTTTTCATGGTAGCCATTATATCAACGGTTGCTTTTAGTGCAATTGGCACATTATATGGATTTCAATCCTACCTTACAAAAGGAATAAAAGACGTCAATCCGTATGACATTACGTATTCACCATGGGAGGATGATAGCAAGGATGTTATCGAAAGCGACATTCGTACAGTCAATGCTATCCTAAAAGAAGAAAATATTGATGCGAAGATGGAACAGGTAGAATTGAGCTATTTTGACTTGTCAGTACGAGATAATGGAGTGTTAATTGCGAGAGCCTCTGATTATAATCGTTTTGCCACATTAATCGGGGATAAAAAGCTTCATCCAAACGAGAAGGAAGCAATTGTAGTGGAACAGAGTGATGCACTACTAACTGAAGGTCCTAAAGCAAGTGAAGCGTTGATGAAGTCTAACATCAAATTAAATAACGGAAAAGAAATCCAACCACGCACCGTCGTAGAATCTGAAGTGTTTTCGGAACTAAATGGGTACTATGTTGTAAATGATAAAGTCTACGAGCAGCTTGGTTCACCAGTAAACACTAATTTGAGTGTTGTATGGAAAACGAAAGATATGAATACAGATCAATTAATTGAAGCAGGCAAAAAGCTAGATGAACAAGTGACGCATAAAGCATTTTCCGTTGATTATACGCTTTTTCAAATTAATAAAGCGTATGGACCGATATTATTCATTGGTTTGTTTATTGGTATTGTGTTCTTCGTCTCTGCAGGAAGCTTTCTTTATTTCCGATTATTTACCGATTTAGATGAAGAAAAGCGCAAGTTCCGTTCTATTGCCAAAATTGGTTTGACACAGTCTGAGTTGAAGAAAGTAGTGAACCGACAAATTGCCCTGTTGTTTTTCTCGCCAATTGTTGTTGCTTTAGTTCACGGTGCTGTTGCACTTACGGCTCTATCTCATTTATTTAACTACAATTTAACGATAGAAGCATCGATCGTATTGGGAGGTTTTGCCTTTATTCAAATTATTTATTTCTTCATTGTACGATTTTTCTATGTAAAACAAGTGAATAAGGCGATCTACTAATAAAGCGAGTTTTAGAAACTTAAAAAGCACCTGCAAACATGGATATAACAATGTTTGTAGGTGCTTTTAATTTAACTATCTTTTTCTCCATTTTCAATTTGAATAACAATTTTTCCTTTAGCATGATGAGTTTCACTTAGAACATGTGCTTCCGTTATGCCCTTAGCAGAAAAAGGAAACTGGTGTCCTATGATAACTTTTACTTTGCCTTTCTCTAAAAGTTCAGCAATCTCTGCTAATTGTTTACCATTTGGATTGAGCCAAACTAGACCAGATTTAATGTTTTTCTGATTAGCCTTTTCTTTACTAGGTTCGGAAACAATAGATGCTAACTTTCCACCATTTTTTAGGACGGTAAAACTTTTCACTTGATTCTCTCCGCCAAGGGAATCTAGAACAAAATCAAAGTCCCTTAAGACCGTTTCAAAATCTTCTTTTTTGTAATCAATTACTTCATCGGCACCAAGGGATTTTAAAAATTCAACATTATATGTACCTGCTGTTGTCACAACATAGGCACCAACATTTTTGGCAAATTGAATAGCAAATGAACCTACACCGCCCGCACCAGCATGAATAAGCACTTTATCTCCACTTTTTACTTGACCAAAGTCGAATAAACATTGCCATGCAGTTAATCCTGCAAGTGGTACGCAGGCTGCTTCTTCAAAACTTACATTATCGGGAATCCTAGCAAGCAGATGTGAATCGACAACGGTGTATTCAGCATAGGTTCCTCTATTTGTTGTTTCAGGTCGAGCAAATACTCTATCACCTATTTTGAATTCCGTAATATTTTTCCCTACTTCATCTACCACTCCTGCGGCATCCCAACCTAAGATAATGGGAAAGTCAAAAGGAAGACTAGATTTTAAATACCCTTCTCGAAGTTTCCAGTCGATTGGATTAATCGATGTAGCATGTAATTTAACAACAACCTGATTATCTCCAGGTTGTGGCTTTTCTATTTCTCTTTCCTTTAATTGTTCTTTCCCACCATACTGGTCAATAACAATTGCTTTCACGTTTATCACCCTTTATTTCACTGAACATACTTCTACTCAGTTTTAATTTCTAATAGAAAGTTATTATTTCCTATATACTATTATAGTATGCTAATTGCTTAATTGCTTTTATTTTGCACTAAGTGTTTCCACTATGAAAAAGGTCAGTTTCCCACGGTGTTAAAGTGTTAGTGTAGCGGAGGATTGACTAAGACTTTTTCTCTCTTGATCAACATATGGATTCGTAGCATTTATAGAGGGGCACCATCATTTGTTGTAAAATAGACTTATGATAAGCCATCTAAATCCTGTCATGGTTAGTGTGGTGGCTATGTATTAATATTTTGGGAGGTATTTATTTTGGAATTAAGGCAATTAGTTTATTTCATAGAGGTGGCCAAACATAAGAATATAACGAAAGCTTCGGAGGAAATGCATATTTCTCAGCCAGCTTTAAGCAAGTCTATCATTGCTTTAGAAGATGAGCTAGGTACACCGTTAATTATCCGTACGAATAAAGCCATTGAATTAACGGATGCTGGTGAAGTTTTATTAAAATATGCTGTGAAAATGACAAGTGTATTGGACGAAATGTACCAGTCGATAAGTGATTTGACAAATCTTTCTATAGGACAGATTAACATTGGACTTCCCCCTTTTATCGGAAGTTTATTTTTTCCAAAGGTGCTGGCCAAATTTCACCATACTTATCCTAATATCAAATTAGATATTACCGAATATGGCGGTGCTAGAGTAGTTAAAAGTGTTGAAGAAGGGGAAATAGAGCTTGGAGTAGCGGTACAGCCCTTAGATGAACAAGCGTTCCATGTTTACCCAATAGTGAAAGAGGAAATGAAGCTAGTCGTCCATAAGGATCATCCGCTTGCATTAAAAGAAGAAGTACATATAAGAGATTTAAGAAATGAAGAATTTATTTTTTATCATGAGGAATTTGCCTTAAACGAAATTATTCGCAATCACTTTTTAATAATGGCAGGTTATGAACCTAAAATTCTCTTTAAAAGTACGCAGTGGGATTTAATGTCTGAGATGGTTGAGGCGAATCTAGGGGTGACTATTTTGCCACAGTCGATCTGTAACCGCCTATATGCCAAGGATATTGAAATCATAAGTCTTAGACCAACTATTATGTGGAGATTAGCTGTTATTACGAAGAAAGGTCGCTATATTTCCAATGCTGGAAGAGCGTTTATTGATTTTATTTTGAAGGAACCATTATAACTAAAAGTTATGAAAGGTATTCTGGATATGTATTTCACAAATGGGACATATCGGAGTAATATGATTCTTAGTTAATATGAATTTATAAAGAAAGGCTGTCATTCATGTTGAAAATAGGAGTCATTATTTTACAAGTGTGTTTTTTACATGTTTTTCTTTTTTTAGGAATGGCACTGAAACATATTCTTCCTCTGCCAATCCCTGCTTCTATGTTCGGATTGTTCTTATTGTTTCTAGCTCTCTACTGTAAGGTGATTAAACTAGAGTGGGTGGAACAAGGTGCCAAGTGGCTAATGGCGGAGTTGTTACTATTCTTTATCCCTTCTGCAGTAGGAATTGTCAATTATGAACAAATTATAAGTATACAAGGTTTAGAAATTGTCGTCTTAATTGCCATTAGTACAATGATTGTTATGGGGATGACTGCCATAACAGCAGAAAGAATTTTAGCAAGGAAACGAAGTGAACGGCATTGATGATGATTGTATTTACTATTTTAACGTATTTTCTTTATTTATTTTCTAAAAAGGTTTATGGCAAAATACCATTTCCTATTTTTCAGCCATTATTACTAGCTCCAATATTATTAATCATGTTGATTACCATCATGCATGTATCTGCTAATCAGTATTTAGAGGATGCGAAATGGTTATCGCATATGCTTGGTCCGGCTACCATTGCTTTTGCTGTGCCTATATATAAACATTTCTCGACTATAAAAAAATATATGGTTACCATCCTAATTAGCATTACGACTGGAACGCTTGTAGCAATTTTTTCAACTTATTTATTATCAAAATTAATTCATTTGAATTCTGATTTTCTTATTTCGATTCTTCCAAGATCAATTACCACTCCTATAGCTATAGAAGTATCAAAGGAAATTGGTGGCTTACCGACGTTAACGACGGTTTTTGTTATTATAACAGGTGTTATGGGTGGAGTTGTAGGTCCAGCTGTTCTTAAATGGCTTTCCATCAAAACACCGATTGCGAAGGGGTTAGCATTAGGAATGGGAGCACATGGTGTCGGTACCAATAAAGCAATGGAATACGGGAAACAGGAAGAGGTATTTTCTTCCATTGCAATGATTTTTGCAGCGTTTATTACCCTAGGCTGGGGGACATTGTTTATTCTCTTTATCTAAGAAGTTAGATATGACTCGATCAATGATTTTTAGAATAATTGCTAACGCCGATTAAGTAAACAAAATAAATAAGCAACTAATTATACTTGGGATCAGTTTCCTACCATACTAAAATCTTAGCATGGCGGGGGCTGATCCTTTTTCTATAAATGTCACCGCACATATTTATGATGAAGAAGAAGCAAGATTAATATATGAAAAGATTACAAAATCGTATAATAAATTGCTGTTGGACTTTTCTAGATTAATGAATGAAAAAATAAAGGAAATATAATCACAGCGGGATAGCGAGGAGAAGCTCTCCCGTTTTTTGTTTTCGAAAAAGGAAGGAAATGAAGTAATTTTAAATAATCTTAAGGAATTCTATGTATAAGAGCGCATTCCCTATACAGTATAAACTGTATACTTAATTTAAACGGAATTAAGTAATTATACGGTTTGGTTTGTCTTTGTTAAAGGTTTATTATAATTACGTAGCAAAAAGGTTTGCTAATCAATATAAGTTAAGAAAAAACAAAAGGGAGAGAAAAAATGAATAAAATAAAAGGAAAAATGATATTTTTAGTTTTCGGATTATTAACACTACTAATAGTTGCAGGTTGCGGTTCAGAAAATGAAACAAGTAGTGATGATGGATCAGATACTAGCAAGAATGAATCAAATGCAACGGAAGATATGAATTATAGTGAAGCAGTTGATTACACCATCACAGGTATTGAACCAGGTGCTGGAATTAGTGTATCAACGGAAAAGGCGTTAGAAGAATATGATTCATTAAAAGGCTGGAATGTGATGTTTTCATCGACAGCGGGATTAATTTCAGAACTGGACACAGCAATAGAAAATGAAGAACCAATTATCATTACCGGGTGGAATCCGCATTGGATGTTTGCGAAATATCCAGATTTGAAATATTTAGAAGATCCTAAAGGTGTATATGGTGAAACAGAAAAGATTAAGACGCTTGCAAGAAAGGGTCTTAAAGATGATATGCCGAATGCCTACAAACTACTGGATCAATTTCATTGGGAAGTAGAAGATATGGAAAGCATTATGAATGAAGCACAAGAAAGCGGAGAAGAAATAGAAACGATTGCCGAAAAATGGGTGAAAGAAAACCAAGACAAAGTGGATAAGTGGAAAGAAGGTGTAAAAGAAGTAGACGGTAAATCAATCGAATTGATATCAACACCGTGGGATTCCGAACGCGCATCATCCGGAGTGGTAAAAGCTGTATTGGAGCAACTTGGCTATGATGTAACCGTAACACCAGTTGATGTTGCTATCATGTTCGAATCGATTGCCAATGGAGATGGTGATGCAACACTTGCAGCCTGGTTACCATTAACACATAATGATTTTTACGAAAAATATAAGGATGAAATCGATGACTTAGGTGAAAATTTAAACGGTGCAAAGATTGGGCTTGTTGTTCCAGCCTATATGGATATTAATTCCATTGAAGACCTTCAGCCAAATGAATAATATACGATTATACCAATCCAAGATGCGGTTTTTAAGCATTAGGAGTAAGTTTATAGGGTACAAAGGTGCAGTGAAACTGGAATTAATCGAAAAGGAAAACAAAACACATAAGGATTTAAAAAAGAGCAAAGCAATATAATACTTATTGTTTAACTAATCAGTAAAATAAGGTATGCTTTAAGTACAAAGTAATAAAATAATAAAGACTGAATGGTGCTGTAACACCATCCAGTCTAAATAGTGTAAAAGCCCTTCAAGGGGGGCGACTCACGATAATTAGAGAAATAACTACCCTAACATGCTCGTCAGGCTCATTGGGTGGTTATTTTTTTGAGTAAATGACAGCAGAATAGCCACCATGACATTCTGTAGATTATTCGAGAGTTAATACATTTTAACCACAAAAATGAAGAAAATAAAAAAGGCTACAGGCGATTCACCTATAGCACGTTAATATATCATTCCATATAAACTTTCAGAGGAAATTTATATTTTATTTACACTTTCTGAGTTAACCCTACTAAACGCTGTGCGCAAGCTTTTACTTCTTCCATACCTGTAGTAATGATTTCTTGCGCTTTATCCGGCATCGCATTATGGCCTTCAATAATTACTTCATCGATGATATCCATACCAAAAATACCGCTGAATACATTACGCATATAGTTAACAGACATGTCCATTGTAGCAGTTTCTGGTGTTGAATAAACACCTCCACGGGCGTTTAGGAAGATTGCCTTTTTATCTGTCATAAGTTGAATCATATTACCTTCCGCATCATATTTAAATGCAAATCCTGAAGAATAAACATAATCTATGAAAGTGTGTAACTTAGCAGGGATTGTTAAATTCCATAACGGGAATGCAAATACTACAACGTCTGCAGCGGATAGAACATCCATTGCTTTTTGTTTAGCCGCCAAAAGACGTGATTCATAATCTGTTAATTCCTTATTGTTTTGTACTTTACCGAAAGCATCGAATAATTCTTGGCCGAAATAAGGCATATCTTCTTCAAAAACATCGTAAATGGTTACGTTTACGTCTTTACCTTCCAATTCAGCTAAGAAAGTTTCGTACATTTTACTAGAAATTCCCTGTGAAGCTGGGCGATTATTTGCTTTTATAACTAATACGTTCATTAAGAGCCTCTCCTTTGTTAAAAAATATAATTATACGACAGTGTATCTAATAGTTATTTATCCGTCGTTATATGAACTAAAGGGTTATAATAACAAAGAAAAGTTATTAGTACAACTGATTTACTCAATAAGTTTTTAATATTTTGTAATATTTATCCCACCTAATCGAGAAGTAATACTCTTATCTCAAGCTTCTGGGGAAAACAAAGAAGATAGGTGGGCGTTTTTCAACTAGTTTAAATTTGTTTCAATCCAAAAATTATATATACTTAAATCATTACAATTAATAAAAGTAAGGGAGAAACTTATATGACAAAGGAAAATAAAAAAGAGTTGTCACTAGAACAACGTGAAGAATTACTCCAAGTGTTGAAAGCTCGTTTTGAGAAAAATATGAACCGCCATGAAGGCCTTGAATGGTCTGATATCCAAGCAAAGCTAGATGCAAATACGGAGAAACTGTGGTCACTCCATGAAATGGAAAGGACTGGCGGTGAACCGGACGTTGTTGGTTACGATGAAGCAAGAGGCGAATACATTTTTTATGATTGTTCAAAAGAAAGTCCTAAAGGTCGTAGAAGTGTTTGTTATGACCGGGAAGCGCTGGAATCAAGGAAAAAACATAAACCGGAAAACAACGCTATGGATATGGCAACTGCTATGGGCATTGAACTTCTAACGGAAGAACAATATCGAGCGTTGCAACGGCTTGATAATTTCGATATGAAAACATCGAGTTGGATACAAACACCGTCCGATATCAGAGAACGAGGTGGTGCTCTTTTTTGTGATTATCGCTATGGCCATGTCTTCGTGTATCATAACGGTGCGGAATCTTACTATGGTGCTAGAGGGTTCCGTGGATCTTTAAGGGTCTAAATTTTGAATCCATTTTTCCGCTATCAGGCACTTAATAAATGAAATCCAATAGTGATGTAATAAATCGACTAATTTATATACAAAATAGGCCAGAGTTTGAATCTGGCCTATTTGCTTTATTGGGTGCTTCACACTAGGTGAGAATTAGCTACGAGTATTCCTTGCATTCGATCTGCCTTTTGCTCGTCGTTGCTCATCTGGTAGCTTGGCTTTATTTGTTTTCACCTTATCTGTTTTTCCGTCTTTAACCATGTTCATTCCTCCAATATATGATATGGTACGGTTTTTCGGTTCATGAAATATGCATGGAAAGTTGGGTTAGATACTGCATATTTCTTCAAACACATTAATATTTAACCGAATACAACCATTATTACATTTACCGGAATGAAAGTAATTATTCATTGAAGGAGTTTCACTGACAGTCGGTGAGTATAGATAATGTAGTAAAGGCATTATGGACCTTTACGATATTGTACAAATTATACAGTTAGAGCTGTATTCTTTAAATTTTTTCTTTAATAGGGTATGCTTAAAGTACCAATATAATTATATGTTGAAGGAAGGTAATACAATCGTTGATTCAGAATTAACGGTCAAGCGTAACTTAGCAATCATGTGGTTTGCTAATTTTTTTATTGCCGGAAGTATGACAATGGTTATTCCATTCCTTTCCTTATACATTGAATCAATGGGAAACTTCTCTGATTCATATGTTCAAACATGGTCAGGATTAACTTTCGCGGTTACCTTTGTCACAGCATTTATTTTTTCACCGATTTGGGGAAGATTTGGTGATAAACACGGAAGAAAACCGATTCTCATTATATCTGCTATAGGAATTGGCGTTTCTGTTTTTCTAATGGGGTTTGCTACAACGGTTTGGCAACTTTTTTTATTACGGCTTTTTATGGGAATTGTAACCGGCTTTATCCCAATGTCTCAAGCTTTCATTTCAACACAAACACCTAAAGAAGTCGCTGGTAAAGTACTTGGAACATTGCAAACTGGAAATATTACGGGCTCATTAATGGGACCAATGCTAGGGGGAATACTTGCTGATACGTTTGGTTTTGCTGGGACATTTAAGTGGATTTCATTAACAATCTTTACTTCAGCCATTCTCGTAGCTTTTGGAATAAAAGAAATCAACGTTAAACTCTCAAATGATGCAAAAGATTATAAATCTTACTCTAGTAAAGAAGTAATCCTATATATATTACGTAGTCCTGTACTACTCGTTGTTTTGCTCTTATCTACACTTGTTCAAATCGCACACTTTAGTATTCAGCCCATTCTTTCCTTATTTGTTGCCGAAATTCATGGCCCTGAAAGTTTGGCATTCTTTGCAGGCTTAGCCTTTTCAGCCGCGGGCCTGGGAAATTTACTAATGTCAAGACGTTGGGGGAAATATGGAGATAAGCATGGACATACTAAGATTCTAATCATTTTACTTTTTGTTGCAGGAATGGTTTACTTACCAGGTGCATTTGTAACGAATATATGGCAACTTGTCATTTTACGATTCTTATTAGGTGTATCCATAGGTGGTATTGTTCCAGTTCGAATGGCTTACATACGAACTGCAGCACCACTTTCCATGCAAGGAGAAGTAATAGGATACAATACTAGTTTACGATTTTTAGGGAATATCATTGGACCTGCACTTGGTGGATTTTTGGCTGCAATCAATGGGTTCTCTACAGTATTTGTTGTAACGAGTTTACTTCTTATTGTAAGCGGAGTGCTCATGCTTGTTACATGGTATAAATTCGAATACTTGGCCGAACAAGAACAGTCCTTTCCTACGCGTTCTAGACATTCGCATTAACAGAGATATAACTGTAAAATTACACTAATTAGCATATCAGTATTGAATCGTTATTTGAACGTTCTAAGATTTTAGCTATAACTATTTTGAATTTTTGATGAATATTTAGATAGGGGATTCCCCCTATCTATTTTAATGCACAAAACAGAATAAAAAGACACTCACATTGCAAATTAACCTGGATTAAGCAATTGAAGTTGTTCCATTAAAGTTACATATCTTCATTATCTTTATCATTATTCTTAGGATTATTAATATCTAGCTCAATATTATTTTTTCCTAAAAGGTCCACAAAGGTCTCATTAAGATTTTCTCCATAGAAACCTTTGTTTAATTCAAGAATTCCTTGTTCTGGTTGGTTTTGTTTTTTCTTCATTTGAAAGTATCCCTCCTTACCATTAATTTGTCCAAGAAACACGTATCCTATGTTTTAAAATCACTACTGATGTGTAACAAGGCGTTTTCACATATCTTTCACATATAATCTATTGATTAGCTGTCATGCTACTGTTACATTGTTGTTAGGGTGCAAGTCCGTATCCTTAAGTTGAATGGAAATGACCCGTGTTCTAGAAAACATCATTAGACAAAGTAGTGGAGGTTATGAAAAGTGGGGAGAAGAATTTTAATATTGATTGTGGCATTAACAATGGCTGTTTTAGCTGCATGTAATAATGATAATGATACGGATCAGTCGCAGGAATCAGAAGAGCTAAAAATGCTTGAAGTTGATTTCGAAGTAGTTGATAAGGCTGATGTAGGTGAAACAGTAGAATTGAAGGCAATCGTTACATATGGGGATGAAAAAGTGAAGGATGCGGATGAAGTCACTTTTGAATATTGGAAACAAGGAAATGAAGAGGATAGTACTAAGATTGAAGCTAACAATAATGAGGATGGTACATACACAGCACAAGTATCTTTTGATTCAGATGGAGTTTATGAAATGTATGCCCATACGACGGCAAGAGATTTGCACACGATGCCGAAAAAATCAATTACCATTGGAGACGGAGCAAGTTCCAATCACGAGGATGAACATCAACATGATGGAGAAACCCATGAACATTCTGGTCATGGGGAAGGTCTTGATATGCACTTTATAAAACCAGAAAATACGAAGGTAAATGAAGAAGTAAAGCTTACTGTAAATTTACAGATGAAGGATGAACCGTTTGAGGGCGCTCGTGTCCGATATGAAATTGTTAATGACAACTCGGATATACATGATTGGGTTGACGCGGACGAAACTGTTTCAGGTGAATACACTAATTCCTATTCGTTTGCTAAAGAAGGAATGTACAAAATAGTCATTCATGTTGAAAATGACGAAGGTCTTCATGAACATACAGTGCATCAGATCGAAGTGAATAAATAGAAAAAGAGGGAAGGGAGCTACTCTTCCTTTTTATTTTGTCAAGCATTTGAAACACACATAGCCGTCATCTGTTTTCTTTTTGGCTTCTCATATAATAAGGATATACAAGACATACTAATGATAGGAGTCCGATTTCTAACCAATAATTAAATGGAGTGAGTGATAATGCCATATCGAGAGCAGATTCCAATTGATAAAGGTTTTGATAATACATTAGCTATGTTGAAAGATGGCTATTTATACATATCAAATCGAAGAAAACGTTTTGGAAGAGATATGTTTGAAACTAGGTTGCTAGGTGGACAGAAGACTGTTTGCATTGCTGGGGAAGAGGCCGTTAAAATTTTCTATGACGAATTAAAGTTGAAAAGAAATGGAGCCGCTCCCAAAAGATTACGGCAAACTTTATTCGGTGAAAAATCGATACAAACAATAGATGATTCCAGTCACAAACATCGAAAACAATTATTTTTGTCACTAATGACGGAGAAACGACTACAAGATGTTGTAAGGATATTTAGAGAGGAATGGACATCAACGCTTGATGTGTGGATTCATAAGGAAAAGATTGTTTTATATGAAGAAGTAACAAACATATTAGCTACGACAGCTTGTAAATGGGCAGGGGTTCCATTACCCCAAAATGATATCGCCATCAGAGCAAGACAATTGGAGGCGTTATTTGATTCCGCTGGATCTGTTGGTCCACGACATTGGAAAGGGAGACAAGCTCGGAATACTTTAGAGATGTGGTTGCAAAACATAGTTAAAGATGTTCGTAAAGGGAACCTTGATGCACCTGAAGAAACAGCCCTACATCGTATGACTTGGTATCGGGACACACATGGAGAACTTTTAAATCCCGAGGTAGTAGCTGTAGAGATCCTTAATATTATACGTCCAATTGTTGCTATTACTATCTATATTGTTTTTGTTGCATTATCCTTAGTTGAAAATCCGAAAGAAAAAGAAAGGCTATCCCACGCCAGGGAAGATGTTTATGAAATGTTTGTACAGGAAGTACGCCGCTATTATCCATTTTTCCCATGTGCAGTAGCTAGAGTACGTGAAGATTTTCTATGGAAAGGACATGATTTTAAAAAGGGAAACCTTGTTCTGTTAGATATTTATGGGACAAATCACCATCCTGATATATGGAATAATCCAGAGCAATTTAATCCTGAACGGTTCAAAGATAGAACAGAGAATCCCTATGATTTTATTCCTCAAGGTGGCGGAAAGTATGCTAAAGGTCATCGTTGTCCTGGGGAAGTATTGACTATTGAAATAATGAAAACAAGCTTAAACTTGCTGGTGAATCATATGGATTACAATGTACCAGACCAAAACCTAAGTTATAGTATGAGGCGAATGCCGAGTTTACCGAAAAGCAGATTTATCATGAATCAAGTGAAGAAAATTTAATTCAAGGTATGGCTACTACAAGAGAAAACAACCATTAGCCAAAAAACGTGTATTCGGAAAATCCGAATACACGTTTTTGGCTTATTAGCATTGATAAAATATCCTGTGTTTTTTTGCCTGTAATGACGATAGTGTGATGTTATTAAAAATGGGTTTACATAATAGTGTTCCTTAAAACTTCTTGAAAAATATGTCTTTAACCATACTTTAATAGGGTTATCATCTAAGCATGTCTCCATAACACGAATATAATATATCGACAAAAGAAAAAGGAGGGAAAGCTATGAGCAAAGTATGGAGAAACCCAGATTTCTTCGGGGACGATGGAAGGCGATCTGGTAATTCAGAGTCAAGAAGTAATTCCAGAAGTAGTTCAAGAAGCGATGTAGATAACGAACTTGATTTTAGAAGTGACATTGATTCAGACAATGAAAATGAAGTCCAAGTTAAAGATAAGAATACTAACATTGCTAAAGTAGTAAAGAGTGGTAACTCAAGAGTAGATGTGGATATTCACGTAGACAGTGATTCTCGTGCAAGAGTACGCGCTAGATCCGAATCAGATTCCGATCAGGAGCAAGATCAAGATCAAAATCAAAGATTTGATATCTAACTAAATTTCAGAGGGGTACTTAGAAAAAGTATCCCTCTATCGATATGAGGTGTTAAGAAAAGTGGAAAAACGACTTGAAAATAGGTTAAATACACTGATAGATAAAAGCGGAAATTCAGATGTAGATCTAGTTATAAATATAGAAACAAAAGCTATTGCATATAGTATTTTATGCAGTATTTATGCTAAAGGTGAAATAAATGAAATGGAATTGGAAAGGGCAGTAAAAAAACTAGATTCTTTAATTGAAAGAGATCAAAGAAAACAAAGGGAAAGAGACCATGCACTTGAATTTAAAAATAGAGATTTTCAACAGCGAATTTCAAGAAGAAAATGGATATAAAATTTTCTTCTATATTTAGAATTAGTTATTTAGACACTAGATGTACCTATATAGAATACTTATTCGGTACAGTGAAAAATAGAGTAAGTAGCTAACGTCTCGTTTGTACTTACCACAGGGAATATTGGAGAAAGGACAAATAAGTATAATAGTTATCAATGAAGTGTTTTTATCTGATTCATATTTTAAAGATCGTAAATCCACGTTAAGGTGCCTAGCCCCACTGCTGAACTATAATAAAGCAGTGGGGCTAGGCACTTTTTTCATCACTTAAGGAGCAGGAGATTCCCTCAAGACCTGTGACGTATAAAACCCTGAAAAAATACAAGCTTGGCAGATATATCATGTAATTAATGAATACGATAGCCCCTTAATATAATAAAAAATTACCCAATATGTTAAAATATAAGAACATACTCTATAAAAATATTTAATTTCCTAGTACTAATGATATTCTATTAACCAATTAGGAGCCTATAGGGGGGATGAATCATAATGAATAAGAAATATTTGGATTTACTTGCAGAGAAATATGATAGTGAGGAGAAAGTGATTAATGAACTAATTAATCTGGAAGCCATTCTTAATTTACCAAAAGGGACAGAGCACTTTGTAAGTGACTTACATGGGGAGTTTCAATCCTTCCAACATGTTTTAAGAAATGGTTCTGGTAGAGTAAGGGAGAAAATTGTAGAGCTATTCTTTAGCGTTCTATCAGAGGAAAAAATTAATGAATTGACAACATTGGTTTATTATCCTGAAGATAAGCTACAATTAATAAAACATAACTTCGGCAATAATGAGGAGTTACACGACTGGTATGCAGAAACCATTAAACATTTAGTCAAGCTTATATCTTTCGCTTCTTCAAAATATACACGTTCGAAATTACGAAGAGCCTTACCGAAGCAATTTGTATATATCATTGAAGAGTTACTATATAAAACGGAAGATGAACTATTAAATAAGGAACCTTATTACAATATCATTGTCGAACGAGTAATTTCTCTTGGCCAGGCTGATAAATTGATTATTGGGCTTGCTTATTGTATGCAGCGATTAGTAGTGGACCATCTTCATGTAGTTGGGGATATTTATGATCGTGGGCCGCAACCTGATAAAATTATGGATACATTGATTGATTATCATTCAGTTGATATTCAATGGGGAAATCATGATGTATTATGGATAGGTGCCTTCTCAGGTTCAAAAGTTTGTCTCGCTAATATTCTCCGCATTAGCGCTAGGTACGATAATTTGGATATTATTGAAGATGTGTATGGAATCAATTTAAGACCTCTTCTTAATCTTGCGGAAAAGTATTACACAGACAATCCAGCTTTTAGACCTAAGGTACAGACAGGTAAAAAAATAACCGATCAAGAACGTTTACAAATCACGAAAATGCATCAAGCCATTGCGATGATTCAGTTCAAACTGGAAATGCCTATTATTAAAAGACGTCCATTCTTTAACATGTCAGAAAGACTTTTGCTTGAGAATATTGATTATGATAAAAATGAAATAAAGATTCAAGGGAAGACGTACAAACTTGAAAACACCTGTTTCGCAACCGTTAACCCCGATAATCCAGAACAACTTATAGAAGAAGAACAAGAAGTGATTGACAAACTATTATTCTCTGTTCAGCATTCAGAGAAACTAGCAAGACACATCCATTTTCTTATGAAAAAAGGTAGCCTCTATTTAAAATATAACGGTAACTTATTAATTCATGGCTGCATTCCTTTAGATGAAAAGGGAAATATGGAAGAAATGGTAATTGAAGATACTACATATGGCGGTCGTGATTTACTTGATATTTTTGAGTATCATTTACGATATGCATTTGCTCATCCAGAAGAAACAGATGATCTCTCAACAGATATGGTCTGGTATTTATGGACTGGAGAATATTCATCACTATTTGGAAAAAGAGCCATGACAACCTTTGAACGATATTTTATAAAGGACAAAGAAACCCATAAAGAAACGAAGAATCCATATTACTATCTACGTGAAAATGAAGATATTTGCCGTAAAATTTTAACAGACTTTGGGCTTGATCCAGATCATAGTCATATCATAAATGGCCACACACCTGTAAAAGAAATTGAAGGGGAAAACCCAATTAAAGCAAATGGGAAGATGATTGTCATTGATGGGGGCTTCTCTAAGGCTTATCAATCTACAACAGGAATCGCTGGATACACGTTACTTTATAATTCATACGGTATGAAACTCGTTGCTCATAAACATTTTAATTCTAAAGAAAATTTATTAGAAAATGGAACAGATGTTTTATCCGTGAAACGGGTAGTGGATGAAGAAGTGGAACGGAAGATGGTTCGAGAAACGAATGTCGGACAGGAATTGTTAGAAGAAGTAGCCGCACTGAAGAGTTTGTTGGAGTATCGATATATGAAATAAAATAAGAGTGAAGACAATCTGCCGATGGTGGATTGTCTTTTTTCGCATCAGTAGGGTATCAAGGAAATCTCGCTAACGGAAGTCCTTTTTATTAATATTCCAATAATTTTAACATTTCGCTTTACCAACATTAATAAAATTTGATAAAGTAGAGAAGAGAATGTTAATTAAGGGAAATTTAAATAAATTCGGAAAGAACAAGGGGTGAAGGGTTTGACGATTTATTTAATAAGGCACGGGGAATCCGAACATAATGTAGATTATACGATAATGGAACACATTCATGATTCGGAGCACAATTTAACAGAACTTGGGCAGAAGCAGGCAAAAGCTACAGCTGATTTTTTGAAAAACGTAGTAAGTGAAAAAACTATTTTATATAGTTCACCTTATGCACGAACGATGCAAACCGCCAAAGCCATACATGCGGAACTACCGGGTGAAGTTCCTTTTCTCCAAAATCCATTAATACGCGAGTGGGAATTAGGAAACTTGCTTAACATTAATAATCGTACACCACAGCTAAAGAAGGAATTTAAAGCTTCTGGTTCGTTTTTCTATCGCTATCCAAATGGAGAATCAATGGCAGATGTCTACCTTCGTGCCACTATGTTTTATAATACGTTTCTTCAGCGAGTCAAGCAACAAAATCGTTATGAAGATGTGATCATGGTAAGTCATTCTGCTTTCATGCATGCATTTTTGACGTTTATGATGCAGTGGCCAATCGATAATAAAGCAAAACCTAAACCGTTTGATAATGCATGCGTTATTGCCATAGATGAGGTGGATGGAGATTACCAATATAAACAAATTTTTGCACCTAAGATTAGTGTGACTAATTAAAATTAGTTATAGAAAAGACTGAAATTCTTAACTTAAAATTTCAGTCTTTTCATTATTATCAAGAAGGCTCTACTTAATGATTCCTTGTACAGCAAGACCAAGTACTAATCCTAGAAAGATAGAAGATAGTGTACCTAATAAGAAATATTCCGCCCAGCTTCTATCTTCTAACTGTTTGAATCGTGCAATTGACTTGGCAGCAATAATAAAGGCAATAGACGAATAGGAGCCTATCACGGTTAATATAATAACAAGCAATCTTTCTATGTAGCCGATAAGTTTCCCACGCGATCGAAGTGGGGAAGAGTATGTAAAATAATGATATTCCTCCGTAAAGCTATTTTCCATCTTAGGTTGACTTTTTTCTGTTGTATCATTCATTTGATGTCTTAATGTTAGTTCACCTTCAAAATTTACAAGTTCTGAGGGCAATGAACCAACTATAAATTTAACGATATGACCGCTGACACTTGTTGCTAAAATATAAATAATAGAAATAAATAAAAATGTATTAAACGGGCTTAAACCGTTTGTCCCATATAAGTCTAGCAAACTAGTCGTCATTTCTGCGACTTTCATACGAAAGAAAAGGAGGCATGCAATGATGATCATCATTGCATGTAATACTTGATCTAATAGAAAGTATCTCAGTCTTATAATATGATCCGTTGGGCTTCTTTTAATGGAGTCTACTAGCTTTATTTTTAACATATCAATCAGGAGATGTGTGATAATAATAAAAATTAAAGGTAGAATAAAATACATTATTATATTTTGAAACTCATATTGATAACCCCATATAATAGCAAGTACAATTCCAGTTGTTAGTAAATGGTGAAATATATGTTTCTTTAAATGTTTTATTTTATTTTTTACCATTTGATCCGTTTGCAACCAAAAGTCAGCTACTAAATGTGCAAGTAGAAGTAATAGTACAGTCATGATAATCTCCCTTCTTTAGGAAAATAATCCTGTAAATGGTTTAATACATGCTGTCGAATGGTTGTTTGCAGCTTATCAGTTAGATGATATTTATCTTGCGCGTCTAATGAATCCAGTACATTAACAATGTCATAAAAAGTGTTCAAGATGACTTGCGTTTTACCTTTTTTCATATGATTTGATATAGTAGCTGTTGTTCTATCAAGATATTGGCTTATTTTATTTTGTTGACCGAGGATTAAATACAAAGAACAGACGAGAGATTGTATTTCAGTTTGTTCGTTAATTTGTTCTTGCTTTAGAGTTAAACTCGTATTTATTAATGTTTCGAACTGTTTGCTAAAAATGGTGAATCCTTGTTCATCTGATAAACCAGGTAATTCAAAGCGAAATAGCAATCTGTTCTGTTGTTTTTTTAGATAATCATTGGCATTTCTTGCATGTTTCATTAATGGATGAATCCAAGTTTCTATGTCTATAGCATTTACATCCTCTTGGATATTGCCAAATGATAGACCGAAATAAGGTTTATGATTTGCGAACTTCCAAATACGGCTTATATAGAAAGCAAGTGTATATGCCGATGCATAGCCACTACATACCACGGCCAATTCATCACCAGCACGATGACTGATCTTGGTCACAACAGTATCTTTTGTCCAATCTGCAATGCTCATTTTTAATTGCTGTAGATATTCACTTAATTCATTACCGATATTTTCTTTAGATGAATTACTTACATCCATGATGAAGACGGAGACTTCATTTAACATGTATAAACAGTTCCTTTCTTATCCAACGTACAGAGGAGTTTGATTATATAATCGAATATAACAAAAGTTAGATGAAATAGTCAAACTTAATATAAGTTAGATGATTTAGACTAAAACATACTATGGTAAAGTAATTAACTCAAGTTTTGGAGTGAAAAATTGGTTAAAAGCAGCAACAACACTGCTTATCATATGAATAAGATTAGCATTGTATTAGATGGTGCTGTTCCAAATGAAGAAATCTATCACCACATAGATTTAAGCTATAATTTAACAAAAATTTAACAAAGTAATAAAGCTTTTAGAGCAGTTTAGAGGATGCAAAAGATAAAAACTATTCAGAGACTTAATGGTATTTTATGTAACTTAATTATTCTAAAAAAGTAATAAATGTATATCTTAACCCGTAAAATTTACAGGAGGGGTTTATAGAAGAAAGAAAAATTTTAACGAGGGAAGTTTAAGCAGAGTTTTATACATCTAGCCAGAAAGTATATGAAAACGCATACAACCCTTGACTTCATTTTGACAAATTTTAATTTTAAGGAGGCGATTGACAATGGTATTGAATCAACATAATACTAATGTGTTTGATGCTGTGGTAGTTGGAGCGGGTTTTTCTGGATTGTATATGCTTCATCGATTACGGGAGGCAGGTTATTCGGTTCGCGTTTATGAAGCCGGTGAAGATATTGGGGGAACCTGGTATTGGAACCGCTACCCCGGTGCGCGTTGTGACATCGAGAGTATCTACTATAATTATACTTTTTCAGAAGAGATTTTGAACGAATGGACTTGGTCTTCCAGATATGCTGAGCAACCGGAAATACTAAACTATATAAATTTTGTAGCGGATAAATTGGATTTGCGTCGGGACATTCAGTTCAATACACGGATCACAGCTGCCCGCTACAATGAACAAGACCGTAACTGGGAGATTGGAATGGAAGACGGCACGCAAGTCACTGCTGAGTACTTTATTACGGCATTAGGGTGCCTTTCTGCCTCTAACATACCAAAATTTAAAGGGTTAGACAGCTTCAAAAAAGAGGTATATCACACAGGAAGATGGCCGCAAGAAAAAGTAGACTTCAGTGGTAAGCAAGTTGGTGTGATTGGAACCGGATCAAGTGGAATTCAAGCAATTCCGGTTATTGCCAAAGAAGCTGGTCACCTCACCGTGTTTCAGAGGACTCCGCAGTATAGCTGTCCAGCGCAAAATCATCCGTATGATTCCGAAGTAATCAACGAAACAAGGAAAAATTACGCAGAAATTAAACAACTTATGCGTTACTCGATGCACGGAGTTCCATCCGCACCTCGGATGAAATCAGCCCTGGAGGATTCCCCAGAAGAAAGAGAGCGTCTATACGAAAAGGCATGGCAGGAGGGTGGATTATTTACCCTAACCTATAACTATAATGACATTGGAATACTACCTGAAGCAAATGAAACCGCCGCAACCTTTATCCGCTCTAAAATTAAGAAAATTGTCCAAGACCCAGAAGTAGCACAAAAACAAATGCCAACCTATTACTACGCTACAAAACGCCCCATTATTGACACTAACTATTTTGAAACCTATAACCGAGAAAATGTCTCCCTTATTGATATAAAGGCAGAGCCTATTACGGAAATTACCCCAAATGGGATCAAAACGACAGATAGGGAATATGAATTAGACGTCCTTGTGTTTGCAACTGGCTTTGACGCTATGACAGGTCCTTTGTTTAAAATTGATATTCGTGGGAAGAATGATGTGTCGCTTAAGGAGAAATGGAAAGATGGTGCTGATTTAAAGACTTATCTTGGCCTGTCCACTTCCGGTTTCCCGAACATGTTTATGTTGACTGGTCCTCAGAGTCCATCAGTCCTAAGCAACATGATGGTTTCCATTGAGCAGCACGTAGAATGGGTTGCGGATTGCATTGATTACCTTCGTGAACATCATTTAGAAGCATTTGAGGCTACAATAGAGGCAGAAGAATTTTGGAGCCAGCAATGTCAGGCAATTGCCGACATGTCTCTGCTAACCAAAACAGATTCATGGTATATGGGAGCCAATATCGAAGGAAAACCGCGGAGATTTCTCGCCTTTTCCGGAGGGGTAGGGCTTTATCGTTTAATTTGTGATGATGTAGCAGCTAGGGGCTACGAAGGTTTTACATCCCTATTATCTTCCAATGGAACTGATGAAAGTTTAGTTAAAGAGGGATTTTTTAAGGCCGATATTGACCCGCAAGCTTGGTTTGTTTTAAAACAATTGGAGGCTACAGGAGCACCGCCAATGGAGTCACTTACACCAGATCAAGCGAGAAAGTCCGCTGATTTTCAATTGTTGGCAGGAGCTCCAGAAGAGGTAGAAACAGTAATAAACAGGACGATTCCACTGGCTGACGGGGAAATTACTGTTCGGATTTACACACCAGCCAGTGAAGGCCCACTGCCAGCATTGGTGTACTACCATGGCGGTGGCTGGGTTATCGGAAATTTAGATACCGTTGATGTGCCTTGCCGTATGTTATCAAACAGAGCTCGTTGTGTTGTAGTGTCGGTTGATTACCGTTTAGCACCAGAGTACAAATTTCCGACGGCTACTGAAGATGATATGCGGCCGTAAAGTGGGTGGCAGAAAATGCTGAATCAATCCGGGTAGACCCTGACCGTATTGCCGTTGGTGGTGACAGTGCAGGTGGAAATCTCGCGGCAGTGGTAGCCTTGATGGCCCGAGATCGGAAAGGTCCTTCGCTTGTATATCAAATGCTGATCTATCCGGTAACCAATCATTCCTATGACACGAAGTCTTATAACGAAAATGCGGAAAGGTACTTTTTAACAAAGAATACAATGGTTTGGTTTTGGAATCACTACTTACGCGATGAGCAGGACGGAAAAATCCATACGCTTCACCATTATTAGCCGATGACGTAAGAGGACTGCCGCCAGCTCTGGTAATTACGGCAGGATATGATCCACGGCTTCTTTTGGATGCCAGGAGCAGGAGTGCTTGCCGAGGCACATTACGGGATCAACCAAGCAGCAAATGCTTTAAGCTGCGCTTTTCATGTGGTGTAAATGATCTAGATAAATTCCGATGAATATCTAAATATTAAATACTTAGACGTAGGTGTTAGCGGCATCTACGTCTTTGCTTTATGTTACCGATATTGTAGTACAATTATCACGATAATCAAAATAGATCCATATTTGCACCAATAGATTTACGTGTTTCTTGATGTAATATAGCTGACAATTATAAATATTAGTTTTTTCAAAAGTATGATAAAATAGATACAGAACATTAGTTCCCACCACAATAATATTCGAAAGGAGAAATTTTATGAGTAAGAAATTGCGAAAACGAACCTTAAGTACAGAAGAAATTATTCAAATGTACAAAAGTGGGGAGAGTACTACAAAAATAGCAGAACGTGCAAATGTTTCAGCTAGATATATACGTTTATTATTAAGTGAAAACCATATAGAAATGCGCCCCAGAGGAAGTTGGAAAAGAAAATATAAGCTCAATGAACATTACTTTTTTACTATAATAAAAAAACAGGGGTATATACACTACCACTGCACAGCAAAATCATAAAGTCCGACTTGATCCAAATACACGGAATTAAACCAAACAAATCCCGGGACATGGAATTTCCTTATGTACCAGAACAATATGTGCATCATTTTATGAGGGGTTATTTTGATGGGGATGGATATGTTAATTATGAAAAATATACTGTGACATTTGTCGGTGGATCTGTTAAATTTTTAAGATCAATAAAACAAATATTACTTGAACAAGGATTTAAACCGCAATTTATTGAGGACAATAATAATTTTCGAGTACATATTCGTGGAAGAAGGTCTATTAAATTTTTCTCGGACTGGATATATAAAGATAAAGGTATCTATTTGTTGAGAAAATACGAATCCTTTCAGAAAGAAAAACTTAGCATTGAACAATTACAGGATTCAGTGCATGATACTACAAATGTAGCTGTAAGCATGAGGAAATTAAAATTTCTTAGCATTTATACACTTACGAAATCTGTTAACTACACATGTGAATGTTTAAATATTAAACCTACAACATTTAAACGCTGGATTAAAAGCGATGAGCTATTTAGATTTAATTTCAATAAAATAGAAGAAGGTTAGTAGTGGCTAAAAACCACTACTTTTTATACATTTCCTTGTTAACATAATCTTTATTATAGGAAGTCGTGTAAAAAGCCAAAAATCAATCTCAAAAGTAAAGTATACTTAAGATAGTGAGATAAAATAAAATTTTTTTATAGAAAATATAATTCTGTTTCTAGAAGAAATTTATTTTACGATTTAAATCAATCCGGACATTTAAGGAAATTTTTCCTTCTCAATTTACACCAAAGTAAATATATTTTACTATTTTATTCAAATCATAACGTCTTACACAGCTGAATTCCATATTATAAAAATAAAAAAGCCACATACTTTTTAGTAGTGACTTTCCTCAGATTATCTATTCTCAAAAAATTTACGGTTTAATTCGATATATTCCGTTTCAGCTTCTGGAACCTCATCTTCCATGAAAATTGCCTCGACAGGACATACTGCTTCACATGCGCCGCAATCTATACATATATCAGGATCGATATAGAACATATCTTCTCCTTCTTCAATACAGTCTACAGGACAAACTTCTACACATTCTCCAGCTTTTTCGGTTTTACATGGTGATGTTATAATAAAAGCCAATACAATCTCCTCCTACCTTCATTGCTAAATACGATTCTCCATTAGATAGTATAACTTATTTCTACAATAAAATAAAAGATTCATCTTTCAATCAATTATTTAATTATCCATAAATAACGCAAATAAATACCCCCAACAGTTAGAAGTGAATCTAACTGTTGGGAGTTCCCATACTATTTTACTTCTTTGAAATACTCTTTTAAATAACCGCCAATTCGATTGCTATTATCTTTTATAAAGTAAAATTCATCTGTCTCATTTTTCACATCGTAGATTTTTCCAGGTGTCAATTTATTATCAACCATAAATTTCTTTGCATTCGCGTGTACACATTCGATTTGTTTTATTGTCTCGTTATTTTCCCATTTTAAATGCATCATTTTTTATCACTCCGTTACTAGTTAACATAATAAAGTTATGGTAAACTTATATTTTTATTCAAATAAATACAGATAATTTGCATATCCTTTTTCTTTCATTTCTTCTTTAGGGATAAATTTCATCGCTGCAGAATTCATGCAATACCGTAATCCTCCAGTCTCCCTTGGCCCATCTTCAAATACATGTCCTAGATGTGAATCAGCTTTTCGACTGCGGACCTCCGTACGTATCATACCATGTGATTGATCGAGATGTTCTGTTACTTGATAAGAATCAACTGGTTTGGTGAAGCTTGGCCAACCACATCCCGCATCATATTGATCCTTAGAAGAAAATAGCACTTCACCTGAGATGACATCAACGTATATACCTTCTTTTGTGTTGTTCCAATATTCGTTTTGAAAAGGTCTTTCCGTTCCGTTTTCTTGCGTTACATGATATTGAATTGGGGTGAGCTGTTCTTTCAATTTAGATTTATCTACGCTCATGCCCCATGTTGACTTAATGTAATCTTCTCTTCCAGATCCTTTTTTGTATAATCGATAATGGAAGGATTGCTTTTTATAATAATCTTGGTGATTCTCTTCTGCAGGATAGAATGGTTTTGCAGGTAAAATTTTTGTTACAATTGGTTTAGAAAATTTCCCACTTTCTTCAAGTGCCTGCTTAGAACTCTCAGCAATTGCCTTTTGTTCATCATTGTGATAGAAAATTGCAGTTTGATATGATTCTCCACGATCATTGAATTGTCCACCTGGATCTGTTGGATCAATTTGCTGCCAAAACGTATCAACAAGTCGTTCATATGGCATGATGGCTGGATCAAATGTGATTTGAACAGCTTCTACATGTCCTGTTGTATTTGAACAGACTTGTTCATACGTAGGATTTTCTATATTTCCACCTGTATATCCAGAAATTACACTTTCTACACCGGGTCTAGTATCAAATGGTTCAACCATACACCAGAAGCAACCACCAGCAAAAGTCGCCTTTTCTATATTTGAAGCCATCTTCGTACCTCCATTTTTAGGATGTTTATTTCTATTCTTCCTTTTTTTATAGAAAAATGCAAGCGCTCTGCTTAAATAAATAATTTTGGTGTCGAAAGGCCTTTTTCCTCTTTAGAACTTTGTGATATAACCTCTTCATTACTTTCCGATTTTTCTTTTTCTGTACTAAAAGAATCATCTGCTAATTCATCAGAATTTAATTCTATATTTCCTTTCTTATTTTCTTCTTTATCGTCATCATTTTCAGATGCATCTTCTATTTGATCTATATCTTTAAATGCTTTCATCATACGGTACATCGCTGGGAGATTTTTAATCATTGGTCCATATTCCTGAACGATTGGGGCCGTGGACTGAACGACATTTAATACTTGTTGAATATTTCCTAAGGTTTTTGAAAGCCCCCCTCCCGCTGATATACCTCCAGTTCCGAACTGTTGCTGCGAACCTAATAGACGTCCCAATAAATTTGGTTTTGCATTGTTAGTAGGAACTGATCTTGATCGAAGTCCGAATCCTCTATTTGGAGGTTGTGGTCTGCCGAAGCCTAATTGATTCCGGGGTGGTGGCATCGGGTACCTATATTGTTGTCTTTGAGTTGGAAATAACATATTGATCCCCTTCCCCATTGCTTGATATCTAACTTTTTTAGATGTTAAACCTGAAAAATTTTATTCTTATATCTAACCTATTTTACGATAAATGACTATAAAGTGTGTAGGCTAAAGAAAACATAAATCACTTATAAAATGATGAAATATTCTATTATTTCCTGGGTAAGCGCAATAAGCTACAAGAAATTTAAATTTCTTTAATTGTTTTGTGATATATTGCTGTTTTTTGACATATTAGGTCGATTAGAGATCTTATTAAAAAAACATTCAGTAGGCTTAATATCGCTACTGAATGTTTTATCATTATCTTTCGGTATAAGCATCCCAAAGCTCATCAAATACGATAAGTGCGTTTGGGAAAGGGCTATTCCATTCAAGATAGTTGCTTATTTCATGGTAATCAGAAGAATGCTTAGGGAAATTATGGTCACGAAAAGCCCAGTCAGCTAAATTACTCTGGTCATCAGGAGTTTTCTTACCTCTATAAGTCATTAAAAACTGGTAAAATGAACGCATATATTTCCCCCTTCCTAATAAACGTTTCCAGATTTCATATATTCTTCATGCTTTTTCTGCTTGTTACGAAATACTCGACTACATAAAGTAATGCTTATTTCATAAATTAAGATGAGTGGCACGGAAACCAATAGTGGTAAAAAGAAATCTGGTGGTGTAATCATCGTACTAATTACAATCAATAGAAAATAAGCATATCTTCTTGTTTTTTTCATGAAATCTGGAGTTAAAATTCCCAAGTTAGTTAAGAACATAACAACAATTGGTAATTCAAATAACGCTGCTAACGGCAATGTAACTCGTATTAAAAATTTAAAGTACCCATCAACCGTAAACATGATATCAAACATTCCATTGTTTAAATTCAAAAGAAACGGAATAATAAAATGTGTGAAAAGAAAATAACCGAAAACCATTCCCGCTACAAACAAAACAAAAACAGCAGGTATGTAAGGGAGTGTAACCTTCCTCTCACGTGGTGTCAATCCAGGTTTTACAAACGCCCAAATTTGATAAGCAATAATTGGCAATGTTCCCGCAAGAGCGATTACACCAGCAAGTGAAAAATAGATCCAGATAATTTCTCCAGGGCTTATGGCTGTTAATTTAAAATCAAGTTCTTTAGCAAAAAACCAATAAATATCTTCAATATAGATAAAACCAGCAATAAAAATGACAATAAAAAATATTCCCGTGAACATGATCCTATTTCTTAGTTCAGATAGATGACCAACAACGTCCATGTCTCTTTCTTTTTTATTTTTATGGTTTTTTCCCATATTAACACTCCTTCTATAAGAACAAAAGAAGATGTAAGGTCAGGGCCTTACACCTTCCACATATATACCTATATGCTACTTTTTCGCATCATCGCTCATGTCTTGAACTGCTTTTTTAAACTCTTTTAAAGTTGAGCCAAAAGCCTTTCCAATCTCAGGCAATTTGGAAGGACCAAAAACAACTAAAGCAACAATTAAAATTAGAATTAATCCTGGAAACCCAATACCCATTATAAACACTCCAAGAGATTATTTATCATCTTTATCTGTAACAATAGCTTTCACTTCATCGATTTCTTCTTTGGCATCACTAGTCAAGTCATTTGCGGATTTCTTAAATTCTTTTAGTGTTTCCCCGGCAGCCTTTCCAATCTCAGGCAACTTTTTTGGCCCGAAAACAACTAAAGCAATAATTAAGATTAAAATCAAACCTGGAACTCCAATAGCTCCTAAGCCCATATTGACACCTTCTTTTGTTAGTATACTTATGTAAACCTTTTACTACTTTTATTTAATATTACCATGTTAGCCTTCGAATAGACAAGCATAACTCATTTTCTTCTATCATATTGTAAGAAATAATAGTCATAAGGGTTTTTTTCATCCTTATCCCCTTTAACCTTAGTAGTCAAAACCCAGTCTGAATCAGAAAACGCTGGAAAATACGTATCACCAGCAAATTCTTCTTCAATCCATGTAATATACATACGATCTGCTAAGGGCAGTACTTGATTGAATATATTTCCCCCACCAATAACAAAAAACTCTTCATCTGGTTTTTCTTTATTCCATTTTACTACGGTATCAATGTCCGTTACAACTTCAATATTCTCCGGAAAGCGAGAACCCTTCTTTGTTATAACTACATTCCTACGATTTGGTAAAGCTTTACCAATGGAATCAAATGTCTTTCTCCCCATAATGATTGTATTGCCGGTGGTTTTTTCTTTAAAGAATTTTAAATCCTTAGGAAGATGCCATGGTAAATCATTATTGGCGCCGATAACGCGATTTTTATCCATAGCTACTAATAGTGAAATCATCAAGATCACTCCTGCTAGTCTATATTTTATACAGCAATTGGCGCTTTTATCGTTGGATATGGATTATAATCGACTACTTCGATATCGTCGACTTCATAATCAAAAATAGATTGTTTTTCCTGATTAAGTTTTAAAGTTGGAAAAGATTTTGGTTCACGCTCAAGTTGAGTTCGGACTTGTTCGACATGATTGGAATAAATATGAGCGTCTCCTAACGTATGAACAAACTCTCCCACCTCTAGATTACACTCTTTAGCAATTAGATGGGTTAGTAGTGCATAACTAGCAATATTAAATGGAACACCTAAAAATACATCTCCACTTCTTTGATATAGCTGACAGGATATTTTTCCATCCGCTACATAGAATTGGAATAATGTATGACATGGCGGAAGTGCCATATTTGGAATATCCTCTGGATTCCATGCAGAAACAATATGTCTTCTTGAATTTGGATTATGTTTAATTCCTTCGATTAGATCTTTTAATTGATCAATCGTTTCATTTTGAGATGTTTTCCAATTTCTCCACTGTTTTCCATAAACAGCACCAAGATGACCATATTTTTCAGCAAATGTTTCATCTGTTAATATTTTTTCCTTAAATAGAGCCATTTGTTCCTGAAATAGCTCATTAAATTCTGGATCCTTTTGACATCTAATTCCGAAGTTAGTCATGTCAGGGCCGGTGTATTCCTCACTTTTCACCCATTTTTCAAATGCCCATTCATTCCAAATGTTATTATTATGTTGTAATAAATAACGAATATTTGTGTCTCCTTTCATAAACCAAAGAAGTTCAGAGACAATTAATTTAAATGGGATTCTTTTCGTCGTTAATAATGGAAATCCTTCTTGTAAATCAAATCTCATTTGATGTCCAAAGATAGAATAAGTTCCAGTATTTGTTCGGTCATCACGTTTATTACCATTTTCAAGTATATGTTGACATAAGTCTAAGTAAGCTTGTTCGCCTTTTATCACGGAATAACCTCCATCTTTAATAACTATTCAATACACTATATTAACATATTCCGACATTTTTCTACTACCATTCTCTATGAAATTGTTCTAAAAATTGTTCCATAAATTGATGGCGATCTGCAGCAATTTGTTTTGCTTTTTCTGTATTCATCTGATCTTTCAGTCTTAGTAATTTATCATAAAAATGTTGTATAGATGTATCTTGAGGAATTTCATTGTAAATGAATTGGCCCTTTGCTCCCCCATATGCAAAAGTCCGTGCAATACCAACCGCTCCTATTGCGTCTAATCGATCAGCATCCTGAACGATTCTACCTTCTAACGATTCAGGGATGTTCCCTTTACTAAAAGATATATTTTGAATAATATCATTAATCATCTCGATTTCATTATCACTCAACGAAATGTTTTTTAGAAATTGATTCATCTCCTCCAACACTTGTTGTTGTTGGAAAAGCTTATAATCCCCAATATCGTGTAACCAAGCAGCAGCCTCACAAAGAAATTCATCTGCATTTTCATATTCGGCTATAAATTTAGCCATTTTCGCAACCCTTTTCATATGATAAAAATCATGGCCAGTAACATCCAACTTAAAAAGTTCTTTAACATATTGTTGCATTGCATTCAATTGTTCCTCTCTTTTCATCCTACACACACTCCATATTCATTCTAATTATATTATTATGTATAAAACTTCGGATTTTGTAAACGTTATAAATGTAGAGACAAAAAGTCTTAAGTGATTTAGTAAAATATGGCAGCAATTTCTTGACTAACGCTTTCAAATAAGCTATATTAAACATAAGCAAAGAAGATGTACGGATTCATTAATAAACAGGCAACTTCCTAATAGAAGCGGATGTAATAATGATCCTACACTTCTAGTGGAAAGTTGCCTTTTTTATTTAATGTTTTTGTCTCTCTACTTTGTATTAACACGTTTTAATGAACGTTCAAAAAGGAAGATGAAAAGGACTGAGGTCGGCTAAAGTCGCAACGTCCTGGGGCTCCGATTACTCGCCCCACCGTAAAGATTTGTTGCAACGCCGACACTAGCACGTCCTGTGCGTCGCAGTTCGAGGTGGCGTAGCTTTGAGGAACGGAACGTATGCAATTAATACGTGAGTACCGGTGAGTCTTGCCAACTAGAAACGTTGAAGTGTCATTTTCACCGGATTTTTTGAACAACCTTTACGACGTGAAAGTTTTTAGGAGGATTAACATGCAAAACGGTGTAGTAAAATGGTTTAATGCTGAAAAAGGCTATGGTTTCATTCAATTAGAGGATGGAAATGATGTATTCGTACATTATTCTGCAATTCAAGAAGAAGGATTCAAATCTTTAGAAGAAGGCCAAGAAGTATCTTTTGAAATTGTAGAAGGCGAACGTGGCCCTCAAGCTGCTAATGTTGTAAAAAAATAGAATATAATAAAAAACTTATATAATACAGCGGGACTCCATTAGGGGTTCCGCTTTTTTGCACTTTTAAATCTTTCCTTTCCCCACTTATCCCTCCTCTCCTTTTCTCATTCAGATGACAGAATAAGAACTCACATTCTATTTCTATCACATTATGTTCACAAACTTTTTCAACCAAAAAGTTAGAAAAATCGATAACTCACGGCCAATAAGGGTTCTTGAACAAAGTGTGAATTGTACGAAACCTTGATAAATTCTATTTTCATATTGTGTATGATAAAAACAGATAGATAACTTAGAAAGATAAAAGGGGTGAAATGATGAAAAAGAAAACACTACCCAATTCTTCTTCACAAGAGCCAAATCTAAAAGGAACCATTATCTCTGTCTCTATTGTTGGCTTCATTATTGTGGCTTCATGGTTTGCAGTGTTTGGTTTATTTTTGTCTCGTTAGTTATTTCTTTAAAGGGGAGGAAAAAAGATGCATTTACACAAATATGAAAAATGGTGGTTGATTTTTGGTGTTGGTACATTAATTACTTTTTTATTGATTCTCGGTTATGGCGCCTTCTATTTAGGAACACATCCACAAAGTCATGGAATTACAATCGATCCACAAGAAATTGAAGCTGAAGAATCTTTTAAGCCCGAGAATTTAGGATTAACAAAAGTGGATGAAGGACAATATGTATTGAATGTAGTTGCTTCCGCTTTTAATTATGATTTAGGAACAGATGAAGAAGGTAAACCTGTCAAACATATTCAAATTCCAAAAGGATCAACAGTACTTGTTCAGGCAGTTACTCCTGACGTTATTCACGGTTTTAACATTGCTGGTACAAACGCAAACATGATGGTTGAACCTGGATTTATTAGTAGTATGGAAGTTACGTTAAACAAAGCAGGAGAATATACGCTATTATGTAACGAATACTGTGGATCCGGACATCATATGATGTTTGCTACTGTGGAGGTGACGGAATAATGGCTATCGAAAAATTACTAAAATATGAACAAGATAGTAGGTTTCCATTAACTTTATCTAAATCAGAATCCCGCCTTTATATGTCATTTATTAGCTTTGCATTTATCGCACTTTTTGTTGGTGGGCTTATGGGGTTATTACAAGTTCTCGTTCGATCTGGTTACTACACGTTACCAGCAGGAATTGATTATTATCAAGTATTAACAGTACATGGAGTTGTATTAGGACTGGTTTTAACCACATATTTTATTATCGGTTTCCAATATACTTTAATGGGAAAGACAGTAGGAATATCTGATACTCAGTATCGTGTAGCTTGGCTTGGTTTCTGGGTAATGACACTCGGAACCGTAATGGCAGCAATAACGATTTTATATGGAAAAGCAAGTGTACTTTATACATTTTACGCCCCACTACAAGCACACCCAGCATTTTATATTGGTTTAGCTCTTGTTATTATTGGTAGTTGGATTGCTTGTTTTGTGAATTGGCGTCAACTTTATGTATGGAAGAAAAAACATCCAGGTGAAAAATCTCCATTACTTGCTTTCATGGTAGTAATCAATATGATTATGTGGTTTATCGCAACTTTAGGTGTGGCAGCATCCGTTCTTTTACAATTCATTCCTTGGTCATTAGGATATGCCGCTACTATTGACGTTCTATTAAGTAGAACTCTATTTTGGTACTTCGGACATCCACTTGTCTATTTTTGGTTATTACCTGCATACATGGCATGGTATGCGATTATTCCTAAAATAATTGGTGGGAAAATCTTTAGTGATTCGCTTGCAAGATTATCATTTGTGTTATTCTTATTCTTCTCCATACCAGTCGGACTTCACCATCAATTAACAGAACCAGGAGTCCAAACAACATGGAAATTTGTACAAATCATACTGACATTTATGGTTGTTGTTCCAAGTTTAATGACAGCATTCTCCATGTTTGCTACATTTGAAATTAGTGGTAGAAGAAAAGGATTCGGTGGACTATTTGGATGGTTCGTTCACTTACCATGGAAAGATGTACGATTTTTAGCTCCATTTGTAGGGATGCTTGCCTTTATCCCAGGTGGTGCTGGTGGATTAATTAATGCATCTTATCAGTTAAATTCCGTTATTCATAATACAATTTGGGTTACCGGACATTTTCATTTAACTGTTGCAACAACTGTTATTCTTACATTTTTCGGAATAACCTATTGGCTAGTCCCACACCTTACTGGTCGTAAATTAACACCGTCAGTTAATCGACTTGGAATCATTCAAACTATATTTTGGGCAATCGGAATGACAATTATGTCTGCAGCAATGCATATACAAGGATTACTCGGGGGCCCAAGAAGATCTTCTTTCTCAGAATACAATGGTTCTGAGCAAGTTGCCGAGTGGGGAGCGTATCAGGTAGCTCAAGCCATTGGTGGAACCATTTTATTTATTGGTATTGTCTTGATGATCTATATCTTCATAAAATTAGCTTTCTTTTCACCAAAGGGTAATGAAGAATTTCCAATTGCTGAAGAAGAAAAAGATGCAGAGCCAACGCCAATGTGGTTAGAAAAATGGAAATTATGGGTGGCGATTACCATTGCCTTGATTCTATTTGCTTATACGATTCCAATAATGGATATCATTCAACATGCACCACCAGGTTCAGCACCATTCGCTTGGCCAATTGGTAATAATTAATCAATGAGGTATATTTTTATTATTCCTTCGATTAAATTAACCGTTTGTAAGCATTCTAAAGACTTTTGCTTTGATTAACATAAAAACTCATTTGCGATTTATAATGGCAAATGAGTTTTTTTCACTAACTAACATTTAGCTCCAATTTAAATTCCCTCACCTTTTATAACTTCTTTACATCCGTACAATAATTGCACCGCCACCGCTTCCCTGGACGTATTTGGTATCTTCTTGATTACACATCGATTGCAATAGTTGATTGTTCAGTTCTATCAATTGATTAAGCCGATATAGTTGATTCTCAAGATTGATCATCATTTGCCTCATGTCCTGTATGTCTGATAATGACCTAGGATTGGTACTAGCTGGATTTGATGAAGTATAACCTTGGCTGGCTGTATCCTGGAAAGGAAGTGTATGCGCTGGTAAAATACCTGATCCATACATATCACTTTGAGCTTTTGTTCCCATTTCCTGCACGTCAGTACTATCATGCCCTTGGTGTCCACCTTGTTTGTCAATAGGTCCCGGGCTTTGACTATAAGGGTACCAACTAAGCTGATATGGATTGTGAGAAGACATCTGTTAACCTCCTTTCATCGTATATCCAGTTTATGCGCCTTTTACTTTTCATGGGTACAATCATCCCAAAAATGATTGATTTGCCCTATTACAAGGCTTCAGTTTATGAACACTTATAGCATATTATGAACACTTATAGCATATAGAAAGCTAGAAATATATTTAAATTTTTATGTGTTCAGAAATTGACGGTTTTCTGGACACTATTCTATAAATTTATTTTAAAACTGATATTTCTTGCTTAATCAACAAAAATATACTATTATGACTACAGGTCAAAAATGACCATCAGTCAGAAAAGGTGGTTTTTGTTAATGTCGCAAAGAATGGACAAAATATTTTATGAAAGAAATAAAACAATCCTAAATCATGCAGAAACATTATTTAGATTAAAAGGTTTCGATAAAGTAACTATGAATGACATAGCGAAAGAATCAGATGTCGCAAAAGGCACTTTATATTTGCATTTTAAATCTAAAGAGGAACTACTTTTTAACATTTTGAAACCTAAATTGGAAGAATTTAATCATAAGGTAGAACTAATAGACAAAAACGAAAATCTTACAAGAGATAAAATAAAAAAAATAATAATTTATGGGTTTGACAGTGACTTTTTTGACTTTACTAAGGATCAATTTCTTTATATGCATAAGTTATTTAATGTGCAATATCACCATGAATTAAATTCAATTATCGATAAGGTCATAAATAATTTTTCGCTAATCATACAAGAAGGTAAGGAAAAAAACGAAATAAACTCTTCTCTACCTAATAACTATTTATCACATCAATTGATGCACATTTTTGACCCTCAAATTTACTTTAGTTTAGTTGAAAATGAAAAAAACACAAAAGAAAGTTTTGTTCGCAATACGATTACTTTTTATTTAAATGTATTAAGTATAGCTAATTAAAGGAGATAATATAATGGATCTACAATTAAAGAATAAAAGTGCACTTATTACTGGATCAACTAAAGGGATAGGAAAGGCAATAGCTTTCGAACTTGCAAAAGAGGGTGTGGATGTTTTAGTTAACGGTAGAAACAATGAAGAAGTAGAAATTGTTGTTAATGACATAAAGAAAAAATATCCAGAAACTAATCCTCAAAATGCTTTTGGTAATCTATTGAACAAAGATGAAAGAGAAAATATATACAATAATCATCCTAATGTAGATATTCTTGTGAATAATTTAGGAATATACGAAATGATGACTTATGAAAAAGTTAATGATGAAGTTTGGAAGAAATATTTTGACACGAATTTTCTTATTGCTGATAACATGTCAAGGTTTTATATAGATAAAATGCTGAATAAAAATTTTGGCAGAATTATTTTTATTGCTAGTGAAGAAGCTGTCATGCCTTCAGGAAATATGCCACAGTATGCTGTAACTAAATCAATGATTTTATCTTTATCCAAATCATTATCATTTTTAACCAAGGGCAAAGAAGTGACAATTAATATCATAATGCCTGGACCAACATTGTCGGAGACTGTCGAAAATATACTCAAAGACATATATAGTAATTCTAGTAAGTCTTTCGAACAAATTGAAAAGGACTTTGTATTGTCTAATTTACCTGATTCACATATTGAAAGGTTTATTCGTCCTTTCGAGATAGGAAGAATGGTTGCATTTGTAAGCAGCCCACATTCAGGTGCTATGAAAGGTACAGCAGTTCGAATGGACGGTGGTTTGATACCAACTATTTATTAAAAAGCTAATATTACCATTAATTTAAAACATCTTATTTAATTCAATCCTTTATTCCATTAAAAATGACGCTTTTCCGTATTCCGGAAAAGCGTCTGATTATGCTGCCTATGAAAACAGCCTTTTATTTATTAATCTTTACCCTTCCCAAAGCCTTTTCCTCTAAAGGAATTCTAACTTTCATCAACATCAAATGAAAGAGGGGAAACATTAAAGCAGTGTAATAGGCGCCGAAAAGAAGCGGTATGACTATTAGCTCTAATCCAACGATAACATAATTAGGATGTTTAATATATTTGTACGGCCCCCGTTTCACTAATGCGACATTCGGCAAAACGATAATTTTTGTATTCCAAAATCTTCCTAATGATTGAATACACCATACCCTTGCTAATTGTATAAGCAAAAAGAGCGCAAATAAAAAGTTGTTTAACACATACCCATCCGTACCTCGTATTGCAACTTCAGCGAGAATAGATATAAAAAATAAACTATGTATAACGATAAACCATTTATAATGTTCTTTACCCTTTTCAATCCCTCCGTTTGCCTTCATCCATTGTTCATTTCTTTTCGCTATTATTAGCTCCACTAATCTTTGGACAATAATAAAAATAAAGAGAAGCCATAAGAACAAACTGTGCATCATTCATCCCACTCCAATAATAGTAATTCTGAGCTGAAACCAGGTCCTAATGCAGATAGGATACTTCTATTATTATTGCCCACTTTCTCCTTCATCCATTCTTCTAAAACATACAAAACAGTAGAAGAAGACATATTTCCATGCTCCGATAACACTTTATAAGAATGTTTTAGTTTATTATTAGTGGTTTGTAAGACATGTTCCATAGCTTCGAGTACCTTTTTACCACCTG
The DNA here is from genome assembly GCF_019037185.1 of Oceanobacillus caeni. Taxonomy (GTDB): domain Bacteria; phylum Bacillota; class Bacilli; order Bacillales; family Amphibacillaceae; genus Oceanobacillus; species Oceanobacillus caeni. The sequence continues at coordinate 39,586 of NZ_JAHHXM010000003.1, forward strand.
GATGAGCAATATAGGAGAAAATATCACTTTCAAATAAATGCTGATCTTGTAAAAAGGATTCGATATGTTCTTTCCAAAAGGATTGTACAAGCGATGGAATGCTTTTGGAAAAGATGACTTCTAAGCCACTATTTGTTACATCCCATCCCATCACATCGATACTTTTCGGTTTCAATGAAGAACTGGTTGAAACAATCTTTGGGGATGCTACTTTTCTATAGGTTAAATAGCGAGATTTTTCCCCAACAACCAAAGCCGAACTTATTCCATCGCCAAATATGGCAGTTCCAACAATGTTACTCTTTTTCACATCCCCCTTTTGGAAAGTTAGACTACATAATTCACAACATACTACTAGGGCTGTTTTATCAGGGTTGGCAGAAATCCAATCATAAGCAGTGGACAACCCCATCGCCCCTCCTGCACAACCTAATCCCCATAGAGGTAAACGTCTAACATCTTTACGAAAGGCACGCTCATTAATAATATGAACGTCCATCGAAGGAGCTGATATTCCTGAACTAGAAACAAATATAATCATATCGATTGCCTCATATGGAATAGCATCAGTAAGAAAATCGTGGTTTTGTAAGCATTGATCAATTGCTTGAACCGAATATTCTTTTGCTAGTTTTTGAAATAAATGATTCTTTTCTTCAAAACTATGCTCTTTTGTAAACCATGATTTTTCAACTACAAACTGTCGATCATGAACATAAGCATTATCAAAAACCGGTAGCAATCTTTCCACTTGTCTACTTGTATAACTAAATATATCTTTTACTAATCGTTTGATTTCTTCTTGATTCATATTATATCGTGGTGTGGCGGTACCTATGGAACAAATATAAGGCATGGATTCTATCACCCTTTTATCTTATTTTCCCATTTTTATGTTCTCCCAAAATAAGGGTTATCATTCATAGGGGTAGTGGTGCTCAGAATTAATATAAAAAAAGACATCATGGTAAGATGTCTAATTTCAACCATTTATTAGCGTATTAAAAGGTTTGTCATATTCTTGTAATCGCGAGGTACAAAACAATAAGTACTTGCATCGCTTCCATTCTACCGCATCCAAAGGAAAGTAAGTAATGTGATGATAGAAATTAAAGTTGTACTAAAATTCTAACTCCGTAATAAAATAAACATGATAAATTAAATGATTGGTAACGTGGTTGTAACCACCAAGTGATAACCTTGAGTGTGGCTTAGAAACATTAAAGGGAGTTACGAAATGAACATAAAAGCTATTTTTTGCAAATTATTATTTAAGAAACATAAATATAACTACTTTACTGATAAATGTGTGAGATGTGGAAAGTCAAGGAGTGCCTAAACGATGAGTGAAATTTCAGCGGTAAATTACAATTGGGGCTAATATCGGGGCTGAATAAGCATTTTCAGCCCCCATACCTTAATATGGAAAAAATTAAGAACGCTCCCCAAAATACTGATAATAATTCGTTTGAATAAATCCATTAAATAATTTGCGCTTCTTGGTTGCATTTTTACCATAGGCTTTCTCAAATTCTTCATAAGCCGTCAATATATAAACACTCCAAGATGGATGTTGTTCCATAACCTTACCAAGACCACGATATATTTCTTCTACGGATTCTTTATCACTTAGTCTTTGTCCATAAGGAGGGTTCCCCACAATATATCCATTATTAGCCTTTATCGATAAGTCATTTACCTGCATTTGCTTCCAAGTAACTAAATCACCCAATCCAGCCTCAATTGCATTATTTTCAGCAATGTTTATCATTTTATGGTCTATGTCGGAACCTGTAATGAATAGTTTTTGATCATAGTTGGCCTGATCTTCTGCTTCTTCAAATGCTTTTTCCCAGTGTTTTTTCTTTATTAATGGCCATTCCTCAGAAACAAAATCTCGATTAAATCCTGGAGCGATATTTTGTCCTATTAATGCCGCTTCAATAGGAATCGTACCTGAACCACAAAATGGATCAATAAATGGATCATCGGGTTTCCAGTTGGTTAATAAAATGAGTGCTGCAGCCATTGTTTCTTTTAATGGTGCTTCCCCTTGACCAACGCGATATCCCCTTTTATGAAGGCCAGTTCCAGAAGTATCAATAGTTAAGGTTGCAATATCTTTAAGAATGGATACTTCAATTTTATATATTGCACCGGTTTCCGGCATTTTATAGACAACACCATGCTTTAATTTCAATTTTTCAGCTATCGACTTTTTTACTATCTTCTGACAGTCAGGTACACTATGTAATTCGGATTTGACAGACTTACCTGAAACTGGGAATTGTCCATCCTCTGGAATGTATTCCTCCCAAGGTAAATGCTTGGTACCTTCAAATAATTCATCAAAGGTAGTTGCTTGAAACTCCCCTACAAGGATTTTAACCCTATCAGCAGTTCTAAGCCATAAGTTACATCTCGGTATCGCTGAGATAGGCGCATCAAAAATTACTTTACCATTGTCTACTTCTACCTCATAACCTAGATTTCGTACTTCGTTTGCCACAACGGATTCTAACCCCATTGCCGCAGTAGCTATTAATGTTACAGTTCGCATCATATAATTCCTTTCAAATAAAAAATTTATTACTATAGTTTACCACACTTAAAGGCAAAAAAACCTTTTCTATAGCATTCGCTATAAAAAAGGTTTAGGAAAACGTACTTAAGACCAATTAAATACTCGATAAGCCATGTTCTGTCCCTTTGTACTGCAAACGGTGGTCTAACCTCGTACTCCGGGCGTAATCATCTATCTACAAGTAAAATACTTGTCCCTCGTTCGGTTGAATTCCCTAGTAAAGGATGCCCCTACCATTATTTGGGTTGCTCACTCGTGGGGTTTACCTCGTTCCACCTGAAATGTTTCCATTCCAGCTACGTCACTGTGGCACTTTCAAGGATTAGATTCCATATCTAAAATGACTTAGGAATACATCCTGCCGTTAGCCCTAAAAGCTACCTTGACTTATGAATTCGTCAAGCACGAACACTACAGACATCTCAGTCTGTGTGAGCATGGACTTTCCTCTGCATGATTAATCATACAGCGATTACGTGAGTATCTAATTAAATTATGTTTATATCATAACATGCATAGACGAACTATTCAATGGTAGATTGTGGTATGATGGTTTAGTTTTCTGCTGAATCAACAAACTTTTTCCCAAAAACAGCTTTTTCTAAATTAGATAATCGTTTCAAAATATCATAATTTACTTGTGTAGGTTGCTGTGGTGCTCTTACCCTTGTAGGTTGTTCATGATCATTATTTTTCTTCAGTTTATCTAACTCTTGCTGTAATCTGTTTATCTCCTGTTGAAGTAAATCATAATCTTGAATAATGATATCAAGAAATTCATCTACCTCTTCTTGATTGTATCCTCGCATTCCAGTTTTAAAATCCTTTTCAAGAATATCTTTACCACTCAAACGAACACCTTTAACACTCATCCGTATCACCTCATAATTCTTCACTAATTACATATATCTCTTTTATTACTATTCGTGTCTATGTAAATACATTATATCATACTTCATTTCTTATTTTCTCCAAATCCTGCTGAAAAAGTGAAATAATTCTATTTTATGTGTAAAACAGGAAACTGAATGTAAGGTTCAGCTTCCTGTTTATATTAACTAAATAAATCATGTTGTCCAAACGAAAATGGTAATAATTCCTCCATTTTAACCTCTTTTGTTTCTTGTTTTAGGTTGGTTAGATATATTTTCATATCTTTGTTAAAAAATTCACTCATTACTTGTCGACAGGCACCACATGGTGGAACAGGCCTATCGGTATCCGCAGCAACCGCCATTTCAATAAATTCACTTTCACCATCTGACAACGCTTTAAATATGGTTACTCTTTCTGCACAACACCCTACAGAATAAGCGGCATTTTCAATATTACACCCAGTATAAATTTTACCAGATTTTGTTTTTAAAGCAGCACCTACGGGAAATTTTGAATAAGGAACATATGCATTTTTTCGTATGTTAATTGCTTCTTGAATTAAATTTGATGTAGACATTAGCAACACTCACCTTTATTTAAGTTCATGTATGATTTGTTCAAATATATATCGAATCGATTTGTGATACTCCATATACCTTCTTTTTCGTATATCTTTGTAATAACTATGCATGATAAGTAGATCCATATTTTCCTTTGTAGAATTAACTTGTCCGGGGTGTATGTTCACCTCTCGGTTTTTAACCGACTTTAAAGCTTGTTCCTCCCACTCTTCTAACAATTCATAAATTGGAGTTACTTCTTCCTTTACCTGGAGGAAGAAAGCTTTATCTCGAATATTATCCGGAGGTTTCCCTTCTTCAAAAAATTCCTTAAGATGCATCAAATGATTCAAAAGTAACTCTGTATTTTTAAATAAATCCATAAACTTCCGCCTTTAATTAGTATTCCTTTTTTTACTTTAACATATTTTCCTTAAAGCGGATATTATATAAACTTCTTAATAGAATTTTCTAGTTTGGAAATTTCATACTGTTGATTTTCGTAACGATAGGAAATTTCATTTTCCGTTTTCATGTTTAATTTTTCATCCATTATACGGATCTGATCTGAAATCTGTTGTAAGGAGGATTCAAATTGATCAATACTAATACCATTCGCGTATTGGTCTAATTTTCGTGCTGCAACTGACATACCATCACCCCATTCCCATTTAGCTTAGTAACAACATATTCTGTAAATGCGTTTAAACTCCTTCCCCTTCGACAAAACTAGAAAAAAACGTACAAAAGAAGTGGAAATCCTAAATCTTTTTTATGAAATTAGACACAATATAAATGAAGGAGGGGTTTAAAAATGAGTAAAAGCAAACAAATATTAAATCAGGAAAAACAACAACGTAAATCTAAATCAGAAATTAAAGGTGATAAGAAATTAAATGGTCCAAACCGACCTTCAACTTAAGAACAAAAGCGGAAGCGCCCGTTTAGCGACGTACGGACTGGACTGAGCCGTAGGAGATAAAGGAAACACGACGAACGGAGTGAGTCGATGTTGACTTATCGCACGGAGGTGAAGGAAGTCTCGCTAGTCGCTGGGCGCTGGAGCTGGACGTGGCCTTCTCTATGACAAGATTTATAGGCTAAATTTTTATACTTTCTAATCTTGCTAAATGAAAACCAATGGTCCTCTTCTTTGAATGACCATTGGTTTTGTGTTGCTATACTAACCATTAATATAAAAGTACAAAATAAGGATATATTTTGTTATCGTAGGACCTTTATAGTGGCTATTTAACCCCTATAATTAAATAAAGAATTTCGTAATATATTTTTCGAAGGTATCAACAAGAAAGATTATAGTGTTTAAAGTCTGTGCATTTTTCGCCAATGATATATAATAAAGGTAAAACATTTCCTTTAGAGTTGTAGTTTATAGTTATCATTTGTCTATTTTTTTGGTATGATACTGTAGATTAGGAGGATATGAATGAATTATCCAAATGGTAAAAAAAAGAACATGACTAGTAAAAAAAGTAGATCAAAACCGAATCACAGTTTCAGTAATAGAGGTATGTCACTAGAGGACGATATTAATGTAACGAATCAGTACTATTTGGAGACCAATCGAGCAGTTATTCATAAAAAACCTACACCGGTACAGATTGTTAAAGTGAATTATCCTAATCGAAGTGCAGCTGTCATTACTGAAGCGTACTTTAAGCAAGCTTCTACTACAGATTATAATGGCTTATATCGTGGAAAATATGTAGACTTTGAAGCAAAAGAAACAAAAAATAAAACCTATTTTCCACTGGCAAATATTCATGACCATCAAATAAAACACATGAATTCTATTCTTAATCATGGTGGTATCTGTTTTACTATTATTCGATTTTCTACTTTTGATGAAACATATCTGCTTCAAGGAACAAAACTTTTGGAATACTGGAAAGACAAAATGAATGGTGGCAAGAAATCGATTCCCTATTTACATTTTAAAGAAAATGCTTTTGAGATACCTTTTAAATACCAAGAACGTGTGGACTATTTAGCAATTATAGATCAATTATATTTTTAGCAGAAAGGAAACAGTTCTTCCTGCATAAGTGCAACTAAGGCATTCGCTAAAACTTAAAAGCGAATGTCAAATTTTCTATAATTTTTCGCATTATATAATTGTTATTTTAAAGAGTGGAGGTTAGAGCTATGGCAGAAAAGGGCCAAACTCGTTCAGCTAGAAGAAAACAAAAAAAATCAACCAAAAAACCTATATGGAAAAAAATATTATTAGGAATCGTTATTTTTATATTGGTAATAGGAATCGGAACAGGTGCAGTTGGGGCTTACTGGATTGCTACCGCTCCTGATATTGATGAGGCAATGTTAAAGGATCCATATGCTTCCGTCCTATTAGATAAAGACGGAGAACAATTTGCAGAATTAGGTGCAAATCGTAAAAAAGTGGAATATGAAGACCTTCCACAAATTTTAATCGATGCGGTTACTGCTACAGAAGATGCTAGATTTTTTGAGCACCATGGTATTGACCTTAGAAGAATTGGCGGAGCTATATTAGGCAACGTTGTAAATGGATTTGGTTCACAAGGAGCAAGTACCATTACACAGCAAGTTGTAGAGAAATCATTTTTATCACCTGAGAAAAAGATTAAACTTAAAGTACAGGAACAATGGTTAGCATTAAAGCTTGAGAGAAAGTACTCTAAAGAGGAAATTTTGGAAATGTATTTAAATAAAATCTTTTACGGCGCCAATGCTTACGGGGTCGCACAAGCTGCCGAAAATTACTTCGGTAAAAAAGATTTACATGATTTAACTTTACCGGAAGCTGCTATTTTAGCAGGCTTACCACAGCGTCCAACTGCTTATAATCCATTTCAAAATCCTGAATTAACGAAGGAAAGAATGAATACTGTATTAAAGCTAATGGTTCGTCATAATAAGATTACAGAAGCTGAAGCAAACGAAGCTAGACAAGTAGATGTAGCATCACTTCTAACCGATAAAGAGCCAGATACATTTAAATATGCAGCGTTTGTTCAACAAGTAGAAGCTGAAATAAAAGAAAAACTAAATGGTGCAGATATAAACACAGACGGTTTAGTAATCCATACTACCCTAGACACTGGAGCACAAGAATATGTAGAATTTTTACTTGAAGATAGCGATGAAAATCCAATAAATTATCCACTCGAACAAATGCCAAATATGCAAGGAGCTATGGTTGTATTAGATACCAAAACCGGTGGAATACAAGCAATCGGCGGTAGATTAAACCCTAAGCAATACGGTGAATTAAATTACGCAACCCAAGGTGGAAGTCAAATTGGATCAACAGCGAAACCTATTATGGCTTATGGTCCAGCAATTGAATATAACAAGATTTCTACTTACCATCAAATTAATGACGACAAACCATATGAACCAAACGGATCTAATCCGATTAGAAACTGGAATCGTAGTTATGCTGGCTGGATAAGTGCAAGATATGCATTGGAACAATCATTAAACGTCCCTACTGCAAAACTATTTGATGAAGTTGGGGCAGGTAATGCACAAAAGTTTGCTGAAAGTCTAGGAATTAAATTTGCTGACAATCAAATTAATGTCCGTGATGCAATTGGTGGTACATCTACAAATGTTACTCCACTTCAATTAGCAGGAGCCTATCGTGCTTTCGGTAATGAAGGAGTTTACAATGAGCCATATGCAGTAAGTAAAGTAGAATTTCCAGATGGTGAAACAGTTGATTTAGCACCTAAACCTAAAGCGGTAATGGCCGATTATACAGCTTACATGGTAACAGATATGTTAAAAGGCGTATTAACAAATGGTACAGGTAAACAGGCTAATATTCCGGGACTTCCTGTCGCAGGTAAAACAGGGACAACAAACTTAGAAGGTGGTGGCTCACCTGATTCATGGTTTGCTGGATACACTCCATACTATACAATTGCTGCCTGGACGGGTGGATATGTATTAGATGATGAAAACAAACCTAAGCGTGCTGCGCTTCCTGATACTAAAATATCGCAACAACTTTTCAAACATGCAATGACTAAAATCTCAGAAGGACTTGATACACCAGACTTTAAGAAACCAGATTCTGTGGTGGAGGCAAAAGTAGAAAAAGGATCTAACCCTGCTAGAAAGCCAAGTGCAAATACACCATCATCAAGAATTGTTACCGAACTGTTTGTTAAAGGCACTGAACCAACTAGTGTATCGAAGACATATGATAAATTGAAGCCTGTTTCAAACTTAAATGCTAAATACAATGAAGAAGCAAAATCTATCGACGTATCTTGGGATTATAAACATGATGATGATGTAAACTTCACTGTTAGTGTTAGTGAAAATGGGAAAGAAATGAAAGAATTGTCAACTACAGAAGATACCTCGTTAGTCATTAACAAGGTAGAACCAGGTGATTATCAAATACAAGTTGTTGCAGTTAATAAATCGGACGGAAGTACAAGTGATCCTGTAACAGCAAAAGTTACAATTGACACTGGTGAAGAAGATGATGAAGGAAATATGAAACCAGTTGAAAATCTTTCAGCCGATTATATAGAAGATAGTGGCATCATTAGAGCTTCATGGGATTATAATGGTCCACCAGCACTATTTGAAGTATCTGTTAATGGCCAAGTACATTCCAATAATGTAGAAGCAAATGGAATTGATATTGGTAATTCTACACCTGGGGAAACGTATAATATCCAAGTAACCCCTATTGGTCAAAATGGAGAAAATAGCGGAGTTCGAGGTGAATCTAGATCAATTTCATTTAAAGTTCCGGGACAAGCTGAAGGACAGCCGGAACAACCCGAACAGCCAGAGGAACCTGAGCAACCTGAAGAGGAACCACCGGTAGAAGAAGAACAACCACAACAGGAAAATCCTGAGGAATCTGAAGTGGATGAAAACGAACCAGAAGAAAACGAAAACGAAGAGGAACCTGTTGAAGCTGATCAAAATCAAAATGAAGATGAGGAACAAGAAAATAACGAAGCATAAAACAAGAGGATAACTCCATAAAGGGGTTATCCTCTTGTTTTCATTCTCTTTTGTCCTTCTCTACATATTTCCAATAGTGGACATTCCGGGCAATTGGGATTTCTTGCTTTACAATGATATCTACCGAAAAATATCATGCGGTGATGAGTAATACTCCATTCTTCTCTTGGGATTTTTTTCATTAATGTTTCTTCTACTTCAATAACAGAATCTTTCCACCTACAAATCCCTAGTCTCTTTGAAACTCGTTCCACATGTGTATCAACAGCAATTGCCGGTTCATTAAAAGCTATGGAAGCAACAACATTAGCAGTCTTTCTTCCAACACCTGCAAGTGTCATTAGTTCTTCTTTTGTTCTTGGTACCTCTCCTTGGTATTTATCTACCAAGACTTGGCAAAGCTTTCGAATATTTTTCGCCTTATTTCGATATAACCCTATAGATTTAATATCGTCTTGTAATTCTTCCAATGATACAGCTAAATAATCTTCAGGTGTTTTATATTTTTTAAATAAATTTTCCGTAACTTTGTTTACTAATTTATCTGTACATTGTGCTGAGAGTAATACGGCAATGACTAGTTCAAAAGGATTAGAGTGATTTAGCTCCCCTTTTGCTTCAGGAAACATTTCTGCCATTTTGTCCAAACAAAATCTTATTTGCTTTTTATTTAGCATATCTTACTAATCTTCCCCTTCTAACCAATTATAATAAATAGATGTATCGCTTTTTTTAGGAGCATTTTCTTGTTTTATTGTTTGTTGACCATGATAATTTCTACTTTGTTTTCTGGCTTGGTCAACTGTATGAATTCCCTTCTTCTTCCACTCCCTAAGAATACGATCAATATATTTAAAATTTAATTTACCCATAAGTACAGATTCGCGTAATCCGGCTTTAATTAAAGCTGGTTCAATTTGATCCTCGTCTAGCCACCCATTAATCATTTCTATTTCGAAAGGTGATAAAGGTCTACCAAATTCCTGTTCAAATAATATAAAAATGGTTCCATCTGAACTTTCCTTCTCTTCTAATTCCTTACTATATAATTGATCAAATAATGGTTGTAAGGAATAAGACTCACTTAAAATATGCTGTTCATTCTCTTTTTGTTCAATCGTAAGTAGATTTTTTTGAATCAATTTTCGTAAAATCTGTGCACATTGTTTCTCGTCAATCGACATATGATTTGCAATTTCATTTGGTGTGGGAAAATCATTATTTTGTTTCAAAAAATTAAATAATTGAAGGATGACCATTGTTTCTACTTCTGTTAAACCTAAGAATCTGTAATGCTTGAGTAATTCAACAGGAATAGGAATTTGATCAAACAAAACTTGTTGAATTGAATAAGACTTTGACATGTAAAGCACCTCATTACTAGTATATCACAAAAACGAATAAATCCCTTGCTTAGGCAAGGGATTTATAATGTATGATGAAGTCGATTTTAACTGAATCACAGGTTTTATAATTAAAATATTATTACTTATTTTGATGATTTAAAACAAATCGTTTGATTCGTTTTGCTGCTTCAACTAACTCATCCATTGCTAACGCATAGGACAAACGTACATTGTCATCAAAGCCGAATCCAGAACCAGGAACAAGTGCCACTTTTTCCTCTTCTAAAATTGCTTTAACCCACTCATCTGTATTAGAAAAGCCATTCATTTTCACCGCTTCTTTGACGTTAGGAAAAACATAGAAAGCACCTTTAGGTTTTTTACATGTAATTCCAGGGATTTCCGTAATTAAACGATAGATGGTATCTAATCTTTCGGCAAATGCTTTTTTCATTTCATTTATTGCACTTTCATCGGCTTGATATGCAGCAAGGGCCGCAAATTGTGCAATCGAAGTTGGATTAGAAGTGGAATGAGATGCTAAATTCGTCATTGCTTTAATAATTTCTTCTGGTCCTGCAGCATATCCAATTCTCCATCCAGTCATTGAATGCGACTTAGAAACACCATTAATAACTACTGTATTTTCCTTCAATTCAGATGAAATAGAAGCAATAGACACGTGCTCGTCAGAAGTATAAATTAGTTTTTCATAAATCTCATCAGAAATAATCAAAATATTATGGTCTAAACAAACTTTTCCTAGAGCTTCTAATTCTTCTTTACTATACATCATACCAGTTGGATTACTTGGTGAGTTAATAACGACGGCTTTTGTTCTGTCTGTAACTGCCTTCTTCAATTCACCTGGAGTTAATTTAAATTCATTTTCCTCTAACGCAGAAACAAATACAGGAGTACCTCCAGCTAATTTAACTTGTTCAGGGTAACTAACCCAGAAAGGAGCAGGTATAATTACTTCATCTCCGTCGTTTAATAACACTTGAAATAATGTGTATAATGCATGTTTAGCACCTGAGGTTACGATAATTTCATTTGTGGAATAGGAAAGCTGATTATCTTGTTTAAACTTACGGACAATCGCTTCTTTTAATTCCATTATTCCCCCTGCAGGAGTATATTTAGTCATTCCGCTATCCATTGCTTCCTTAGCAGCTTCTAAAATATAATCTGGTGTATTAAAATCTGGTTCCCCAGCACCTAATCCGATCACATCATGTCCTTGTTTTTTCAATTCTTTGGCTTTAGCTGTTATAGCTAATGTCGATGATGGTGTTAACGTTTCTACTCTTTTGGATAATTCCATGTCTATGTCTCCCCTCTTTAGTCAAACATCCGATTAAATCGATATTGCTCATATGACGAACCATCGTGAATGGAAAAGTAATCTAAAACATAGCGATCATTCTCGTCATAATATGTAATCTCCCATAGTAATTGATCATTTATCAGGGCAGGAGAAATTTTATTTAGTTCACAATTAGCACAATTTTTTTGCCAACTTTGTAAGATTTGTTCTTTAGGAATGATTTCTGACATGCTAATTGTTGTAATGTCCTTTTCCTTCCCTTTTAATGGATAAAAGATAATTTGTTCTTCCCCTTTTTTATCACTTCCATAAACTAAATGGTATGCTTCATCTCCATGGTATAACTCGATCTTATCTACCTTGGTAATAGGTGTTTGCTCCAAAATCACTTCTTTGGTTTGCTCAAAATTCGCTGTTTTATTTTTCATTGTACCTAGATATAAATATACACCAAAAATGACAGCAACTACAATGATTGCAATAAAAATTATGAAAGACTTTTGTATCCAATTAAGTCCTGTAGATTGTGAAAACTGCTTGTTTTTCATTTTCCTCATCCAATGCTAATCCGAACATTAAATCATCACCCTTTAGAGTTCGATTTAAAATGTCGACGATTTTATAAATTTCTGATGAATGCTCTAATTTGACTGTGGCAAGTGTTTTAGTTTTATGTTGATCCATCATATACCTCCGATTAAAAGTGCTTCATTCATTATCAAAATTTGCTAATTATAGATCTAATAAAACAGTGAACAATAATATTAGTTGATATTATGAAGATGAAGCATCTTTAGTATACCAATTTTAAAAATGATTTGCTTTATTTTATAAAATTTCAACAAAAAATTTCTACACCCCTACCATTACAAAAAACATTTATACTGATGCTCCTGCATCAGTATTTTTTTTAAAATAAGTTTACATTCGAAAATCAAGTTCATTTAATCTCCTACGAAAGGCTTTTGCTTTTGTTCAAAACCACTTTTTAGCTTTTTCCATAAGCTCATTCGTGGAATCAAACGTAATAGGTACTTCTGGAATAGAATTTATAAAATATTTTCCATATCGCGCTTTTATTACCCTAGCATCACAAACAAAAACAATTCCACGGTCATTGGAAGATCGTATTAATCGACCAAACCCTTGTTTAAAACGAATAACAGCATTTGGTAGCGAATATTCCATGAAAGGATTTTTCCGTTTTGTTTTTAAATAATTAGCTTTTGCTTCATAAACCGGATGGTTAGGTGGTTGAAATGGTAGCCTAACAATCATTAAACAAGATAGGTCATCACCCGGTATATCGACTCCTTCCCAAAAAGAGCTGGTTCCTAAAAGTATAGATTGGTTAAAGGATTGGAAGTTTTTCTTTAATCTTGATCTACTTCCACTTGTTATCCCCTGTGCAATAAGCATATATTGACCAATATCCATTTTCTCTTTAAGTATTTTATACGACTTTTTTAACATATCATAAGATGTAAAAAGTACTAACATTCTTCCGTCAGTAATATTAGCCAAATCTAAAATTGTTTCACTTGTAGCCAATATAAAATCATCCATGTTCCTGTAATTAATTTCTGGAAAATCATTTGGTATCAATAATTGTACTTGATCTCGATACGAAAATGGTGAGGTTATTTTTTGAGTAATGTAAGGTTTATTTGATAAACCTAACCTTTCCACCATAAAAGAGAAGGAATTAGCCATTGTTAACGTAGCACTAGTTAAAATAACACTTTCCTTTTCATCAAAAAATTGCTCAGCAAGAAGTGATGAAATATCTGTCGGTTCACAATATAAGTAAACAGCATTGTTCTTTCCTTTTGTATCGATTTCAATCCACTTCGCCTGTGGAATGTCTATATCTGAGATAATTAAAATTTCAAGACTATCAATGAAGTTTTGTAATAGAACTTTTAATCCATTTAAATCTTCTTTATCATATTTGTCTAGCCATTCTTCCTGATCAAATTTTTGTTCTAAAGATGAGATAACGTGAATTAAATCTCTAAAATAAAACGTTAATCTTGTTGCCATCTCCGTAATAACATTCCAAGTTTTATAGTCCTCTTTTTCCTTTTCATATCGATATTGAACTCTTCCTATATCACTTAAAGCCATATCTCTTCTCATACCGAGAACATAATGATACAGAGTTCGGAATAATTCTTCTACTTCATATTTAGTGGAATCGAGAATATCATCCCATTGCTTCATAAGATTTTCTACTTGTAACGCATAAGGGGCTATAACTTTTCCAAGTAATTTATTATTTTCATGAGAATGTCCAATTTGATTTAGTGTATACTGAATCGTTATATAGTCTAACTTTAACCCATAATGATGTGCTGCCGTTTCTTCAAAATGATGGGCTTCATCAATTATTACCTTTTTATAGGGTGGTAAAAATTGGTTATCATTAAATATATCCGTGCATAATAGAGCGTGATTCGTAATAATAATATTAGCTTGCTGAGCTCTTCTTTTCGCTTTTTGATAATACGATTTAGAAAACCACGGGGAATAAGGATCTAAAACACCTTCTGACTCTGTTGAAACATTTTTATAAAATAAATAACCACTAGCAGGTAAGTTTATCTCATCTATGTCCCCTGTCTCCGTTTCGGTAAGCCATACTAATATCATTGCTTTTGTTAAAATAATATCGTAATTATCTTTATTACCATGTTGCAATTCATGAGCAAATTTTTCTAAGCTAATATAATGACTTTTTCCCTTTAATAAGGCAACCTGAAATGGAAAAGGTACGATTTTTTCAAGTAATGGAATGTCTTCATCGAGTAATTGGGATTGAAGCTGAGTCGTGTAAGTACTAATAATAATCCTCTGTTTTGATTTAACAGAGTCATGGATAGCCGGTATTAAATAGGCTAATGACTTTCCTGTACCCGTTTCTGCTTCGATTAGGGCATGTTTTTTTCCTTGAAAAGAATCAAAGACGGCTTCAGACATTTCCCTTTGTCCCATTCTTTTTTCATAATGATTCATATTTTGCTGTAATGTCCCGTTTTCTTCGTATATAACGTCCAGAAAATCTCCAAACGACTGGATATCCGTACTGCTGGGTTGGGCAATACTTTCTGTCTTTTTAAACGCCAAACCTTGAAAAACTTCCACATTTGCATCCTCTTCTGTTGAAAACGCCAATTCCTTTAGTCTATTGGATAATAAACTAGTTAAATCAGACTTAAACATGTTTTCTAGTTTAAGTAATGTATCCAATGTCTCATATGGAAGCGAAAATAACTTTTCTTTTAACTTCAAAAGTATTTTCGCTGTAACATAAGCATCTGATAATGCCCGATGTGGATCGTCATGATAAATATCCAAAAATTCAGCTAACTGGCTCAACTTATAACTCGGTGATTGTGGGAACAAAATACGAGATAATTCTACTGTATCAATTATTGGATTATTTAGGGCGTTTTTTCCACTATTCCTCAATTCCGCATTTAAAAAACCTAAATCGAAAGGTACATTATGTGCAACAAGGTAACTATCCTTAAATAAAGAAATAATTTCATCAGCTTTATCATGAAAAAAAGGCGCATCTTTCACGTCTTCATTATTTATTCCGGTAAGATTAGTTATGAAAGGTGGAATAGATTTATTAGGATTAAAAAAACTTGACTTCGTTTCTATTATCTGGTCGTTTTCAATGACTACAATACCCGCTTCAATAATCTTATCGTCATTTACTGGGGAATGACCAGTTGTTTCTAAATCAATGACTACATATCTATTTTCCATTAGTTAGTCCACCTACCTTTCTAAATCCTGAATGAACCGGATTCTATTGCAACCTCTTTGTTAATCTTTAAACCAATCAATTTCAGCTGAATACAGTGTTGTTCTATTTCCATCCATATCTTTGGTAATAAGTGCCCCGTCATTCGTTATTCCAAGAAATGGAGCTTTCCAATGACTTTTCATTGTTTTTATTGAAATCTCTTTCCCCATTTTAAAACCATAACTTTCCCATTTCTCTTTAATGTCTGCAAAACCATGTTCTAAATAATAATCATATGTTTTTTCAAATGTAACTAATATTTCTTGAATTAAATCATTTAGTTTCCATTCAGTATCTGTTTCCACCCTTAGTGATGTTGCTTTGTAGTTTATATTTTCCGGTAGTTCTTCAATTGTATGATTTACATTTAGCCCAAAGCCAACAATAACATACCATATACGATCCTGTTCAGCTTGCATTTCAGTTAATATACCTGCTGTCTTCTTACCGTTAATTAAGATATCATTCGGCCATTTAATTTGTGGTTCAACGTGAACATAGTTACGAAGAACATCAGCCAATACTGTTGCAGTTAATAATGTCAATTTTGGTGCTTCTTGAGGGGGGATTTCTGGCCTTAAAATCATACTAAGCCAAACCCCTTTCCCACTCGTAGATTGCCAATTACGAGTGATTCTACCTCTCCCTTTAGTTTGTTCATCCGCAACTATCACAGTTCCATTTATTGCATTATTTTGTGCCTCTTCATGGGCTACCGTTTGGGTGGATGTTACTGTATCAAAATGCTTAATATTTTTACCTAACCATTTTGTTTTTAATCCCCATTTAATCGTATTTTCACTCATTTTATCTGGGAATTTAATAATTCGATAACCTTTGTTAGACTTACCTTCTATCTCATAACCATCTTTTTTTAATTCGTTTATATGTTTCCAAACCGCACTTCTTGAAATATTTAATTCATCCGATAACATTTGACCGGAAATATATTGATCATTATTTTTTGACAAGAGATTAATTAATTTATTTCGAGTGGATTCCATTTTATCCAATCCTTTATATCGTTTTTTCTATTTTTCAGATTACCAAAAACAATTTCCTTTTCAACCATCGTTAATAATTTTTGAATCCACGGTCCTTTTTTTATATTCGGGTACCAGGATATTAAATCATTACCGTTAACACATAGTTCTTGACGAGACTGTATCGGTAACGAGTTGTATACCTTGTCCAAATCATTTTCATCCAGTAATGCAGGGTGAAAAATATTCATGATATTGGTAAAACCCTTATAATACCTTCGATCAAGCGTATATACGAGCCATTTATCAATTCCGTATTTTTCAAATAAGGAATAGGCTTGTACAATAGCAACAGCTTCCTGTTTAACTTGATTGGAACATTTCCATTTCTTCACCCATTCTATCACACTAACTCTTGTATCTAATAAATGAAAAAACGCTATAATTTCTCCAAATGAATGTAAAGGTTGTATCGAATCTGGAACTTTATAGATTAAATCTGGAATATCTGCAAAAATAGGCAGATACTTATAACTTTCAGATTCCTTCATATAATGAATTCCATTTTTCAGATAATGACCTGCGAACAATTTACCAAATTCCTTTGTGATTCTTTCAATTGCTAAATTAGATATATCTTCACTTACTTCTTTCATCTCTTTTAGCGTCTGCGGATCGATCTTAAATCCGAGTTGACTTGCAAACCTTAACGCTCTAATAATTCGTAGAGAATCTTCCTTAAAACGTTCATAGCCGTTTCCAACTGTTCTGATAACCTTTTTTTGAATATCTTCTTTTCCGCCAAAGAGATCAATAATATTTCCTGTAAGATCCATTGCTAATGCATTTATCGTAAAATCTCGCCGTTCTAGATCCTTATCTAGTTGATTTATAAAAGTAACGGAATCAGGGTGACGTTGGTCTGAATATCTTCCTTCCACTCGGAAAGTAGTTACTTCATAAGGTACATCATCATAGACAACAATGACGGTGCCGTGTTCAATCCCAACCGGAATAACTTTTGGGAAAATTTGTTGAATGGTAGTTGGAGTTGCAGAAGTTGTAATATCTATATCCCCAATTGGTCGCTTTAATAAAAAATCACGAACACAACCACCAACGTAATAAGCTTGATGGTCATGTTTTTCAATATTTTCTATAACCGGCCTTGCTTTTATAAATGGCTCACTAATCATTCCACTCACCATTTCTTATTTTTTTATTACATCGAAATATAATTTTGTATACTGGTTAACAATTTGTTCAGATTTAAAAGTTGTTTTGGCATGATTATAGGCATTTTTGGAAAACTGTTCTAACTTTTTATCGTCTTCAAACAATTTAATCGCATAATTCGATGCTTGTTCAATATTTCCAGATTTAACGATAAAACCAGTTTCTTCATGTTTAATAACTTCAGGAATTCCTCCAACATTTGTTCCAATACAAGGAACTTTACATGCCATTGCTTCTAACAATACTAGGCCGAAGCTTTCTTTCTCAGACAGTAAGAGCATTAAATCAGATATGGATAATAAATCACTTATGTTATTTTGTTTTCCTAAAAACAATACGTCGTCATTCAGTCCCAATTTATGTACTAATTGAACGATATCCGAATATTCCGGACCGTCACCGACTAAAAGTAACTTACTATTAACCTTACTTCTAATACGATTAAATGTCTTAACAATTAAATCCACTCTTTTTACTTTTCGGAAGTTAGATATATGGATAACCACTTTCTCATTTGGTGATATTCCAAATTCCCTCTTCAGCATTTTATTGTCCTTACGGTAATATTCTTGTTCATTTATAAAATTATAAATAACGGAAATATCTTTAGTCGTTTTAAGCATGTCTTTTGTTTGTTCTACTAGATTATTGGAAACGGCTGTTACAGCATCCGATTGTTCAATCCCATATTTAATCATTTTCTTAAAGGTATTATCTACTCCTAATACCGTAATGTCCGTTCCATGAAGTGTTGTTACAATTTTCACATCGTGCTCTGCCATCTCTTTTGCTAAAATGGCACAAATAGCATGTGGGACAGCATAGTGTACGTGTAAGACATCTAACTTTTCCTGATCAATCACATCTGCCATTTTAGTCGCCAAAGCTAAGTCATACGGTGGATATTGAAAAACAGGATAATGTCCCATTTCCACTTCATGATAAAAGATATTAGGGTAAACTTTATCTAAACGAAAAGGAAGACTTGATGTGATAAAGTGAATTTCATTGCCTTTTTCCGCAAGCATTTTTCCAAGTTCGGTAGCGATCACTCCTGAACCACCGACTGTGGGGTAGCATGTAATTCCTATTTTCATATTTTTCTCTCTTCCTTTGTTTTTTTAATTCCAATTAAAGAAGTTGTTCAAAAAGTCCGGTGAATATGACACTTCGACGTTTCTAGGAACTTCTACTAAGATCGCACACGTCCTGCGCAAATACGTTTCTTACGTATTTACTGAACACGTTCCGGTACTCAAATGCTACGCCGCCTCGAACCTCGGTCCTCCTCATTCTCCTTTTGAACTCTCACTTAAATAACATTTTCCAACCCATAAACGAGCTCATTGAGTTCAAAAACTTTTTCCACAGAAAATTTAACTCCATCCATAAAAGAAGCACGATTAAATGAGTCATGTTTAATGGAAAGTAATTGTCCATCCCCACCAAAAATAACTTCTTGATGTGCAACAAGCCCAGGTAATCTAACACTGTGAATCCTCATGCCACCCATTTCTGCCCCACGTGCACCATTCAATGTTTCTTTTTCATCCGGATGACCTTGAGATTTTAACTCTCTCGTTTCTCTAATCATCTCAGCCGTTTTCACAGCTGTTCCAGATGGAGCATCTAATTTATTATCGTGATGCTTTTCGATAATTTCTACATCTGGCATATATTTTGCTGCCATTTGCGAAAATTTCATCATTAGTACAGCACCGATGGCGAAGTTTGGCGCAATAATTCCACCTAGGTTTTTATTTTTAGTTAATTCTTTGAGTTCCGTAATTTGCTCTTGAGAAAATCCTGTAGTCCCAATAACCGGTCTAATATTGTGTTCAATTGCTTTTTTAGTATGTACGTATCCTACCTCTGGTATAGTTAAATCAACTAGAACATCTGCTTCTACTGAATCAAAACACTCATCAATATCTTCAAAAATTGGTACATCCAGATTAGGGAATTGCGTTAGGTCCATTAATTTTTTTCCATTATTCTTATTGTCTAAGCATGCAACAAGACGGAAATTTTCTTCATTTGTAACCATTCTTACTGCCTCAGATCCCATTTTCCCACGTGGTCCTGCAATTATAATGTTAATCATCGTTAATTCCTCCAAATCATATTAGTCTATAGGTATCCATCGATCATATCTTTTGTTTTAAACTTCGTAATTGCTAAATCAAATACTTTAGATAGGTCGTTATAATCTTTCCCGTCTGCATATGTGTAACGAAGGCATTTACCTCAATTTCTTTTTGTATTGTAAATTGGTTTCTCTATTTCACTTACCTTTATTTAAGATATCTCTTTAATGTTAGCGAATTGAGGGCGATTTGACAAATCATATACTTCTATAAAAATGTTACATAGAAGCTAAATTTGTCTATACTAATAATAAAGTGAAAAATTTAAGGAAGAAATTTCTTCCTTACATGTTTAGGGAACCTAAAGACTTGATGGTTGCCATCATTATTTATTTATTCTACATCCTATGGAGACACGATAAACGGCTTAAAGATTAACAGGAGGAATTTTAAATGAGTATATTTGGTTTAAGGATTAAAAATATTTTATTTATTCTTTTGGGTGCTGCTATTTTTTCATTTGGTATCGTTCATTTTAATATGCAACATAATTTAGGGGAAGGTGGATTTACAGGTATTACATTGTTGCTTTATTTTTTATGGGGAATCGATCCAGCTATAACAAATATCATTTTGAATATACCTGTATTTTTTATTGGTTGGAAATTTTTAGGTAGGAATACATTTATTTATACGATTATAGGTACCTTTGCAGTTTCCTTGTTTTTACGTTTATTTCAAATTAAACCATTTGTCATTCATTTAGAGCATGACATGTTCCTAGTTGCTTTATTTGCCGGAGTATTTATCGGAATTGGATTAGGAATTATATTTAGATATGGCGGAACAACCGGTGGTGTAGACATTATCGCACGTATCGTCAATAAAAATGTTGGATGGTCAATGGGACGAACGATGTTTCTCTTTGACTTAGTAGTTATTACAACCTCTATTTTTGTCATTCTAGAATTAAGTGAAGGAATGTATACGTTAGTAGCAGTATATGTCGCTGCAAGAGTAATTGATTTTTTACAGGAAGGTGCTTATTCTGCAAAAGGGGCGACAATCATCTCCGATCACAGTGATGAAATCGCAGAATTAATAAAAAAGAAAATGGATCGAGGAGTCACTGTTTTGGATGGACGTGGAAGCTATTCTGGTATAAAACGCGATGTTCTATACTGTATTGTAGGAAGAAACGAAATTGTTCGTCTAAAAAGTATTATTCGAAACGTAGACCCACACGCATTTGTTGCGGTTACAACCGTACACGATGTATTAGGAGAAGGATTTACGTTAGATGAAAATAAAAATCCTCTAACAGAATAATACGAAAAAAGGATGGTAAGCACCATCCTTTTTTAATCATCATTTGCAGCTACAAATATTAAAATAAACCTTACTAACTCTGCTACAGCTGTTAAAGCAGCAGCAACATATGTCATAGCAGCAGCATTGAGAACTTTTTTCGTTTCCCTTTCCTCATTATTCCGGATAATACCCGAGGAAACAAGTTGGGACATCGCTCTGTTTGAAGCATCGAATTCAACAGGTAAAGTAACCAGTTGAAACAGTACAGCAGCTGACATAAAGATAATACCTAAAAGAAGCCAATTCATTGCACCAAAAATTAAACCAGCAAATATAAAGAAAAATGATAAATTTGACCCAATATTTGCCACAGGTACTAAAGCACTTCTAAACCTCAAGAAAGCATATTCTTGTTCATCTTGAATGGCATGACCAACTTCGTGCGCAGCGACTGCTGATGAAGCCATTGAATGACCATGATAGTTGTCAGTAGAAAGTCTTACAACTTTTTTACGTGGGTCATAATGATCCGATAAAACTCCTCTTGTTTCTTCAATGCTTACATGATACAAACCGTTATCGTCTAATATTTTCCTTGCTACTTCTGCTCCGGACATATGCGAAGACGTCGGTTTTTTGGAGTATATTCTGTAGGCATTCTTAACTTTTGACTGTGCCCATAAGGGAATTATGAGTAAAAGAGCGATGTAAATGATATACCCTGCCATCTTCATTCCTCCATTAAAAATTTCTATCTTTCTTAAGGTCAATTTTAGTCAAATTAATAAATTTAGTCAATTATTATGACGATCTTTTTTATTATGCTTTTTTTCACCCTTATATTTTCTCCAACTTACATAAGATAATGTAATCCCAATACTTCCAGCAACAATAACTACCGCCCATATAATCGGACTCCACTCAAATATATTAATCGAGAAGAAACTTGCACGAATGGAACTTGCTTCTACTGTATGATTTCCTAGTTGAAATACGATTATCCCTATGAGCAATGTAAACGTTAACACACGATGCACTTTTTTATTATCCATAGAGATCACCCCACATACGTCTTAATTCAATGTATGTTATGGAGTTCTATTATATAACTAACTATCTTCTAGATATGCAACAAAGAATAAACGTTCTTATCCTACATAATTGCCATTAAGCCATTTGTCGAACCTATTAGCGAATCCCACGTTTTCTAATTATTTTTAACAGTTAATCCATAAGCAATCAAAATGGAAATAATACTTAACCAAAAAGTAAAATAACCTATACCATCCATATAATTATGTAAAGATGAATAGTTTGGCATCATTCCGAATACATAGTCGATGATATCATTATGTAAAACAAATATTGCTGCTACTGCGATATGCTTTAACTTTATTGTATAAAATGGCGCATATAGCAATCCCTGAATGGCCATACCTAAATGGGAGATAATTAACATATAACCTGTCCAATGTAAATAACCCTCTATTACTAGGGTGAAAATATTCATCACTACTGCCCAAATGCCATATTTGAATAAAGTTGTAATTGCTAAAGCCTCAATATAGGGTAAATGTTTATGGAAGATAAAAGCAATTAAAAAAATGGTGAAAAATAAACTAGCTGTTGGACTATCTGGAACAAATGGTAAGAAAATTGGTGGGGTGATTGCTAATTGATCTTTGTACCAATAGTACCCATAAATAGTCCCTAATAAGTTTACGAAAAATAATCCAATTAGAAAACGTTTGTCAAGTAATATCATTTTTAACATTTTCTCATCATTCCTTTATTGATAAAGTGTTACTTTACTAAGTCCTATCGTTATGTTTAGAAAACGTGGCATTCGCTATTACAGTTTAGTGATTGCATTAGTTGCACCTATACAGAGAGAAAGTTTCACACGTTCCTATTTACTAAATAAGAAGCACCTTCCTACTCAGTGAAGGTGCTTCTTATTTATCGTTTAATTATTCAGCTGATTCGTTAACTGTAACAATGAAATCGGCTAATTGTTCTAACTCTTCATCTGAACCAGTAAATATTCCTGCAGGCATTGATCCAGTACCATTAACTGCGATATCGGCAATTTCCTCTGCAGAATGTTCAGTACCAACTAGAGTCGGTGCTGCTGGTCCACCTTCTAATTCGCCACCATGACAAGTCATACAGCTGTTTTCATAAACAGCATACCCAGGATGATCCGTGTCAATTGTGACAGAAGATTGAGGAACTGGTTTATTTGCTTCAGCTCTTGCTTCCCAATCTACGTGAGAAGCAGATGTGTATGTTAACCAAATAGTTCCTATCAATGCTAGTATCATCATTCCCACTGCAATAGGACGTTGATGCGGCCTGCGTCCCGGCCCATTGTCCAAAAATGGAGCAAGTAATAATGACCCAAAAACAATACCAGGAATTCCAAGAATACCTAATAATACCCAATCTCCACTAGCAAATTCATATTTTAAAAGTTCATATAAGAATAAGAAATACCAGTCTGGTAGCGGTATGTATGCAGCGTCAGTTGGATCTGCCATTCCTTCTAATGGTGATGGATGTGCTAATGTTAAACAAAGAAATCCTACTAAGAATACTGCACCTACTAACCATTCTTTTAATAAAAAGTTGGGCCAAAATGCTTCGGTTCTACCAGGATATTCAGAATAATCTTTTGGTATCTGCGATGTTTTTTCCGAGGAGATACGAGAGTCTCCAACAAATTTCATACCTTTACCCCTATGCATGCTTTTCCCCTCCTTTTTATAGTGGTCCAGAAATACCTTGTCTACGGATTAAGATAAAGTGTGCAGCCAGAAGTCCGAATAATGCTGCTGGCAAGAAAAATACATGGATAGCAAAGAATCGAGTTAATGTCTGTGCCCCAACAATAGATGCATCCCCTGCTAACAATGTTTTTAATTGTGTCCCGATTAATGGAACTTGTTCAGCAATTTCTAAACCTACTTGAGTTGCAAAATATGCTTTGTTATCCCATGGTAATAGGTATCCAGTAAATCCTAGGCCTAACATAACAAAGAATATTAAAACCCCAACAATCCAGTTTAATTCACGAGGTTTCTTATACGCACCTTGGAAAAACACTCGCAACGTATGTAATAGTAACATTACAATAACAACACTTGCGCCCCAATGGTGCATTCCACGAACAATTTGGCCATGTGCTACCTCTGTCTGTAAGTAGTATACAGATTTCCAAGCGTTTTCAATATCCGGAACATAATACATCGTTAAAAACATTCCAGATAGGATTTGAATAACGACTACAAAAAATGTCAATCCGCCAAAACAATAAACAAATGCTGAAAAATGATGCGCTGGATTAACATGTTCAGGTACTTCGTGGTCAGCAATATCACGCCAAATAGGCGTAATATCTATACGTTCATCGATCCAATCATACATTTTTTGAAGCATAAACCATTACGCCCCCTTTCTTGATATTGTGTTACCTAAAAATAAAATCCCATCTCTTATTTCTTGCTCATAAATAGCTAATGGTGCAGTTGGTGGTGTACCAGGTATGTTTGTCCCATCTTTTTCATATCGACCATCATGACATGGGCAATAGAATTGGTTTGGATATTGTTCACTACCTTCCCAAGAAACAACACAACCGAGATGAGTACAAATCGGGGATAAAGCCACTATATCTCCATTATCGTCTTTATATACCCACGCAGAACGACTAGGCTCAGATTCATACCAACCATCTACCTGTGTAATTGTCCAATCCACACGTTGTGGTTCGCTTGTAATGTCGTCAACAGATATACCGACATTGACTAAGTCACCAGAAGTAGATTCCTTCAGCACAGGATCGATTGCCATTCGAAGCGGAGATACCAATAAACCTGCTGCCATAAACCCCCCTACACCTGTAAGCGTATAATTTAGAAACTGTCTTCGGGATACTTGTTGTTTTTTGTCACTCACGAATTTCCCCCCTCTTTTCCATTATCACAGACTAAATTTAATAAACAGATTACTAGGACAATACCAATGATAGCGCAATCTAATTATTCGGTCAATAAATAACCTAAAGTTATTACTTAATTTGTACTGAAAAGAACCTATTTTCAGGAATTTGCAATTTTTTTATTAGAGATAGTTCAAGAAAGGCGGTAAAAATGATACTTCGAATTTCTTACAAAAACTCTCATACTCCTATGTAGGGCAGCGTTGCAATGACGAATAATTGGAGTCCAAAGATGTTGTGTTTTTACCGACTCGATCCTTTTTGAACACACACTATTCATTTACCAATACGAACGAATTAGTTCACTTATTTCTGAAACCTGCCCACGAACCATTTGTTGTACTTCCTTAGATATTAAGTCTGAAGTCGGAAACCCTGGTAACCATATTAAAGTACCCTCTAAATCTTTTTCAACTTTTTTCCATTGCGAATCAAATGTAATGAAAAATATATGTTTAAAGGGCTGTTCCTGGACATTCGCCACCCATAAATTCAAGCGGTCTTTTTCCAGTTCTAAATCACTTGCTTTTATATAGTGATAATTAGGAGTTAATAAAAGCCTACCTGAGAGTTCCTTTTCCATTTCTGTTAGAAAAAGAGCAAGAGCCTCATTTTGAAATGAATCTTTTGATAGTTCTTGATCCTTAGCCATTTGAAATGGAATTAATGGGATGATTACCGTATCTATGTATTCTTTTGCTTCAACATATTGCTCCATGTCATTCTTTCTCCATTTCACCATACATCCTCCTTTCTGAACACGCATCTATTTGAAATTTCAATATACATCTTATCTTAAAACAAAAAAAAATCAACCTTATTGCTTTTGCAATCTGGGTTGATTAAACATTTTCTCTAATTCATTTAATTCCTTCGATAGTTTAATAAACTTCTCTTGATCCAATTCATCTAGAGCATTATCAATTTCTTGTTGAAGTATTTTCTTTTTATAATTAAAAACGGTTTTATCTAATAACTTTTTAGCCAATAATCTATCTTTTTTTGTAACAAAATAATCATCTGGTACGAATGGATTCTCTTCTATGACAGAAGCATAGTAAGCATGCTGATGGGACTTACTAAAGTTTAGTTGAATATATAAATCCTCGTCTTGATTCATACGAATATCATGAAATGACTTTTCAGCATCTGTCGTAACTATGTGATCTTTATAAAATCGAAAAGGAACCTCAGAAGAACATTGACTCGTTATCACTATACCTCTAGGACAAAACTTTACATCTCTAACAAAATGCACTTTGTTTAAGACTTGTTGATGGTTAAGAATATAATTCAATATCCAAACGCTCTCTCTTTTCTTTAATTGATAATTTTTTAAAAACCACTGAATAAAACTTTTTTTGTCTTGGCGAGAGATAGGAGTATTCATTTAGTTCCCTCCTTTAATCCATTATATATCGTCTTCACTTGTTTGTTTCAAACGATAAAGAAATTCTTCCATTTCAGCATCTAAAGGTACGATGGAAAGGTATGATTTTAATACTGGTATTGCTTGTTCTATCCTCCCTTCTTCCGTTAGAAAATAGCCATATTCTTTCAAGAAGTCACTATCTTGATTTAAACCATTATATGCTTCATTATAGTGTTTTAATGCATTATCAAATGATTCTATTTCATTATTTGCTCGGGCTAATTCCCAGTCATACAAGGAATCCACTGCTCCAGTTCTTTTTATTTCATTAAGCAAATCAATAATTTTCTCATGTTCATCCAAGTTTTTGTAATGATCCACCAAGGATAATACGGCTTGTTTATAATCTGGATCTAACGCAATTGCCTCTCTTAAATATGTTTCCACTTCTTTTGTATTATTTAGTTTATTGGCAACCATTGCTGTTATAAAAAATAATTCTTTATTAAATTCATCAAATTGCAGACCTTTTTGGGCCGTATGAACTGCTTCATCTAATCTCCCCTCATCTTCATACGCCTGTGCTAAATGTTGGTATACTGTGTGATAATACGGATCAAGCTCAACGACTTTTTCCCAAGCCTTTATAGCAATATCCACTCTGTCTGCTTGATATGCAATAATTCCATAACGATAAAGATAATCAGGATCTTTTTGATCATTGTCCTGATAGTAGGTTAAAGCTTTTTCGTATTCGCCAATCGCCGCATTTGCTTCTCCCAATCGGCTTAAAAGAGAAATGTTTCCCACTTCCTCCACTTTTACTTTTTCGTAGTATAAAATCGCCTTTTTATACTCTCCGATTGAAAAGTATAATTCCCCTAATGCAAAGTCAATAATTTCCTCGTTAGGTTCTAATTGTTTTGCTTTTAATAACTTCTGCTCAGCTACCTCAAATAACCCTTGTGCTTGATATAAATCTGCTAATTGGATTAGAGCTTGGGTATAAGCAGTATCCCCTTCGTTGACTTGATTCAGTAACTCCATAGCTTGTTCGTCTTCTTCTATTTCAATATAAATCTCTGCAAGTGTAATTAATATTTCACTTTCGGTAGGATATTTTTGCAGTAATTTATGTAAAATCGTGCTCGCTTCTTGTAAAAAACCTATTTGCATATACATTTGTGCAATCGTAAATTTTTCGTCATCACTTGCTTTTGACTCATACTGTTTTAATAATTGTATTGCTTTTTCGGCTTGATTATTCTCCAATAATTGATATGCTTCAAGTATGGTGTCCATTTGTACACTCATCCTTTCATTTGATTAAGTAAAACTTATAAGACGATCTATAGGTATATTATATTTTAATTAACACGCTTTGTCTCAGCTAGATTCTAACATAATATGAAAATTTTATTCTAAAAGGAAAAAGAGCCTACAAAAAGGTAAGCTCTTTTTTAATTCTATATTAAGGAATTCAAATGATCAAAGAAACTTGGGTATGAGATAGATATGGATGATGCATCATCTATTGTAACATGATCGTTTGCAACTAGTGAAGCGATTGCGCTCATCATAGCTATTCTATGGTCGTGATATGATAATACTTTTCCACCTTTTAATGGGGTTTTTCCTTTGATAATTATACCGTCTTCTGTTCCTTGAATGTTTGCGCCTAAAGTAGATAAAACATCAACTACTGCCGCAATTCTGTCTGTTTCCTTTACCCTTAATTCTTCCGCATCTTTAATGACTGTCTCCCCATTAGCTTGTGAAGCTAATAAGGCAATAATTGGAATCTCATCAATTAATCTAGGAATAATCTCCCCGTCAATCGTTATTCCATTAAGTTCTGAATGGCGGATTGTAATATCCCCAATCCATTCCCCACTAACGAATCGTTTATTTTTAATTTCAAGGTCTGCGCCCATTTTTAATAAAACATCAATAATCCCTGTTCTAGTTTCATTCAATCCTACATTTTTTAAGGTAATTTCGCTGCCTGGAACAATGGCACCTGCTACAAGGAAAAAAGCTGCAGATGAAATATCGCCTGGCACTTGTACATCTGAAGCAATTAGTTCGTTATTACTCGTTACCGTTGTAGATAAACCATTTCTAGTAATATCTGCTCCAAATGCTTCGAGCATATTTTCTGTATGATCTCTCGTTCCAATTTTTTCAATTACTTTCGTTTTACCCTCTGCGAATAAACCTGCTAATAATACAGCGGATTTTACTTGTGCGCTTTTTACAGGTAATGTATATTCGATTCCTCTAAGCTTTTTTCCCCGAATAGAAAGTGGTAAAAGCTTACCATCATTTCTTCCATCAATCGTTGCATCCATTTCGCGAAGTGGGTTTACAACCCGATCCATTGGGCGCTTTGTAAGAGACTCGTCTCCATAAATGGTAGTAAATAGGTTTAATCCTGATAGTATTCCAAGCATTAATCTTGTTGTTGTCCCTGAATTACCAAAATATAAAGGCTCTTTTGGTTCCTCTAACGCAGAAAAGCCTTTACCATGAATCGTAACAGTGGATCCCTCTTGCGTAATCGGAACACCCATAGATTGAAAAGCATGAATCGTACGCAAACAATCTTCGCCATCTAAAAAGTTAGTGATTTTAGTTACACCATTGGCTAAGGAACCTAAAATAATCGCACGATGTGAAATGGACTTGTCACCAGGTACTTTTATCTCTCCAGATAAAGAATGATTACAAGGTGCTAGTGTTACTTCTACCATGTTTCTTTTCACTTCCCTTACTTATTCTTGAATCGTTGCTTCGTATCCATGATTCGCTAAAATATTTAGGCTATTTTGTTGTGTTTCTTTTGTATAGAAGCTTAAACGTAATGCTCCAGTTATACCTTCCCTAATCTCTAAAATTTCAATGTTTTTAATACTTATCTTCATATTTGCTAACAGTAATACTATTGATGCAATAGCACCTGGTTTATCGGCAATATCAACATAAATATCATAAAAACCTGGAATCGCTCCCTTATCCTTAACAGGCAATCCATCTCGATAATTTTTGGCATTCGTTAAATATGTAATCATTTCTTGTTTTTCATTATTTTCAACAAGAGATTTTATATCTGTCATCTCTTGTATCCAGCCTTCTAATAATTTTAAAAGCTTCTTGCGATTATGATAAAAAATATCCTGCCATAACTCTGGATTACTGGAAGCAATCCTAGTAATATCACGGAATCCCCCCGCTGCAAGATTCGGTAAAAAAGAGTGAGTTTCTTGCCATTTTCTTGCTTGATGAACGAGTGATGAAGCAATTAAATGTGGAAAATGAGAGACAACCCCAGTCATTTCGTCATGTTCGTCTGAATTAAGTACAACAAATTGACATTTTGTTTGTTTTAAAATTTCTTTCAGAGTCTTTACATGTGCTTCTTTACTGCGTATAGATGGAGTAAGAACATAAATTGCGTTTTCAAACAAATGTTCCTTCGCTGCTTCCACCCCTTTTTTATGAGAACCGGCCATAGGATGCCCACCTATAAATACAACCTTCTCATTTTGTATTTGTTTCGCAGACTCTATGATAGATCCCTTAACGGATGATGTATCAGTCACAATTACTTCTTTCGTTAAAGAAATTGTATCTAGTTCCTTTAGTAATCTAATAGTTTCTGATATAGGAGCGGCAAGGATAATAATATCTGCATGTTGGGCTGCTTCACTGAAATTTGTACTAGCCTCATGAATCATTCCATTATGTAATGCAAATTCTAAGCTATCCTCTTTTACATCAAATCCTATAACATGATTTTCGTTTGTTTTTGATATATTGATTGCAAGAGAGCCTCCAATTAGACCTAATCCCGCAATTAAAATTGTTTGATTCAAACTTATTCACCCTTAATTAAATCTGGTCTTAGTTTTACTGCTTCATTATGATAAATATGATGGATTTCTTCCTGCGGTGTCGTTGTATTGGTTACCATCATGATCCGAATGCATCTTTCAAGACTGTTAGGTACATCGATTTCTGCCATACACATGACCGGAACATATTTCCACCCTTCAATAGTCCTTAATACTTTTGCGGGGAAAGTAGCCGTTAAATCTTTAGTGACAGAAATAAACACATGGGATACATCATGTGCTTGTACCCTATTTTCCTCTATCATTTCTTCTAGTAAGTTTTTTGTGACATCTAAAATTTCCTTTTCATCATTAGCAAGCGCTGTAGTTGCCCCACGTATCCCCCGCGTCATCTTATCACCTTTTCCATAAACGATTGTAAGTATGAATCAATTACTTCATCATCAAAATCTTTCACAGTTGGTTTACCGACTTTCTCCAATAAGACCATTTGTATTTTTTTATTCGTAGCTTTTTTATCCGATTTCATTCGTTCGACTAATTTTTTACTGGTACATTCCCTTATATCAAGTGGATAATCATTGTTTTTAAACCAAGTAAGTAAGGATTCAAGAGGTAAATCAACCTCAAACTCTTTATTGCTTACATATAGTGCAAACAACAAGCCTATTGCAACTGCTTCTCCATGAGTTAATTTTCCATAACTCAATTCTGCTTCAATTGCATGACCTAATGTATGACCTAAGTTTAAATATTTTCTCACACCCGACTCATTTTCATCTTCTTCCACAATTTTCGCCTTTACTTTAATACCAAATGATAAATGTTTCTTTAATTCATCTTTTGAAATTTCGTTTAATCGTATATTCATTAATTGATTAAAAGTAGACTCGTTAGAAATTAGAGCTTCTTTAACTAATTCAGCATATCCGGAACGTATTTCTATATCACTTAGTGTTGATAATGTTTCCACATCGTAAATAACAGCTACTGGGGAATTAAAGTTACCAATCATGTTCTTGCCGAGTTCATGATTAATAGCTACTTTTCCGCCCACACTACTATCATGTGCTAGAATGGTAGTAGGAACTTGGATAAAATCTATACCACGCATATATGTAGCAGCCACAAATCCAGCTAAGTCTCCTACAACTCCCCCACCTAAAGCAATTACAAGGGATTGACGATCTAATCCATATTGAATAGCATCCGTATGTAACTGATAAAAGACATCTATGTTCTTTGATTGTTCACCAGCCGGAATGATGGATACATAAACCTTCTCATTCGCTAGACTTTCTTTAACCGCATCAAGGTGTAATTTAGCTACCTTATCATCTGTGATAATTAAGATAGATGAATATTTTTTTGTTAAATATTGATGAAGGGTATATCTAATACCCTCACCAATCATTATTTTATATTCATGTGTACTGGACTTAACTTCAAGCTTTTCCATTAAAAGCACCTTATTTCTTCACGATATTCATCTATAGCCTTTTTAAGTTTTGAGAATTGATCATTAGGAAATTGCTCCGTTATCGCTTTAGCAAGTTCAAATGCCACAATATGTTCCATAACTACTGAAGCTGCCGGTACTGCACAAGCGTCCGATCTTTCAACAGTTGCTTTAAATGGTTCTTTCGTTTCAATATCAACACTTTGTAGAGGTTTTAACATGAGAGTTGGGATAGGTTTCATCACTCCCCGAACTACAATCGGCATTCCAGAAGTCATGCCACCCTCAAAACCACCTAATCGATTCGTTGTACGGTAGTAACCTTTGTCTTCACTCCAAGCAATTTCATCATGAACTTCACTACCATTTTTTCTTGCTGCTTCAAACCCAATTCCAAATTCAACGCCTTTAAAAGCATTGATACTCATCACAGAACCAGCTATCCTTGCATCTAGTTTGCGATCGTAGTGTACATAGGAGCCTATTCCTGCAGGCATTCCTTCGACATAAACTTCACAGATGCCACCAATCGAATCTCCAATTTTTTTAGTTTCATCGATTTTATCCATCATTTCTTTTTCGACATCTTTATCAAGTACCATTACTGGGGACTCCGAAGAAATAGATTTCCTCTCTTCAATCGATAAGGAATCCATATCTTTAGCACGAATTCCAGCTATTTCTTTGACATAGCCAACAACTTCAATTCCAAGTTGTTTAAGCAATGTTTTAGCAACAGCTCCAGCAGCAACACGAGCAGCCGTTTCTCTGGCAGAAGAACGTTCTAATACGTTTCGCATGTCACGATGCCCATATTTTAATGCACCGTTTAAATCAGCATGACCAGGTCTTGGTTTAGATACAATCCTTCTTACTTCTACATCATCAGAAATAGGATCTTCCCCCATAATATTCGTCCAATGTTTAAAATCATCATTACTAATAACAAGTGATATAGGGGAACCTAAAGTGTATCCATGACGAACCCCGCCAGTAATATTAACTAAATCTTTTTCGATTTGTTGTCTTTTCCCTCTTCCATGACCACCTTGTCTACGTAGTAATGATTCATTAATAACCTCTTTTGTAATGGGCATTTGTGCCGGTAAACCTTCTATTATAGTTGTTAATTGTTTTCCATGAGACTCTCCTGCTGTTAAATAACGCAACTTACATTCTCCTTTTCCACGCATATTATTAGAATGCTAAATATTTTCTAACTACTATAGCATATATTCTATTATTTGTGATAAAAATTTTAGAAATAAATTAACTTTTAATAGCTGAAATGTTAAACTAACAAAAATTAAATTTTCTGATAAAAGAACGTATCTATTAATTTAAAGTTATATTGGTCAGGATTAAAAATTTGTTCTGTACTTCCGACAAATAGAACTCCGTTTGGTTTAAGGCTTTTTCCAAAACCTTTATAAATCATATCCTTAGCTTCATCCGTAAAATATATCACAACGTTTCGGCAGACAATGAAATCCATATTTTTAGGATAGGGATCTGCTAATAGATTATGTTTTTTATATGTAATATCTTTTTTTAATGACGGATCAATATAAAACAGTTGATTTTTTTCTGTAAAATATTTTTTTACTAGTGGTTGAGGAAGGTCTTTTAAAGCCTGTTTTGGATAAATACCATCCTTTGCACGTTGTAATACATTCTCATCGATATCCGTTGCTAGAATTCTAACTCTTATATTAGGAAAATACTCGCGTAATAAAATAGCCAAACTATAGGCTTCTTCGCCTGTGGAACAAGCTGCACTCCAAATAGATAACGACTGATTATTTTTTAATAATAGGGGAAATATTATATTTTTTAATACTTCCCATCTTTTTGGATTACGATAGAATTCTGAAACGTTTATTGTTAATCGATCAATAAATTCATTTAGTAATTCGCCATTTGTTATTAATTCATTATAATAACTTTTAAAACTAGTAAAACCACGTTTATTTCTTAGTGTTGTGATACGCCTTCTCATTTGCGCTTCTTTGTATAAATGAAGGTTAATCCCTAATTTGCTATGTATTTGATTTATAAATTGATAATAGTCTTCCTCTATCATCAATGAACCACTCCCTATACTTTCCTACTAAAAAACCTCCGTCACATCAAACGGAGGTATACTAAACTAATATATCCAAGAACTATCTTGTTTCTCATAAGATAGTATTTCATCTTGGTTGAAAAATAGGTTGATTTCACGTTCTGCACTTTCTGGTGAGTCAGAACCGTGTATCACATTTTTCCCAACAGTTAATCCATAATCTCCTCTTACTGTTCCAGGAGAAGCTTCAGAAGGATTTGTTTTCCCCATCATATTTCGAGCCGTACTTATTACATTTTCACCTTCCCAAACCATTGCGAACACCGGTCCGGAAATGATGAATTCTACCAACTCTCCAAAGAAGGGCTTTTCTTTATGCTCTCCATAATGCTGTTCAGCTAGTTCTTGAGAAATAGACATCAATTTAGCACCCGCAAGTTTATAACCCTTTGATTCGAAACGGCTTACAATCTCTCCAATTAAGTTTCTCTGTACCCCATCTGGCTTAACCATTAAAAAAGTTTTCTCCATAAATCTACACCCCTATATGTATTATACTAGACTTGATAAAAAAACTTGGCATTCGCTAAGGCGAATGCCTTAGTTGCACTTATACAGACGGGAAAGATTTTTCACTTTCCTACCTGCCTAGTAAATCTTATCAAATTTATTAGAAAATAACAACATATTTTATCCCACCTAAACGGGCAGTAAGACTCCCACCTCAAACTTTTGGGGTGACAAAGAAGGTAGGTGGGAGATCAACTGTCCGTAAAGGTCCGATAAGTGCGACTAACCATCAATAGAAATGAAGGAAAACCCCCACTGATGGAAGTCTTCTTTATGAGCGTCTCTTACCGATATATTTTGCTATATCTTCTAAAGTTTTTCTAGCCTTTTTATCTGGTAGACTTTTCAATGTATGAAGTGCCTTTTTTAAGTAAAGTTCACTTAATTCATAGGATTTTTCAATGGCGCCAACGGATTGTAATTTATTAATGATTTCATTCATTTCTTTTTTGGAGACATTTTCCGGATTATGGAAAGTACGTTTCAATAACCTATTAAAATCTTCATTTTGCATACCATATAGAATTGGCAGTGTAATGTTTCCTTGCAATAAATCATTACCTGCAGGTTTCCCGAGAACCTTCGAGGTAGAGGTGAAATCTAATATATCATCAATAATTTGATACGACATTCCAATGTAATATCCATATTGAAACATTTTCCTGGATTCTTTGTCTGATAGTCCCGAAACAACTCCACCTAGTTGACAACTAGTTGCTATTAATAAAGCAGTTTTTCTTTTGATTCTTCTTAGATAATTTTTCAAATCTTGGTTCCAGTTGAATCGATCTTTCATTTGTTCAATTTCACCAATGCATACTTCAACAATTGTCTTAGATAAAATACGATGAACATTAGGATTTTTAAGGGAAGTAATTTCCTCTAATGCCCTTGCTAATATATAATCCCCAGTATACATAGCAACTCGATTTCCAAATCTTTTTTTTATGGTTGGTTTCCCACGTCTTAATTCCGCTTCATCAATCACATCATCATGAACTAGGGTTGCCATATGTATTAATTCTAATGAAACCGCAACTTTTTTTATTTTTTCAATATCAAATTCACCTAATTGCCCCGATAAAAGTACAAACACTGGACGAATCCTTTTTCCTCCAGCATTTAATAATTCCGTTGAAGCATTACGTAAAATTGGATGATTAGCTTGAATTGTTTGGTGTAAAGATGTTTCAATAAAATCTAAATCTTTTTTTAAATATCCATATGTTTTTGGAAGTTTCATGTGCTTCACCTTTATAATTACACATCTAATGTGTACAGATTGTTTCTATTTTTTAAACCCCATATGCATCGCGGCGACTCCAAACGTATAACTTTTTACCTTTACTTTGGAGAATCCAGCTTCTTTAAACATTTGTTTTAATTTTTCTTTATTTGGAAAAGACCTTGTTGATTCATTTAACCAAGCGTATTCATCGTAGCTTTTGGCAAAAAGTCTACCAAACAAAGGCATAATAAAACGAAAATAGAAAAAGTATAATTGTTTAATACCGATTGTGGTAGGTTGTGACGTCTCTAAGCATACCACTTTTCCACCGGGTTTAACTACACGATACATTTCTTTTAAAACCGTCATATAATCAGGAACGTTTCTAAGACCAAACCCAATTGTTACATAATCAAATGAATTATCTTCAAAAGGCAATTCCATCGCGTTCCCATGTATTAGCTTAAGATGTTTCAAATTTTTCTCTTCTTTTTTCTTTTCCGCAATAGATAACATATTTTTACTGAAATCCAAACCAACAACAGATCCATTCTTGCCAACTGCCTTAGCTAAAGAAATAGACCAATCTCCAGTACCGCAACAAACATCTAAAGCACTGGATTTATTTTTAACCTTCATTCTTTTCATAACATCTTTTCTCCATGCTTTATGACGTTGAAAAGAAATAATCGAGTTCATCGAGTCATAATTTTTATAAATTTTTTCAAATACGTGATGAACACGTTCTTCTTTAGATTGTTCTTCCATATTTATCCCTCTTCCACAATGGAGGTTTTATAGTTTAACAACTTTGAGTTTATTTGTTTATCTATATAAGTCACTATTTCCTTATCATGAAGATTATCTCTGAAGTCCACTGATAACTGCTGCTTAAGAGTTAAGATTTTTTCCTCAATCAATAATTTCAGTTGATGGAGGAATGAAGGATTACTATCTACAAATTTGCTGATAAAGACAGAATGTTCATTATTATTAAACATATTTCTTTCATGAATTAATCTTTTAATTAGTAACCATTCATTAGCTAAATCATTTAAAGATGAGTCATTAAAATACTTAGCAACGTAAGAAAGCAGTAGAGTATCTATTTTTTTTATAATCGAAACACTTTTTTCTAAAAGGTTATCATCTAGATAATATAGGTTCATCTTGTTCTCATTGATTTCTTTAATGGCAATAGATAAGGTCTGAATAAAATCAAACTGGTCTATTTGTGCAAGTAAATAATAATACTGACCACTATAAAAATCACCAGCTAGGACACGTAATTGATTAGCCTCTTTTTCTTCTTGGTTCATATCATGATGAAAAGCTACTGGAACATGTTCATGGGTATCTAACGCAATCTGAACTAACATAGTAGTTATAATGAATTGTGTCTTTTCGATAAAGGATAGGGTTGATTGCCTATTGATAAGTGTTGAGATAAACATCAATTTATCTTCATCAATAGTGGGGTTCCCTATTATCTGTTTTATGTATGAATGATTTAATTTATCTTTTAATTGTTTCTTTATAAATTCAATATCTATGCCAGATGTAGTCAAAAAAATCACCTAAAGCCTTTCTAGCCACTCTTTAACTGCTCTAGTCATTATAGCATAATTCTTATATGAACCAAATGGTTGTTTTTCTATAATGTAAATTGACAAACTTATTCAGATTCCATTTCACCATTACTAGTTTGGATTAGCGCTTTCCCTCTAACTTTTACAGCTGATGTATGTTCCGTAAACTGAGCAATCATCACTTCACCTTTATCTAGTTTTTCGGAATGGTGAAAGCGAGTATCTGTTCCTCTAGTTAATCCAATTACATTCACGCCATCTTCCAATGCTTTTATGACAAAAAAGTCGGAATTATATTTCGTATTATTATCCATAGGAATCCTCCTAAATCTTTATTTATTCTACCATTTTATATTGAAACCATCCTTAATTATAACAAAAACTTATTATGTAATAGGTTACCAAACTTGCAAGATTCCATAGGTACAGTAAGAAGGTTTTATACTTTTATACTTTCTTACTCAAAGAAAAAGGATACGTTAAATAACGTATCCTTTTTATCTTGCCCGTATGTATTTATTTAACTACATCTTTTAGGGCTTTACCTGGTTTAAATGCCGGAACCTTGCTTGCAGGGATTTCGATTTCTTCACCAGTTTGTGGATTACGACCTTTACGTGCAGAACGTTCACGTACTTCAAAATTTCCAAATCCAATTAATTGAACTTTTTCACCATTTTTAAGTGAATCCATGACCGCTTCAAAAACCGCATCTACAGCTTTAGTTGCATCTTTTTTAGAAAGCTCGCTTTTTTCAGCAACTGCATTAATTAAGTCTGTTTTATTCATGACATTCACCTCCTCCCAAAAACTTACAAATAAAATCAGAACAAAATAACTATTTAAAATCATTTGTTCACTATTTTGTCCATTTTTATACGTCTGATCATCAAAGAGAATTGATGACAAGGCTTATAATAACTGAGATTACCATAAAATTCAACAATTAGTGCCTATTTCCTTAAATATTTTTTATCAGGAATCCTTTTTTCAATGAAAGAACTAACCATTTTGAATTTAAACCGATTGATCATCTCAAGTATTATTATAAGCAAATCTTACTAATGATACAAATACGACATCTATATAGGAATTCCTTTTAAATTTTTGAAAAATTTTTAAAAAGTAAAAAGCAGCTTTTAATAAAGCTGCTATAAAATAATCGCTATTAAACTACCTGTTCCTTCGTTAATAATTCTTTCCAATGTATCTTTTAATTTATACCTTGCATTTTCTGGCATTAATGAGATCTTTCCTTGTATTCCTTCCCTTACTATGGAACTTAGTGATCTTCCAAAAATATCAGACTCCCAGATCGATAATGGATCTTCTTCAAAGTCTTGCATTAAATACCTAACCAGTTCCTCGCTCTGTTTCTCTGTTCCAATAATTGGGGCAAATTCTGATTCCACTTCCACTTTAATCATATGGATAGATGGTGCTACTGCCTTTAATCTAACACCAAATCTTGACCCTTGCCTTATGATTTCAGGTTCATCTAATATCATATCTTCCAAACTTGGTGCAGCAATTCCATAGCCTGTTTGTTTTACCATTTGTAAAGCACCTGCTACTTGATCATATTCCCTTTTCGCATGTGCAAAATCCTGCATTAATTCTAATAAATGATCTTTTCCTCTAATCTCTTCCCCTACAATTTCTTTCAGCACTTCATCATATAAGTGATCTGGAGCATGAAGATCAATTTCAGCTACCCCTTCTCCCATTTCCATACCAGCTAAACTAGCTTTTTCAATATAATCATACTCATCAAAGTTTCCAACGATGAAATCCACATCTCTTAATCTCTTAATATCTTTTACTGTATTTTGAATTGCTTCTTGATAATTTTCTCTTAGCCAATGATTTTCTTTAAGAACCATTACCCAACTAGGTAAGTTTACGTTTACCTCTAATACAGGAAACTCAAACAATGCTTCACGCAATATACTATTTACATCATGTTCGGACATGGATTCCACGTTTATAGCTAAAACAGGGATATCATATTCCTCTGTTAGTTGATTACGAAGAAGTTCCGTTTCTTGGCTAGATGGTCTTGCAGAGTTAATAACTAAAATAAATGGTTTACCCACTTCTTTCAATTCTTCTACGATTCTAGCTTCGGCATCTATATAATCAGCACGTGGAATTTCACCAATCGTTCCATCTGTCGTTACAACTACACCAATCGTAGAATGTTCTTGAATTACTTTACGTGTTCCAATTTCTGCAGCATCATGAAAAGGAATTGGCTCTTCATACCATGGTGTGTTGATCATTCTAGGACCATCTTCATCCTCAAATCCTTTGGCACTTTCCACCGCATATCCAACACAGTCTACCAAACGAATATTTACGTCCAATCCTTCATCCACATTGACTGAAACCGCCTGATTTGGAATGAATTTTGGCTCTGTCGTCATAATAGTTTTCCCTGCAGCACTTTGTGGTAATTCGTCGTGTGCTCTTTCTCTCTCTCCTTCATCCTCAATATTCGGTAAAACAACTAATTCCATAAATCGCTTTATAAAAGTTGATTTACCAGTTCGAACTGCCCCAACTATACCTAAATAAATATCCCCATTTGTCCGTTTTGAAATATCTTTAAAAATATCAATCTTTTCCAAAAGATCCCCTCCCGATCTTGTATCCTTGAATTTCAGATAAACTACGAATAATGACATTAAAAGTCTATGATGTTGTCCTATCAAAATATGACTTAACTTATTAATAAAGGAGAAAAAATAATATATTAAAAACAAATAAACCCTTGCAACAATATATGTTACAAGGGAAAAAATATGTTAAATATTAATTAATTAAAAATACGGGTTCATCATTTTTAATAGTATACGGTAATGAATACGCTGGGAGAAATGGTGTATTTTCCGCTAATATATAACGGATATCGTCCCCTTCTTTATAATTATGCTCGTACTTTTGTAATGCATGATTTAAATCTATACGATAATCCACATATAACTTTCCATTTACATCCATTACAATTGGTAGTTGTTCCTTTGAATATGGACTTTCCACAGTTGGTGTGGATTCTAGGCCAATTTTTTTATAATCTATAGAATAAACATCACCAGCTATTACTTCCCCAAATGGAGGATAAAGATGTTCATCACGATATGTATTGATTCGGATATTGATGGAACGGATTGTTTCTGTCATTGTTAGATCAATTAATTTCACCCTTGGTTGATCATCCGGTGTAATCAGGGCATATTGATATTTCCCGCCATTTTCAAATGCATTACCAGGAATTTCTGAAATAAAACCTCTTTCTTTTAATAGATTAAAATCAATCAAGTATTTTTGGAAAATCGGGGTATCGCTTTCTTTTGTTCGTATTGGTACTAAACCATCCGTTGCTTCACGGTAATCATCTACTGCTTGTTGGATACGTTCCAATTGATCCTCATAGGCTTCCTGATTTTTAGACTTTTCACTTTCCGGATAGAGACAGCCACTTAAAATAGAAATAGAAATTAACAAAACAAACATTAGTTTAAAGGTGTATTTCAATTATACCTCCTCCTTCTCCACGACTATGCGGTCGGACCACTTAAAACAATATAAATGATAATAAAGGCGCCTAAAATTAAACTGATATAAGCAAATAATGATACGATTCTAGCTATCCAACCTTTTAATTTGTATCGGCTAAGAAAAATAAGTCCCATAGCCAAAAATAATAAAAGCATCCCAACAAAGGATATATACATTTTAAGCATCGAAATCGACAATTTTTTCACTCCCAAAAATTTATATGCAAATCGTATTATACCATACGTGTTCAATTTCTAAGTATTAAAAAAGCAATTTTAACGAAGCGAAACTTATTCAGTGGGCATTTACTTCCACTTTCTCCTATAGAATGTTCATTCTTTATGAAAAAAAACAATAAAAACCGAGATGAAGGGGGCTTTCTTCACCTCGGTGTTGACTAAATAAATTCCATGCAAGCTCTATCTTTGAATGCTTGTGCGGTTTATTTTATGCATGTAAACGAATTAATGTATCCTCACTTGCCCAGTATTGTTACTTTTTAAATAAATTATTTAAAGATTGTGCGTCTTTGGGTATTTTATTGTTAGTGATAGCTTGAACAATATGGTCTTCTTTCTCCTTTGATAATGGTTTATTAGCCATTTTCGCTAGATGACGTACCAGATTACGTACCGTTTTCTCGTCTTGAAAATTTGCATTTTTTACAGAGTCTGCTACCTTTAAAATATCTTGTGGATTTATATTTGAGTTTTGCTGTATTTTGTCAAACATTCCTTTTTGGAAATTATTCACAATTCCTTCCTCCTTGCATTTTTAGTTCAAAATAGTATATGCAAGGAGTTTCATTACGTGTTATTTTGAATAACGTTCGTATAATAAATGAGCAATATCATCCATTTCTTCTCGTTTAGAACGAGTCATTAATTGCTCCACTATTTCTTTAGGTTCTTTATGATTATAGAGAACATCATATATTCCTGTTGTAATCGGCATTTCAACATTCTCTTCCTTAGCAAATCGATACGCAGCCTTTACTGTTCTAACACCTTCTACAACCATACCCATTTGCTCGAGGACGTCATTTAAAGGTTGTCCCTTCCCTAATAAATTACCTGCACGCCAATTCCTACTATGTACGCTTGTACACGTTACAATTAAATCTCCTACACCAGAAAGTCCTAGAAAACTTAATGGATTTGCACCTAGTTTTGTTCCCAGTCTTGCTATTTCAGCTAAACCTCTTGTAATTAAGGCAGCTTTAGCATTGTCACCATAACCTAACCCATCTGAAATTCCTGCACCTAATGCAATAATATTTTTCAATGATCCCCCTAGTTCAACACCTAAAACATCTGTACTTGTGTAAACTCTGAAAGCATCATTGGTAAAAATATCTTGCGCAATTTTTGCATATTCTTCGTTCAAGGATGCTACGGTTACAGTTGTAGGATGTCTTAAAGCCACGTCTTCCGCATGGCTCGGACCGGATAATACCACGATATCGTCGTAGTTATAATGTTCTAACTCTTCATCAATCATCTGTGATACTCTTTTTAGACTACCTGGTTCAATCCCTTTAGAAGCATGAATAATTGGCACTGGTCGATTGAGAATTTTATTAAGCTCTTTCGAAACTTCTCTTATCGCTTTTGTTGGAACAACTATTACTATTGCCTTTACATCCTCGACAGCCTTTTCTATACTTGAAAACGCAACAATATTTTCTGGAAGGGGTACATGAAGATAACGTTCATTTTTATGATGCTTATTAATTTCTTCCATTTGTTCTTTTTTATAAGTCCATAAATTTACATGATAATTATTATCTGATAGTACAATGCTTAAAGCTGTACCCCAACTTCCAGCACCTAGAACTGCAATTTTATCCAATTGTCTTCCCCCTAACCACGTCTACGCGCAAA
Source organism: Oceanobacillus caeni (assembly GCF_019037185.1). Taxonomy (GTDB): domain Bacteria; phylum Bacillota; class Bacilli; order Bacillales; family Amphibacillaceae; genus Oceanobacillus; species Oceanobacillus caeni. The sequence continues at coordinate 82,295 of NZ_JAHHXM010000003.1, forward strand.
AATCTTTATAGGAGTGCCTTCAAATCCAAATGCATCCCTAATTTTATTTTCCAAAAATCTTTTATATGAAAAGTGCATTAATTCAGGATCGTTTACAAATATAACAAAACTTGGCGGTTTAACAGCTACTTGAGTAGCATATAAAACTTTTAACCTTCTTCCTTTAACTGTCGGAGTAGGATTCATAGCTAATGCATCCATAATAACATCATTTAATACGTTTGTTGGAATACGTTTGGAATGGTTTTCACTTACTAATTGAATCATTGGCATTAACGTGTGCAATCGTTTTTTTGTTTTTGCAGATAAAAAGACGATTGGGGCATAATCCAAGAATTGAAAATGTGCCCTTATTTTTATTTCAAATTCTTTCATTGCCTTTTCATTAGATTCAATCGTATCCCATTTGTTTACGACAATTACAATTGCTCTGCCAGCTTCATGGGCATAACCAGCAATCTTTTTATCTTGCTCCCTTATTCCTGTCTCCGCGTCAATTAATACTAAAACGACATCTGAGCGATCTATCGCTTTCAAAGCTCTTAATACGCTATATTTTTCAGTGGATTCATATACTTTACCACGTTTTCTCATCCCAGCTGTATCCGTTATAACATAGTTTTGACCATCTCTTTGTAGATGTGTATCTATTGCATCCCTGGTCGTACCTTCTATATCACTAACGATCACTCGATTTTCATTTAAAATGGCATTAACAAGAGAAGATTTACCAACATTTGGCCTTCCAATTAAACTGAAGTAAATCGTATCTTCTTCTTTTTCATCCTCTTCCGTTTTAGGAAAATGACTAACAACTTCATCTAATAAATCTCCTAAACCTAACCCGTGAGCACCGGAAATCGGATATGGTTCTCCAAAACCAAGTGAATAATATTCATACACCGTTGCTCGCATTTCCGGATTATCCATTTTATTAACACCTAACACAATAGGTTTATTAGATTTAAACAGCATTTTTGCTACTTCTTCATCAGCAGCAGTTATCCCCTCTTTTCCATTCACTATAAAAATAATAACATCCGCTTCATCGATTGCTATTTCAGCCTGCTGTCGCATCTGTATCAGTAATGGTTCATCTCCAATTTCGATACCACCAGTATCAATTAAATTGAATTTTTGGTTTAGCCATTCTGCTTCAGAGTATATTCGATCCCTTGTAACTCCGGGCGTATCCTCTACGATAGAAATTCTTTCTCCAACCAGTCTATTAAAAATAGTTGATTTCCCAACGTTTGGTCTTCCTACTATTGCTACTACAGATTTCCTCATAAAAAGAGTTCCTTTCTCTTTTACATTCTTAAAACAAAAGGCTCTCGCTTGTTGCGAAGCCTTAATATATTCTAGCAAAAATAGAATTTATTAACAATTATAATATGGTAATATCGTTAATTAATGTTTAACAACAATATATAATTCATCACTTAATCCGTGAACGATACCATCTGTAATTGCTTCAATATTGGCCGCAACATTTTCTAACTCATCTTTCGTTTTACATATAAAAATGGGTGCCCCACCAGATACCTTAGATGGATCTAATGTAATGATAGCTAATATTGCTTTTTCAATCATCATTTGCAGGAACCTCCTTATTATGAGCTTTTGAATTAGAAGGCATTCTTATAGCATTTTCTAAAACAGGGACCTTTCCGATAATTTCGATGGCCTTATCAACATCTCTAACTTGAGGTAGTAGAAAGACACCCAATCTACCATCATCTAAATCCCGTTTAATGATTGGTGTAAGTGCTGGCGTTCCTGAATCACGAAATACACCTAAAGCAATGGACACATCATGTAAAATAGCTTGTCTTTGTCCTAAATTGGATATCGTAGTAATGGTGTTCATGTTTTTAGGGGTTAACACAAATCCCATGCCATATTTCATTATTTCTTCTTGTCTTTCCGGTAAACCAATATTCATAACATAAATATTATCTACATATAAGCCGGCCCCATCAAAATGCAGATCCTTATATTCAATATCTACAACTTCTTTTAAGACACTTCCACTCATTAAAATTTTGGCTAGAATGTAACATATGATAGCGGCTATTATAGCAATGATTAGATTTGTCAATATATATACAAAAGTCGCTATAAATGAGGTAATCATAACAAGATAATTTCTACTTTCAAAAGATATAGCAATTCCTTCAATATACGTCTTTCCTCTTGATACTAATTCAAATTCGTCTACCTCATTTAATGTATTTCTTTCCATGTTACGTACTTCTCTAAATTGTGTTGCCGCAACAGTTAAAATGGTAACCGCAGTATAGTCTTTTGATAGAAGAGCTGGTATAATTAATGATCCCAATGCCGCTGCGATAAATCCTAAAGATATATGAATCGTTTTACCATGAAGATAGGTTGGATATTGTCTATAATCTGTCCTTAGCATTATTATTCTTAGTAAAGTACCTATTAAAATCCCAAATAGTATAGGATAAGTAAATTCGCTCATTTTGCCACCTCTAACTTTGTTAATAATTTTGTAATGAGTGTTGTAACTTTAACTTTCCCTTTATGTAGTATGTCTAAAACAGACAATATTAAAAGGGTACATATTAAAGTATCTAAAAATGCCTTTTCTCCTACTACTTCCTGAAACCCGTAACTGGATAAAATAAAACTATAAATCATTTCTCCAGTAAGCATTCCGAATAGGCAAATACTTATCCGACCTACAAAGTTATGACAAAGTACATATACAAAACAACTAATGATAATAGAAATTAGAATTTCTCTAGGTAAAATAACCCAAATTGGTGAAATCTTTTCCCAAAGCAGTAATGCGGAATAACAGATGGTTATTGTAAATGCTGAAAGTAAATGGTAGAATGTTTTTGTTTGTTTGGACATTAATATAATACTTCCAATAAAAAGTGTAAAAATAGCTAACGAAAACATAAAAGGACCAATATGGAAATATAAAGAAGAACTTATAATCGTCAATAAAATCCAATAAGCTAAAATGGTACGTCTGGATGATTTTTTCATAAGAAATGTAACAATGATCCAAAGTAACCAACTAGCCCAAAAAAATAAAATACCTTCTTCCACTTTTTACCTTTCACCTCCTATTATTACGCATTATTACTGGATTACGTTAAATTTATACAATTTCAAAAATTGTTTTTCTGTCCCCCCTAAATAAAAATAATGAAAAAGGCTTTTTCCTAGTGGAAAAAGCCTTTTTCATTTACTTCTTATACTTATTCAGTTTATCGCCAATTAAATCACCGAGATGAATACCGAATTCTTCTTCTTCTTTTTCATATTGTTTGTACTCTTGTTCTGCTTGCTCCTGTTCAAGTTCTTTAATACTTAATGAAATACGTTTTTCACTTTCATTAATGTCAAGAACTTTTACGTTAACTTTTTGGCCAACTTCTAGAACCTCTTGGGGAGTACCAATGTGACGATTAGCAATTTGAGAAATATGAACCAGACCTTCTACACCTGGTAAAACTTCTACAAAAGCTCCGAAGTTTACAAGCCTTTTTACTGTTCCTTCTAAAGTGTCTCCACTTGAAATACGTTCTTCAATATTCGTCCATGGTCCAGGTAATGTATTTTTATGGGAAAGTGAAATACGTTCGTTATCACGGTCAATAGATAAAATTTCAACTTTAATTTTATCTCCTTCCGAAACAATGTCAGAAGCTTTTTCAACATGCTCATGAGCAAGCTGAGAAATGTGTACTAATCCATCAATACCGCCAAGATCAACAAAAACACCAAAGTTAGTGATTCTTTGAACCGTTCCTTCTACTACTTGTCCAGGTTCAAGGGATTGAAGTAATACAACCTTTTTCTCATTTTCTTCAGCTTCCACAACAGCTCGGTGAGATAAAATAATACGACTCTTTTCTTTATCTAAATCTACAATTTTTACTGTTAATTTTTTACCTTTATAATCCGTGAAATCGTCAACATAGAAAGTTTCTACAAGTGAAGCGGGAATAAATCCACGAACTCCTACATCTGCTACTAGGCCGCCTTTTACAACCTCTTTTACTTCTGTTTCGAATACTTCACCTTTTTCGTATTTCTCAACTAAATCATTCCAAGCAAGCTCTGAGTCTACAGCTCTTTTAGATAGGATTACCTCATCATCTTCCACTTTTTTAACTTTAAGTGTTAGCTCATCTCCTTCTTTAACAACATCATTAGTTGACTCTACATGAAGATTAGATAACTCACTTATTGGAAGGATGCCTTCAGTCTTGTAACCAATATCTACAAGAACTTGTTTCTCTTCTAATCTAACTACCTTACCTGTAATGGTGTCATCTACATGCAATTCTAGTAATTCTTTATTTTCTTCACCCATATCCATAACCTCCTATTGCAATTAGAAAACTTGGCAATTGCCTAAGTTGCATTAATGCAGGCGGGAAAAGATTTTTATACTCTCCCACCTATTAATAAATCTAATTAAAACCTTTTCTTTCTATATAACTTCTAATAATTGTAATTATTTGTCAAGTGAAGATACTTGATTTTCATGATTTTCTTTTAACTTTCTTATTTCATCCATAATCGCTTCTGCTACTTCTTTTGCAGATTTTTTATTTGTTCGATAATATTCCATATCCATAGGTTCTCCGTATATTACTGTTAATTTTTGAAACTTCTTATAAGGGCCGATAATTGCACATGGTATAACTTGTGCGTCAGATCTTAAAGCAAAGAAACCTACACCGGCTAATGGTTTGCCAATTTCTCCAGTCTTACTACGTGTACCCTCAGGAAATAATCCAACTGAATTGCCATCTTTTAATAATTCTAGACCTTTTCTTAACGCATTTCTATCAGCTAAACCACGTTTTACAGGAAATGCATTAATACCAGTTAACAATTTCCCAAACAAGAAATTCTCAAATAATTCTCCTTTTGCCATAAAATGAATTTTTCTTGGAGACGTGATTCCGACAACTGGGGGATCTAAATTCGATATATGGTTTGAGCAAATAATTACGGGGCCTGTTGATGGAATATTTTCTTTACCAATAATTTTAATACGGTATAAAGGAAATAAGATCATTGCCACTATTTTTTTAGCAATTGTATAAAGCATATATTCTCTCCCTTTACTAAACTAAACTTCTTTCAAATAGCTAGAAACTACATTTAATATTTCTTGTACAACTTCATCGATTGTTAAAGAAGTCGTATCAACTTCCACTGCATCATCTGCCTTAATTAAAGGAGATACTTCACGATTCATATCCATTTCATCGCGTTTTTTAATATCTTCTTTAAGTTCTTCCAAATCAGTAAAAATTCCACGACGTTTATTTTCTTCATACCTGCGCATTGCTCTTTCTTCTACGCTTGCAATTAAAAATATTTTTACTTCTGCATCTGGTAAGACGTGAGTACCTATATCTCTTCCATCCATCACTACACCACGATTTTCAGCAAGTTTCTGTTGTCTAAGAACCATTTGCTCGCGAACCGTGGGGATTTTAGCAATATAAGAAACATAATTTGTTACTTCTTGGTTGCGAATTTCTTCTGTTACATCCTCCCCATCAAGTAGAACGATTTGTCTATTTTCTTTTTGGTTTAATTCAATAATCGTATGTAATAAAAGTTCTTCTATTTTTGATTCATTTTTTAAATCTAATTGTTGTTTTAAAGCTTTTAAAGTTAATGCACGATACATGGCACCAGTATCAATATAGATATAGGATAGCTTTTCAGCAACTATTTTTGCCACTGTACTTTTCCCAGCAGCTGCGGGGCCATCTATTGCGACAGCAATTCTTTTTTCAATCATGTTATTTTTTATTCATTCCTCTCATTCCATCCTGGTAAATATTTGAAACTTATTCAGTGGTAGTTGAATTGACTTCCACCTTCCACTGATTGCAAGTTGAACTTGCAGTTTATGATTAACATTCCTAACTAGAATAATAACATACATTGAAAAAAATGGTCTATTTATTAAAAGATATTATTGCATTTCTTTTTTATCTGGAAATGGTACAACTAAAGCTGGTATTTTGGCTTCTTTTACTTCAGGGAGTATGTAAGAGGTATGTAAGAGCCTATCTTTATGTAGATATTAAAAAGGGAAAGGTTTTAAACCTATCCCTTAGTTAATCACGTCTTAACTGACTGTAAGCCCACTGAGTGGATTTCAATTTATAGCATAATTCATTTCACTTCCACCAAGTTTTTCAACTTTTTCTTCTTTTCCATCTAAAGCATTGATAAATATTCGATACGTATCATCACCGTTTACACCTAAAAATTCATAAGCTAAAACTTCTTCTCCCAAATCATTGTCGATAATAGCCAAAAATTCCTCTTGTATATTTACATTTGGATTCACCATTTCTTTTGCTTCTGTATTTGATATTTTCGGCTTAGGTATTTTTCTCTCTCTATGGTTTTTCATATAATTTTGTGAAGTTAATCCTAATATTTCACCATTATCTAATGCTACTTTAACTTCAATAGTATCAGAATAAACTCTTACACCGTCCTGACTATATAAGTAAGTAAATGATCCTATATTATCATATTGACTACTTTGAAATAAAACCATATCTTCAAAGCCTAATTGCTTCATATACTTTGTAGCATTTTCCATACCCTCATTTAAACTTATTTTCTTTTTATCAACTGGTCTATTTTTTAATAAGGTGATTGGATTACCGCCTTGTTTAGTAATGTCTACAAAACCACGTTGGTCTCCGTTAACATAAGTAGCCGTATATACCGGTACATCTGCTCCTTTTCCAGTTTCAGATAGGTTAATTTTCGATGGATCTTTAACTTTTAGAATATCCTTACTAATTTTTAACGCTTCATTCTCGCTTATTTTCTTACTTCCTTCTAAATATTTATACTCATGATCCTTTGTTGAAGTTCCCATAATAGACGGCTCCGCATTTGCCTCTGAAAATCCTTCAACTTTTTTTTCTACCGTTTTTAAGCCGTCTATTACGGTATTATCCCCTTTGTCTCCCTCGGTTGCTAACGCTACTTGGACGTCCATCCAACGTAAGTTTTCCTCTAATGCTATGTGCTGAACTTTTCTTAATTCCTGTTCTATTTCTGCAGATTGGTTATATAACTGTTTTAACTTTTCTGTTTCCTCATCTGTTAAGGGAGAATCATCTAAGTTTCTTACTGCTGTTTGATAAGTAAAGTCACCTACTTGTGATAGGAATTCCTCTGTTTTATTAAAAGGTAATAGCGCTAAAGGGAGTTGACCCACATCCGAGGAAGCTTCAGATGTTATTCTCCAAATGTCTACCATTTGTGGGGATAATCGCTTATCTGAATTCATCGCAAGTGCTGTACCAATCTGATCATGTAATAAATCAATATGGTAAGCGAGATTATGGAAGGCCCTCTGATAGTTATTTTCCGCTTGGATCAGAATAGCATTCTTCTCTTGGTGTTCCTGATAACCCCAAAAAGCTGTACCTAAAACAACTACGGCCAATAAGGCTATCAATATCCATCTTTTCATTAATATTCACCATCCTATTTACAGAATATATGTTTTCCAATTTGTTTAATTTGCGGTCTAGACCAAATCCAAGCTGATGTAGCTGTGTCAGGATTAAAATAATAAATAGCATTACCAGTTGGATCCCATCCATTAATAGCATCCAAAACTGCCTTCCTTGCTGTTTCATTAGGTGTAAGCCATATTTGACCATCTGCGACTGCAGTAAATGCTCTTGGTTCAAAAATAACGCCAGCTATTGTATTAGGGAAAGTTGGACTATCCAAGCGATTTAAAATAACGGAAGCCACCGCCACTTGTCCTTCATACGGTTCTCCCCTCGCTTCTCCATACACCGCATTCGCCATTAATTGAATATCATTTTGTGAAAATCCTTGGGGCACATTTACAGCAGTCACATTTGCCCCCCCACCTGTAGTTTGTCCTTGTTGATTATTACTCGGTGCTTGTTGCTTTGCCCCACCCTGATTATTGGATTTTGGTGGACTTGATTGTTTATTTTTGCCTGTACCACCATAATGAGTAAATTTATTTCCGCTCTCTATTTGTTGTTTGACATATGCCTTATCATATTCCGTAACCTGCGCCAGTTTATTTTTTGTTGTTTGTCCGGCTAGGCCATCTATTTTCATACCAAATTCATATTGGAAATTTCTTAATGCCCAGTATGTTCTCCAACCAAAGACCCCATCAATTTTGCCATTGTAAAACCCTATATATTGTAATCTTGCTTGTAATTCAATAACATCATCACCGACAGCCCCTTGTTGTATAACCTGTGAACTAAACGCGTGTACTGTTTTTGATTCATTCGATGCTTCAACTACTACAAACAAGGTGCATATAACTATAAATAATAGACTTGTTCGCTTATAAATCATTGCTTTGCCTCCTGATACGAAGTTTTGTACAACTATTTTTTGATAAACCCTCTATTTTATACACCAATAGTAAATTCTCTAATTATGATGACTTCCTAAACAACAAAAAGAACCTGATGTATAAAAACATCAGGCTCCTTTTGTTGTTTTTTATAGAAATGTTACTTGATTTGCTACTTTGATGCGGTGTAAAGCAATTAACCAAAGAATAATCATAAACGGAATAAGATAATAAGTCCAATGGCTTGATATACCAATTAAGATGTAATTGTATACACCGTGCAGTAAAAAAGGAAATAGAAATGCAAAAATACGGTTCCAATTAGTATGACAATCTATTACTTTTGCCTTACCAAAATAGTAACCCATTATCACGCCAAAAAGAGCATGTGATGACACAGGGAAGAAGGCTCTCAAAAAGGCATATTCTATCCCATTCGTTAGCAAATAAAGAATATTCTCTAATGAAGCAAAACCCAAACTGATAGCCACTGCATATACAATCCCATCATAATGGTCGTCGAATTCTTCATGATGATAAATCATATATATAAATAAGAACCATTTGGAAAATTCCTCTAATAATGCAACAAAGAAAAAAGACTGTATAAAGTGACTATTTGTCAAATTTTCCGCATTTAATGCATATTGAATAAACATAATCGGAAAAACTAATAATGCCCCAGAAATAAACATTTTAATAATTAGTGAAATTGGTTCAGTAAACCGATCTTTTAAATATATAAATGACATTATCGCAAAGGCTGGAGCTAGACCAGCCGATAATAACCCAACCATTTATCTAAACCTCTTTTCGATTCACTACTATTATCCTACCATGAGGCTTCTTTTAAGGAAATACTAAATATAAAAATCGTTCGAAGTAATCATTTGTGATCCCAGCACCAATAAAAAATAGCAGGAAAAAATTCCTGCTATTTTTTATTAATGATGGATTCAGCAATACCTTGTCCATGAAAGCGTCCATTTTCAATAAATATTTCATTGTTGTTAAAACCACTTGCTACAACTCCCGCAATATATACCCCTGGCACATTTGTTTCATAGGTTATTTCATTATAATCTGGTTTTCCAGTATTCTTGTCTACATGCACTCCTATATTTTCTAGAAAAGAAACATTAGGTTGGTAACCTGTCATAGCGAAAACAAAATCATTTTTAATGGTATGCTCTTGACCATTCACAGAATAGGAAACTGCATCATTTGTTATTTCCGTTACTTGAGAGTTAAATACCATCTTAACATGTCCATTACGTACCAATGAGTCAAATTCAGGTAAAATCCATGGTTTTACACTTGTTGAATATTCACTTCCTCGATAGATCACCGTTACCCTTGCACCAGCTTTATGTAACTCTAACGTGGCATCAACGGCAGAGTTTTTGCCACCAATTACAACTATATCTTTATCAAAATAAGGATGTGCTTCTTTAAAATAATGCATTACTTTAGGGAGATTCTCCCCAGGAACATGCATATAATTAGGTTGATCATAATACCCAGTAGCAACCACTACATGATTGGCTTTATAAATTCTTTCTTCTCCATCCATTGTCTCCGTTTCAACTACAAACGAATGATTTCCATTTCGTGTGATTTTCTGGACATTTTCAAATGAATGAATTCTCAAGTTTTTTCTTAGCGCAACTTCTCTATAGTATGCTAGAGCTTGATTTCTAACTGGTTTTTTATTCTCTGTAATAAATGGGACGCCACCAATTTCTAACTTTTCACTTGAACTAAAGAAAGTTTGGTGAGTTGGAAATTGATAAATTGTATTTACAATATTTTCTTTTTCGATAATAAGTGGATTCATACCCGCATTTTGTAATTCAATCGCACATGACATACCACAGGGTCCTCCACCTACTATAATGACCTCCTCGTGATGCAATTACTTCACTTCCTTTGTAAAAATTAAAAAACTCTTACCCTATTATATATGATAAGAGTTTTTTCGTCTTTATTCTTGGATTATACCCAGCCTCTAAATCTAGATGCTTCAGCCATTTTTCTAACACCGACCATATACGCTGATAAACGCATATCTACTCTTCTTGTTTTAGCTGTATTATAAATCGTATTGAATGATTTTATCATAATTTCATTAAGTTTTTGATCAATTTCTTGTTCGGACCAATAATAGCCTTGGTTATTTTGAACCCATTCAAAATAAGATACGGTGACACCGCCGGCCGATGCTAGCACATCAGGCACGAGTAAAATTCCTCTGTCCGTTAAAATCTTTGTCGCTTCCATTGTTGTTGGTCCATTTGCTGCTTCTACAACAATACTTGCTTTAATATTATTAGCATTTTCTTTTGTAATTTGATTTTCAACTGCTGCAGGTACTAGAATATCACATTCTTGCTCTAATAATTCTTTGTTTGTAATCGTATTATTAAATAACTTTGTAACTGTACCAAAACTATCTCGTCTATCAAGCAAATAATCGATATCTAGACCTTTTGGATCATAAAGCGCCCCATAGGCATCTGATATACCAACAACTTTTGCCCCGGAGTCATGTAGAAACTTAGAAAGATAACTACCTGCATTACCAAAACCCTGAACAATTACTCTAGCGTCTTTAACATTTAACCCTTTTTTATTAGCTGCTTCCTTAAGAACGATTGTGACTCCTTTTGCAGTTGCCGTCTCTCTTCCGTGAGATCCACCCAAAACAATAGGTTTTCCAGTTATGAATCCAGGGCTATTAAACTCATCAATACGACTATATTCATCCATCATCCACGCCATAATTTGTGAGTTCGTAAATACATCCGGAGCAGGAATATCCTTCGTAGGTCCGACAATTTGACTAACCGCTCGTACATATCCACGACTAAGTCCTTCTAATTCGCGGAAAGACATTTCTCTTGGATCACAAACAATTCCACCTTTAGCCCCACCATATGGAAGATCAACAATTCCAGCTTTTAAACTCATCCATATAGCAAGTGCCTTAATTTCATTTTCCGTTACTTTTGGATGAAACCTTATTCCACCTTTTGTTGGTCCTACAGCATCATTATGTTGAGCCCGATAACCAGTAAAAACTTTGACATTTCCATCATCCATCCTAACTGGTATTCGAACAGTCATCATCCTTAATGGCTCTTTGAGTAGCGAATAAACTTCCTCCGGGTAACCTAATTTTTCTAATGCAGTTTTGATCACCGTACGTGTAGACGATAAAACATCCATGTTTTCTTGATTTGAATTAGAGTCTGCTGGTTGTTCGGCTACCATGCATTTACCTCCTACATTATGCACCATAGTAATTTGCAAACATTCTATTTAATGACTAGTATACACGTTCACCATAAATATGCAATTAAAGAAGTTGTTCAAAAAGTCCGGTAAAAATAACATGCCACTAAAAGGAGGAAGCGTGCTTTTAGTCTGCCTTCCTTTAAAGAAGTTCGTTAGCGATGGCGGGACTTCTACTAAGGGACGCCCACGTCTATGGGCAACGTAGAAGTCCTTTTCATCCTCCTTTTTGAACATACAATTAAAGTAAAATTATATGGATAACTTAACAAATTGCTCAACCATATCTTCATACGATATACCGACCGCTTTTGCCGAATCAGGGAAAAGACTTGTTGGAGTCATTCCAGGTAATGTATTTACCTCTAAAATAACTGGTACATTCTTTTCGGATAAAATAAAGTCAACTCTTGAATATGTTTCACAACCTAGTGCTTGATGAGCCCTGACAGCAAATGCTTGAATTTGCTTCGTTAATTGTTCATCTATTTTTGCAGGTACAATATGTTCACTGCCACCATGTGCATACTTCGATTCATAATCATAATAAGAATTTTTAGGAATAATTTCAATAATAGGAAGTGCTTTTTCATTACCTGGGGAACCCATCACGGGAACTGTTAATTCTTTTCCTTTAATGAAATCTTCTACTAAAATGGTATTATCACTATTAAATGCCTTATTAACAGCATCATAAATTTCCTTTTCATCATTGATGATGGATAATCCTAAGGTTGAACCTTCTTGATTTGGTTTTATTACAAATGGTATCTGAAAGGTCTCCTTGATATTAGTAACTATACTATCCGTACCTTGTTTATCTAATAACGTATATGTTTCACTTTTTGCAACTGGAATTTGGTTCATATCGAAAATCTGTTTAGCTTTTGCTTTATCCATCGCTAGAGCCGAAGCTAAGACTCCTGAACCAACGTATGGAATTTTTAACATTTCTAATAAACTTTGAATTCTACCGTCTTCTCCAAGTTTCCCATGTAAACCTATAAAGACTAAGTCAACTTTTAATTGAATGATTTCCTCCAGATGTTCCGGGTCAAAATCAATTCCAATTACTTCATGACCTTTTGCTTTTAATGCATTGATAATCCCTTTCCCGGATGAGAGAGAAACTTCCCTTTCCCCAGAAATCCCGCCGTAAAGAACAGCAATTTTCATACTACGCACTCCTCTAACTACACGCTTTCAAACTATTATTAATAAAATACATCTAAAATTTGTTGAACAGCATTATTTTTATATATTTTTTTACCGTATTCATTTAATCTATAGGAAGTTACAATACTTGGAGCTGCATACTCAGATAATATTGCAATGATATCTTCCCTTGTCTCCAATGATACATCATCTTCCGTAAAGAGCATATAATAACGATCGTTCATATAATAAACCTGGCCACCAGTAATAGATTTAAAGGATAAATAAGAAGCTGATCGTATTATATCTTCAAATTCGGAAAAGGAAAATATAATTTCATTACTTTCATCTAAAGTAACCTTCATTTCAATATAATCATCATCCCAATCCATCTCTTCTATTTCCTGTGTTACGATAACATGCATACCTTGAGCTTGCATTAAATGAACTTGTACAAGCAGCATTCCTTCTAATTCAAATCCAATCTCTGAACTAGCCTCGTACATTACATCACTGAATAAACTTCGGACACTTGATGCATCTTTCCATAAATCTTTTGTCGTAAAACCTCGTTCCACTAGATCATCGAAATGTAGGAATATAGAAAATTGATCATCAGACAAACGTTCCACCCGCATACCAGTATCCTCCTTTTTTAGGCAGATAAGAAAGTATAAAAATCCAATCTTTCCATTCTGCATAGGTGCAACTAAGGCCATTCACCAGCCTAATAGCAATACCAAGTTTTCTAATAAATCCATTATTTACATTATTATATGCATATTGATTTATAATTGAACTTTTTCCAAGTAAGATTTCTTTCTCATTTTAGAGCTCCTTCCGATTCCAGGCAATAAAGAAGACTTCCATCAGTGGGGATTTACTACCCTTTCACCAAATCTTAGATGGACTAATCTGCCAGCTAGTTAACCTATGATAAAATAATACACAGCAACTATAATGGTCGCAAATATAATGACAGTAATAAACCTAATAAATGGCTTATCAAATTTAAAATGGGTTCTACCTTTATTCGTATGTATTTCCTTTCTAGGCGGTAAATTTAATACATCTATTTTCGCTTTTTGAGGGTCTTCTTCTTTTGATTCTTTTTCATTTTCTATACCATCTAGTAAATTTCTAAGCTCTGATGCTTGATCTTCTTTTATTTTCACACTCATGTACACTACACCTCACCATTAAAGCGATTCATAATGAAAATTGGTTAACTTTTTCCGCTATATATCTAGTAACAGAAGTTTTTTTAGTTTATTCTCCCAGTTTAACCCCAAATTACTTTCGATTTCCTGTTGTTCTGGGGTCCATTCTGACCATGTAAATCCGCAGTTACTGCAACATTGAAACTCGGCTCCACTATGTGTCGGTTGAAAACCTTGATATAAAGTATCTCTTAAACACCTATCTTCGTGAATCCATTTTATGATTTCAGTAAGTTTACTTATCTTTAGTTTAACACGGCTGTTTATAACATGGAATATAGATTGATAAATGTCTTCCCAAGTTTTATTATAATCCATAATTTTGTTGTCATGGATCAAATGATGCTTCTCTAACTGATATCGCAAAAATCTCCATTGAGTTTCGTTAAGGTTGAAAAGGTTTTGGATTTGTACATCATCTTTTGGTAAATCCATATCTTGTAAAGTTAGATCACGCAAATATCCGAATACATTGGATAAATCTTTTGCATCGGGTAATTCACTTTTTATCAAATGATTAGGTAGTAACATATCACTTTTAGAAAAAAGTAATAAGCTAACACTTGATTTTCCATCCCGCCCGGCTCTTCCAACTTCCTGAATAAATGATTCGAGTTGCAACGGTATATGGTAATGAATGATTAGTCTAATATTACCTTTATTTATTCCCATGCCAAAAGCACTTGTACAACAAACGATATCTAATTGATTATTCATAAATTGTTGCTGGATCATAACTCGATCCATTGGTTCCATCCCGGCATGGTAAAAGCCAACCCGCCTGCCTTGTAACTTCTCAGAAAGGAATCTTGTAAAACTTTCTGCTGTTAATCTACTTGAAAAATATATTAACGTAGGTATATTATACTTTTTTAATAGTTGGATAATCATGTCATTTTTTTCTTGATCATTTTCCACTTCTTCTATACAAAAAGCAATATTGGGCTTGTCCATAGGATATATATGTTTTATCATTTCCGGCTTATTCAAAGAAGTCATAATATCCGCTTGAACCTCAGGTGTGGCTGTACCACTTAATGCTAACGTGGGTGGGTTTCCTAATTTTTCAATAATGGAATTTAACTTTAAATAATCAGGTCTAAATTCATACCCCCACTGTGAAATGCAATGGGCTTCATCAATCACAAAGAGAGAAACTTTTACACGTTGTAATAAATGGATTATAAAATCTTGACTTAGAAGTTCTGGTGAAATAAAAAGAAGTTTATAGGTATGGATATTTCTATAAATTTCTCTTCTTTCTTCAAAATTCATGAAACTATTGATTGCAATTACTTTTTTGAAATGATTTGCTTTCATTTCTTTTACCTGATCCATCATTAAAGAAATTAAAGGAGAAACAACAATCGTTAATCCGTCCATCATGATGGCTGGAAGCTGATAACATATCGATTTTCCTGAACCAGTAGGTAAAATTCCTAGCACATCATTCCCGTTAAGAACATCTTGGATAATTTCCTTTTGTCCAGTTCGAAAAGTAGAAAAGCGGAAATGTTTTTGTAATTCTCGTTCCAATTCTAGTTCCAATTAATTTCCTCCTTGTCTATTATGTTTGTTCTGTATAGCCAAAACTAACCGGATTTGAAAATAGTTAATATGATCATCAACTAATTTTTTAATATCTTTTAAGCGATGAGAATTCGCTTTTTTTAATGCAGAGAGGATTTCATTTTGTTCATTTTTATTTACATATCGATCAATTGAAAACTGATGATCATACAAAGCAATCTCTACTAAATGATCTTGGATTGTATTTAGTTTTAAATGTCTTACATTTGCAATTTGCTCGATGGTTAAACCTTTTAAAAAATATTTATATGTTTCACTAGCCGAATTCGTAATTTGGGATAAAGATGATTTCTTATCAACCATAGTTGAGAGAATTGGGAATTTCGTAGAATCGACTTCCAAATCACCTAATATACGATGAATAATACTAATAAGGATTAGGTGTATATCATCCACCGTCATGTTATATTCCTTTGACAATTGAAATAAACTCATCCCATAAGACTGATAACCTGTCAGTCGATCAACAAAAATATTCGCTTCCTTTTCCAAAAGTTGGGATAAACAAAGTTTTAATTCACTGTATATCTTGTATAATATCACTGATTCAGAACCTTTCACCCGTCTGTATGCATGTTTTACCCATAATTCTATTTCCGGATTATTCACGACCGGAATAAAGGAGTAGAAATTCATCTTACTATTCGTTAAGGTTTGGATGAGCAACAATAGTCGTCCCATAAAAATATCTGCTTTATCAAAATATAATAATCCTTTAAAAGACAAGGGAAAGGCTTGATTGTTTTTCCATTCTAAACCTTTATGAGAAATATGATATAATGCTTCCTGTTCGTCTACCATTTCTAATAAATCATCTTTCACTAATTCATGAATTTTCTTATCATAATACCCTTTTGAAATACTTTTATAGACGCCATAATATGAACCTAATGAATATAAATGCGCATCCTGTACTGTTTGAATCGATCTTTTTCCTTTTAATAAGTGATATATACTAGAAGAGCTACGTTCGGCTTTGATGTTTTGAAAACAATGTAGTATTATCTGCTCAAATATCAACCTGAGAAACTCCTTTCCCTTAATATGTTCATAAAGAAGACTTCTATCAGGGGGCCTTCCCCCGCTGATAGTTAGTCGCACTTATCGCACCTTTATGGGCAGTTAATCTCCCACCTATCTTCTTTGTTTCTCCAGTGGCTTAAGGTGGGATAAAAAGTATGATTGAATAATATGTTATTTAATTTTACAATAAAATTAGTTGGTTTGGCTTTTTAGGAGGATTATAATGTCGATATTTACTATAGTACATCAAGAAACTTGTATCGCTTGCGGAGCATGTGGAGCGGCAGCACCAGAAGTATTTGATTATGATGATGAGGGTATTTCGTACGTTATAATCGATGACAATAAAGGTACAAAATGTGTTCCCAATCAATATGTGGACGATGTGTTAGACGCATATGAAGGTTGTCCAACAGATTCTATTAAAATATCTAAAAAAACATTTGATGGTAATCCATTAAAATATGGAGAATGAATAAATACATCTTTATTATATGATAATCCAATGAAAATACCAGCTTGAAATCAAGTTGGTATTTTTTTCAGGTAATAAAGATTTGCATAAGTGCAACTAAGGCATTCGCTAAAGCCTAGCGAATGCCAAGTTTTCTAAAACATTTATTTCACTTCATGTAGATCAAAAATAATTTTATCGCCAGATTGTACGTTATATTCTGCTGGCTGAACAGTAAGTGGTTCATTATTTACCATAATAACCCATAGCAAATTTTCTTCCTCATTTGCTTTTTGTCTTTCGATGGAAGTGACTTGACCGTTTACTTGCTCTGTGAAAAAATTATTTTGCATCAACTCAAGTAAATTTTCGCCACCTTTAATAGGAATTTCTTCTTCGGTTATGTGTTCTTTCCCATTATTTTTAGAAATTGTAATTCGTACTAAATCATCAGCGACTTCTTCAGAATGTGTACTATTTGAAGTTTTGGTTGTCACATTATTTTCATTATTCTCTGAACATCCTGCAAAGATAATTAAAATAAAAAAGGTAGCTAGTACGAGAGTATGTTTCCCCACTTTTGTCACTTCCTTCAAGATTATTGATTTAAGTGCATGTTCAATAATGTATTTCTTTTCAAGGAGCAAGGAGTCTTGCCGACTTGTAACATCAAAGGGTCATTTTCACGGGACTTTTTGAACAACCCTTTTAAATGAAGAATTGCTTATCCCTTGGAATATTAAATGTAAATGTTGTACCTTGATGTAGTTTACTTTTAACACTTATGGACCCATTATGCGCATTAACAATGTTCTTAGCAATTGCCAATCCAAGCCCCGTTCCTTTTTTCTGTTTGTTTCTAGTTCTTGATTTATCAGCTTTGTAGAACCTTTCGAAAACAAATGGTAAATCTTCTTCAGGTATTCCACTACCATTGTCTTCAATCGATACAACCAGTTCATTTTCATTATTTTTTACGGATACCTTCACAAAACCATTTTCATCTGTATGGCGAATCGCATTATCAATTAGATTCGTGAAAATCTGTTCTACGCGGTCGGGATCTAATATGGCAGTATTACTCTTAATATGATTTTCAAATAGTAACTCTACTTGGTTATCCGCTGCAATTCCTTGGAATTTCTTTAAGATTCGTTCAACGAATGCTTGAATTTCTACTTCTTCTTTATTTAATTGGATATGTCCAGCTTCCATACGTGCTAAATCAAGTAATTCGTTTACTAATCTACCCATTCTTAACGATTCATCTTGAATAATCTTAGCGAGTTCATTTTTCTCTTCTTTACTTTCCGCGATATCATCTACAATCGCTTCACTATATCCTTGAAGCATAGATATAGGTGTTCTTAATTCATGAGATACATTCGCAATAAAGTCTTTTCGTAACTTGTCCAAACGTCTTTCTTCGGTCATATCACGAATAACTGCCACAGCTCCACGTACCTGTGATCCATCATATAGAGGTGTCATAAGCATCACATAGTTTCTACCTTGAATAACAATTTCACGTAGTACCTTATCCTCCCCACCAATAACCTCTTCCAAAACTTCTTTTAATTCAACAGGAAGCGGTTTATTAGAAAGATTTGTACTTACATTATGTTCAAAGTACCAGTTCTCTAAAAATTTCTCTGCTGGAGGATTAATAACAATCATGTCTCCATTTCGATTTAAAGTTACGACACCATCGGCCATAGATGTTACAATACTTGAAAACTGTTCTTTTTCTTGCCTGAGCGCATTTATATGAAACTTAAGTTGTCTACCCATACGATTGAATTCAATGGCTAGGTCACCAATTTCATCATGTGTCAAAATCGGTACTTTCGTATTAAACTCACCTCGGGTTAGTTCATGTGCTGCTTCTCGCATCTTAATTAACGGTGACGTGATACGCGTAGAAAGAAAGACAGCGAAAAATGTAGTTAAGACAAGTGCGATACCGGCGGCTAAATAAATAATTTTTCTAGTTTCTAATTTTGTTTGCTCTACTGCCTGTAAAGATTGATAAACAAAAACACCACCATTATTTAAGACAGGTTTTCCGACAATAATGGCATCCATATCACTATTTGGTAATGTAATTTGTTTCTTTAATTCCTTTGATTCCGTCATCACTTCCACTAATTCAGGATCATTCTTAATCCAATCTTCCTCTAATTTAAAAAGATGATTATCATTACTTTCCGAAACCCAAAAATCACCGTCCGGAAAAATAATAGCAACCCGATTAGTAGGGTCTTTTATTAAATCGACAGTCTCTTGAATTACACTATGATCTTCTTGTTCATCTACCAAATAAGAAATTTTAGTTGCTGTTTTCATCATACTTGTTTCAGCTTCATCCAAGTGGAAGTTCTCAAAAAACTGTAATAAAAAAATTGATAATATAAATAACACAAAGCAAACTAACAGTAAAATGGTTATTGCTAGTTTGCCTACTACACTACGCCAAAACATTATTTATCATCAACCTCAAACTTGTAACCGACACCCCATACCGTTACAATCATTTTTGCTGCTTCTTTAGAAACCTTACTCAATTTTTCCCTTAAACGCTTCACATGAGTATCCACAGTTCTCAAATCTCCAAAAAATTCATACTGCCAAACTTCTTTAAGCAAAACTTCACGATTGAAAACTTTATCAGGAGATTTAGCTAAAAAGCATAGTAATTCATATTCCTTCGGTGTTAAACTAACTTCCTGCCCTTCTGCAGTTACACGGTGTGCATCGTAGTCAATTGTAATATGAGGAAATACTAATAAATCCTTCGAAACGACATCTTGTTCATTAAAAGAAGATACGTTTACTCTTCGTAATAATGCTTTAACACGTAGGACTGCTTCACGTGGACTAAATGGTTTTACAATATAATCATCTGCACCTACTTCAAAACCTTGAACTCGGTTCGCCTCTTCCCCTTTAGCAGTTAACATGATTACCGGTGTAGATTTTTCTTTTCTTAATTTTTGACAAACCTCTATTCCATCCATTTCTGGCATCATGATATCTAAAATAATAACATGGTAGTTATTTTCTAATGCCATTTCGAGAGCATCTTTACCATTATCAGCTTCTTCGATTATATAATCCTCCCGCTCCAAATACATTCTAATTAATCTTCTAATTCTATCTTCATCATCAGCAATTAAAATTTTTGTTTCTTGTGACATAAATATCCCCCTAAAGCTCTATTATACTAATTATAAACGAAAGCAAGTAAAATGTATAAGAGGTTGTTCAAAAAGTCCTTTTCATCCTCTTTTTGAAAACACACTATAAAGAAACAGACGAGGTTAGAAGTACCTCGTCTTGTACACTTTTAAGCATAAGAATGTAATCCAGCTAACACTAAGTTAACAACAATTAGGTTAAACATAATAATTCCGAAACCTACCAAAGCAAGCCAAGCGGATTTTTTACCATGCCAACCTCTTGATAGTCGCAAATGCAAATATGCTGCGAAAAATAACCATGTAACTAACGCCCATACCTCTTTAGGGTCCCAGCCCCAAAATCTTCCCCAAGCAATTTCAGCCCAAATCGAAGCAAATATTAAACCGCCCAAGGTAAAAACTGGAAATCCTATTGCAACAGAACGATACTCTATCTCATCTAATAAATCTGCTTTCATATTTTTTAATAAAGGTTGAATAGTTGCACCAACGCGTTTTCTTAAGATCAATCTAGTAATCAAATAAATGACAGTTCCTGTGATAACAGACCAAATTAATGTATTAAATTTACGTCCCGCATCTTCACCTTGGAACCAAGCAGGTGTTTCAAACCATGGTTTCATGACATCTTCCGTTACTAATGTACCACCGTTAGGAGCCGCAATAGCAGGTAAATGATAATCGGTGGTGGCAGCGCTACTTCCTTGGCCATACTCAAAAGTAGCATTATAGTTCATAAAATTAAATGAAGTTGTAATAACAATGAAACCAATGAATACAAATAAAATATACATGACTATTTCCAACCATGTTGTTTCTTTACTTCTTACAGTTTGATCAACCTCTTTAATCAAGTACATTAAACCAACTACAAAGCTTATCCCAAGAATACCCTGACCTAATGCGACCGTTGTCACGTGTATATATAACCAGTGACTTTGCAACGAAGGCACTAATGGTGATATTTCAGTTGGAAACATACTTGCATAAGCGATAATGATCATGGCAATAGGAAGAGCGAATAAGCCTAAGAAACTGAGTTTATAATATGCATATAGAATAATAAAGCCAAGTACTAAAGCCATTCCTAGAAATGTTAGAAACTCAAACATATTACTTACTGGAGCATGTCCACTTGAAATCCATCTTGTTATAAAGTAAACAAGCTGTGCTAGGAATCCAATAATCGTAAGTGTGATGGCAATCTTTCCTGAAAATCCTTTTTTCTTATTATCTGTTTGTTTATCTTTAATAGTAGCACCAAAGAAAAATGTGGCAATTAAATACAAGATGAAAGCTGTATATAATGCCGTACTACTAATACTTAATAGATCCATAAAAAATTCCTCCTTGATCACTGCGAGAAAGATTAATTATCTTTTTCGCCAAGTTCTTGCTGATCTTCAACCATTTTAATATTTGTATTTTCGGTTACAGTTTCTATATCTTTCTTTAAGCCAAACCAATTTTTATTTGTATGGGCTGCCATTACCAATGAACCATCTTTTCTCTTATGGATCCATATTCTTCTATGTTGCCAATACATACCTTGAATGACACCAATCATAAAAATAACTGCACCAATACCAAAAAACGGTAAGGATCGATCGTACTTGAATGTTAGACCACTAACATCGTGCATCTCAAAATCCTCGATACCTAGCTTATATTTATTTTCCCCTGTTCCATCTATATTTCTTCCAATTCCAACAAAACTTACCTCAGGTTTTTCACTATCCTCACTGTAAACGGAAAATACAAAAGCAGGATTTCGTGGAAAATTGGTTTCAGAAGCTGGTATCCCATTATCATCTAAATAATAGTCTGGATAAAATTGATCCAAAACAACTTTAAAGCCATTACCAAGATCAAATTCAGGTTGAGGATTTCTTAAATCAACTGTAAAAGACCCTAATGATTTCTCGTCTGCATCCGATGTTTCATGTATTTTAAATGTCATCGAAGAAAATTCATTTAGTTGATACCCTGATTGAATTAAATCATATCCGTCGAAACTCAAAGGTTTATTCATTTGAATGGAATCCTCTACGACTGGCTCTAGTTCTGGTTCTTCACCGGGAATAGATCGATTTGCTTTATACACGACTACATCTGTTTGATAATTGCTAGCAACCATTCCTTCTTTACTTAAAGCGTCCTTAAATCTTTCATCATTTTCATCATGTGTCTCAAAAATAAAGTCTTTATTTTCAACATAATACTCTCCATTTGTACCAGGTAAAACCTCTGTTTCCCCTTCACGTACCCAAACATATTCATTCATAAAAAATAATGGGGTCGAACGTAAAATAGCTGCTATAAGGATAATGATTAAGCCAATATGGTTGACATATGGCCCCCACCTAGAGAATCGCCCTTTTTCTGCTAAAAGATAACCATCTTTCTCTTTAATATTATAACGACGTTTCTTTAATTGTTTTTTTACCGTTTCCAATTCTTCATCAGTGGCTGATTCAGTTTCGCTATATAACCGTTGTCTACTTAAAAAAGATTGATGTTTTTTTGGATTTTGATGTCTTAATGCTCTAAAAAGTGGTACAAATCTATCTAAACTACAAATAACTAATGATACCCCAATTAAAGCAATAAGTAACAAATACCACCACGATGAGTATAAATTATGTAAGCCTAGTTGATAGTATATAAGACCCAACACACCGTATTGACTTTCGTAGAATACAGCTGGATCACGATTTGGTGTATTTGCAGGTATGTACATTTCTTGCGGGAAAATGGTACCAATCATAGAAGCAATTAAAGCTAAGACAATTAACCATACCCCTACTTTAACAGAAGAAAAGAAACTCCAAATTCGATCCACAACGGATTTAGTATACGTTTTGGATCGCCTTGCTGTTCCATCATAACGCATATTTAATAGTTTTTTTCCTTCATTACCATCAATATGTTGGTTTTCCTCTATAGGCTTTCCACAGGATTCACAAAGTACGGTACCTAATGGATTAACATGACCACAATCACATTTAATTTGTTTCATTATTGATCCCTCACGTTTTATCGATAATGTAAAGTTCAACATATTCAGTAGAGTTTTCTTCCATCTTAATATGAATTGAACTAATCAGGGCTCTTCTGGCTATCCACCGCCACTTATAATTCTAGTTTTAAATAGGTGGTTACGACCAGTTAAGACGTGGTAATTTATTCTGGTAAAATATTTTGCAATGATCGCTCTAACTTTTCTAATGTTAGTGCTCCATTTACAACTTCTTTAATTTTGCCATCTGGACCAATAAAAAATGTACTTGGAATCGGTCCAACTTTGTATAGATCTCTAATTTCACCAGTTGTATCGTGTAATACTGGGAACGTTAAATCATGTTTATCAATAAAGCGGTTAATTACCAATTCCGTATTATCTAAACTAACCGCGAGAATCTCGATTCCTTTATCATGATACTCCGGGTATAAAGTTTCCATATAAGGCATTTCAGCTTCACATGGCTTACACCAAGTTCCCCAAAAGTTCAGCATTACCCCTTTTCCCTTTAAATCACTTAATTGAACGCTTTCTAAATTATTATTATGACTTACCTGTTTCAATTGGAAGTCTGGAGCGGTATCCCCAGCACGATAAATAGAATTATCTGCTTTAGAATTAGAAACAATAGCAAAAATAGTGGCTCCAATTAAGACTACTAAAATGATAGATCGAAAAATTAATCGATTTCTTTTTTTAGTTTTCTTTGACTCTTTTTTATTTTCCAAACTCAATTTCAATCACTCCTTATGCGAGTATAACATTTTTTAAGAAGATGAAATTTGTCAATAATTCAACATTTTAATTTTGATTTGCCAAGTTATACATTTGTTTAACCTCTTTAGGAGTTAATGGACGGTATTCACCACGTTTTAAACCATCTAAATTTAAAAAACCATATCTTTCTCTCTTTAATTTAACTACAGGGAAACCTAACCCTTCCATCATTCTTCTTACATGCCTATTTTTCCCTTCATGAAGCGTTAGTTCAATAACCGTAGTTTCTGCCTTTTTATCTGTTGATACAATTCTATAATCTACAGCCTTAAGTAAATCTTTTTCGGATTTTACCCCTTTTTTAAGTTGCATTAAATCAGCTTTTTTAAGTATTCCTTTTACTTTAGCTACATATACCTTATCAATTTGATGTCTTGGATGCATAAGTAAGTTAGCAAAATCACCATCGTTTGTCAGTAAGATAATTCCCGAAGTATCATAATCTAGCCTTCCTATTGGAAATACACGTTCCTCTACTTCTTCACTAAGTAAATCTGTAATTACCTTTCTTCCTTTATCATCTTTAACACTAGAGATAACTCCACGTGGTTTATACATAAGAAAATAAACTGGCAACTCTTTTTCGAGCGGAATCCCTTCCACTTCTACCTTGTCATGGTTAGACACTTTCGTACCTAAAACTGTTACCACTTCTCCGTTTACTTTTACCTTTCCGTCTAAAATTAATTGTTCTGCTTTTCTTCTAGAAGTTACTCCACTTTGAGCTATAACTTTTTGAAGTCTTTCCAAGTTGTTTGTCATTATATCACCATTCTTATTATTATTATTTTCATAAATAATAATAGCGTTAACATCATGTTAACGCTACTTTTTAGCATTACCCAAATATAAGGGTAACAATTATGATTGATGCAATTATACCAACTAAATCCGCTAAGAGTCCAACTTTTACAGCATATCTCATCTTTTTAATCCCTACCGCACCAAAATATACAGTTAATATGTACAAAGTGGTGTCTGTACTTCCTTGCATAGTTGACGCAAGTCTGCCGATAAAAGAATCAGGTCCATGTGTTGCAATTAATTCGGAAGTAACCCCCAAGGCTGCATTTCCGGAAATGGGTCTAACAAGTGCTAATGGGACAATATCCGGGGGAATTCCTATTGCAGTTAGTATGGGAGCAATTAAACCAATAGATGCATCCAAGGCCCCGGAACTCCTTAAAATAGAGATGGCGACCAACATTCCAACTAAAAAAGGAAGTAAAGAAAATGCTAATTGAACACCTTCCTTTCCTCCTTCAACGAATAATTCGTATGATGGAAGCTTTTTCCACTGTGCAACTCCTAGGACTAATAATAAAAAGCAAGGAATAAGCCAAGTGCTTATAGTAGTGACAATTCCCATCATTCCTTCCTCCTAAGGCTTCTGTAATAAAAGAAACGGTCCAATAATAATGCACTAGTTAATGCAGCGGCGGAAGCAATAATAGTAGTACCAACAATTTCAGTAGGTGAGCTGGAGTTGTATTGCATCCGAATGGCGATTACTGTTGATGGGATTAAAGTTAAGCCTGCAGTGTTTATAGCTAAAAATGTGATCATGGAACGAGATGCAGTATCTGTTCCGCTTAACTTTTTCATCTCTTCCATCGCTTTTATTCCAAGTGGTGTGGCTGCATTTCCTAGACCAAATATATTCGCTGTAAAATTGGATAAAATGTACCCCATTGCTGGATGATCTTTCGGAATCTCTGGAAATATTTTTACTACAATCGGACGTAACAGTTTTGCAAGCACTCTTAATATACCTGCTTCCTCTGCTATTTTCATAATCCCTAACCAAAACACTAGAATACTAATTAACCCAATAGATAGTTTTACAGCTTCATCCGCGCTTTCAAATAGAGCTTTGTTGACTTCTTCCATCGTTCCATTAAACATCGCATAAATAATACCAACTATTGCCATAAATGCCCATATTAAATTAACCATATATATCTACATCCCTGTTACTTTTTTATAAAATGAGAGGATTTCTGACATGAATGATTTCTTATTTGCATCTGATGAAACAGAGTCTTCAACCGCATATATTGGTGTTTCTGTAATTTCTTTATCATTTAAGTAGAATACTTTTTTTCCGATTATGTTATCTCCTGATGATGTATCAACATCTTTTAAAATATAATTCTTAAATGTTACGATATCCTCTTCATCGTCGGATAACGGATAATGAATTTTATCTCGTAAAAATCCTATTTGACTTTTATTTAAGTCTATTAAATTAAATTTTACTTCTCCTTTGTCTGTTAATGTTTTCATATCAAAGTTTTCAAAACCCCATTCATATAAGGACATATGATCTTTCCAGTCATCAGGTGCATTTAACGTGACGGCAATTAAATCCATACCGTCTTTACTAGCTGTTGAAACAAGCGTCCTTCCCGTTTTCTTTGTAAAACCGGTTTTTCCACCTGTACAATATTCATAATACTGAGTTAACAATTTATTTTTGTTTATCCAACTGTATGTTCTTCCATCTGATTTATAAGAAGTAGTGCCTGATATTTCTCTATACTTCTCATTATTCATCGCATATTGCGTTAATATCGCCATATCATATGCACTAGAATAATGATTATCTGAATCAAGACCATGTGGGTTATCGAAATGAGTATTTTCCATTCCTAACCATTTTGCCTTTTCATTCATGAGGTAGACAAATCCATCTAAACTACCTCCAACATGCTCGGCAATTGCCACCGCGGCATCATTACCAGACCGAAGCATTAACCCATAAACTAAATCCTCTAGCGTCATTTTTTCACCTTGTTCTAAATAAATAGAGGACCCCTCTGTATAAATTGCTTCTCTACTTACAGTCACTTTTTCTTTCATTTTTCCCGATTCAATTGCAATAATTGCCGTCATAATTTTAGTAATACTGGCGATGGATTCTTGGGAATGTGCATCTTTTTCGAATAATACTCGTCCAGTTGATTGTTCTATTAATACAGCATTATTTGCTGATACACCCGGTGCGGCAGAAGCTGCTTGTCCATTTGTAGAGATTAGCAAATTAGCAGCAAAGAATATTACGGTTAGTAATAAAATCTTTATTTTCATTTTTGGTTGTCCTCCCACGTGTATGGTATCCATACATTTTATGCATCAAATGAAGTGATATGAGCAATTTTCTTATTTAATGTTAATGTGATAAATCCTACCTACCAAAAAATCCATACATTAAAATTTAATGTATGGATTCATCATTCATTCTTATTCAGTTCTTCATTAAAATGTTCAAAAAATAAATCCGCTTCTTGATTCACTTCACTCGAATCGGAAACTTCATCCGGAAGAGAGGGTAACTCCTCTAGTGAAGTTAAACCGAAATAAGTAAGGAAATCTTTACTTGTTCCATACAAGATAGGTCTACCAACACTATCTTTTCTTCCGATTTCTTCAATTAACGATTTCGCTACAAGGGATTGAAGCGGACGATCACTCTTAACTCCACGTAATTCTTCAATTTCAGCTTTTGTAATTGGTTGTCTATAGGCAATGATTGCTAAAGTTTCAAGTGCTGCTTGAGACATTCGATTGGAATTTGGTGTTTCCAACAACTTTTTATAAAATTCACTATGCTCAGGTTTCGTGGTAAGATGAAGTACACCCTTTGATTCCATCATCATGATACCTCGATCTATTCGTTCATAATCGTATTTCAATTCTTCAATTAAGTGGGCAATCATTTCATCCGTGATATTTAAAATATTCTTCAATTGTTTGACTGTTATTCCGTCATCACCACTTGCAAAAATTAAACCTTCAACAACAGCCTTCCATTCTGTAACTTCCAAAATTATTCCTCCATAGAAAATACATATAACGTATCAAAATGTTGTTTTTGTTTACAATAAACCTCATGAACTTTCATTAATTCTAATATAGCAATGAAAGTAATAACAATGTGCGTTTTAGAAGGATATGGAAATAATTGATCAAAAGCAACACCATGATGAGATTTTTTAACCATTTTTAATACATCCTTCATTCGCTTTTCAATTGGAATCTCCGCTCTACTAACCTTCGTATCAAGTGGTTGATCCCATTTCTTTCTTTGAAACATTTTACCTAACGCATTGATCATGTCATATACCGATACATTCCCTTTAGAAACTGTTGTTTTATCCTGTATTAGTTCGTCAAATACAACAGGTGGCCTTGTATACGTATGAATGGCTTCTTCTTCTCTTTCTTTTAATTTTTCCGCTGCTTGTTTATATTTCCGATATTCAATTAACCGATTCATTAATTCTTCTCTCGGGTCTTCTACGTATTCATCCGTTTCATCAACTATTTCCTGTTTTGGTAATAACATTTGACTTTTAATTGCAACAAGAGTCGAGGCCATCACTAAATACTCACTTGCAATATTTAACTCTAAATATTTCATCGTATGTATATAATCCAAATATTGTTTTGTGATTTCAGCCATCGGGATGTCATAGATATCTATCTCATATTTATTTATTAAATGTAGCAATAAATCTAGTGGTCCTTCAAAGACATCTAACTTTACTTCGTAGGCTTGGTTCACCATATTTCTTACCTCTCTTTAGTTGCAATTTTAAGTTTTCGTGCTATTCGCCCATACAACATGGTAAATACCAACATAAGTTATTAATGTAAGACAAATGTTTATAAAACATTTGTTGAAGAAGAAAAAAGGAGGAATTTGTTTATGAGTCATGGATATAGCGGAGGATTCGCGTTAATCGTTGTATTGTTTATTCTTCTAATCATTGTTGGTGCCGCTTGGTTCTAAAATATATTAAGAAAAGCGTAAGCGCCCGTTTAGCAAAGTACGGTGAAGGAAGTCTCGCTAGTCGCTGGGTGCTGGAGCTAGACATTAAGCAGAAATATTTATATTATTCTATCCGCCAAGTTTTAAGCCAGCCCTCAGTGATGGGCTGGCTTTTATTGTTCTTCATTTTGAATATGATTATCTTTACATTTAAGATAGAACTCTTGGACGTCATCACTAGGTAAAACTTTATGTTCTCCGTCATAAAGTTTAATTAGTTCATTTATCATTTTCTTCCCTATCCCTAGATTCCGATGGGACGGATTAACGGAAACATGTTGGATAATAATGCAATTATTTTCTAACCGAACACCAGCTGCACCTAAGACATCATCGTCCTCTTTCCATAAATAAAGATTCCAATCAGGATTGGACTCATATTCTTTAATTGTATTCTGTAATTTTTTCACATCATTTTTTACATCTGGCATAAATGACAATAATCCCATGGCAATTTTTTCCATATTCTTTTTAAAACGAATTAACATAAAGACCCCTCTTAATAAAGACTAATAAAGGTTGTTCAAAAAGATCGGTGAGAAAGATACTGCGACGTACAGACAACCTTTGCAGCTAACGTCGGTATCCCCCCTATGTAGGAGAAGCGTAGTAATAGGACGTTGCGCATTTAGCTGACCTCGGTCCTTTCCATCCTCCTGTTGAACACGCACTAATAGAGCGTTTTGAACATCCTCTAATAGAGTTATTTTTCTTAAAGCCATAATTGACTATTGAAAAGTATATATATATTTATTGCATTAAATATGCATTTTGTCAAATGAACCTAAGAAGTAAAAAAGAATTAGTATCTATCTATTTTTGCCCTTCAGATATTAATTTATACACAATATACCCATCTGTGTACTTATTATTCATGTGTATCGGGATTATATTCATAGTAAACAACCAAATATTAAACCAAAAGCTTAACTCTATGTATAAATTTACTTCATAACTCAAATAAAAATATAATAATAACGCAATAATCCCATTTGAAAGTGGACCCAATAATGAAATGTAAATTAATTCCCTCTTTTTATAGTATGGATATCGTTTACTTATTGTGTGCCCACCTATAAAAAAGAGAGAATGGATTTCGATGTTTAAATCCAGTAGTGTTATTGCTACTAATCTTTTCCCTTTACCCATTTTTAACGTAATCTCATTAGCTTTGAGCGTTCTTGCCGCAATAGCATGGCCAAATTCATGAAAAAACGTACTTAAAGGTGCAATAATTAATACTAAAATGAATATTATCTGGATTAAATTCATCACAATAACTTACTCAGAATAAACTTTAACTTCTTTCATGACATCTCCATTTTTCATTGCTTTAGCGTGTTCGATTCCAGAAGTAACTTTTCCAAATACAGTATGAACGCCATCTAAATGTGGTTGGGGTTCGTGTACTATAAAGAATTGGCAACTTCCAGTGTCTCTTCCCGCATGCGCCATCGATAGTGAACCTTCTTCGTGTTTATGGGGGTTATTATCTGTCTCACATTTAATTGTATAGCCAGCATTTCCAGTTCCATTACCAATTGGACAACCACCTTGACTTACGAAACCAGGAATGACACGGTGGAAAGTTAAACCATCATAAAAGTTTTCGTTAGCAAGTTTTTCAAAGTTCGCTACTGTTCCAGGTGCCTCTTCTGGAAATAAATCGAATTCAATTTTATTTCCGTTTTCCATTAAAATATATCCTTTTTTAGCCATTTTACAATCTCCTTTTTCTGTTAATCATGTCTATTCTATCACTAATATAATTGATAGTCATCCCACGTTATAGGTAGGATAAATCATTTCTCACAACATCTTCCATCGTTTCGCGTTTTACTACCAATTTATCTACGCCATTCTCTACGAAGACGACTGCTGCATTAGGAATTCTATTATAATGACTTGCCATCGAGTAGTTATATGCACCTGTTGAAAAAACAGCTAATATATCACCATGTTCTACATTAGGTACAGATAGGTCCCAAATTAACATATCCCCCGATTCACAAGCTTTACCGGCGATAGACACTTCTTCTGTTACCGGTTGATTTGCTTTATTAGCAATTACTGCATCATATTTTGCTTGGTATAATGCGGGTCTAATATTATCTGTCATCCCACCGTTAACTGATACATATTTACGAATATCAGGAATATTTTTCATAGAACCAATTGTATATAATGTAATACCAGTATTCCCAACGATTGCTCTACCAGGTTCAATCCAAATCTCTGGCATTGATATATTCAATAAATTTACTTGGTTTCTAACTGACTTGATTAACTCTTCAACATAAATATTATAGGGTAAAGGCTGATCTTCCTTCGTGTATCTAATCCCAAACCCCCCACCTAAATTTAAAACTTCAGGTGTATAGTTATAACGCTCTTTCCACTTACCTAGTTCTTCAAATAATAGATCTACTGCAACCTTAAATCCATCTGTTTCGAATATTTGAGAACCTATATGACAATGAAGTCCTCTAAAATGAATGGTTTCGTGATTTAATAATTTTTGGAAAGCTTCTTCTGCTTGACCATTTTGTAAGTCAAATCCAAACTTTGAATCTTCATTACCTGTCATGATGTATTCATGCGTATGAGATTCAACCCCTGGTGTAACTCGGATTAATACATTAACTTTTTTACCGTATACTTTTGTTACTTGTTCAATTAATTCTATATCATAGAAATTATCGATTACAATACAGCCGATATCATGTTTGATCGCCATCGTAATTTCGTCTAAGCTTTTATTATTTCCGTGCAAATGTATTTTCTCTACTGGAAAATCAGCTAGTAAAGCTGTGTAAAGTTCTCCCTCTGAAACTACATCAAGACATAGGTTTTCTTGCTTTGCTACTTGCAGCATTGCTATAGAAGAAAATGCCTTACTTGCATATGCAACTTTCGCTTGTACTCCTAGTCTTTCGAAGGTTTCCACAAATGATCTTGCATTTTTTCTTATCATGGAGACATCGTAAACATAAAGGGGTGTTCCATATTTTTCTGCTAATTCGACTGTATCCATACCACCTATTTCAAGGTGACCATTTTTATTTATAGGAAAAGGATGGTACTCCGTAATCATAATTTTTATTCCCCCGATTATACGTAAAAATATAAAAATACTTTAACACACATAGACAAAAAACGAAAGAGCTAACGACATGGTTAGCCCTTTTTCATTGGTTGTCTATAAGTATTCTTCGGATGTACAATTCTTGGTCTCTTATTAGAATAAGGAACCGGAATCCTAAAGATAATATTAAACATTGCCTTTGCATTGAAAGGAAGGAAAGGCCATAGGTAAGGTGTTTTTAGTGATTGCAAGTTTATCAAATACATTATATGAATCAAGAATGCAATAACAAAACCTTTCACACCAAAGAAACCTGCTCCTAAAATTAAAAATAAACCTGCCAGCTTATTCGCAATACTAAGCTCATAGCTAGATGTAACATAAGTACCTATCGCACTTATTGACACGTAAAGAATAACTTCTGCGCTGAGCATTCCTACATCTATTGCGATTTGACCAATTAATACTGCCGCAATTAACCCCATAGAAGTTGCTAATGGTGTTGGCGTATGAATCGCAGCCATTCTTAAAAATTCGATTCCTAATTCTGCTAAAATGATTTGTACTAATATTGGAATATTACCTTCTTCATTTGGTCCAATATACGACAGCTCTTTAGGCAATAAAGTAGGGTCTAAAACAAACAGCAACCATAATGGTAAAAGATACAATGACATAAACACAGCTAAATAACGTATAAGACGTATAAACGTACCAACAGAGGGGGTCTGCCTATATTCTTCGGCATGCTGCATATGATGGAAAAAAGTTGTTGGTATGATAATGACACTTGGGGATGTGTCTACCATAACAATAACATGTCCTTCAAGCAAATGGCTTACAGCTACATCAGGTCTTTCTGTATATCTTACTAATGGATAAGGGTTCCATTTTTTATCACTAAAAAATTCATCAACTGCCTTATCTGCCATTGCAATTCCATCAACTTCAATAGACTCCACTTTTTCTTTAATTAAATCAACTAAATCGTCATCCGCTATATCTTGGACATAGCTAATACATACATCAGTTTTTGAACGTTCTCCAACCTTTAGCATTTCATTACGTAATCGTTCATCCCGTATTCTTCTACGTGTTAAAGCAGTATTTTCGATAATATTTTCGGTATAACCGTCCCTCGATCCGCGAATCACTTTCTCAGTGTCTGGTTCTTCTGGTGTCCTTCCCGGATACGTTCTAACATCAACGATAAAAGCTTGCTTTTCACCATCTACAAAAAAAGCAACCAATCCCGATAAAACTTGGTCAACTACCTCATCCATCGTATTTACCGCTTCTACTTGCTGATGGATTAAACGATTCTCGATGATTTCAGGTAACTTTTTCTTATTACTTTCAACATCATTAATTCCAATCATAATTTCCAAAAGTTCTTGTATTGTTGATGTATCACACAATCCATTTACATAATAAAGTTGAACTTTCTTTTTTAATATAATAAATTCTCGAAAACCTACGTCGAAAGAGACATTTATACCTATTCTTTTTTCCATGTATTCTTGGTTGCGAATTATATTAGCCGACACGGGCATTTTATCATTTTTCTTCTTCATCGTTTAAACACTCCACTCTCATTACAACCTAACCAAAATAGTCCATTGAAATAACGAACCAACTATCTTACCAAACATAATAGCCATGAGTAGAATAAGCAGACTATTTTCTAGGCGTATTCTTCTTGTTATAACTGGAAAAACATTTAATACCTCTGTCAGTGCAGCGGCGAGCATTCCATTGAAGATCCCATGAAATAATCCCCAAACCACTAAAATGAGTACGGGTTGATTTAGATTAACATTGGCAAAAGATAAGTATGATCCCATAATTAAACCAAGAACCACACAAGCGGTGTAAAATTTGATTAGCTTATAAGATTTTGTTAGTTGTAATAACCTTGGGATAATTTTTAATACCGTTATAAAAGCAACAAATCCACCACCTACAGCAAGACCTCCACTAAAACCAATAAGGACTTGAATAAAATTAATTAGAAGGTTCTCTAACATTTAAACTATTTTCTTTATGACTCAAATAATTATCAAGGTCTTGTTGATAGTTAAAAATTTCAACTTCTAGTGGACTTGGTTCTTCATTAAAGCGTTTATTAAACCAGTGATTAAAAAAAAGGATTGTTCCTAAGCCTAATCCTATGGAATAAGGTATTTGAATCCATAATGGAAATTCGTTTTCTTCACCAGTTAATAATAGATGAAGCTTTTGTTGCACTTCCTGCATACTAACATCATAATGAAAGTTCATAATTGTCATCGCAGTACCAATAAACAATACAAGCCACACGCATGCTACAAGGAAGACAGAATTGGTTTTTTTACTCGAAATTACTCTAACAATGCTCTGATTTGGTCCTACAAGTTGAATCTCTACATCTTCATAACTTTTAGTTAAATGTTCTATTAATAAAAAACTATCGATTACTACTAAATTTTTATCCTTTTTCGTTAGGCGATAAATTGGTGTATTTTCTAATTTCTTCTTTAATGAAGTGTCAGCTGTTGAAACATAAGCAATGTCTTTTAAAAAAATTTCACATAAGTTAGGGAAGTTGGCATTTTTTTTCATCCGTAAATATACAATGTTCGTCAAGGTCATCCCATCCTTAAATAAATGAACTGTACGTTTAGTATTACCAAGTAAAGACTTTTTATCAGTACAATTTCAAACAGAAAAAACCACCACATTAATGTGATGGCTTTTTCGAACTCCTCTACAAATCCATATTACCTTTCATTTCTTTTAATATTTTCTTCTCAAGTCTAGATACTTGTACTTGAGAAATACCTAATCTATCTGCAACTTCGGTTTGGGTTTGATCTTTATAATATCGTAAGTAAATAATAAGTCGTTCCCTTTCATTTAAATTCTTAATTGCTTCTTGCAATGTTAATTTATCAAACCATTTTGTATCAGTGTCTGCTATTTGGTCTAATAATGTAATAGGATCCCCATCATTTTCAAATACAGTTTCATGAATGGAATGCGGAGATTTAGATGCTTCTTGTGCATGAACGACATCTTCTGGTGTTATTTCTAAAGCCTCCGCAATTTCATTAACTGTTGGTGATCGTCCTAATTGTTTCGTTAATTCATCTTTTTTTCTTCTTATTTTATTTCCAATTTCCTTTAAAGAGCGACTAACCTTTATACTTCCATCATCCCTAATAAAACGTTGAATTTCTCCAATAATCATCGGTACCGCATAAGTAGAAAATTTAACGTCAAAGGAAAGGTCAAATTTATCAATCGACTTTATTAGTCCGATACTCCCTATTTGAAATAGATCATCTGGATCATAACCCCTATTAATAAAACGCTGAACAACTGACCAAACAAGCCGGATATTCTTTTCTACTAATATATCTCTTGCTTCTTTATTCCCTTGTTGGCTCTGTAAAATATAATCTTTTACTTGTTCATCCGTTAAGGTTTCTTCACCCTTTGTCTTTTTTACATTTACATTCATAGGCACATATCCTAATTATAAACCGTCTTTGATTTTACTAGTTGCTTTCTCATGTAGAGCGTAGTTCCATCGGATTTTGAAGAAGTGACCTTAACAGAGTCCATAAAGTTCTCGATAATAGTAAAGCCCATTCCAGACCTTTCTAGTTCAGGTTTTGAAGTATATAAAGGTTGTCTCGCTTGATCAATATCACCAATTCCGATTCCAAAATCTTTCACCGTTATTTCAATTTCATCATTTTCAATGACACACTTAATCATCACTTTATGATCAGGTTCGTTGTTATATCCGTGTATGATGGCATTCGTTACCGCTTCTGAGACCACTGTTTTAATTTCTGTTAACTCGTCCATCGTAGGATCTAACTGAGAAATAAACGCGCCAACCGTAACCCTTGCAAATGCCTCATTTTCACTTTTACTAGAAAATTCTACAACCATTTCATTTCTCATGAAGCCACCCCCAAAGTTTCTAACGCAAATGCTTCATTTTCTTCTAAGCGAATAATCTTAAATAATCCAGACATTTCAAACAAACGTTTGACCGTTGGAGAAATGGAACATACGACCATCTCTCCACCTAATTGTAAAACCTCTTTATATCGGCCAAGAATAACTCCTAGACCCGAACTGTCCATAAAAGAAACATTTTCTAAATTTAAAATGACATGCTTAATTGGATTTTTATACATCATGTCCTTCCACTTATCCCGTAAGCTTTCTGCTTCATGGTGGTCTAATTCACCTGACAGTCTAACGATTAATACATCTTCTTTTACATCAAAAACTGAATGCAGCCCCATCCTAAAAAATCTCCTCCTTACATTCTTCTGTATTTCTTCTTCTTGATGACAAGGGCTAATTCCTGCTTTATGACAAAAGAAGTCCTTATTCGTCTAAATTAGAAGATATTATTAATTTTTCGCCATTTCTTGCAGTGTTCGTTTTAACAAAGTGAAATAGGATGCTTGGGTGACATCATTATTTACCGTTAGTGGAATTTCTGAAATAATTTCATTTCCATTTTTAACGGTTAATGTACCTACTTCATCTCCTCTATTTATAGGTAAAGTAAACTTTTCTTTCAATTTCATTTCTGTTGTTACCTCTTCAGTAGACTCTCCTTTTTTATGTAATGTACTAACAGATTCAGGAACAATTATTTCAATATTGTCTTCTTCCGCTTTAATTAATTTTAAGTTTGAAACAACCTGATCCTTTTCAAATAATTGTTGTGTTTCAAATTGATTAAACGCAAAGTCAAGCATACTAGAAATGGTTGCATTTCTTTCCTTTGTAGTATTTGCACCCATTACAACGGCGATGACACGCATATCATTCTTTTCTGCCGTAGCAGTTAAGCAATATTTTGCTTCATTTGTGTAACCTGTTTTTAATCCGTCTACTCCTGGATAGAATTTCACTAATTTATTCGTATTCACGAGCCAAAATTCATTTTCTTTTCCTTTTCTTAAATAATCCTCATAAATCGATGTATAATTTGTAATATCCTCATATTTTAATAATTCTTTTGCAATCATTGCCATATCATATGAAGTGCTGTAATGATCATCACTTGGTAAACCAGTCGTATTTTGGAACTTCGTATTTTTCAAACCAAGTTCTTTCACTTTTTCATTCATTCTTTTCACAAAGGCTTCTTCACTTCCTGCAAGTCGTTCAGCTATTGCAACGCTAGCATCATTTCCAGAAGCAACAGCTATTCCTTTTAATAAATCATCTACGGACATTTCTTCCCCCGCTTCAAGGAATATTTGGGAACCTCCCATTGATGCGGCCCGCTCACTTACTCGAATCATTTCATTTTTCTTTAAGTCCCCGTGATCTATTGCCTCCATAATAAGTAGTAGTGTCATTAATTTTGTCATACTAGCTGGCGGAAGTACTTCATGGGCATTTTTGTCGAATAAAATAGTTCCGGTATCTCTTTCTATCAAGATAGCCGATTTTGCATCAGGAGCTAGATTTAAGGATTCGCTTTTTTCATCTTCCGGCTTTTCTTCCGCAAAGACTGGCAATCCTAATACAAATAATGAAAAAATCATGCTGATAATGAGAATACACTTTTTCATAGTTTTACCTCCAAACTCAATATAACTTTATTTTTTCCATCTTTATATCGAAATATACAAATAAAAAAGAGCACTACCTCTAGTGCTCTTTCCGTTTCTTATTCGATAATCTCATGCAAAAAACTATTTCCGTGTTCTGGCAATTTCACTTGAAAGTTATCTGCCACCGTTGCGCCTACATCTGCAAATGTTTTCCGAATAGGCAACGCTTTACCTTGCTTCATATTTTTATGGTGAATAAGTAATGGAACAAATTCTCTCGTATGGTCTGTGCCATGATGAACAGGATCATTCCCATGGTCAGCTGTAATAATAAGTAAATCATCTTCATTCAATAAAGCTAAGACTTCGGGTAAGCGTTTATCATACTCCTCTAAAGCCTTGCCATACCCTATTGGGTCACGCCTATGGCCATATTTAGCATCGAAATCAACTAAATTAAGAAAACTTAGTCCATTGAAATCCTTTTTCATGGAATCTATGAGTTTTGTCATTCCATCGTCATTATCTGTAGTTCGAATAGCCTCTGTAACTCCTTCTCCATCGTAAATATCAGAAATTTTCCCAAGAGCAATAACATCAAGGCCATTATCTTGTAATTCATTCATTACAGTTCTACCAAACGGTTTAAGAGCATAATCATGACGGTTGGCCGTACGTTCAAATGCTCCAGGTTTCCCAATAAAAGGACGGGCAATAACTCGTCCAACCATATATTTTTCATCTAGAGTCAGTTCTCGTGCAATTTCACAAATTCGGTACAATTCATCAACTGGAATAATTTCCTCATGTGCAGCAATTTGCAATACAGAATCTGCAGAAGTATAAACAATTAAGGAACCCGTTTTCATATGCTCCTCGCCAAGTTCTTCTATAATTTTTGTACCAGAAGCCGGCTTATTTCCAATAACTTTTCTTCCTGTTTTACCTTCTAATAATTGAACAAGTTCGGTTGGAAATCCTTCAGGAAATGTTTTAAAAGGTTGTTTAATATTTAATCCCATAATTTCCCAATGGCCTGTCATTGTATCTTTACCATTTGAAGCTTCTTGCATTTTTGTATAGTGAGCTTTAGGTTTTACTGCTTTTTCTATTCCTTTTATCTCACAAATATTACTTAATCCCAATTCACCCATGTTCGGCATATGAAGTCCATTCATTTCATCTGCAATATGACCTAAAGTATCCGCACCTTTGTCATTATATTTTTCCGCATCAGGGGCTTCACCAATACCTACTGAATCCAAAACAATAAGAAAAATTCGTTTGAAATTAGTCATTAAAAAACCTCCCAATACTATATTCCCGATTTCTAACATATATATGTAAATGCATGCGTAAATTTTCTTTACCTTATACTTCCGTTACATGTTAATTACGCTCTTGGATGGTAGGTTTTATACATATCTTTTAATCTAGTTTTTGATACATGTGTATAGATTTGTGTTGTTGAAATATCTTCATGCCCCAACATCTCTTGAACGATACGTAAGTCCGCCCCATTTTCTAATAAATGAGTAGCAAAGGAATGTCTTAATGTATGTGGAGTTATTTCTTTACTTATACCAACTTCTAAAGCAATCTTTTTTAAAATTTTCCAGAATCCCTGTCTCGTTAACGGCCTCCCATGCTGGTTTAAAAACAGTGTTGGATTAGTATTATGTTTTAGCAATTTCCCTCTTCCATGTTGTAAATATTGCTCTATTGCATGTATGGCAACCTCTCCGATAGGTACAATTCTTTCTTTTGAGCCTTTTCCAAAGCATTGAACAAAACCCATTGTTAAGTGTAAATCACTTACTTTTAAAGTAACCAATTCAGTTACCCTAAGTCCGGTTGCATACATTAGTTCCAACATTGCTTTATTACGATATGCCAAAGGAGATTTCGTTTCAATGGAAAGAAGTTGTTCTACCTCTGTTTGGGATAGAACGTCTGGAAGTTTTCTTTCTTTTTTCGGTGTTTCAATATGTAAGCTCACATCCTGGTTAACTACCTTTTCTCTTACTAAAAATTGATGAAAAGAACGAATCGATGATATATGTCTGGAAATGGTAGAAGTCGACTTACCCCCATCTTTTAAAGCATATAGAAAATGAATAATTTCAATTCTAGTAACGGAATTCCAGGATTTCACCTCTAACTTCTTCACTAAAAAATTAGTATAATCTTTTAAATCACGTCTATAAGACTTTAGTGTATTCTCAGAAAGCCCTCTTTCAATCTGTAAAAAATGAAAATAATCCTCTAGTGCATCATTTAGCATATTTTTATTCCCCTAATCTAAAAAATAGATTCATTCTATCCATAATCTCTTCATTTGAATTAAAAACCTTTACAGAAGGTCCTTCAGGTTGATCATATTTATGATAATTTTCATATTCAGCATGCATCATCTTTAATCCAAAATAGAATAGACAAGTACATATAGTAAAGATTACGAAAACTTTCAATGTATCCCATATCAATTGTTTCATATGGCATATCTCCTTTTTAAAGTTACTTCCTTCTTAAAAGATATGCCAATTTCAAATCATAATATACATATAGATAGTTAAATTTTTAAATAGTACTTAATTTTAATGTACTCTCTTTTTTTACGTATGTAAAAAAAG
The DNA here is from genome assembly GCF_019037185.1 of Oceanobacillus caeni. Taxonomy (GTDB): domain Bacteria; phylum Bacillota; class Bacilli; order Bacillales; family Amphibacillaceae; genus Oceanobacillus; species Oceanobacillus caeni. Next base: position 122,559 of record NZ_JAHHXM010000003.1, read on the forward strand.
AAAGCACAAACCTTTATCATTCTTATCCATAATAAAAGCCTTCTTTCCCATAGAAAAAAAGGCTTAATTCTTCTTATTGTGTTGCTTTAACTGCTGATTTTTGACATTGTTTACATATACCATGAAATGTTAAACGATGGTCTTGAACTTGAAATCCCCAATCTCTTTGTACAATTTTCTCTACGTCTTCTAATAAGTCATTTTCAATTTCTTCTACTGACCCACATTCGACGCAAACGAGATGATGATGAAAATGTTTAGCTCCTTCTTTTCTTAAATCGTATCGGGAGACCCCATCACCAAAATTAATCTTATCAACAATCTTCAATTCAGATAGTAGCTCTAACGTACGATAAACAGTTGCTAAGCCAATTTCAGGTGCTTTTTCTTTAACTAATAAATAAACATCTTCTGCACTTAGATGGTCTTCTTCACGCTCAAGTAAAACTCGGACAGTTGCTTCTCTTTGTGGAGTTAATTTATAACTTTGAGAATGCAGCTGTTTTTTTATTCGTTCAATCCGATGTTCCATAACTCGTCGCTCCCCTCTTACCATCTATTTTATTATATGCACTCTGAAAAGGCGTGTCAAAAATATTATTACATTATATTTAAAATAATTATAATGTAATAATTATTATTCATAAAAAGATTTAATAAATGCTTCCATAGATCCATTCGCCACATAGGCCTCTACTCCTGAAGCAATTATAGCGGCTACCAATAAAAATCCAAACGATAATAAATACTTGCCAAACGGCTGAAATGCTGGTCCAGTCGACCTTTTTGAAAATAGTTTATTTAATAATTTTAACGAAAAGATCATCGACAGTGTACCAGCAATAATATATACAGGAATGACAATTAAATTTTGTGGAGCAATGGACAATGAAGCCAAGATTAATCCCTTAACGCCAATTTGATTCACTAAAAAACCAACAGAAAAACCAACAACAAGACCTTTAACATACAATAGAACCCACACGATAGGAAGTCCAATTACAGATAAACCTAGTAAAAATAAAATAACTAAATATTTAATATGATAAAAAAAGCTTTCTTTTAATATAAGTGTCTTTTCTATTGATTGACCCTCTACTATTTGAAGGAAAAATCGTTCTAAGTAAAAAAACAAATCTTGCTTTTGAACAAAGTTCATGCTGTTTACTATAATAGCACCAAAAATAATACCAGTTAAAAATAAAATCACCATAAACAAATATATTGTCGCATACTCTCTCATGTGTTGAATAAAAACAGCTCTATTATTATTCATCGGAATCCTCCATTTCAAAGATGGTTCTTATATTAAAAACTATGAAGAATTCCGATTAAAAATACCAAAATCTCTTTTTTATTCATAAATTCTATATTTTAATTATTCGAGACAGTTCCATATTTCCCGCCACCACCAGCTTTAACATGAAGTTTACCTTCTCTCATGGAAATGATAGATTGTGCTATAGGATTGGGCACTACCTCTAGTAAGTCTTCCAAGCTTGCGTAATGAATAACATTCATTTCTGTGCCAAACCGGTCTAATAATTTTTTAAACGTTTTTGGACCTAACTTTGGAAGATATTCAAGAGGCACTTGATATAAATATGGTGGTCGTTCTCTATTAGATTTTTCAACATTTGTTAATTCTTGAATTCTGTCAGAAACCCCTTTAATAATTTTCTTTGACTGACAATTCGGGCATATGGTACTATCGGGGGTTAGCTCTGTAAAACAATTATTACAAACTGTCATATGGTATTTACCAAGTCTTGGATTCATCCCGAAATTTCGTTGGATTTTCCGACCATTCACTTCATGCAACGCCCAATAAAACTCTTTAAAAGTAGCATTTTCCATTACGATTTCTTGGTATTCTCTAGCTATTTTCGGAAGAGAATGAGCATCTGAGTTTGTTACAAACGTATAGGAATGAAGCTCTTCTATATGATCCGCCATATAAGTATCCGAACTTAATCCTAACTCAATTCCATCAATTAAATCCGGATCGAATACCTCTGTTAAAGATTGATTTACCCCTTTCCCATAAAGACTCTTAAAAGGGGTAAAGACATGTGCTGGAATAAATATCCCTTCTAGTTCTTTTACTTTATATTGAAGTTCTTTAGCCGTTCCATAATATCTTTGAGAACTTAACGTGATGTTTTTCATCTTAGTTGTTAGCCACTCAGAGAAAATAGAGATATTTTCTAAATTCGGGAAAAAACATAATACATGAATGGGTCCCTTACAGTTTTCATCATAAATTTCAATCTCAGATCCCATTAATAAGGTTACTTCTTCAAAACGGATTCCACCGTCTTCAAGTTCTCTTGCTTTTCCTTCATTAATCAATCCTTTAATTTCCTGCTGTACATTAGGGGCATGACAATCAATTACCCCAACAAGATCTATCCCTTTATTTCTACTAGATTCTTCCAAAATATTACTCAAGGTTAAGCTTTTTGCCCCTGTAATTTTTACCGGTTTATTGTACATATCCCTTCCAATATGAATATGCAAATCTGCAAAATAGGAATTCAACATGTTACCTTCTTTCTAATGCATGTAAATATAAAACTGCATATGCTGTTTTGGCATCGTGAATTTTCTCTTCTTCCACATATTGTTTCGCTTCGTCTAAAGTTAATTCCACTAACTCTACGAATTCATCTTCATCAGCTGCTCTTGGGTTTTCAATTTTTTCAATATCATTTGTAATATAGATGTGAAGTAATTCATCAGCAAATCCTGGTGAGGAGTAAAAGGAAGTTACAAAGGATAAACTATTGGTAGAGTAACCAGTCTCTTCTTCTAATTCTCTGATTGCCGCAATCATTGGATTCTCACCAGGTTCCAATTTACCTGCTGGAATTTCTATAAGGGACCTTTCAAGTGGTTTGCGATATTGTTCCACAAACACTATCTTATTTTCTTTCGTGATAGCAATTACCGCAACCGCTCCAGGATGTTTAACTATTTCACGCTGAGATGTTTTACCATTTGGTAATTGAACTTCATCTACTTGTAATTGAACTATCTTTCCATCAAAAATCTTTTCTGACCTTATTGTTTTCTCTTCAAACTTTTTCATACGTTTTCTCCTATCAATTCATCTTTTCTTCTATTTTAGCATACCCACTCCTTATACTAAATTTTATTATCTGACCTAATTTCAATTTCCTTTCTTCCTTTAACTAAATATATTAAGATAAGATTAGTTGGTTACTTTGGAGGGATTAGATGAAGAAGAGTCAATTAGGTAAATCAGATTTATTTATTTCAGAATTAACCCTAGGTGGTATGTCACTTGGAACAGATATAAACGAAGCAAAACAAATCATTGATTTGGCTATTGATAAAGGAATTAACCACATCGATACAGCTGATTTATACGACTTCGGATTAAACGAAGAAATAATTGGTGAAATTATTCATGATAAAAGGGAAAACATTATTCTAACAACAAAAGTAGGAAATCATTTTAATAAAGAAACGAAGGATTGGTTTTGGGATCCATCCAAAGACTATATTTTAAGAGAAGTAAAAGAAAGCTTAAAAAGATTAAAAACAGATTACATCGATTTTTATATGTTACACGGCGGCACCTTGGAAGATCCCATTTCCGAGACGATTGAAGCATTTGAACAATTAAAACAAGAAGGAATTATTCGAGCATATGGTATCTCTTCTATTCGACCTAACGTTATCCGCGAATTCGTTAAACATTCTTCAATTGATGCAGTAATGATGCAATATAACTTACTCGATCGTAGACCAGAAGAAGAGACTTTGGAATTATTACAAAGAAATCAAATAAGTGTACTGGCAAGGGGCCCGCTTGCTAAGGGTATGTTAAGTAATCGATCAACCGAGCAAATAAATAAAAAAGGAAATAAAGGATATCTGGATTACTCTTATGAAGAACTACTGAACATATCTGAAAAACTAACAAAATTATTTGGTAAACAATACAGTATTCATGAATTAGCTTTAAAATATGTTTTAAAACACCCTGCAGTAACATCCACGGTATTTGGTGCAAGTTCCATTAATCAAATAAATGAAAACACTAATATTAATTTAGAGAGCGAATTACCTAACGAAGTCTATAATGAATTGAAAACTATCACCAAACCTATTAAGTATAAAGACCATCGTTAAATTTAGAAAACTTGCTGTTCGCTATTTAAACTGGACGAATACCTTACTTAAGCAGAAAGAAAAACTTATTTTTCCTTCAAAATGATAAATAGGTTGCTACTTATTCGTAGCCAACCTATTTATTTATCCCATCTAAACAAACAGTTTGAGGTGAAATAAAAGCATTTAATGTCTCTCCTTGGCTAAGTAATTGGAAAAATCCATTACGATAATCCAATTTTAACTTTTTATTAAAGAACACAGCTTGTTGCTTTGGGACAAATGTCGACATATCATCATTTGTAACTATATCGTAATAATCTTTTTTTTCGTTCGTTAAGCGAATGGTTGGAACACCATTTACACCACATCCACAATCATCACGATCATACAAAAGTAGTAAATATTTCCGGTTATCGATATTTAATTCATGTAACTTGCTTAACGATTGTTTTGTAATTTCTAGTTTCATTATTTATCCCACCTTCCTAATTACTATATCACTTTTTGTCTTACCTAAACAATGCAGTAAGACTTCTGCCTTAAGCTTCTAGGGAACAAAGAAGGTAAATGGAAGATCAACTGCCCGTAAAGGTTTGACTAACCATCAGTGGGAGATGATGGAACCCCCCACAAATGGAAGTCTTCTTTATAATTAAAGTAATTATTTGGTCCGCTTTTCATGCATGCTTCATAAAATGTAGAATAAATAAACGAATTAAGAGGGGTTCGAAAATAATGACAAATATCTACGCACATAGAGGGGCAAGCAAATATGCTCCAGAAAATACATTACCAGCCTTTGAATTAGCATATGAAATGAAAGCGGATGGAATAGAAACAGATGTTCAACTTACAAAAGATGAAATTCCGATTCTAATTCATGATGAGAACGTAAAAAGAACTACAAATGGAATAGGTTTTGTGAAAGATTTTACATTTGCAGAAATCCAAGAACTTGATGCAGGTTCATGGTTTTCAAAAAAATATACTGGTACGCCAATCATGTCCTTAGAGGAATTTTTAAATTGGATAAAATTTAAGCCGTTATACTTAAATATCGAGTTGAAAAATAATAAAATAGATTATGAGTATATAGAATCCATCGTTTTTGAAATGGTTCAAGAACATCAGTTGCTAGACCGTACTACTATTTCCACTTTCAACTCAGAAAGTATAAAGCGAATGAGAGAAATCAATCAAATGGTAGAAGTTGCCTACTTGACCTCTAAGCAAAACAATAAACTCGTAACTTATGCTAAAGATTTAGGTGCGAATGCAATACATGTTAACTACAGATTGTTAAATGACAGACTTATGAATGAATGTTTAAGAAATGATATGAAGATTCGTGTATACACGATTAATAGGTATCCTTCCATGAAACAATGTTTTCATTTAGGTTGCAACGGTATCTTTACAGATGTACCCGATAAAGCATTGTCTTATCGAATAAAAACTTTAGGAGGATGAAAAATGCCTAAATTATTTTCCCCAATTCAAATAAAGAATGTAACACTAAAAAACAGAATCGTTATGTCACCAATGTGTATGTACTCTTCCGTTAATAAAGACGGAATGCTGACCCCGTTCCACTATACCCACTATGTTTCTAGAGCTGTTGGGCAAGTCGGATTAATTATGATTGAAGCTACTGGTGTTCTTCCGGAGGGCCGTATCAGCGAACAAGATTTAGGGATATGGTCTGATGAACATATCGAAGGATTTAAACAATTAAATGAACAAATCCATAGCTATGGGGCAAAAGCTGGAATTCAATTAGCACATGCAGGGAGAAAATCAGAGGTGAATTCTTTACCTATTTATGCTCCTTCGCCAATTTCGTTTAGTGAGAATTATAAAGAACCTCTAGAAATGACGAAAGAAGATATTAAGCATACTATTCAGGCTTTCCAGCAAGCAGCTAAGCGCGCGAAAGAGGCAAATTTTGATATTATCGAAATACATGGAGCTCATGGTTACTTAGTTAATGAGTTTTTATCTCCGTTAACAAACAAACGAACAGATGAGTATGGTGTAAATAAAGAAGGACGATTTTTATTTTTACAAGAAATCATTCAAGCTGTAAAGTCAGAATGGGATGGGCCGTTATTCGTCCGGGTTTCCACTGATGAATATGACGAGCAAGGAAATTCTTTGGAAGATATTCTTTATTTTACAAACAGGTTAAAAGAATTAGGTGTAGACCTAATCGATTGTAGTTCAGGCGGGGTTGTTCCTAATCGTGTACCAACTTTCCCAGGATATCAAGTAAGACGAGCAGAAATAATTAAACATGAGATAGACATTGCAACCGGGGCTGTCGGTCTAATTACATCGGGTTTACAAGCAGAGGAAATACTGCAAAATAATAGATCTGATTTAATTTTTATTGGACGAGCACTCTTGCGTAATCCTTATTGGGCAAAAGCTTGCGCGGATGAATTAAAAACAAATTTGGAAGCTCCAGTTCCATATGAACGTGGTTGGAAATAAAATGAAACTCATTAAGTGGGGATTTCTTTCATCCCCACTTAATGTTAGTTGAACGTATAGGGCGCAACCTGGCTTCCCGCCCCTCTTAGATACCTTGGTTAAACTCGACTTCTTGAAGCGGAGTCTTACGACGCACAAGATATGCTAGTACCAACATTGTAATAAGACGCCTGAGTTTTTAGTCGGCCAGTAAGTTAAGACGTGATAAAGTTGGAGGAAGATTAGAAAATGGAATTAATTTTTCTTGGGACAGGTGCAGGTGTCCCTTCAAAAGAACGAAATGTAACTAGTATCGTATTATCATTACTACAAGAGATTAATAGCGTGTGGTTGTTTGATTGTGGAGAAGCAACCCAGCATCAGATTTTACATACATCTATTAAACCTAGGAAAATAAATAAAATTTTCATTACACATTTACATGGGGACCATATCTTTGGATTACCCGGCCTATTAAGTAGTCGATCTTTTCAGGGAGGTAATACAGAATTAACGATATTCGGCCCCAGTGGAATTAAAAAATATGTAGAAACCAGTCTTAAAGTAAGTTCATCCCACCTTACCTACCCTATTACTTTTGTAGAAGTAAACGAAGGTGTAGTAATGGAAGATAATGAATTTAAAGTTTTGGCAAAAAAGCTGGATCATGGAATCGACAGTTATGGTTATCGAATTGTTGAAAAAGATAAACCCGGGGAATTACTCGTTAATAAGTTAAAGGACATCGGAATAATGCCGGGTCCGATTTATAAACAGATAAAAAATAATCCTCAGGTCAAACTAGAAGATGGAACAGTGATAAATCGTTCTGATTTCATTGGTCCTGCTAAAAGTGGTAGAGTTGTAAGCATTCTAGGCGATACCCGTTATCGAGAAGAACATATAGAATTTGTAAAATATTCCAACGTCATGGTCCATGAAGCTACTTTCGATCAAGAAAAATCTGCCCTTGCCCATGAATACTACCACTCAACAACTAAACAGGCTGCAACACTGGCAAAACAAGGTAAAGTAAAGAATCTAATTCTCACCCATATTTCATCACGCTATCAAAAAGAAGATGATACTTATCTTTTGAATGAAGCAAAAGAAATTTTTCCAGATACCAAGATAGCAATCGATTTTAAAAAGATAACAATCGATTATTAAAAGAGGAGTATTTTTATGGAAACAACCGAGAAGTTAATCATATCCAATGCGAGAACCTACTTTCTAAACGGAAATACCGTAACATATGAGTTTCGAAAAAAACAATTAGGAAACTTAAAGCAAATGCTCAAAAATAATGAAGAAAATATCTTTCAGGCATTAAAAAAGGATTTAAATAAATCAAAACATGAAGCTTTAGTTACTGAGTTAGGGTTTCTCTATTCCGAAATTGATTTTGCTATAAAAAATCTTAGAAACTGGATGGAGCCAAAAAAGGTATCGAGCCCTATTACCCATAAAGGTTCTTCAAGCTATATCATGAATCAACCTTATGGCGTTGCATTAATTATTTCACCTTGGAATTATCCTTTGCAATTGGCTTTGGCTCCAGCAATAGGCGCCATTGCAGCTGGAAACTGTGTCATTATAAAACCTTCAGAATTGGCTGCAGAGACCTCCTCTTTAATTGCGACTATGGTAGAAGAGTACTTTGATAGTTCATTTTTCACTGTTATCGAAGGGGGAAAAGAAGAAGTTGAAGAATTATTAAAACATCGATTGGATTATATCTTCTTCACAGGAAGTTCTAAAGTTGGAAGAATCATAATGAAAGCAGCAAGTGAACATCTAACGCCAATTACACTTGAATTAGGTGGGAAAAGTCCTGCAATTGTAGATGAAGATGCAAATGTAGTTTTAGCAGCAAAAAGAATTGTTTGGGGGAAATTTACGAATGCTGGTCAAACTTGTGTTGCACCTGACTATGTCTATGTACATGAGAAAGTAAAATTTAAATTTTTAAAAGCTGCCAAAAGATACATCCGTGCTTTTTATAGTAAAAGTAATGAATACACTAAAATCATTAACGAGAAAAACTTTGATCGCTTAGTTTCATTCTTAACAAATGGAGATATCATTCATGGTGGAAATTATGATAGAGATGCACTCATGATAGAACCAACTATTTTAGATAAAATCACATGGAACGATCCTGTCATGCAAGAGGAAATATTTGGTCCTATTTTACCTGTATTAACTTTTTCAAATTTAGATGATCCTTTATACCAAATTAAAACAAAAGAAAGTCCTTTGGCATTATATTATTTCGGTGAAGACAATCAAACACAACAACAGGTGATTGAATATGTTCCATTTGGCGGTGGTTCGATTAATGATACACTCTATCATCTAGCGAACCCGCATCTACCATTTGGCGGTGTAGGAACTAGTGGAATGGGCACTTATCACGGTAAATACAGCTTTGAAACGTTCTCCCACCAAAAAAGTATACTAAAACAAACAACTAAATTTGATTTACCATTCCGTTATCCAAAAGGAAAGATATCTAATTCTGTTGTAAAAAAATTAACACATTAAAAGCATAAAAAACTAAGGTATTAGCAATGGATATGCCAAATACTTAATTGCACTTGATTTTAGAGGTTGGGACATAACGAAATGTTTAACTCAAAAAGACGAACAATCCCACAGAATTTCGGATTTTCTTTTTATAAAACATATTTGTCCCAACCCCACTCTAATGTTAACTTTTTCAATTATTTTTTATAGTCGTCTAGAAAGTCTTTCTGAAAACTTGTTCGTGGCTGTTGCTGATCAACCTCCTTGAAGTTATCATTTAAACTTTTAAAAACATTTTCTCCGTATTTTTCTGTTAATTGATGAATGGTAGACATGAGCTTTTCTTTATTTGCTTCATTTTCATATGTAAATAAGTCTAATTGCTTACCTATATTACGTTTATTTTCTACATCTTGCACGGTAATTCCAATAAGTCGTATCGGCTCCTGATTCCAATGTTCTTCCAATAACTCATTAGCTAAGAATAAAATATCAAATTTTGAATCGATATAATTTTGTAATTTCTTACTCCTAGTTATCGTTTTGCGATCGTGGTAGCGAATCATGAGTTGAACGGTTTTCCCAGCTGCATTCTTTCTCTTCATTCTCTTTTCTACGTTATCTGCCAGATCATTCATCAATTTGTTTATTTCTTTTATATCCGTAGTGTCATGTGGTAATGTTTGTGAATTACCTATACTTTTGAAATCATATATTGCATCCGGGTCAACTGGCCTTGGATCGATACCATTTGCTCTATTTTTTAACCTTTCCCCGTTTATACCGAAAAATTGTTTTAACTCATATGTGTCTTTTTTTGCTAAATCACCAATTGTTTTAATTCCTATCGATTGCAATTTTTCTGCAGTTTTTTCACCAACACCATACATCTCTTGAACAGGTAAAGGCCATAATGTTTTATCTAATTCTCTTTTCCTTAATACTGTAATCCCTAAAGGTTTTTTCATATCGGAAGCCATTTTTGCAAGAAATTTATTTGGTGCAATTCCAATACTAGATGGTAAGTCAAGCTCTTTTAAAATTCTTTGTTGTAAATTTTGTGCTAATTCTAATGGCGTTCCTTTCCATGTCGTATTTGTAACATCCATATATCCTTCATCAATGGAAACAGGTTGCACATATGGAGTAATATCAGAAAGTATTTTAAATAATTCTTTGGATGCATTTCGATATCTATCAAAATTTGGTTTCATGACAATTAGTTCAGGACAAAGTTTTTTCGCCTGCCATACATTCATCGTCGTTTTTACTCCTTTTGCCCTTGCTTCATAGCTACTCGTTACGATAATCCCTTTTCTTTCCTCTGGGTTTCCCGCAATAGCAAGTGGCTTCCCTTTTAATTTCGGGTTAAAAGCCATTTCCACAGATGCATAAAAGCAGTTCATATCGATATGAAATATTATTCTTCTTTTACTCTGTTTCGGAATTGACATAGTTATAACATCCTTATCTTCTTGTTCCCTTTTATCCACCTAAACGGACAGTACGACTCAGATCTAAAAGCTTCGTGAGAACAAAGAAGGTAGGTGGGAGTCTGGCTGCCCATAAAGGTCCGATAAGTGCGACTAACCATCAGTGGGGATGAAGGTATCCTGCCCACTGATGGAAGTCTTCTTTATTATAACATAACCCAAAATGTTAAATGGTTCGTTAACAATGGTGGATTAACCCAAATATATGTTTACTAAAAAAGAAGCTTCGAAAGATTAATCTTTCGAAACTTCTTTTATAATAGCTACTACGAATTCCGTGATTTTCACCAAGTTTTCTACAGCAATACGTTCGTTGGTTGTATGAATTTCTTCATATCCAACAGCAAGGTTTACTGTGGGGATTCCGAAACCAGAAATGATATTCGCATCACTACCTCCACCACTTGTGAGTAATCGACTATGACGACCAATTGTTTTAGCAGCATTTCTTGCAACTTCTACTACTTCATCGCCTGCTCCTTGGCTAAATCCAGGATACATGACTTGAATTTCTACATCTGCTGAACCGCCATATTGTTCTGCCGTTTTCTCAAACACTTCTTTCATCTTAGCAACTTGTTTCTCCATTTTTTCTGGTTTTAACGATCTAGCTTCTGCTAAGATTTCTACATGATCCACAACAATATTCGTTTGTTTTCCACCTTCAAATCTTCCAATATTAGCAGTAGTTTCCTCATCAATACGTCCTAGTGGCATTTTGGAAATCGCTTTTGCAGCGAGAGTTATAGCGGAAATGCCTTTTTCTGGTTCTACTCCTGCATGAGCGGTTTTCCCTTTAATTATCGTATAAATTTTTGCTTGTGTGGGAGCAGCTACTATAATGTCACCAATATCTCCATTACTATCTAAAGCATAACCGAATTTAGCTTTAATTAAGTTTTTGTCGATAGCCTTCGCTCCTACTAATCCTGATTCCTCGCCGACTGTAATAATAAACTGGATATCCCCATGTGAAACATTATTTTCCTTTAGGAGCTTAATGGATTCTATGATTGCAGCTAATCCGGCTTTATCATCTGCACCTAGTATGGTGGCGCCATCTGAAACAATATATCCATCTTTAATGGATGGCTTTATGTTCGCACCTGGTACAACCGTATCCATATGAGAAGTGAAATAAATTGGATCTACTCCTTGCTTATTTCCTTCTAACGTACAAATTAAATTACCAGCTCCATGCCCGGTAATTTCTTTACTATTATCCTCATATACATCTACACCTAATTCAGTTAGCTTTTTCTTAAGTACTTCGGCTATCTTTTCTTCATTTTTCGTTTCGGAATCTACCTGTACTAATTCAAAAAATTCATTAACTAATCGTTTTTCGTTTACCATTATTGTCATACCTATAACCTCCTAATTATTAGGTTACTACAATTATAAAAAGAAATGAAAAGATATCTCCAAAAATGGATATCTTTTCAAATAAGTTATAAGAGGTTGTTCAAGAAGTCCGGTGAAAATGATACTTCGAATTTCGCATGAACGCTCGCTTTTGCGTTACTAACGTGTTAATTGCATACGTTCTAGTATTGGGAGTATCGCCGCTTCGAACTTCCGACGCACAGGAAACGAATTTAAGGAAGGCCGACTCGGTCCTTTTTGAACATGCACTATAACGGAATATTTCCGTGTTTTTTGTTTGGTCTTTCTTCCTGTTTGTTTTTCAGCATTTCTAATGCTTGAATTAATTTAATTCTTGTTTCTCGAGGATCTATTACGTCGTCAATCATTCCAAGACCCGCAGCAACATAAGGGTTTGCAAACTTTTCCCTATATGTATCTATTTTTTCCTGTCTGACTTTTTCTGGTTCTTCACTCTCAGCAATTTCTTTAGCAAAAATAATATTTGCTGCTCCTTCTGGCCCCATAACTGCAACTTCAGCGTTTGGCCAAGCAAAGACAAGATCAGCACCAATGGACTTACTATTTAAGGCTACGTACGCACCGCCATATGCTTTACGTGTAATAACCGTGATTTTTGGAACGGTTGCTTCAGAATATGCATAAAGAATTTTTGCGCCATGACGGATAATTCCACCATGTTCTTGTTTTACGCCAGGGAAGAAACCAGTTACATCTTCAAACGTGATCAATGGGATATTAAATGAGTCACAAAATCGAATAAATCTTGCCGCCTTATCACTTGAATCTATATCAAGCCCACCAGCTAAATATTTTGGTTGATTACATACTAATCCAACTATTTCACCTTTGATTCGTGCAAAACCAACCACAATATTTTTAGCAAAATCCTGTTGTACTTCTAAAAAGCTATCCCCATCTACCACTTGGTCAATTACTTTTTTTACATCATAAGGCCTAAGCGCACTATATGGAACAATATCTGTTAAATCCGGTCTTAATTCTTCATCGATTTGTTCATATTGTTTCTTTTCAGGTTTTTCCTTGTAATTAGCTGGGAGATAGTCAATCAATTTTCTAACTAAGTCCAATGCTTCTTCCTCTGATGATGCCTTAAAATGTGCATTTCCACTTTTCGCATTATGGACGAACGCACCACCTAAATCTTCTGAGGAAATTTTCTCTCCTGTTACTGTTTCAATAACCTTTGGTCCTGTGATAAACATTTGTGATGTTTTTTCTACCATAATGACAAAGTCGGTTATAGCGGGGGAATATACAGCACCGCCAGCACTTGGCCCCATGATCACAGAAATTTGTGGGATAACACCAGAATATATTGAATTTCTATAAAATATTTGACCATATCCATCAAGTGATGAAACACCTTCTTGAATACGCGCTCCACCAGAATCGTTAAGTCCAATAAAAGGTACACCATTTTTGGCGGCTAAGTCCATTGCTGCAGCTATTTTTTTACCATGCATTTCTCCTAATGCTCCACCATAAACGGTGAAATCTTGGGCAAATAAATAAACAGGTTTTCCATTTACTTTACCGTATCCAGTAACTACACCTTCACCTTTAGCAGAGTTATTATTCATTCCAAAATCAGAAGCACGTGTTTCAATGAATGGATATAGCTCAACAAATGTGCCATCATCAAGTAAGTACGTAATCCTTTCTCTAGCAGTCATTTTTCCCTTGGCGTGTTGTTTTTCAATTCGTTCATCTCCACCACCAAGCTCTACTTGCCTACGTTTGTCATATAATTCATTAATTTTATCGTAAATATCCATTAGGCCTCACTCCCCTCCGGATATTGACATAATTCATAAAGTACCTTACTTGCCGCATTCGGATGAATGAAAGCAATTTGACTGTTATGTGCACCTAATTTTGCCTCTTCATTTATTAAAGCTACTCCATTCGCCTTAAGTTGTTCTAGACGAGCATGTATGTCATCTACTTCTAAAGCGATATGATGTAGTCCTTCTCCCTTTTTATCAAGGAATTTACGTATAGGAGATTCTTCATTAAGGGGTTCTAATAACTCAAAACGAGTTTCACCTATTTTAATAAACGCTACCTTAACCCCTTCACTTTGAACTTCTTCTACACCTTCTAATTGTAGCCCAAGGGAATCTAGATAGAAGGTTGACGCCTGTTCAATGCTCTCAACTGCTATTCCAATATGGGCGATCTTTTTAGGTGCCGTAACTGGCGTAGTCTGTGGATCTACTAATTCTTTTATGTAATTAGCTAGCAAATCTGTAGATGAACCACTAGTAAAAATACGTTTTACACCCTTTTCTAAAAGATAAGGAATGTCAACGCTAGGTATTACTCCTCCCCCTACGACAGGAATATCCCCAGCACCTCTCTTCTCTAATTCTTCTACCACCTTTGGAAATAAAGTTCTATGCGCCCCAGAAAGAGAAGATAAACCCACTACATCGACATCTTCTTGAATTGCTGCTTGAGCAATTTGTAAAGGTGACTGTCTAAGTCCTGTATAAATAACTTCCATCCCATGATCCCTTAAAGCTTGAGAGATCACTAATGCCCCACGATCATGACCATCAAGCCCCGGCTTTGCAACTAGTACACGTATTTTTTTCCCCATTTGTTTGTCCCCCTTATTAAACTCCCTGATATTCACCGAACTCTTCGCGTAATACGTTACAAATTTCTCCAACAGAAGCATATACTCTTACTGCATCCAAAATAAAAGGTAATAAATTTGCACGTTCATTTTTAGCGTTTTCGCTTAGTGCGGCTAGAGCACTTGCAACCTTTTCGTTATCTCTTTTCTCTTTAATCCTTGTCAATGATTTAATTTGGCCTTTTTCTAATGCCTCATCCACTTTCATGAGGTCTGGTTCAACTTCCTCATCTAATGTAAATTTATTTAATCCAACTATAATTTCTTCTTCTTTTTCGATATTTTTTTGAATCTCATAAGCATTATGGTGAATTTCTCTTTGCATATACCCTTCTTCTACTGCCTGTACGGCCCCGCCTATTTCTTTTATTCTATCTAAATAGTTATTAACTTTTTTCTCTATTTCATCGGTTAAATTTTCAACATAATAGGATCCAGCTAATGGATCAATCGTATCAGCTACACCGCTTTCATAAGCAATAATCTGCTGCGTTCGTAATGCAATTCTAGCAGAATCTTCTGTCGGTAATGATAGCGCCTCATCTCGAGAATTTGTATGCAAGCTTTGCGTTCCACCCAACACCGCTGACAGCGCTTGCATTGCTACCCTTACGATATTATTATCAGGTTGCTGTGCAGTTAATGTCGAACCACCTGTTTGAGTGTGGAATCTTAATTTCCAACTTTTTGGATCTTTTGCCTGATAATGTTCTTTCATTATCTTTGCCCAAATTCTTCTAGCAGCACGGAACTTAGCTACTTCTTCAAAAAAATTATTATGTGCATTAAAGAAGAATGCTAATCGTGGTGCAAAGTCATCTACTTTTAATCCAGATTCAATTGCAGCATCTACATAAGCCATACCGTTAGCAATGGTGAACGCTACTTCTTGAACTGCATTGGATCCAGCTTCTCTAATATGATATCCAGAGATACTAATCGTATTGAATTTCGGCACATATTGGTTACAGAATTCAAAAATATTCGTAATTAATCGCATAGAAGGCTTTGGAGGGAAAATGTATGTTCCTCTAGCGATATATTCTTTTAAGATATCATTTTGAATCGTCCCAGTAATTTTCTCAAATGGTACTCCTTGCTTTTCCCCTACAGCAAGATACATACACAATAAAATAGATGCAGGCGCATTAATTGTCATGGATGTACTTACCTTGTCTAATGGAATTCCATCTAATAATTTTTCCATATCTTCTAATGTATCAATAGCAACCCCGACTTTACCAACTTCTCCCTCAGACATGACATCATCAGAGTCATAGCCTATTTGTGTTGGTAAATCAAATGCAACGGATAGACCAGTCTGCCCCTGTTCAAGCAAGTAACGAAAACGTTTATTTGTTTCTTCAGCTGAACCGAATCCTGCATATTGTCGCATCGTCCAAAATCTACTACGGTACATCGTTGGCTGAATTCC
This sequence comes from Oceanobacillus caeni, assembly GCF_019037185.1. GTDB lineage: Bacteria > Bacillota > Bacilli > Bacillales > Amphibacillaceae > Oceanobacillus > Oceanobacillus caeni. The sequence goes on from NZ_JAHHXM010000003.1 coordinate 138,682, forward strand.
TCTTGTGTACGGAAATTCTCCTGGATATCCTAATTCCTTATTTACTTCTTCTCCCTTTGGTTGATATAGTCGATCTACCTTTATATTTGAAGAAGTTGTAAAGGTTTCTTTTCTTTCTGGAAAACGTGAAGTAGCCTTTGATACGGCTTTCTCCCATCTTTCTTTTGCATTTAAGTCTTTGGAATCTAACTCCATATGCAATACCCCCATTTGTAATTTATGAAATTATAACCATATAGTCTATTTTCAGATATTTTTTGGAATATGTCTACCAAAATCTTTTACACTTGTCCAATTGTTTATTTCACGTTAGAATATTTATAGTCAGTTTAAATGAAAAGGAGGATTTGGACTTGGCAACAAACATAAAAAATAGTACTTCTCGGGGAAAATCGAAACGTCAAAGACGGCAAAAAATTATTGTTTATATTATGATTATTGCTATGGTGTTATCTAGTATAACTGCAGGATTAGCATACTTTATAAATTTCTAAACCGGCCAAAGAGAATTGAGTCGGTTTTTTATGATAAAAGAGGCCGCCTTATATAAGAACAGCCTCTTGTTGAAAATTACACTTCTTCACAATATTCGTCAAATAATTGTTGGAGTTTATTTGTTACCTCCATTGGACTGTGTCCTTCAATATCATGACGTTCTACCATTTTTAAAATCTTTCCGTCTTTTAATAAAGCAAATGATGGAGAAGATGGTGGATAGCCTTCAAAGTACTCTCTTGCCTTTTCTGTTGCCTCAGGGTCCTGACCGGCAAAGACGGTTACTAAGTGATCCGGTCTTTTATCATAATGAATTGCATTTCTTGCTGCAGGACGAGCTACCCCTCCAGCACAACCACAAGTAGAATTAATCATCACTAGGGTTGTTCCTTCTTTCGTTAGTGAAGCGTCCACTTCTTCAGGAGTTTTTAATTCTTGATAGCCTGCTTCAATTATATCTTCACGCGCTGCATTAACTACGTCATTCATAAATAGATTAAAATCCATATCGTATCCTACTCCTTTATAATAAAGTGTTTCATATATTTAGATTACCAACTTTGAAGTGTAATTTCAATGAATTAAGACTTTAAAGGAGGGAATATTAAATAGCGCCTAATATATATTGATATTATCTTCGTTCATATTTTCCAGTCGTTCCTTTATAAAAGCTAGAAATCTTCCACAAACAAGTCCATCGAGAATACGGTGGTCAAGCGATAAACATAAATTAACGATATCACGTGCTGCGAACATATTATTTATAATCACTGGACGCTTCACAATAGATTCTACTTGCAGGATAGCAGCTTGTGGATGATTGATAATCCCCATTGAATGAATAGAACCGAAAATTCCTGTATTGTTAATAGTAAAAGTTCCACCTTCCAAATCTTTTACAGACAAACTATGATTTCTAGCTTTTGTTGCCAAATCATGAATATCTTTAGCTATTCCTTTAATACTCTTTTCATCTGCATTCTTTATTACAGGAACAAATAATTGATCCTCCACGGCTACTGCTATAGAAAGATTTATATCTTTCCTTTGGATGATTTTATCATTTTGCCATGTACTATTAACTTGTGGGAATTTTTTTAAAGCTTCTGATACTGCCTTAACAAAAAATGGAAAATAGGTTAGTTTAAATCCTTCTTTATCTTGAAAATCCCCTTTAATTTTATTTCGATAACTAACTAATTCCGTTACATCTACTTCAATGGTCATCCACGCATGTGGTATTTCATGTTTTGAACGTACCATGTTTTGCGCTATAGTTTTTCTAATTCCTGTTACCGGAATCTCTATGTCACCTTCATTTATCTTTAAATTAGTTGAAGTATTTAATAGTGCTGAAGTAATAGTGGATTTTGGCTGGGATACATGACCCATTTGTGGAAGGCCCCCGTTTTGAATAACTTTCTCGACATCTTTTCGAGTAATTCTTCCACCTTTTCCTGATCCAGTAATCTGTTCTAAATCAATATCATTTTCCTGGGCAAGTCGTAATACTGCTGGGGAATATCTCTTTTTCATAGATTCTTGATTAGATTCATTCTTAATTTCAGGGATTTCCTCTTCAGCTATAGCCTGTTGAGTTGATTTTTTATTCATTTCTTCTACTTCAATCGTACACATTACTTCGCCAACAGCAATGGTTTCTCCCTCTTTTACAACTAGTTCTTTAATTTCACCTGTAAAAGAAGAAGGAACCTCCGCATTTACTTTATCCGTAAGCACTTCAGCAATTGGATCATACTTATTTACTTCTTCTCCAACTTTAACTAACCAATTACTAACCGTACCTTCCGTAACACTTTCACCTAATTGTGGCATCGTTATTTTTTCTAAAGCCATTATTACACTCCTCCACTCAAAACTCGGCCAACTCACGCATAGCCTTTTCACATTTATCTGGATTTACCATAAAATATTTTTCCATAGTTGGAGCATATGGCATTGCTGGTACATCTGGTCCTGCTAGCCGCATTATTGGAGCATCAAGATCGAATAAACAATTTTCGGCAATGATTGCAGCTACTTCTCCTATAATGCTACCTTCCAAATTATCTTCCGTTATTAAGAGAACTTTTCCTGTTTTACTAGCTGCTTTAATAATGGACTCCTTATCTAAAGGATAGACCGTACGTAAATCAAGAATATGGGTACTTATTCCTTCTTCTGCAAGCTTTTCTGCAGCTTGCAGGGCAAAATGGACACATAATCCATAGGTTATGACTGTAATATCCGTACCTTCACGTTTGATATCAGCTTTTCCAATTGGAAGTACATAATCATCATCCGGTACTTCTTCTTTTAACAAACGATATGCACGTTTATGTTCAAAAAATAAGACAGGATCATTATCACGAATAGCCGCTTTTAATAATCCTTTTGCATCATAAGGACCAGATGGCATGACAATCTTCAAGCCTGGTTGATTTGCAAATATAGCTTCCACCGATTGGGAATGATAAAGTGCCCCATGAACTCCACCACCATACGGTGCTCGTATCGTTATTGGTACACTCCAATCATTATTCGAACGATATCTCGTTTTAGCAGCTTCTGAAATAATTTGATTTACTGCTGGTAAAATAAAATCCGCAAACTGCATTTCAGCTACCGGACGCATCCCATACATTGCCGCACCAATACCGACCCCAGCTATTGCTGATTCTGCTAAGGGGGTATCTAACACACGATACTCACCAAACTCATCATAGAGCCCATCAGTTGCTCGGAAAACACCACCTTTTTTCCCAACATCCTCACCTAGAATAAAGACCTTATCATCACGTAACATTTCTTCTCTTAAAGCTAAAGTTATAGCTTGGATATAAGACATTATTGGCATGTTTTCCCCCTCCTAGTCCTCATAAACGTATTTGAGAGTATCTTCAGGCATCGAATACGGCGCTTCTTCTGCATAATCAGTAGCTTCATTAACGATCGAGTTAATTTCTGCTGTCATCTTTTTTTCTAACTCTACCGTTAAAATCTTTTCTTCCCGAAGATAATTAGCAAATAGTACAATTGCATCTTGTTTCTTCGCCTGCTCTATTTCTTCCTTCTCTCTGTAATTATCATCATCATCACTAGAATGTGCTGTAAAGCGGTACGATACTGCCTCAATTAATGTACCGCCTTCTCCAGCTATTGCCCTTGCTCTAGCATCTCTAACAGCTTCATATACAGCAAGTGGATCATTACCATCTACAGTGATACCTTCCATTCCATAACTGACAGACCTTACTGATACATTTTTACTTGCTATTTGTTTATGGAGAGGAACCGAAATAGCGTATTGATTATTTTCTACCATTGTAATAACTGGGAGTTTATGAACACCAGCGAAATTTAATCCCTCATGAAAATCACCTTGGTTTGAGGAGCCTTCTCCTAAAGTAACAAATGAAACAAAATCTTTCTTTTCCATTTTTGCCGCTAAAGCAAATCCTACTGCATGAGGAACTTGGGTCGTTACTGGTGAGGATCCGGTAATAATTCTGTTTTTCTTTTGTCCAAAATGACCAGGCATCTGTCTTCCACCAGAATTCGGGTCTTCTGCTTTCGCGAATGCGAATAACATGATATCCCTTACTGTCATGCCAAACGATAACACAATCCCTAGATCCCGGTAATATGGAGCAACATAATCTTTTTCCTTATTCAAGGCAAAAGAAGCCCCAACTTGAGCTGCTTCTTGTCCTTGGCAGGAAATGGTAAATGGGATCTTTCCCGATCGATTTAATAACCACATTCTTTCATCAACTTTCCTTGCAAGTAACATCGATTTATAAATATCTAGAACTTCTTGATCTGACAATCCTAACTTAGTATGTCGGTTCGCCATCAAAATGTCCCCCCGTTTCTATTACAACTTACGCCAACATTCATGTACCCTAACTATGAATTTGAAAACCATCTACAGCTAATGCTGCTTCACCAATTACCTCAGACAAAGTAGGATGCGGGTGTATCGTTTGACCGATTTCCCACGCGGTTGCATCTAGTATTTTAGCTAAGCTAGCTTCTGAAATTAAATCTGTCACATGTGGACCCACTAAATGAATACCTAATATATCATTTGTTTCTTTATCTGAGATAATTTTGGTAAATCCATCTGTATCACCATAAACAAGTGCCTTACCAACCGCTGAGAACGGGAATTTTCCAACTTTAATATCAAAACCTTTATCTCTAGCTTCCCTTTCTGTCAGTCCAATACTAGCCACTTCTGGGTTTGAATATACACAGGAAGGAACTTGTTCATAGTTAATTGGTAAAGGTTGTTTATTAGCAATATGATCGATAGCAACGATTCCTTCATGAGATGCTACATGCGCTAATTGCAATCCACCAATAACATCGCCAATTGCATATATATGAGATTCTTCCGTTTGATAAAATTTATTCGTTTGGATATAACTATTTTCAATAGCTATTCCCGTGTTTTCTAAACCAATATTTTTAATATTTGCTGTTCTACCTACAGAAACTAATATTTTTTCAGCTTCTAATGAAATTTTTTCCCCATTTTGTTCTGCCATAATCTTGATGTCTTTATTTTTTTCTAATGTTTCTGGAAGTATTTTCGTTTCTTTTAAAATAGTAACACCTTTTTTACTTAACCTTTTTTCTACTTCTTTAGCAATTTCGTCATCTTCATTTGGTAAAATACGATCTAAATATTCCACCAATGTAACATGAACATTAAAATCACTTAACATAGAAGCCCATTCCACACCTATGACACCTGCACCAACAATAATGATCGACTTCGGTAATTGATCCATTGATAATATTTCATCTGAATTAAGAACCTGATCCCCATCATTATTTAGTCCCGGTAACATCTTCGGTTTCGATCCTGTTGCAATAATGACATACTTTGGTATAAGAATCGTATTTTCCGAACCATCTTTATATTCAATAGAAATAGTTCCTGGTAAGGGTGAAAAAATACTTGGTCCTAAGATTCGACCAAAACCATGATAGACATCTATTTTATTTTTTTTCATTAAACTTTTTACACCAGTGTGTAACTTATCAATAATAGAGCTCTTTCTCTCTTGAACCTTCCAAAAACTAAAAGTAGTATTCTCCGTTTCGATTCCAAACTCACTAGCTCTTTTAGTCTGCTGATAAACTTCTGCACTTCTTAATAATGCTTTTGTAGGAATACAACCACGGTGTAAACATGTACCACCAAGTTTTTCTCTTTCAACAATGGCCACCTTCATCCCAAGTTGACTCGCCCTGATTGCTGCAACATATCCTCCGGTGCCGCCACCAAGAATAACAACATCATATTCGTTAGACATCCTATCAACCCTTTCGAAAACTTGGCGTTCGCTATTAGCTTAGCGTACGCCTTAGTTACACTTATACGGGATAAGAAAGCTTTTATTTTCTTATCTGCCAAAAATCTTACTTTCTCCTACTTAAAGCGTGGTGTCCATTGGTTAAAAATTGATTTCTTGAAGCGCGAACGGATGCAATTCTTTCTTCTGCCATACGATCCGCTGCTACATATGTAGGGATGTCTGATTTCTTGGATATTTCAAAAATACGGTTAATGTTATGGTAAATGATTTCAACCTTTTTCATTACTCGATTTCGATTATATCCATTTAATTCATCTGCTACGTTAATGACACCGCCAGCATTAATAATATAATCAGGAGCATAAACGATTCCTTTTTCATGTAACATATCGCCATGCTTTGGTAATTTTAATTGATTATTGGCAGAACCTGCGATGACTTTAGCTTTTATTCGATGAATCGTTTCATCGTTAATCGTTGCACCTAATGCACAAGGAGCATAAATATCACAATCGACATCATAAATATCGTCTGGATCTATCGCTGTTGCTTTAAATGCTTCAGCAGCGCGTTTTACTGCTTGTTCATTGATATCTGTAACAATTATTTTTGCCCCTTCTTTATAAAGATGTTCACATAAAGAGTAAGCAACATTACCAACACCTTGAACAGCCACTGTTTTACCTTCTAATGAATCACTTCCAAATGCTTCCTTTGCTGCAGCTTTCATCCCCATATATACACCATAGGCAGTTACTGGTGATGGGTTACCGGATGAACCGAATTCTGGTGAAATTCCTGTTACATAATCTGTTTCTAAATGAATAAGGTCCATATCTTCAACAGTTGTACCTACATCCTCTGCTGTGATGTAACGTCCATTTAAACTTTGAATGTAACGGCCAAATGCACGAAATAGCTCTGGATTTTTATCTTTTCTAGGATCACCAATTATAACTGTTTTACCACCGCCTAAATCTAAACCCGCAGCAGCGTTTTTGTATGTCATACCTTTCGCAAGTCTTAATGCATCCTCTACTGCAGCCTCTTCTGTGGCGTAAGTCCACATACGTGTACCGCCTAATGCAGGTCCAAGCGTTGTATCATGTAAAGCAATAATTGCCTTTAAACCTGAATTTTTATCTTGGCAAAATAAAACCTGTTCATAATCATATTTTTCCATTTCAACGAATATTGACATAAGTAATCACTCCAATTAACTTTGGTAATTTTAGCCAAATGGCTGTAAATAGTATTGGCTATTTATGCCCTATTGTATTAAATTGTTTAAATATCTGCAGATTTATTAATTATATCATTAAAAGTTAATTTATTATTAATAAAACGATAAAAAAATTAGATTATTTAGTTATAATAGACTTTTATACATGTTCAAAAAGGAGGATGAAAAGGGCCAAGGTCGGCTAAATGCGCAACGTCTTATCGTTTTCAAAGACGTGACTGAACTTAGTCGAAGGTCCTTAGTACCGAAGTGTCATTTTCACTAAACTTTTTGATTTATCACCCTTTTTAACTTGTCGATTACAACTTTATTGAGCATGTCTGCTATACTATATATGAAATAATATAGAGGGGTAAAATATATGAGAATTTTAGCGCTATTATTGCTTTTAGCTCCCGGATTAGTATCTGTTTTTGGAATTAAATTAATGAGAGATTCCATTTTTGCAGAATACTATCCTTTCTTGCTAAACGCTGGGTTTCAATTTTTTATTGGATTTATACTTTTTGTATTAGGTTTTGCTTTTATAGGAGGATTTATTATTTATCGAGACAAAAAAAACAAATATCGTGCAATTCCCGACGAGAAAAAAAGTGAATAAAAATATATCTATTTTTTAATTTTCTATTAGATTAATAAAAAAATTGTGTTATTATATAGAATAATCAACCAGATCAGGGGGATAAAGTATGAAAGTAGCAAAATTCGGAGGTAGCTCCGTAGCAAACGCAACTCAAATCAAAAAGGTTGCCGAAATCATTAAAAGCGATCCGGAGAGAAAATTTATTGTTGTTTCTGCTCCAGGTAAACGCGATAGTAACGATTTCAAAATGACAGATATGCTTATCAATATGGGAACTGCCTATATCAATGATGAAAATTATGAAGATTACTATTCCATCGTTTTAAAACGATTTAAGGATATTATTGATGAATTAAATCTTTCCTCATCATTACTTGAAGAAATTGAAAGGTCCATTAAACAAACACTCTCCGAAAATGTTTCTAATGATGTGAAAATGGATTCTGTTAAAGCGATTGGTGAAAATAATAACGCAAAGATTATAAGTGCTTATTTATCTGATATTGGATTAACGGCAAATTACATGAACCCGAAACAAGCCGGTATTATCGTAAGTGATGAACCTGGAAATGCACAAATATTACCTGAGAGCTTTCCGAAAATGTATTCATTGCGAGAACAGGAAGGTATCATCGTTATACCGGGATTTTTTGGTTATACCAATAAAGGAAAACTCGTTACTTTCTCAAGAGGGGGATCCGATATTACAGGATCGATTGTAGCAGCTGGAGTACAGGCTAGTCTATACGAAAACTTTACAGATGTGAATTCTGTTTATACAGTCAATCCAAATATTGTTGATAACCCGAAAGAAATTACAGAATTAACTTATAAGGAAATGCGAGAATTGTCTTATGCCGGATTTTCTGTTTTCCATGATGAAGCATTGATTCCAGCTATTAAAGCTAAAATTCCTGTTTGTATTAAGAATACAAATAATCCAGATGCAAAAGGCACATTAATTCTAGCCGAAAGAGAAGTAAATGATAAATGTGTATCGGGTATTGCTAGTGATACTGGATTCTGTAGCCTTTACGTAAGCAAGTATCTAATGAACAGAGAAATTGGTTTTGGTCGTAAGCTTTTACATATTCTAGAGGACGAAGGTATATCATTTGAACACGCGCCATCTGGAATTGATGATATGTCCGTTATCATAAGAGAACACCGATTAACTCCTGAAAAAGAAGAGCTAGTTATAAAGCGTATTAATGATGAACTTCATCCTGATACAGTTAGTCTTCAAAGAGGTATCGCAGTAGTAATGATTGTCGGTGAAGGGTTAGTTAAAACAGTCGGCGTCGCTCATCGCGCAACTTCTGCATTCTATAATGCAAATGTTAATATTGAGATGATCAACCAAGGTTCTTCAGAAGTTTCCATGATGTTTGGTATTCAAGCAGTTGACATGGATAAAGCTATTCGTTCTTTATACCAAGCATTCTTTGAGTAATAAAATGTTGTTCCCATAATAGTTTGGGTAACATGTACAGTGATTTTTTATTTTGTAAGGCATTCGCCAAATTTAAGCGAATGCCAATTTTTTATTTATTTTATTAGCTGGCCTTATGCTCTAAACGTAAACGATCGGCTACCATAGCAATAAACTCGGAATTAGTCGGTTTTGCTTTAGAGATATTGATGGTATATCCAAATAGTTTGGAAATGGAGTCAATATTCCCTCTGCTCCATGCCACCTCAATTGCATGTCGAATCGCTCTTTCAACTCTTGAAGAAGTTGTATTAAATTTCTTAGCTATAGCTGGATATAATACTTTGGTAATCGAACCAAGTAGTTCAATATCATTATAAACCATTGTAATGGCCTCACGAAGGTACATATAGCCTTTAATGTGTGCAGGCACGCCTATTTCATGGATAATATTTGTAATACTTGCTTCTAAATCATGTTTCTTCTCTTTCTTTATTGATGTTTTTACATTTGATTGTATAATTTGTTTACCCTCAACCTGTCTAATTTGATCAGCCAAGTGATCGAGATCAAATGGTTTTAAAATAAAATAAGATGCTCCTAAATCAACGGCTTTTTTCATCACTTCCTCTTGACCAAAAGCTGTCAACATAATTACGTTAGACTTCAATCCTCTTTCTCTTATTGTATTTAAAACCGCTAAGCCATCAATATGCGGCATAATAATATCTAACACTAATACATCTGGTTCAATTTCGTCTAAAAGATTTAAACAATCCTTTCCATTATGTGCAGTTCCAATTATTTCAATATCATCTTGTGCATCAAAATAATCTTCCATCATTTGTATTAATTCTCTATTATCATCTACTAATCCCACTTTTATCTTTTTCAACAAAAGCTCCTCCTTTAATATATGTACGAATACTTTTCCTTTTTATGATATTCTACAAAAGATCTAAATATCCTTTTATTTATTTAAAAAGTTTCTGTTTTATTACTTTTCCTCAATATTTCTTTGTTTTTCTCTCTTTTACGACATTAAATGTCGAAAAATATTCAACATAAAAAGTGATTTGTTATGAACGTCATAACAAATCACTTTTCTTTAACTAGCCTCTTTTTTATTATCGTATATATCTATACCCGCATCTTGCAACATCCATTCTATATGGACACCGTAACCACTAGTTGGATCATTTACAAAAACATGGGTAACTGCACCGATAACTTTTCCATCTTGAATAATTGGACTACCACTCATTCCTTGAACAATTCCGCCTGTTTTTTCTAACAGTTTTTCATCTGTTATTTGGATAACCATGCCTTTTGTAGCAGGGTATTTTTGAGGTACACTGCTAATAATTTCAATATCATACTCTTCTACCTTTTCTCCATCGACTACTGTTAAAATCTTCGCTGGTCCTTCTTTTACTTCATGTGATAAAGCTATTGGCATTGGTTTATCGTATTTACCATTTTTTATATCTTCATTTAATTTACCAAAAATACCAAAAGGACTATTTTTAGTAATGTTCCCAATGACATTTTGGTTAGATGAAAATTTTGCTTGTTTTTCTCCGGGAATTCCGTTATTTCCTTTTTCGATGGAGGTAACTGACGATCGAACAATGGTTCCATCATTAATTTCTACTGGTTTTTTTGTATCCATATCTGAAATAATATGGCCTAAAGCACCGTATTTCTTAGATTGTGGCTCAAAAAAAGTCATTGTTCCAATACCAGCGGCTGAATCCCTTATATACAATCCAATTTTATATTCATTTTCTTTATCATCAAGAATTGGCTCTAGTTTCGTTTCAATAAATTCTTTACCCCTTTTTACTGTAATATTTAAATCTTTATTCTTTTCCCCTGCTTCGACTACATAATCTTTAATTTCATTCATCTCTTTAATTGGATTATCATTAATTTTAACAATAACATCACCAACATTTATCTCTGCTTCTTCCCCTGGTGAAACTGTTTTGTCTTTTGTATTGACGAGATGATGTCCAACTACTAAAACTCCGCGTGTTTGTAATTGTACACCTATCGATTGACCTCCAGGTATGACTTGTATATCCTCTAATACCGAAAGGTTCACTTTTTTAATCGGGAAACCATTCACTTCATAAACTAATTCACTTGATCCAGAGTCACCAGCATAGAACATGGAATTATCAATTGCTTCAACATGATCACTATTTGCGGATACCGTTACGTTTTCTCCAACCTGTGGTAATTCAATTGGATTTTCATTATTTAAAGTTACTACTTCACTAGGAATTGAAAAATATTTGTTTATAGGGGTTATGAAAGGAAATGTAACAAAAACCAAAAGGAGTATAACACCTATCAATTGCCTTACTGTATTTAATTTAGGTATTTTCATTTGGTTCACTCTCCTTAACTCTAACCACCCAGACCATTACTTCTTTTCAATTTATATCTGTATATTTAATTTGACCCTATGACGTCGGTTTTAAACTGGAGAAACTTAAGAAAAGATGTCTATCTTTACCTTAAAAAAATGTATAAAAAGGAGTATAAGTCTTTCATGCAAGGTTTTAGTATAAATTTCCTTGGTTATTTATTCATATTTAGGATTTAATTATGATGAGGTAATAAAGAAGACTTCCGTCAGCGGGGGTTTTCTTTCTCCCCCACTGATGGTTAGTCACACTTATCGGACTTTTCCGGGCAGTTGATCTTCCACCTACCTTCTTTGTTCCCTAGAAGCTTGTGTGGGAATCTTACTGCCCATTTAGGTGGGACAAAATTAATTGATATAAAATAAAAAAGCCAGATGATTTAGTTTCTGACTTTTATTGGATAAATATTCAACTAATTGTTTGTTTAAAATTGGATGCTAAGTCCAATAATTCCTTTGCATGCTCTTTCGCTGTATCCGTTAGCTTTGTTCCGGTTATCATTCTGCTTAATTCATTAATTTGTTCATCCATAGTTAGTTCTTTAACTGTCGAAACCGTTCGATTGTATTTTTCTTCTTTCTTAATAAACTTATGTGTATCAGCCATTGCAGCAACTTGTGGTAAATGTGTAATGCAAAGAACTTGAGAGTCATGTGATATTTGATGAATTTTCTCAGCCATCGCTTGCGCAACTCTGCCACTAACTCCTGTATCAACTTCATCAAAAATAACACTAGTCACCCCTTGATGCTTTGCAAATAATTTTTTAAGGACTAACATAATTCGGGATAATTCGCCACCAGAAGCCACTTTGTTCAACACCTTTAAAGGTTCTCCAGGGTTAGTTGAAATTAAAAACTGTATTTTATCAAAGCCATTTTTATGTAACTTCGGATTTTGATTCTGATCTTCGTCTAAACTAAAAGCAATGGAAAAAGAAGCCTTTTCTAAATATAAATCTTTAAATTCACTTTCTACCGCTTTTGTTAATTGATCGGCTAATTTTTTTCGAATATCATGTAATTGCTTCGCCTCTAATAATGCATCCTTTTCCAGTTCTTCAATTTGCATTAACAAGGAAGTAAGATGTGTATCTTTATTTGTTAATTCCTCAATTTCTTCCTCGACCTTCGCAAGATACTCTATGACTTCATTTACACTTCCACCATACTTCTTTTTTAATCGGTTTATTTCATTTAACCTTGATTCAATTTCATTTAATCTTTCTGGATTGAATTGTAAAGAATCTAATCTATTTCTTAATTCATAAGCAAAATCTTCCAAGGTATAATAATGATTAGCAAGCTTCTCGGAATTTTCTTGAATAAAAGGATCGACTTTAAGATTTTCTTCCATGGAAACAAGTGCTTTGTTTAACCAGTCTAGCGCCCTTCCCTCACCGTACAAAGCATTATAAGCATTCGTTAATGACGAATAAATTTTCTCAAAATTAACTAGGCTATTGCGTTCCTCTTCTAATTCATGATCCTCATTCGGTACTAAATTCGCTTGTTCAATTTCATTTTTTTGAAATTCCAAAAGATCGAGACGATGAGCCATTTCTTGTTCATTTTCATTTAATTGTTTGTATCTATTTTTCAAAGTTGTTAGCCGTTCAAACAGTATCGTGTATTCTTCCTTTGCTTTCTTAATCAAATTTGGTTCATACATATCAAGAAAATCCAAATGGTTATCGGCGTCCATTAACACCTGAGTCTCGTGTTGACTGTGTATATCAATTAACTTTTGACCAAATTCTTTTAAAATCGCAAGGGTCACTAACTTACTATTTACACGGCAAATACTTTTACCAGAAGCTGTAATTGTTCTTTCTAAAACAATTTGCCCATCTTGTATATCGACACCAAATTGTTTCGCAACGTCATAAATTGGATGGGCATGATTATCAATAATAAATAACCCTTCTATTTCACTTTTTTTTGAACCGTGCCTAACAAACTCAACAGAACCTCGACCACCAGCTAATAACTGGATTGCATCAATAATAATGGATTTTCCTGCTCCAGTCTCTCCGGTTAATACGGTTAAACCTTCCGTAAAGGTAATAGAAATTTCTTCTATAATTGCAAAGTCACGTATTGATAACTCTGTTAACAAACAAAATCACCCCATAATGCTTTAAAGCATATTAATTAATCGATTTTTAATTTCCTCAGACTCTGCTTCTGTCCTACAAATAATTAAACATGTATCGTCTCCACAAATGGTACCCATTATTTCGTCCCAATCCAAATTATCAACTAAAACACCAATGGAGTGGGCGTTTCCTGGCAATGTTTTTAATACAATAAAATGACTTGCAGAATCAATTTTAACGAAAACATCAATAATCATTCTTTTTAATTTTTCAAGTGGGTTATACCTTTGATCTGCAGGAAGGCTGTAGGCGTATCTCCCGTTACTTGTTGGGACTTTCACGAGTTGCAATTCCTTGATATCTCTAGAAACTGTAGCCTGAGTCACATTAAAATCTAGAGCTTTTAACCGATCAACTAAATCATCTTGTGTCTCAATTTCATTCTCTGTTATTAATTCTCGAATTTTTAAATGCCGTTGAATTTTACTCATTAACTACTTCTCCTTATTTCATGAAAATACCATTACTTTTTATATAGTGCTATATGGGCTTCTTCCACAATTTCTTCAATATTAAGAGAGGATATCTGAGAATTATTTTTCTTCCAACCTAGATGAGCGAGAAATTCGATATTCCCTTCTCCACCTGTAATTGGAGAAAAAGTTACATTCATTAATTCGTAGCCTTCATTTTGGGCAAATTCCGTAATGTTCTTGATCACCTCATAATGAACGGATTTATCACGAACAATTCCTTTTGCACCAACCTGCTCTCTTTTGGCCTCAAACTGAGGTTTAATTAAGGCAACGACATTACTGTTTTCTTCTAATAACCCTTTAAGTACTGGAAGTATTTGTCTAAGTGAAATAAATGACACATCAATGGATGCTAAGTTAGGCTTTCCTTTATCTAGCATTTCTGACGTAACGTAACGAAAATTTGTCCTCTCCATTACAACCACACGTTTATCATTTCTAATTTTCCAGTCTAATTGGTTATATCCAACATCTATTGCATAACTTAATAATGCGCCATTTTGTAAAGCACAATCCGTAAAACCGCCAGTTGAAGATCCGATATCAATTAAAATCTTTCCTTCAGCTGAAATTTGGAAATAAGTTAAAGCCTTTTCTAATTTCAATCCACCACGACTAACATATGGAATTTGTTTTTCTTTAATAAATAAGGGAACATCTTCTTTTATCAGCATACCGGGTTTATCGAGACGGTTTGGACCAGAAAAAACTAAACCAGCCATAATGATACGTTTAGCCTTATCCGTGCTTTCCACTAATTGCTTTTCCACTAATAATTCGTCGAGTCTTTTTTTACCCATTCGTACACCCTTTTATCTTTTATTTTTTGGCAATACTTTTATTTTTAATTTATTTTCAATAAAAAATATAATTTTTCCAACTATAAATATAATTTGTGTTGAACCGTTTATTGCCACTGTTTTTCCTAGAGCTTTTCCTCCAACGGTTACGGCAGCAACTAAGCTAGTTAATAAAGTTGACAAAGCTAATTGGCTAGGTGAACCGTCTGTTTGATTCAGCAAGGAAGCGATTTGTAACACTACTATTGCTGACGCAGTACCACTAACAATTCCCGAAATATCACCAATCACATCATTACAAAAGCTTGCAAATCGATCTGCATTTCTTACTAAATAAACAGCTTCTTTAGAACCGGGCACCTTCTCTGCAGCCATTGCATGAAACGGTCGTTCATCAGCAGCTGTTGCAGCTATACCAAACATATCAAAAATGACACCAATAAGAATAATGATCAAAACGATAAATATACCAGTGAACCATGCAACTTCGCTGAGAATAGACGAAGATACAACGGAAAAAATTGCCGCTAACACAAAAGTGATAACGGCAATAGTCAAACTAAATTTAATTGAACGTTTTATTTGTGATTTCATTTCTTTCCCCTAATTAAAATATATGTAGCTGGAATGGTCTCTTAAAAGGTTAAGACTACGGCTTAGGTCCAGTAGGTTTTCCCAAGCAGATACCTCACGTCACCGTGAAAAGGCGGTTCCCCTTTAAATCCACCTTAGCCTTGTCACCAAAAACTAGACTGGATTACCACTTAGTCCGCACTATAATCCCTTCTAAAAGTCATTCGAACAGTCTAGGAGATTTCCTCTAACAGTCTTTGACCTATCCCTAGTCTCTTTTGCAGTACTGATTTCATAGACATTCGTATTAAACCTAGTGGCCACCTAGCTTTAATACGGATTAACCTAATCCCCTCAGTACCACTCAAGACAGGCTACGCTGCACATTAGGTATTTATAACCGTGTATTGCAGGTTCATACCCCATTCCATCATCATAACTAGGCTTAGTTATCACAACAGAGATGGGCCTCCGCGGAAATCGGGTCAACGCCCACATGCCTTTGTGGATCGCCCAAAATCCTTAACTCCCAGCACCGACCCAAGGCTGGGCGCCTCAAGCCGACACAAGGAACTTCATCGATGTGCCCTTTGGCGAATTTTTAGGCCCGCCTTCAGAACAGGAGGACTGACTAGAATACTGCACCATCCCAATTATATTTTATATTATAACAGGAAAGTATCTTTTTTTCTATATTGATTATCTTAGTGATCACGATTGCTAAAGTAATCAGTTAACTCTTTTAATACTGAACTTTTAGCTTCTGCTTTTTCTAGTTCCTGGTATGCTTTTTCAACATACTCATTCTTTTTATCCATTGCACCATCCAAACCAAGTAATTTTGGATAAGTACTTTTATCATTACCTTCATCACTACCCACAGGCTTGCCAAGTTTTTCTTGATCACCGGTTACATCTAGTATGTCATCTTGAACTTGAAAAATTAATCCCAAATAATAAGCAAAATGTTTTAAATGTTGTAATTGAGTTTGTGACGCACCACCAAGAAATGCGCCAGCATACATCGCAAACTCCAATAACTTTCCAGTTTTTAATGCATGAATATTTTCCAATTCTTCCACAGTTACTTGACGCGTCTCCGCTTCCATATCTAAGAATTGTCCCGCAACCATTCCTTTTGGGCCACTTGTAGCTGAAAGCATTTTAATTATTTCTACTTTCTGATTATCATTTAATAAAGAATCCCCGGCAATTAATTCAAAACTATAGGTTAACAAGGCATCTCCAGCTAAAATTGCTGTAGCCTCATCAAATACCTTATGGTTCGTAGGTTTTCCTCTACGATAGTCATCATCATCCATTGCTGGTAAATCATCGTGTATGAGTGAATAAGTATGTATCATTTCTAATGCAATACATGAACTTATCGCATAATTAAAATCATCAGCAAAAGATTCAAAACTAGCTATTAATAAAATCGGTCTTAATCTTTTTCCGCCTGCTTCCACCGAATATAACATAGATTGTTTTAGCTGTTCGGGGATTGAAAGGTTTTCTATATGATGAACCAATTTTTTATCTACTATCTTTCTGTATCGATTAATATAGTCATTTATTTTTTCTGACACGCTTATTCTTCCTCCTGTACTTCAAACAGTTCGAATTCCCCTTGTTCATTCATAATTTGTGTCATTTTCTCCTGGACATTATTTAATTTATCATTACAAATTTTAGAAAGGTTCATTCCTTCCTGATAATAGGTGATTGCTTTTTCTAAAGGAACATCACCCTCTTCTAGCTTTTGTACAATTTGTTCTAATTTACTCATCGCTTCTTCAAAAGTAAGTTCTTCTTTACTCATTTATATCCTCCTCTAATTGGAGTACCTGACAATTAATCCTTCCATCACTTAATCGAACTTGGATTTTTTTATCTTTTTGTACTTGTTTAATCGTCTTTATTAATGCTCCATTTTCTGTATAAGGCAAGGCAAAACCCCTTTTCATAATTTGTAAAGGGTTTAATAATGTCAATTTTTCAACTGTATTGGTCCATTTATTTGTTTTATTTTCAAAATTCCTTACCATATAATCATTTTGAAGCCTTACATATTCTAATAATTTTTTCTTCGTTTGCTCTATCTGTTTTTTAGGATGTTGAACTTCCAGTCGTCTGATTACATGATGAAGTTCTTGTTTTTTATTTTCCTGTTTTCTAATCATTGCCCTTTGTAGTCTTTCCATTAACGCATCTAAATCCTGATCTTTTTGTTTGATTAATTGTTCCGGATAACGAAAGGCATATGACTTAATTAATCGATTTAAATGATTTTTATGATTTAAGATTTCTTTAGACAATTCTCTATTCAGAGCCTGCTTTAACATCAAAAGCTTTTCTTTTAAATCTGCCACTGATTGTACAGCAATTTCTGCAGCACCAGTGGGGGTAGGAGCCCTTAAATCAGCAACAAAATCACTTATTGTGACATCGGTCTCGTGTCCCACAGCAGAGATAATTGGAATCTTAGAACGATAGATAGCCTCTGCAACTATCTCCTCATTAAAACTCCACAATTCCTCAATAGAACCTCCACCTCTACCAACTATTAACGTATCAAAGCCACCAATTTCATTAGCTTTTTCAATAGCAAGTTTGATAGAGTAAGGAGAATTTGGACCTTGTACTAATACAGGTATAACCGTTATTTTTACTATGGGATATCTTCTTCTTAACGTTGTAATAATATCCCTGATTGCAGCACCAGTTGGAGAGGTAATCACCCCGATGTGTTCTGGGTAAAGAGGAATATTTTTCTTAATGGAAGGATCAAAATATCCCTTCTTTTGAAGTTTCTCCTTTAATTGTTCGAACGCTAAATATAATGATCCAATTCCATCCGGCTCCATTTGATTTATATATAGCTGATATTGTCCATAAGCTTCATATACGCTTATTTCGCCTTTTATTAATACATTCATTCCATTTTCTGGTTTAAATTTTAAAAAACGATTATTTCCGGCAAACATTACTGCCTGTATTTTTGTTTGGCTATCCTTTATCGTCATATACATATGCCCACGGGAGTGTTGTTTAAAATTAGAAATTTCACCTTTTATTAAAATTTGCTTTAGATGAGGATCTGTATCCATTTTTCGCTTAATATACTTTGTTACAGCAGTAACTGTTAAATATTTGTCAATCAACGATTTTCCAATCCTTTAGCCGCTTTAACTGTATTTTTTAACAGCATCGCAATAGTCATGGGTCCTACTCCCTTAGGAACAGGTGTAATGTAAGAGGCTTTTTCTACAGCACTGTTAAAATCCACATCGCCAGTTAGTTTACCTGTTTCTAAACGGTTAATTCCTACATCAATAACAACTGCGCCTTCTTTGATATCATCAGCTGTAATGGCGTTTGGTCTTCCAATTGCTACGATTAAAATATCCGCTTTAGATGTTAATTCCCTTAAATTTGCTGTGCGTGAGTGACAATATGTAACAGTTGCATTTTCGTTTAACAGTAATTGTCCTACAGGCTTACCTACAATATTACTTCTTCCGATGATTACTGCATGTTTACCTTCTATATTGATATTTCTTGATTTTAACATCGTAATAATTCCATACGGAGTACACGGTAGAAAAGTATCCTCACCAAGCATCATCTTTCCAACATTAATTGGATGGAATCCGTCGACATCTTTATTAGGATTTATCGTATCAATCACTTTTTGTTCACTAATATGTTTAGGTAGAGGCAATTGTACTAAAATTCCATTTACCACACTGTCTTCATTTAATTTATGTATTTGATCCAATAACTCTTCTTCTGAAGTAGTTGCTGGTAATTCAATAACTGAGGAAGAAATCCCAACTTCCGCTGCTGCTTTTTCTTTTCCTTTCACATAAGATCTAGATGCAGGATTATCTCCAACTAATACTACCGTTAAATGCGGATTAATTCCTTTTTGTTTCAATTCTGTAACTTCATCTTTCAAACTCATTCTAAGTTCTTGCGCTAAATCTTTACCGTTAATAATTTCTGCTACCATAGTGTATGCTTCCCCTTTTTAAGATATAATTTTGGATAATACAGCATTCACAAATTTCCCCGACTTTTCATCACCAAATTTATTTGCCAATTCGATTGCCTCATTTATAGAAACACTATTTGGGATATCATCAAGAAATTTAATTTCAAAAGTCGCTATACGCAAAATACTTCGCTCAACAGATGCAATACGGTTTAACGTCCATTTTTCTAAGTGATCGGAAATAATGGAATCAATTTCTTGTTGATGATCAGTTACTCCGTGAACAAGTGATTCAAGGAATAAATCTTTTTCATTATTATCTACGACCGACCCAATCGCTGCTTCTATTTCCATCTCATTTAAATCCATTTGGAACAAGATTTGAAATGCTTTTATCCTTGCTGTATGTCGATTCATCAGCTTAACTCCTTTACTTTCATCTCTACAAATAATAACACGATAATCTATCCAAAGCTAGAATTCTGTAGAAAGCGACAATATTAAAACAAAAAATGAAGGTCA
Source organism: Oceanobacillus caeni (assembly GCF_019037185.1). Classification (GTDB taxonomy): domain Bacteria; phylum Bacillota; class Bacilli; order Bacillales; family Amphibacillaceae; genus Oceanobacillus; species Oceanobacillus caeni. The sequence continues at coordinate 158,726 of NZ_JAHHXM010000003.1, forward strand.
ATGGACCTTCATTTTAATCTTGCTCATTATCTTCATTTCCATCCATGTTTATACCAACAACATGAACATTTATTTCATCCAATTCTAAAGATGTCATGTATTTTAATGATTCACGTATATTTGTTTGAATTTTTTGGGCTACCTTTGGAATGGAAACTCCAAAATTCAAAATAACATACAGGTCAATAGAAATTCCATTCTCCGTTAGTTCGACCTTTACACCTTTACTATGGGTTCTTTTACCTAAACGCTCAACAACACCTGAAGCAAAGTTTCCCCTCATTGCAAACAATTCATCTACTTCTGTAGCAGCAATCCCTGCAATGACTTCTATTACTTCTGGAGCAATCTCAATCTTCCCTAATGTTGAATCCTCATTAACATGTAATAATGGCTGTTCACTCATGATATCACTCCTAATTCGTATGTAAATACGACCCTATTTTTCTTTTTGAAGAATCGGGTTTTCTTCTAAGAAATTAGTATTGAAATCTCCCTTAACAAAGACCTCATTTTCCATAATTAAACTATGGAACGGAATGGTAGTATGAATACCTTCAACAACAAATTCATCTAATGCACGCTTCATACGTTTAATTGCTTCTTCACGTGTTGGGGCATACGCAATTAATTTCGCAATCATTGAATCATAGTAAGGTGGAATTTGGTATCCTGTATATGCTGCTGAGTCCACTCGAACACCTAAACCACCTGGTGCCAAATACATATTGATGTTACCAGCTGATGGCATAAAGTTTCTAAATGGATCCTCGGCATTTATTCTACATTCAATAGCATGTCCATTTAACTTAATATCCTCTTGTGAAATACTAAGTTTCTCGTTATCTGCTACTTTGATTTGTTCTTTAATCAAATCTACTCCGGTTACCATTTCAGTTACGGGATGTTCTACTTGTATTCTTGTATTCATTTCCATAAAGTAGAACTCATTCGATTTTCTATCAAAAATGTATTCAATGGTTCCAGCACCAACGTAGTTTACTGCTTTGGCAGCTTTCACTGATGCTTCACCCATTTTTTGTCTGATTTCGGGGGTAAGTGCTGGTGATGGACTTTCTTCCACCAATTTTTGAAGCCTACGTTGGATAGAACAGTCCCTCTCCCCTAAATGCACGACATTACCATGTTTATCAGCCAATACTTGTATTTCTATATGCCTGAAATCTTCAATAAACTTTTCTAAATAAACTCCAGGGTTACCAAAAGCTCGTTCTGCTTCTTTTTGGGTTACCCGAATACCTTTTATTAAATCTTCTTCAGATCTTGCAACACGGATTCCTTTTCCACCGCCACCGGCTGTTGCTTTTATAATTACAGGAAACCCAATTTTATTAGCAATTTCTAATGCTTCTTCTTCACTTTCTATTATGCCGTCAGAACCAGGTACGATTGGTACATTTGCTTTCTTCATTGTATCTCTGGCGATATCTTTTATACCCATTTTTTGGATGGCTTCTGCTGAAGGACCAATAAATTCAATGTTGCAATCTGCACAAATCTCGGCAAAGTCCGCATTTTCTGCTAGAAATCCATATCCCGGATGAACGGCATCCACTTCTGTAAGAGTAGCAACACTCATAATATTTGTAAAGTTAAGGTAGCTGTCCTTACTTAATTTCGGACCGATGCAATATGCTTCATCGGCTAACTGTACATGTAATGCTTCTTTATCCGCTTCTGAATATACAGCAACTGTTTTGATCCCTAATTCTTTACATGCACGGATTATCCGAACTGCAATTTCTCCCCTATTCGCAATTAGCAGTTTTTTTATCAATTATTCCAACCCCTTACTTTGTCTTCACTTTAAATAATGGTTGTCCATATTCTACTAGTTCACCATTTTCTACTAGTACTTCCACTATTTCTCCATCGACTTCTGCTTCAATCTCATTAAATAACTTCATTGCCTCAACAATACATACAATTGTATCTTTCTGAACAGTACTTCCTTTAGAGACATAAGCATCACTATCTGGGGAAGAAGAGGCATAGAATGTACCTACCATTGGTGATACAATTTCATAATTAGCATCTGAAGAAGAATCTGCTTGTGACTCTTCATTATCTTGAACAGCTTCAACCTTTGCTGGTTCTTCCTTAACAGTAGTTACTTTTGGTTCTTCGTTTAACACTGTTACTGTTTCTTTAGGAGCCTCTGCAACAATATGTTGTTCTCCAACCAAATCATTTCCGGATTTTTTCATTGTTACACTTGTACCGTCATTTTCATACGTAAATTCACTTATATCAGACTTATCAATAAGCTTTATTAATTCTCTAATTTCTTGTATTTTTAACATGTATAGCACCCCTTTTGAAAAAAATTTACTATTAGGTCTTAGAGCTTCCTTATCATTTTACTATTACTTTATAAAATACATCAAGGATTAAACCTTTCTATAAAATAAATAATATTCTAAATTATTATATCAATCTTCTTTCATAAACTCTACCATTATATGAAAAACTACGATATTTCGTATCTACTCAATGAACCAAAAATCAGATGCCTTGTCTAAAGAGCATCTGATTTCTATGTTTATTCTTTATCCGATTGTTCAGTTGATTCCTTAGATGTCTCTTTAGTTGAACTCTCCGTTGACTCCTTAGTTGATTCTTTTGATGTTTCTTCACTTGACTCCTTAGATAATTCTTGATCTGATGGTTGAGTAATAACATCTACAGGAATTTCACCGAACTCATCATAAACCATTCTCATAATATGATTTGCTTCTGTTCCAGATAGTTGTTCGTCCGCTTGAACATGAACATGTACTTTATCATTTTCGGAACGTACTAAAACATCTTGATACTCTTCAGAAGCTAAAATGGTCTCTTCTAAAATTTTCTCTTTTTTCGAAGTGTTTTCTAACTGATCGATTTCCCTTAATGCTTCATCTTTCTCCTCTACACTTGCGGAACCTGATGCAACAACATCTTCAAGTCTTGATTTAGACATACTTCTTTCATCTTGCAATTCCATGCGAATGTTAGTAAAAAGTTCATTGTTATCTATGTTCGTCATTTCATCTACTTCTGTACCTTCGCCTTGAGCGGTTGTTACATCCTCTGTAGCCTGTTCAGCGGATTCTTTCCCATTATCAATATATGCCAAATCATCGTTATTCGGTGAAATTAAATAGTACACACTTAAAACAATCATTAAACTTAACATCGTTAATAACCAAACTGTTTGTTTTTTTAACATAATTCTTCCTCCCCTTAATTCGTTTTCGGCATTACTGAAACCTTATGTGTTGGCACATCAAGTACTCTTGAAACTGCTTCAACAATCCATTTTTTTACAGTCGCATGATCAGCCCCCTTTGCTACTACAAATACACCACTTACTTCTGGTTTTTCTGTCTTAACTAGTAAAGGAACTTCTCTATCTCCCTGACGAACGAATACAATCTGGGTTTCTTCTGTCTGATCTTCAACTTTCCTTAATCCACCATTTTTATCTGTCTCATCCGTAGTTTGTTGCCCTTTGATTATATTTTTTTCAAAAACTTGGACATTTGAAGAGGCTAGATTAACCATAACTTCTGCATCAGAAACACCTTTTATTTTATTTAGCATTTCTTCTAAATCCTCTTTAAAGCTTTTTTCTAATTCTTGAACATCAGAAGTTCGATCATTACCTTCCGAATTGGATACCTCTACATTTTTTTGCTGAGGCTGTTGTCCTATCGATTTATCCATTTCTGTTTCTTCACTTGATGTTGTCAAAATATTATTTAAAAATATAAGAAGTATACCAATCAAACCTAGAATAATAATATATCCTAATTTATTTGATACTTTTTTACTTCCATCTCCACTCTTTGGCTGGAAAAATTTCTCGAAGAATTTTTTCAAGATGCGCCTCCCTCCCAGTAGATTGTTATCTCTTTGTCAGTAAGTTCCCAAACCTTTTTTAATAATTGTTTAATTTCCTCATCATGCCTGTCCATGTCTTTTTTCTCTACTACATGATCTGTATTAATTACAACATTTTCAACTGTGTTCTGTTCTCCCTCCTCTTCCACTAAATCTTTTACATAAACAATGACTTCTTCAAGATCCTCGTAAGAATAACTATCATTAGAATTAAATTTAAATTCAATGTTCGTTATTTCCTGTTGATACTTTTCTTTCATAGGATCCTCAGCAATTTCTATTAGTTGGACAGCCATTTGTTCTAAAATATATGCATCTTGTGTGGATTGTATCTCTTTTTTTTGAAATTCTATTAAATTTTTTACAGATTCACTATCTTCACCAACATCATTAACTTGTTGAAATGACTTATTTAATGCGGTTTCCATGTCGATATTCAAAACATAAAATATTGGTTTTAATAAAATTAAAATAAGAATTAAACCGACTACTAATTTGATATACTTATTCATCGATGAGGTTGGGATTAATAAATCAATAATGGTAGCAAGAACTATAAATAATATAATTTGCGTAACCCAGTTTATTACTATATCCATCTCTACTACCCCTATCGGATTAACATAGTAAGATTGCTAGCAACAACGATAATAACGATTGCTAAAAAAAACATAATAGATATTGAAAGCAGACAAGCAAGGACAAATAGGATATAATTGCTAATCGTATTTAAAGTAGTTATGACTGGTCCATCCCCTATCGGTTGTAAAACTGCTGCAGCTATTTTATAAATAATTGCAATGGCAGCAACTTTTAAAGCAGGAAATAACACAATAAATAATACGATAATTAATCCAACGATCCCCACTGCATTTTTTAATAACAAAGAAGCACTTAAGATTGTGTCTGTTGCATCAGTAAATGTTCGACCAACTACTGGTATAAAATTACCAGTCACAAATTTTGCAGTCTTCATTGCAACACCATCTTGTATGGCACTCGCTGTTCCTTGTACGGATATAACTCCTAAAAAGATTGTTAAAAATATACCTAATACTCCCATACTGACTGTCTTAAATAAATTTGCTAAATGACTTACTTTATAATTATCACTTATGTTATTTACAATGGTGAGGATTGCCGATAAAAATAGTAAAGGTAAAATGAAAGAAGACACTAATATACTGCTAACATTGATGAGAAAAATAATAATAGGGTGAAAGAAAGATACTGAGATGATATTTCCAAATGTGGCCATTAATCCCAATATGAGAGGTAATAGCCCAATCATAAAACTACTCATCATACCTATCGCATCTTCCACGTAAGAAACAGCTACATAGAAGCTATTTAATGCTAAAAAGATTAGAACAATATATACTACAAAATATGCTATTTTACTTACAGCTGAACTTTCGAAGGCTGTGTGCATGGTCTGCAATAATATAGAAAATAAAGTAAGCAATAGCAACGTACCGAGTAGTTTACCGTTTAGAATAATTTCATAAAACAAATATTTGATTAATCCTAATAAAACTCCTTTAATCGAAAGCGAGTCTTGATTCTTGATAAATTCATATACGGTTGTTTTTTCGAGTTCTGGCACATATGTACCGTATTCTTGAACTAATTGATCCCAGTAATTTTCAACACCCTCTAAAGAGATTTCATTTAATAAAGCATTGCTAACATCCATTTGTTGCGTTTCTGCATGAACAGGTACTTGTCCAATGAAGAGAAAAATAATAGTGAATAGGCCAAATAGGGTTGCAATATAAATTTTAAATTTCATTCACTATACATTCCCCCTTCTAAACTTGGCGTTCACTAAGCTTTAGCAAATACCTTAGTATTACTAATTCATATCTTTACGGTGAGGCGATTTCTTCAGAGCCCCAGGTCTTCAAAGCAGTTTCTACACAGAAGGTAAAAAGTTCAAAATGGCTTCTACAACTGCTGTAATGATTGGAACTGCAAGTAAAATGATAAAAACCTTCCCTGCCAATTCAATGTTTTTGGCAACGGCACTTAACCCCGCTTCTTTCGTTAGATTAGCTCCGAGTTCTGCAATGTACGCTATACCGATAATTTTCAATATCGTTTCCATATACAAACCATCGATATTCGCATTTCTTCCGAGATTTTGGATTAATTCAAATATAATTAAAATCTGTTGTATTATCGCAAAAAAGATGATAATTCCAGTTATCAAAATAATAAAAAATGCAAAAGAACTATTTGTATCTTTTAAGATGAGATATAAAATACTAGCAACAACCCCGAGAAGCACAATTTGTAATATATCCATGATTACATGCTCCTAGAAAAGAAATACCGATTTTATTTGGTTAAATAAATCGGAAAGTCCATTAATCACAATAACAAGAACAATGATAAATCCTATTAACGTTGCAAACTGTGCAATTTCTTCTTTCCCCATTTGTTTTAAAATTGTATGTATTAGTGCAACAATGATTCCAATTCCTGCGATTTGAAATAAGATTTGTGCATCTGCAAACATGGATTGACTCCTTTCCGTTAAATCAGCAATAATACAATAAATAAACCAGCTAAAAATCCTAAACTTTTGGCCATTTTACTGTATTTATATTGCTCCTCTCTAGCATCTTCAAGTTCTCGTTCTAAATGGGATAGTGTTAATTGAATATGCTTTTGTTGTTGATAAAAATCATGCTGCCCTATAGTTCTTCCAAACTGGTATAAGATTTCTTTTTCATTAATAGCTAGGCTTGAATTATTGATAAGTGCATCCACTTTCTCTTTCCAGATTATATAGAAATCTATATTTTTATCTTGTAAACTCAGACCTATTTCTTCAAAAAAGAATCTTGTAGGTTCTGGAATTTGTCTCGATATATTTAAAAAGGCCTCTTTGAGTGGTAATTGACTATAAACAATTTCTGCTTCTAAAATTTGTAATGCATTTTTTAGTTGTCTTATTTGTTTTGGCCGATTAGATAATCGGTTACTCCAATCAAATCCTAACCATGTCGTTGTACTGATCAATAAAAGGGCACCAATCCAATTCATGTAATAACAAACCTCGTTTTCTGTAAAATTTCCTTTTCATTTTGGTCATAAACCTTTTTCAAAACAGATGGTTGTCCCGTTTTTTCTAAAAAGAGAAATCTTTCGAAAACCTTATGTTGAAATAGAATGTCTAGAGAAGGTCGTTTTTTTAATTCAATTAAACTTTGACCATGTATTGTACAAATAACTGTTACCCCTGTATTAATTGCTTCTATTAACGCGTTTATATCATCTGCACTACCAATTTCATCTACCACTAATACATCAGGTGACATCGAACGAATCATCATCATCATACCTTCCGCTTTCGGACATGCATCCATTACATCTGTTCTAGTCCCAAGATCAAGTTGTGGAATACCATTGATTGAAGCAGCAATTTCTGATCTTTCATCGATGACACCAACTTTTTGTGCTGGAACTTTTCCCCACCCTGATGAAATTAACCTAGTAGTATCACGAATAAGTGTTGTTTTACCGGTTTGCGGTGCACCTACAAGTAATGTGTTTAAATATTTTTCTTTAAAAATGTAAGGAATAATTGCATTAGCAACCCCAATTTTTTGCTTTGCTATTCGAATATTAAAAAAGGTGATGTATTGTAGCGCTTTTACAGCACCACCAATCGTATTGACTCTTCCGGCAATTCCTACGCGATGCCCTCCTTCAATAGTGATATATCCTTCACGTAATTCATCGGTCATACGATATAATGAAAATTCACTAAGCTGGTTTACTATATACACTCCATCGTGCTTACTTGGTTTCACATGAGTAATCCATTCTATTTGCCTATCAAAAATAAATTCAATTGGTTGAAACAATCGTATTCGAATTTCTTGAAGAAAGTCCCAGCGATTCCCAATTTTCGTCTCAATAACTTGTCTCATTTCATTTGGAAATAATCGTAAAATTTCTTCCATTTTGGACCCTCTCTTTTTTGTAGGTATATAATAAAATGTATGTTTACAACATTGAATTATGACTAATTTTCTCTATTAGCAAAAGCGCAAGCGCCCGTTTAGCGACGTACGAAGGTGAAGGAAGTCTCGCTACGGCTTTAGCGCTGGAGCTAGACGTGGCCTTCCCTATGATAAGATTTAATAAGCTAAATTTTTATATTTTCATTAATCTATTAAAAAAAGCCTTAGCATCTGCTAAGACTTTTTTCGATAGGTAGTATACAGAAGACTAACCATCAGTGGGGATTTTCCTTCTATCCCACTGATGGTTAGTCGCACTTAAAAACTTTATTAATGGTTTGCTCTAGAAACATATTTTCCGTCAGAAGTATTTATAACTAGGATATCTCCTTTATTTACAAAGAATGGTACTTGAACCACTAGACCTGTTTCTACTGTTGCAGGTTTGGAACCACCACTAGCTGTATCACCTTTAATACCTGGTTCTGTTTCGATTACTTCTAACTCTACGTTATTAGGTAAGTCAACACCAAGGATTTCACCTTCATAACTGATGACGTTCACTTCCATGTTTTCTTTTATAAATTTTAATTGAGATTCTATTTGTTCTGAAGGAATCTCTATTTGCTCATAAGTATTCGTATTCATAAAAGCATGGGTATTTCCACTTGCATAAAGATATTGCATTTTATTGTTATCAATATGTGCTGTATCTACCTTTTCCCCACCGCGGAATGTTTTTTCCTGGATGTTTCCATTTCTTAAGTTACGTAATTTTGAACGTACAAAAGCTGCACCTTTACCCGGTTTAACATGTTGGAATTCGATAACTTGTAATATATCTCCATCTACTTTAATTGTTAGGCCTGTTTTAAATTCGTTTACTGAAATCATTATGTTTTCCTCCGTTTCAAATACTAAAGTTGTATTAATTCCTTAGGTGCAAACGTCAAACGTTCATTGCCGTTTTCGGTAATGATGATATCATCTTCAATTCGACACCCACCGATATTAGCGAGATAAATACCTGGCTCTATCGTTACTACCATTCCAGGCTCAAGAACTTTGTCAGACCGTTTGGATAAGGTTGGTCCTTCATGGACTTCAAGGCCAATACCGTGCCCTGTCGAATGACCGAAATATTTTCCATATCCTTTTTCTTCGATATAATTTCTAGTTAAGTCGTCTGCTTCTTTTCCAGTCATACCCGGTTTTGTTCCTTTTACACCTTCTAAGTTTGCTTCTAAAACTGTATGATAGATATCATTCAATTGGTCAGAGATTTCACCAACAGCTACTGTTCTTGTAATGTCTGAGCAGTAACCCTCATAGATGGCGCCATAATCTAATGTTACCAATTCTCCAGATTGGATTTCCTTATTTGAAGCTACACCATGCGGAAGGGCAGAACGATAACCAGAAGCTACAATGGTGTCGAAACTCGAAGCCGTAGCACCTTGTTTTCTCATGAAAAATTCAAGTTCATTCGATACATCTATTTCTTTCACACCAGGCTTAATGTAAGCCTGTATGTGTTCAAAAGCATCATCGGCAATTTTAGCTGCTTTCTTTAATATTTCTAGTTCTTCTGGTGTTTTAATTAGACGAATTTCCTCAATGATTCCACTTACCGGTACGAGTTCCACTTCTAAGATCTTACTATATAATTCATATTCTCCAAAAGTTACATGATCTTTTTCGAATCCAAGCCTTCTTATATTCATTTCTTTTAATTGAGTTTTTAACTCTTGTTCAATTTGTGTTTTATGCTCGATAATTTGAAACTCTTTTGCTTGTTCATTCGCTTGTTCTGTGTATCTAAAATCCGTAATAAAACGAGAATCACTTTCCGAAATAATTGCAACCCCAGCCGTACCCGTGAAGCCTGTTATATATCGTCTGTTATAAGGACTGGTTACAAGTATTCCATCTAATTTATTTTGATTTAAAGCTTTTCTTAATTTGGATAACCTTTCCATGCCCCCACCCTTTCCTAATGAAAATCATCGTTCATGAGATTACTGTTAAAATTTAACTATTTTTTAGTTTATCATAAAAATATTCATTTGAATAATGCTTTCCTTATAAAAACAACTTTAAAAACTTTTCTACAATTGTTCTACTTGGGTATCGTGATAATCATAAGAAATAGAATATCCAATAAAAGTGCCATACAAGATAAATAAACATAAAGATGTTACAATAGAATTAGTATTCAATTCAACTAGTTTTGGAATATTTGTATAGATGGGTTGTAATAAATAAAATACAATACCCCATAGGATAATTCCATATACAACACTGATCCACATCGTCTTCACTTTTTTTAATAAACCATAGTAAATTATTGCCGTGACAATGGATAAAAGTCCTATTATAATAATGGAAACAAGATCACCTAACCAACTGTCAGTCCAATCCGTTTTCAACCAGGATCTTAAAACAAATGATTTAGGTGAAACTTCCACAAAATTAAAATAATATAAAAATATAGCAATCGTACTCCATAGAATACCCCCGATAAAACCGGTTAATAATGATCTACTCAATAGAGACATTGTATTCTCAGGTTTATTATGTTCTAATTGCTTATTCTCACTCATATGAATCACCTCACAAGTATTATTACCAAATACATAAAAACCAATCATATAGACTGGTATAAATAACTAGTTATGTTCTTAAGTATTTAGTAAAATGAAATTAAACAAAGTCAAGTTTCTGCATATAATATAAGAAATTAATTATTATTGTAACAACTTGATATTTTATAATGAATATTTTTAAAAAAACAGGGGAAAATTAGTAATAAAGGATGATTTGATCAAAGTTTACATATCCTAGAATTATATCAACTGTTTTCTTTCGAATGGTTCTACACTCGCTTTCCAAAATATATTAGAAAACTTGGGGTCGCCTTTAGGTGATTGCCTTAGTTGCACTTATATAAATCTTCACGGTGGGCCGAGTAATCGGAGCCCCAGACAGGAAAGATTTTTATACTTTCCTACCTGCTAATAGGTTCGAATAAAAAAGGAGGAGATTCTGTGGTTCGGAATAAATGGTCAATACTGTTTTATGTAATTATTGGGTTAGGGGTTATTGGCATAGTTTCTCAACTTTTCACACAGCCAGGTAAGTTTGTAATGAGTATTTTAACAACTATTTTCTTTGGTTTAGTTATATTTGCATTGATTTATTTCGTTTTTCTTAGAAAGAAGGCTCCTTCTAATGAAATGAAGAAATATAAAAAAGCTGTTCGCCAATCAAAAGCAAAATACAAAAGTGACAACGTAAGAGCAACTCATGCCGCGAAATTAACTTCCAAAAAGCAACCAAATCCTATTAAGAAAAACCGAAGCAGACGTTCAGCGGGACATCTAAAAGTTATTGATGGAAACAAAACAAAAAGAAAAGACCGTGCTTCCTTTTAGAAGTTCGGTCTTTTGTCTATTTAGGCCAATGTTTTAAAAATTCATCGGTATAGGTTTTACCGATATCGAATAATTCTTGTTTTACTTTTATATCAATATGAAAATTCACTGTATCTACACCCTCTACTGGTATAAAAATAATATTATTTTTCTCTGATTTTGAAATATATCTTGCATCATGCGCCTGTTTCATCGTAGCGAATAGAGCTGTAAACATATCAAAAGCATTACTAATTTGCCTTGGAGTATTTTCCTTTTCAACGGAACCTGTAAACTTAATTCCTAGTACTGGTCTCGTGTCCCTTTGTTCACCGTCATTAAATAACCACATTGGAAAATTACTTAATAAGCCTCCATCCACAATAATACTTTTCTTATCTGTTTTTCCTGGCATTTTCTTCGGCATAAAAAAATAAGGAAACCCAGCGCTCATCCTTACTGCTGTTGAAACCGGAAAATGCTTAGGATGTATTCCGTAAATACGTTCTAAATCATCTGGTATAATAACTAGTTTTCCTAGGGACAAGTCACTTACGACAACTTTTAAATATCCTTCCTTAATATCATTAAACGTATAGATATTTTTTTGGGCTAATGTTTGGTATAACCAATCTTCTAATTTTTTTCCTTTATTAAGACCTAATTGGAAATATAAAAACAACCATTTACTCATTGGGATATATTTGGTTAGAGCGGGGGGATCTAAAAATTTTTTTAAATCAAGCTCTTGGGTTAATTGAATGATTTCATCTATTTTGTAATCTGAGGCGATAAGGGATGCCACAATTGCTCCTGCAGATGTTCCAGCAACACGTTCTAAATCAAATTCACTTTCCTCTAAGCTTTTTAATACGCCAGCAAATGCAAAAGCTTTAACTCCACCACCAGAAAAAACAGCATCAATTTTCATCCGTTCGCTCCTTATGCTTGTTTTCTAATACATAGAAAGGACGCATAAAACTTTATGCTACTTTTATTCTTAATCAAGAGCAAAAACTTTTAGAACCATATCTACAATTTTCTTTATTTTATTCCGTTTCATTTTGCACTTTTCTAAGTTCGTTCACTCTTACATCGTTTGACTTAAAATAACGGACTAAGTCACCAATACGATCAATGGAATTCCAACTTAAATGATGTTCAATACCTTCAACATCGTTATAAATATTTTCTTTGTCTACTCCAATTATTTCAAGAAAATCTTCTAGTAGTTCATGTCGATATACTAGACGCTCACCAATTTTTTTTCCTTTTGGGGTAAGTACAAACCCACGATACTTTTCGTAATCTAAATAGTTATCTTTGTCTAATTTCTGTACCATTTTTGTAACAGATGAAGGGTGAACAGATAATTTCTCTGCAATATCAGAAACACGAACAAAACCTTTCTTTTCCATTAGATTATAAATAATTTCTATGTAATCTTCCATACTAGGAGTTGGCATGCTATTCCCTCGCTTTTTTTAAGTTCAGGCAAAATTGTTTACTGTAAATAAGAATACATGAAATAAATATGTTAAACAAGCTTTTACTATTTGTGAATAAGTTTTATTTACTACAATATCATACCACAGAAAAGGGATTAGCTAATTAGCTAATCCCTTATAATTCTTAAAGCCCACATTTTAATTGTGCACCACAACTTGTACATGTGTTACAACCGCCTATATCTTCAACAGTTCCTTCACGACATACTGGACAAGTATTTCCTACTTCAGATCCAATCGTTACGCTTGTTTTTTCCAATTCTTGAACGGTGTCAACAAGTACAACTTTCGGTTTCTTATCTTCTTCAAATAGTTCTGTTTGTTCAAATGAATTTTCTTCTGCTTTTAAGGTTAATACTTGGCTGTCACGGCTTCCATCTACATATACCGTACCGCCTTTTGCACCGCCTCTATACAATCTTTCGTATACACTTTCTACTTGTTCAACAGTATATCCTCTTGGAGCATTTACTGTTTTAGAGATGGAACTATCTACCCAACGCTGAATTACACATTGTGTATCAGCATGTTCTTCAGGTGATAAATCCATAGCAGTTACAAACCATTCTGGTAGTTCATTTGAATCTACTTCAGGATGCTGATCTAAATATTCTTGGACAATATCTGCTTTTACCTCAATAAACTTACCAAGTCGTCCACTTCTAAAGTAAGAAAATGAGTAGTAAGGCTCAAGTCCAGTTGACACACCAACCATTGTTCCAGTACTTCCAGTTGGCGCAACGGTAAGTAAGTGAGAGTTACGAATTCCATATTTTAAGATGTCATCACGAATATCCTTAGGCATTCTCTTCATATAACCTGTATTGATAAACGCTTGACGTAATTGTTTGGTTTCCTCTTCTGTTTTACCTACTAAGAATGGGAAGCTTCCTTTTTCTTTAGCTAATTCAACAGAAGTTCTATATGCTGTTACAGCAATTGTTTCAAAGACTTTATCAACTAATTTATTACCTTCCTCAGAACCATATGCAGATTCACAGTAAATTAATAAATCGTGAAGCCCCATAACACCTAAACCAATTCGACGTTCCCCTAATGCTTGTTTTTCATTTTCTTTTAAGAAGTATGGAGTAGCGTCAATAACGTTATCTTGCATACGCACACCCGTTTTAACCGTTTGTGCTAGTTTTTCAAAGTTTACTGTTTTCGTATCTTTATTTGCCATCTCTGCAAGGTTTACAGCAGCTAAATTACAAACAGAATATGGTGCAAGAGGTTGTTCCAATTTTGTTATCCTATCGGTTTTTTATCCAATAGTTCTTACAGTTGAGTTCCTGCAAGTTCAGCATACATTTTCATTACACAGGAATATCCTCGGTTCATGATATCTTCTTCCCTTAAAATTATCTTGATAAGGTGTGTGTAATGTTGCGGTCTCGTGGATGGATTATATTCTCAGATGAGGTTCACCATCTATGCGTTGCCCCTGACTAGAGCTTTACTTCTAGCCTTCGGTTCGGATTAGCATTCTCAGCCTTCCCGCTTTATCCCGCAATTTTTTACGTGAGGCAAACTATGCTATTTTTTCACCACACGGATTTGTTGCAACTACTTGTTGTCCATAACTTTTCGCATTTGTCATTTCGTTTGCATTGTCAATAAAGAAAATACCTGGTTCTGCTGAATAGGTTGCACAAATATTAATTAACTTCCACAATTCTTTTGCTTTAATATGACGGTATATACGAATTCCATAACCCATTTCTTCCCATTGACGAACATCGCCAACTTCATGCCATTTTTCGTTATAAGCCTTCATTTCTTCTTCCGTGTAATTCTCAACGTCTGGGAAACGAAGCTCATAATAATCATCATTTTCAACGGCATCCATAAATTCTTTTGTAATACAAACAGAAATATTAGCTCCTGTTAAAAATTCTGGATTGTGAACAGAGTACGTACCGCCTGTTCTTAATTTTTCTTCTGCTTCACGAAATACAGCATCTGAAAAACCACCCTGACCAGGAATGTTTTTGTAGTTAAGAATTCCTTGATAAAGATCTTCTTCTGTCTCTGTAAGTGGAATAAATTTCAATTTTTCTTCTGCTATTTTTTTTATTTGTTCATCTTCTGTATTTTCAATTAAATACCTAAGAATTCTAGGGTTTTGCATTTTAGAAATAATAAATTCAATAATATCAGGATGAGAATCTACCAACATTATCATTTGTGCCCCTCTGCGCGATCCACCCTGTTCTACCAAATGTGTAAGCTTGGCAATATCATCTAACCATGAAACGGAGCCAGAAGATTTCCCATTTACTCCCCTTGCCAGTGTGTTTCTCGGTCTTAAAGTAGAACCGTTTGTTCCTACTCCTCCACCTCTACTCATGATTTCCATTACTTTTTTGCGGTGATCAGAAATGCCTTCACGTGAATCTCTTACATAAGGCATAACATAACAGTTGAAGTAAGTTACTTCCGTTTCGGATCCAGCACCATATAACACCCTGCCAGCTGGAATAAAATTCAAGCTAGATAGTTCCTCATAATACTTTTGGAACCATTCTTTCCTTTTATCCTCAGATATTTCGACAGAAGATAAACCTGTCGCATTTCTCATAGCAATTTGTTCATAATAAACTTCTAAAGGCTTATCTATCGTATCTAGTGAACGTTTAACAACACCTGTTTTCATCTCTTTTTCATCATCTAAAACAGAAACATATTCCGGTTCAACCTTCACCTCAGCTGTTTTGCTTTTCCAATCAATGGACTCGATAAAACCTAAACCTCTAGCCGGGAATTTAGGGTCCGCTTTGACCGTTAGCACAACAAAGTCCCCAACTTTTAGTGTTTTCTTCGTTGTATCTTTATATGAATAACGGTCTAACATTACTAAACGGGAAACACCTTTGTGAGTAAGTTTCATATCTTTTGTTATTGGATGTACAGCACTAAACTGTTCTATGTCTTTGTTAAGCGATTCTATGTTTATTCGATTCTTTCCCTCGACAAAAGTAGTCATTGAATCTTCTCCCTTAAAAAAATTATACTACCAAGAAGGTAGTTTTTTATGATACTATTACAATACCATTGAAATGATATTAATACAATATATCGTACTTAATCCAAAAAACTAACACAATATATTGTATTTTGTAGTAAATATGTACTTTTTGTCAACTTAGAAAAACTATGAAATTTGTTAAAAAATAGAGAAAAACAATATAATTGGAAGGAAAAGTCAAAGGAATAAACTTTTTTCCTATTTGCTTTTATATATTCTATTTAAAACACTCACCCACCTATTTTTAATAGGCATTACAAATAGACATCATATAAAAAACTTTAAAAAATAGCAAATTAAACATATAATAAATACTATACATTCGAGAATAAACGGGGGAAAAAAATGAAATTATTAATTATTGCTTTATTAGTTATTCTTGCGTTTGGAATTTTTCGCTTTTACAGACAACGATCTTATCTAAAAACCTTAACAGAGGAAGAATTTATTAAAGGGTATCGTAAGGCTCAACTAATAGATGTACGTGAACCTCAAGAATTTGATCGTGGTCATATTCTAGGAGCAAGAAATATTCCAGTTACACAATTGAAACAACGATTAATTGAATTAAGAAAAGATAAACCAGTCTATCTTTATTGCCAAAGTGGTTCAAGATCCGCCAGAGCAGCACAAATCCTCCACAAAAAAGGCTATGAGGATATTTCCCAGCTTAAAGGCGGATTTAAAAAATGGACTGGAAAAATAAAAACCAAATAGTAAATACCATGAAAAAGAGGACAAAGATTCCAAACCTTTGTCCTCTTGTTTATGTTAATCCCAATCATATCTTAATATTGGTTTTCGTGCAGCAGTAGTTTCATCCACTCGTTTTACTACTGTATGATGAGGTGCTTCCAGTACTATATTAGGTGTTTCTTCTACTTCTTTGGCAATTGACAACATTGTATCAATAAATTGATCCAATGTTTCTTTCGATTCTGTTTCGGTAGGCTCAATCATCATTGCCTCTTCTATTATTAATGGAAAATATATTGTAGGTGGATGGTAACCAAAATCTAAGAGCCGCTTCGCTATATCTAAAGTCCGTACCCCTAATTTCTTTTGTTTTATACCTGATAAGACAAATTCATGCTTGCAATGTCTGTCAAATGGTAGTTCAAAAGCCTTTTTTAATTTCCTCATCATATAATTAGCATTTATCACTGCATATTCACTAACTTTCTTTAATCCTTCCGCTCCCATTGTTCTAATGTACGTGTATGCCCGAAGATTAATTCCAAAATTACCATAATATGACTTAACCTTTCCAATTGATTTCGGTCGATTATAGTCAAAAACAAAATCATTTCCTTCTTTTCTTAATACAGGTTTTGGTAAAAACGGCTCTAACTCTTTTGAAACACCCACTGGCCCTGATCCAGGTCCACCCCCACCGTGAGGTCCTGTAAACGTTTTATGAAGATTTAAGTGAACCGCATCAAATCCCATATCTCCCGGTCTAGTATAACCCATAATGGCATTCAAATTGGCACCGTCATAATATAGTTTTCCACCGGCATCGTGAATAATTTCGGCTATTTCTATAATTTCAGTTTCAAATAATCCTAATGTGTTAGGATTTGTCAACATTAAAGCAGCTGTATCATCTCCAACTACTTGTTTTAAGTGCTCTAAATCAACTAACCCCTCTTCATTAGATTGAACGGTTATTACTTCTAAACCTGCCACTGTTACCGATGCCGGATTTGTTCCATGGGCTGAATCAGGAATAATAACTTTTGTCCGACCGTAATCCCCGTTTTGTTCATGGTATGCTTTTATCATCATTAAAGCAGTCCACTCTCCATGAGCTCCAGCTGCCGATTGTAAAGTGAACTCATACATACCTGTGATTTCTTTTAAAGCATATTGTAAATCGTACATGATTTCCAATGCCCCTTGAACAGTTTCCAATAATTGATAGGGATGAAGATATGAAAAACCATCCAGCTTTGCAATTTCTTCATTTATTTTCGGATTATATTTCATCGTACATGATCCAAGGGGATAAAATCCCGAATCCACTCCATAATTACGTGTAGATAAACCAGTATAGTGTCGAATTAATTCTAATTCATTGACCTCTGGAAGTTCAGCTAATTCTTTTCGAATATAAACAGGATTGATATCGCCTTCTATTTCCGTTTCTGGTACATCTAATTCTGGGAGACTACAACCAGTTCTTCCCTCCTGACTCCTTTCAAAAATTAATGGGTAATCTTTATTAACCATTGATATCCCCCAATTCTTTTGTAAATTGATCAATTTCTTCTTTTGTGCGAGTCTCTGTAATGGCAATCAACATATGATTTGGATAATCTGGATATTCATCCGACAAATCGTATCCACCAATTATTCCTTTTTGTAAAAGAATCCGGTTTACACATTTAACAGATTTTTTAAGTTGTATTACTATTTCATTGAAGAAAGGTGTTTTAAAAACTACTTCTATATTGTTATTTTCGAGTTGCTGCAGCATATATCTTCCTTTTTGAATATTTAGCTTTGCCATTTTATATAAACCGTGTTTCCCCAAGGAGCTTAGTGCAACAGAACTAGCTAAAGCATTTAACGCCTGATTAGAACAAATGTTGGAAGTTGCTTTTTCTCTGCGAATGTGTTGCTCCCTTGCTTGTAAAGTTAAAACAAAACCTCTTACCCCGTTCTCATCTTTCGTTTGTCCTACAAGACGACCGGGAATTTTTCTCATTAGTTTCTTAGTTGTAGCAAAATATCCGCAATGCGGTCCACCATATTGTGATTTTATACCTAATACTTGCATGTCTCCGACTACCATATCTGCCCCAAATTCACTAGGAGGAGTGAAGTAACCTAATGCAAGGGGATTACTTGAAACAATGAACATAATGTCTTTTTCTTTCTTGATTACCTTATTGATTTCCGCTAAAGGTTCTATTTGTCCAAAAAAGTTTGGATATTGAATGACAACACTTGCCGTTTCAGGATCAACCATCTTTTCTAACTCTTGAAGATTTGTCCTCCCCTGTTTCTCCTCAATCTCGATAATTTCTAAGTTATGACCTTTTGCATAGGCTTTGATAATCTCCCTTGACTCTGGATGAACTAATTGGGAAACAAGGATTTTCTTTTTCTTCGTATGTGCTGCACTTAAATTAACTGCTTCTGCAAGAGCTGTACCACCATCATACATTGATGAGTTAGCAATCGGCATACCTGTAATTTCTGAAACCATCGTTTGAAATTCAAAAATAGCTTGTAACTCCCCCTGAGAAATTTCGGCTTGATAGGGAGTATAGGCAGTATAGAATTCCGATCTAGATATGACATGATCAACGACAGATGGGATAAAGTGATCATACACGCCCGCACCAAGAAATGATACATAATCCTTTAAATTTGCATTTTTTCTAGAAATATCATTTAACTCCTTGATCAATTGATATTCACTTGTTGGTTCTTTTAAATTTAAAGTCCTGTTTAATCGGATGGATTGGGGTATATCCGAAAATAATTCTTCCGCTGACTGAATCCCTATTGCTTTTAACATTTCATTTTTATCTGATTCCGTCATAGGTAAATACCGAAAATTCATTGGAATGCCTCCTTCTCCGTGAATAAAGAAGACTTCCATCAGCGGGGATTTCCTTCATCCACCCACTGATGGTTAGTCGCACTTATCGGGCTTTTATGGGCAGTTGATCTCCCTCTCACCTTCTTCACTTCCCCGGAAGCTTGAGGTGGGAGTCTTACTGCCCGTTTAGATGGGATAAAAAGGTAAAGGGACAACGATTGCATTACATACTCGATTCCGTATTTGAACTTTAACTTCCATCCCAGTAGAAGAATATTGGGAATCAAGTAAAGCCATGCCGATACTTTTTTTAAGAGTAGGAGAATGTGTTCCAGAAGTTACATAACCAATTATTGAATTGTCTATCAACACGTTACACCCGTGCCGTGGAATGCCCTTCTCTATCATTTCAATTCCAACTATCTTCCTTTGGGGTCCTTGCATCTTTTGTTCTGTTAAAGTTTTCCTTCCAATAAAATCGACACCTTTATCTAGCTTCACTACAAAATTCAAATTTGCTTCCATAGGGGTTATTTCTTTTGATAGCTCCTGACCATAAAGAGGTAATCCTGCCTCTAATCGAAGCGTATCTCTTGCTCCTAGACCTATTGGTTGTATCCCTTCTTCCATACCAAGTTGTAAAAGCTTTTTCCAAAGGTTTCTTCCCTCTTGTGGGTGAATATAAATTTCAAATCCGTCTTCCCCTGTATAACCCGTTCTGGAAATCATTGCTGGTGTTCCCATTCCTAAAAAGTCAATTCCATGCTTACATTCAAAGAAACGTAATTCCTGAAGGTTCGTTTTGGTTAATTTTTGTAAAATCCGTTCAGCGTTTGGCCCCTGTAAAGCTAATTGAACATAATGATGTGTAACAATTTCAATTTGAACCTGCTGAAAATCATATTTATTATTTTGATTCAGCCATTTATAATCTTTTATTGTGTTAGCCGCATTAACGACTAATACATATTCAAAATCTGCTACCATGTAGATAATAAGGTCGTCAACCGTTCCACCATTCTCATAACACATAACCGTATACTGAGCCTTTGATTGTGTTAACTTAGATAGATCATTCGTTGTCATCTGTTGTAAAAATTCTAAACTCTTGGGACCTGATATTTTTATTTTTCCCATATGAGAAACATCAAATAGTCCCGCTCGTAATCTAGTTGCTTCATGTTCATCGTTTATAGTCGAAAAACGAACAGGTAATTCCCATCCTTCAAAATCAATTGTCCTAGCTCCATTCTGTTTATATTCTGGGTATATGACCGTTTGTTTTAGCTTCTCGATTTAATCTCACTCCCTCATTAAAAATGTTCACTATACCAAAAAAGACAGAAATTCCTTAAAAAAGAATATCTGTCCTTTTTACAACACTTCTTGTTACCAGAATACCTTCATTCTTCGCTATCATGTCCTCATATTAAAAATATTATTGGTTATACTAAAATATATGTAAAAACGATTTTTATATTACTTCTTACAATTACTTTGAAAACTAAAATTATAAATTCATTAAATAAAAGGAGTATTTTATGGATTCTATTCAAGTTAATAAAGATACAACATTTATAACCGAATTAGAATCAATTTTGGAAAATGACGGACCATATTCTAGTTGGGAACTTTTTTCTATGGCGTACCATGCTGAGTTAACTACTATTACTCCCGAATTTAAAGGGTTAAGAGCTTTTGAATATCTACCTCATGTCAAGTTTTTAGATCATCAAGTTGAAGCAGCAGAACAAGTAATTGAAACAATGAATGGAAGAGCGATATTAGCAGATGAAGTAGGTCTCGGAAAAACGATTGAAGCTGGACTTATTTTAAAAGAATACATGATTCGTGGATTAGTAAAAAATGCACTTATTTTAGTTCCTGCTTCTTTGGTAAGTCAATGGGTCAAAGAGCTCAATGAAAAATTTTATATTCCAGCTGTAGCACATCGAAAGAATTATAGTTGGGACCAAAATATTATCATATCCTCACTTGATACAGCAAAACGTTCTCCCCATAGGGAAAAGATTTTAGATATTGATTATGATTTTATTCTAATCGATGAGGCGCATAAACTTAAAAACCATAAAACAAAAAACTATGAATTTGTTCGATCGTTAAAAAAGAAATATTGTCTACTATTGACAGCAACCCCAGTTCAAAATCAATTAATAGAAATTTTTAACTTAATTTCGATTTTAAAACCTGGTCATTTAGGCAATTATGAATCCTTTTTGGAAAACTATGGTAAAGATCGGAATAAAATCAAACAGGATGCTTATTTGAAACAACTCATACAAAAAGTAATGATTCGTAATACAAGACAAAATACAACGCTAAGTAGCACGAAAAGAAATATTCAAACCGTTTGGATTGATTTTAAGCAAGAAGAAAAGGAAGTATATAGCGAACTGGAATCAGCCTTTGCTGGGTTTTCAAGTTTCTCGAAGATTACTTTTCTACGAGAAATTTGCTCATCTCGAGAAGCTTGTTATCTTTCCTTGAAAAAATTGAATGAAACAAATCCAAACCCCTTCATCGAACAAGTTAATTCGAAAATTGAAAAACTTCCACATCATTCAAAAGCAGAAAAATTAGTGGAACTAATCAAACAGTTCGGTGATGAAAAGGTTATTGTTTTTACAGAATATCGTGCTAGCCAAATATATCTTCAATGGATTTTGAAGCAGCATGGAATTACATCAGTTCCTTTCCGAGGTGGATTTAAACGCGGAAAAAAAGATTGGATGAAACAATTATTCCAAGATCATGCACAAGTTCTAATTGCAACGGAAGCTGGCGGAGAAGGAATTAATTTGCAATTTTGTAATCACTTAATTAATTATGATTTACCTTGGAATCCGATGCGCCTGGAACAACGAATCGGCCGTATCCATCGTTATGGGCAAGAAAAAGATGTGCAAATTTATAATTTTGCTACGAAAGGTACGATTGAAGAACATATTATGACTTTACTATATGAGAAAATTAATTTATTTGAACAAGTAATCGGAAATCTTGATGCCATTTTAGAGGAACTAAATATTTCAAATATGGAATCAGAAATAGAGTCTATCTATAATGAATCGTCAACTATTGGTGAAGTAAAAATTAAATTGGATAACCTAACAAGTATCATTAAAAGCTCAATGGAACAATCACAAGAGGGGCAAAATTATGGCTATCACTAATTTAAATCAATTTTTAGAAGATTATTTTGTGTCACATCGATGCCAAATACTAGAAAACAAAGATGGGATTCTAAAAATCCAATTAACAGAAGAAATGGATCAAGCGTTAATGAATCGCCCTTTTTATTGGCATTATATAAAAAAAATCGGACAGCAAGGGCAGCCTATGGACCTTACCTTAATCACAAACCCGAATAAGAAGAACGAAAAAGGGGAATGGATTCACTTTGGAAGTCCCAGATTACAACAAATTATTAATCACCTTAAAGAAAAGGAAAAATATACAAAGCTTTTTCAAAAAGTAGTGTCAAACCAAAACACCCCCCTATTCCCTTGGTTAGTAGTAAATTTAAAAATGAGTTATAAGGGAAAGCAGAAAAAAGATGAAATGATTTCTATTGGTTTACAACTCGTAAACGGAAATATGCGATTAGAGATGATGGACCATCTACAGAAATTACCTTTACAAATGGCTATTTCTGATTATTGTTATACCATATCACCAATAATTAAATTACAAAGTGGATTTAAACGAATTGAATCGGTAATATCCTCCTATATCGAAAATCAAACACATGAATGGGCTCTAGAGTCATTACAAGAATTAGAAGAAGAAATCAAAACGGTACAACACTTTTATGAAGGTAGGACAGAGGAATTAGAACAAATGGAAAAGGAGATAGAAGAAATTAAAGAGAGATATCATCCAGTAATTTCCCAAGAAGTTATTAACGGCGGAATATTTTATTTAACGGAATAGGTATTAGAAAAATTCCCTTATACAGTGAGCTATCGGGAAAAGGCAGAACAGCTATATGTCATGCTATTCTGCCTTTTTTCTTAACGATTTAATTGCAAATGGCAACACACCAAACCAATGATTGGAAAAGTTGGAATTAGTATTTTTACGGTCTAATTTACGCTTTTGTCTTTCTTCGGCTGGTAAATCCAAATAAGAAACAACTTGCTCTGTCACAAATTTAATATAATCATTTCCTTTCAAAACTTCACCTCCATATCCTTAGATTTAACTAATCGGTGAAAACCTATTCAAAAAGTTTTTGAAATATTTATTAAAAAAAAGAAGGAATTTGAAAAATAATGTCGAATAGGACTATTAGCAATTAAATAAAAGGAGATGAAATAAATTTGAGTTCTGCTATAACACTTTCAAGAAACATATTAACAGCGGCAATTGAACAACATGCATCTGATATTCATTTTTACCCGTTTAATACGGAAACCGATATTTTTTTCCGGATTAATGGTAAAAGAGTCTTCTATAAAAAGATTTCCACGAATCATTATCAACTACTTCTTACCTATTATAAATTTAGCTCCGGAATGGATATTGGTGAAACACGAAAACCACAAAACGGAACAATCCAACATCACGATACTTCCATGATATACTCCCTTCGATTTTCAACACTCCCTACCAACCAATTAGAAAGCTTAGCTGTTCGAGTACTCCCACAAAAACAAACACATAGCCTTAACGAACTTTTCTTATTTCCTAGTCAGTACAAACAAATAAAAAAATGGGTAAAGCGTCGATCAGGCATAATCCTGATTACCGGGCCGACTGGAAGTGGGAAGACCACAACCTTATATTCTTTAGTTCATTCCCTTCTTCAGGAAGATTCCTATCAAACCATATCATTAGAAGATCCCATCGAAAAAGAAATGCAAGATATTATCCAAGTCCAAATCAATGAAAAAGCGGGTATTACTTATCAAACAGGGCTAAAAGCTGCACTTAGGCATGACCCAGATATTCTCATGGTTGGTGAAATCCGTGACGAATATACGGCAAAATTTGCTTTTGAAGCTGCTTTAACTGGTCATCTCGTAATGAGCACATTACATGCGAAGAATTCAATCGGTACTATTCATCGTTTAAGGGATTTAGACATTAAGGAGATTGACTTACAACACACTCTTATTGCAGTGGCTTCTATCCAATTAGTTCCAATACAAATAAATAAAAAAGTCATGAGACGTGCTGCAATTCTAGAAATTTTAGATGGAGAAATACTCGATTATGTGCTAAAAGGAGGTGATGTAAAAAAGATTAAAAACTATCATTCATTTCAACACTTAAGAAAGAAGGCGTACGCATATGGATTTATCTCTAAAGAAACTTTATTTGAATTACAGGTTGAGACCGAATAATGAACTACAACTTAGATTTCTAAAACGATTGTCACGCTTATTAAAAAATGGTTATCCAATCTTAACTGCATTAGAAAAGATAAAATGGGACAGTCATCTCTCTACTTATGCAACTAAAATCATTGATTCCCTTAAAAACGGGGAAACCATTGATCAAGCTTTCGAAAATGTCCATTTCCATCCGACCATAACATCATATTTATTTTTTGTAAGAGCAAATAATGATCTAGAAGGTAACTTAGAAAAAGCAATACAAATGTTTCAGCAACGTATAACGCATACAAAAAAGTTTAAACAAATTATTCGGTATCCATTAATTTTAATCTTTATCTTTTCTACATTGCTATTCTTTATTAAAGAATCTGTATTACCAACCTTTGTTGAAATTTTTGATAGTAACTACCATTCCAATTCATCTATCCATTATACAGTCACGTTAATCGATTTTGTCACAACCTTCATCATCATTTCTATTTTAGTGTTCAGTTTCTGTTTTATTTTATGGTATTTTATTCAACAAAAACTAAGTATACAAAAACAACTAAAAATTTATTTAAAAATCCCATTGTATAGATACTACTTAAAGATACAAACCTCCTATTTTTTTGCTTCTCATTTCTCTTCCCTTCTTAAAACCGGCATGTCTTTTAAAGAAATTCTACAACATATGGCGAACCAACCAAAACTCCCTATCATTTCTTACTATTCCACATTATTAACCAATGAATTAAGTCAAGGAATTCATTTAAGTTTTGTTTTGTCTCAATTGCACTTATTAGACAAACACTTGATTTCTATCTTTCAACAAGATACAGATATGGAAGCATTAGAAATGGATCTTTCTGTGTATGCCGAGCTATTAATGGAAGATATAGAAGCAAAGACATTAAAAATTTTAACATGGGTACAACCTATCTTTTTAATCATTATTGGAGGGCTTATTATCTTTATTTATATCTCATTAATGTGGCCAATGTTTCAATTAATTAAAACGGTTTAAGGAGTGGTTTCAAATGTTTAATAATAATCGTGGATTTACACTAGTAGAAATGCTAATTGTTTTGTTGATAATTTCTGTGTTGATCATTCTTATCGTTCCCAATTTAGGTGGAAGAAGTGCAGAAGTAAATGAAAAAGGATGTGACGCTTTAAAATCATTAGTACAAGGACAAGTAGATGCGTACTATCTAGAGAATAATGATTATCCGACTAGTATTAATGATTTAAAAAGTAAAGGGTATATAACGAATGATCAAACCAAATGTCCAAACGGAAAAAGTCTAGTATTAGATGGAAATAATAATGTTAAAATCGGTAATTGATCAAAAGACTAAAAAGAATGGTTTTACTTTAATCGAGCTTCTTTTTGTGTTAGCAATAGTTTCCATAATGGTTCTAATTAGCCCAATCATCAAGGTACCTAGCTTAAAAAATATTCAAGATCAACAATTTTTAACGGTTCTTGAATCAGATGTTTTATATTTACAAAATCTTTCAACCACTACGGAAGATTTTGTTCGTATTACCTTTTTTAAAGATCATTATAACTTAAGAAAAGGTGAAGAAGTTATATTGAATCGATATTATCCTGAAGGGGTTACTATCGATACTAGGGAAAATAATAATATTATTTTTAAAACATCAGGAACGATTGTGAACAGAAAAATAATAGTAATAAGAACAAATCAATCAACTTATCATTTAGTCTTTCCACTAGGAAAAGGGAGAATGAATATTGTCGAAAATTAACGGATTTACATTAATTGAAATTTTAATCGCAACAGGAATTTTTATGATTTTAGTAATGGTATTTGTGCCAATCATTACACAAATTAAAAAAGAAGAAACAGTTCTAAGTGATCGACGGTCGATTGCATACGAATTACATGATGAATTACAGCCCTTTATTTGGAACAATAAATCGTTACCAAACACTTTTTCAAAACGAAATTATAATGGAAGAATAGTCCAATACACTTTCACAGAAGAAAATAAGTTCATTAAAGGATGTGCACAATGGGAAAATGCAAGAAAAACAAATGAAACGTTTTGTTTGGAAGGACTGGCTAAAAAGTGAAAAAGGATTCTCATATATTTCGATGTTTTTTGCACTAGCTATAGTAAGTATGACCTTACCGATGTTCGCTTATTTACTTCAATCAACAAGTCACTTATCATCCAATCATAACGAACTATCAACACAACAGTTTTTTCAGTTCATAAGAGATGAAGTAATCTCTTCTAATGATATCAAGATAGAAGGAAATAAATTAAAACTAATTCAACATGATTCCGAAATTCTTATTGAACAATACGGTAGCCTCATCCGCAGGCAAGTTGACAGAAAAGGGCATGAAATATTGTTACAAAATATTGAGAAATTATCAATGGATTCAAATCCCTATGGAATTCGATTAAGGATAAGAAATACATTAGGAGAGACTTATGAAAAGGTTATTGTCTTTTACCAGAAACCAAAACGGGTTCATGTTACCTTACGTACTATTTGTGGTAAGTCTAGTTTTTATAATGATTACATCTAGTATTCTGCTTTATCGCAATGATCTATATCTCACTGACCATTATCTAGAACATATTCGTATCGAAACATTATTTCAAATGAGTCAAATGAAATTCAATCAAGAAATATTGTCAACAAATTCGACTATTCCCTCAACTGTTCAATATGATTTCCCTGATGGAAAGGTGATTATTCACATAACAGAAGAATCCGAAAACCTATATGATTTTGTATACATCATCACAACTAAAGAATTAGAATTTAAATACACCTTTTCTTATACTGCCAATATAGTAGATACTCAATCGTAAAGGACCTTTTTTTCTTTACTTATGTATATTTTATTACATTTTATTTAGTTTACCCATCTATAATAATATTTCAACTATAATAATAGTATATAAAAATTGTGAGGTGTTTAACATGAACCAAACACTAAAGGTAACAAGTATACTTAGTGATCCGACTCGTTACAATATTTATCAATATATGCTTAAAAAACATAAGGAAGTCAACGTTGCGGAAATTGCAGGTGAATTCGATATTCATCCAAATGTGGCCAGACTACACCTTTCGAAATTAGAAGACATTCAATTAGTAACATCCTATTCCAAAAAAACTGGAAAAGGTGGTAGACCAAATAAAGTTTATTTCTTATCAAATAAAGTTATTGAATTAAATTTTCCATACCGTGACTATAAACTCCTCTCCTCCATTCTTATCGATTCTTTAGCAGAAATGGGAGATATCGGTAGAAAAACCTTATATACGATCGGTGAAAAATATGGAAAGAATATTATGGATGGTGTTCATGCAAAAAATTTATCTACGGAACAAAAGTTGAACATTCTTGAAGAAGCCTCCACTATGATGGGACTCTATTCCAATTTCTTTTGCAACGAAGAAAAGCATACGATAAAATTTCAAGTAAATAACTGCCCTTTTGGAGAATTAGCAGCAAAAAATCAACCTTTAATTTGTGATATGCATTATGCCTTCATAAAAGGAATGTTAGAAGTATTATTTACGGAAGTTGAGTTGATAGAGGAAGAAAACATGTTCGCCCATCGTTGTGATAGTTGTTCCTATTCTGCAAATTTACTAGCAAATTATTAACAGATTCATTTACAAGATGGAAAATCTTGTTTATAATATTGTTTGATAACGTTATCTTAAAAGGGGGGAAATCGCATGGATCGTATGTTCCGTGTTCTTGCCTTTTGGACAGGTATATTCACAGTCATGTTCTATGTTGGTGATATGGTTGGAACGGCGCTATTATTCCTCGTTCAAACGGTGTTTTTCCTTACATTGGGTTATTTAAGATTGTCTGAAAGAATGTATATGTACCTATTCGGAGCGTATTGTACCGTATTTATGATTGGCTTTACGTGGTATTCCGAATTTATACTAGTACCAGGGTTCGGACACTAGAATGAGCGCCAGAAAAAATCCTACACTTTATTCGTGTAGGATTTTTATTTTTCCATTTATGTGCGTGTTCAAAAAGCCGAATAAAAAGAACTGAGGTCGGCTAAGATCGTAAAGTCTATTTTTAGTCGACCTTCCTTTAATTCGTTTCCTTCGCATGGTAGCTCGAAGCGACGATGCTTCCGGTACTGAAACATATGCAGTTAATACATGAGGAACGGACCTGTACAGGATGTGCTGACTTCTACGTTACCCACAGGACGCAGGCGGCTTTAGGAAGTTCCGCTAGCACGAACGAAAATATTTGAAATATCACTTTTACCGGACCTTTTAAACATCCTCTTTACACGCGGTATGGAACAAAAGGATTATTACTCTTCTCGAATAAAATAGAAGTTTTAGGTCCATGACCTGGATAAACAGTAAAGTCATCAGGAAGGCTATAAAATTTATTTTGAATCGATTGAATAAGTTGTGACATGTCCCCTCCTAAAAGATCAGTTCGTCCAACACCACCGTAGAATAACACGTCTCCACCGAAAACCCATTGTTCCTTTTCAAATACAAAACTTACACTTCCCGGTGAATGTCCTGGTGTATGTCTTACTTCAAAAATAAATGACGAAATAGTTAAATTCCCTTCAGATAAATAATGTTCTGGTTTTTCTGTTTTAATCTCATTTCCAACAAATTTAAATGAACCATTTAATTGAGGATCTAGTAACCAATCCCTTTCATTTTCATGTAAGTACACTTCAATGTTATAATGGTTTCTTAAATCTTCCACTGCACCAATGTGATCAAAATGTGCATGAGTTAATAGGATTGCTTTAGGTGTTGCATTTTTACTTGTTAACATCTCTATTACTTTACTTGCTTCTCCACCCGGATCAATAATAAGTGCTTCTCCCGCAGAGATGATAATGTAACAATTTGTTCCTAAAGGTCCAAGAGATAAAGTTAAAACCTCCATGATATACCTCCAAATAAATAAATTTATATATATGTAAAAACATGTATATACCTCGACAAAATCCATATATTACTATAAAATGAATATGTATATTTAATTACATAATAATATAAATGTAATTCCCAAATCAAAGGTTATCTATTAGGGAGAATTAGCAAAAGGGGGTATTTAAAAAATGTCACACATTGTATTTGGAATAATATGTCTTCTAGTTGCCTTATTAGCGGTAGTCTCAGTTGTACGCCAACTGAAATATAAAAATGCGTTCGCGCTAATCTTTTCCGCTCTTGCTGCGTTAGTATTTGGTTTCTTTTCTATCGCAACGATTATCTCCGAATTAGCCGGGTAAGAACAGAGGTGTAAGCGCCCTCTAGCGCTTCGCGGACGTGTCCTTTCCAAAGAAAAGTATAATAGGCTGAAATTTAATAACCTTCTTATTCATTGAAAAAAGCTGCTTTTTATAAAGCAGCTTTTTTCTACACGTATTTTCATAAAGAAGACCTCCATCAGTAGAGGTTTTCCTTCATCCCCACTGATGGTTAGTCGTTCATATCAGACCTTTACGGGTAGTTGATCTCCCTCCCACCTTCTTTGTTTCTGAAGCCTGAAATGGGAGTCCTACTGCCTGCTTAGGTGGGATAAAATCAGTCAAAATCATAAAATCGAAGTAGATCTCCATAAATCAAATCATCTGAATGCTGTAACTCTGTTTCAACATTATTTCTAATTTCGTTACAACTACTTACTTTTTCTATACCTTTATTCGTATCTTCTTCTATTATCTCACCCGTTTCACGATTGTAACAAGTACCTGCAGTAAAAATAAATTCATTGCTTATAAAATCACCGTTGCGTAAAGCAATGTAACTCTTCCTATTTTTAGCAAATAAGTCATTTCCGAAATAAATATCATTTTTTGTATCTATTCCAAGAAGACTTAAAATCGTTGGTTTAATATCAATTTGTCCAGACACGGTTGATATCGTTTTTCCGTTTCCATCCCCCGGAATATGGATAAGTAGTGGAACTCTTTGTAATTGAACTTGATCATACGGGGTTATTTCTTCCTTGTCTAAATACATACTCATTGCTTTATTATGGTTTGCACTTATTCCTATGTGATCCCCCATAATGACTATTATTGAATTTTCGTAGAGATCGGTAGACTCAAGCAGTGTAAAAAATTCCTCAATTGCTTCATCCATATACCTAACGGCCGGAAAATAGTTATTAAGTGTATTTGAATTAGAATGATATGGTTCAATCGAACGATCCTCTTCACCTAATTCAAAAGGAAAATGGTTTGTTAATGTAATTAATTTAGCATAAAATGGTTTATCCATGGATTGTAAATGTTTAATGGATTGCTCAAAGAATGGTTTATCTTTTAGTCCCCATCCAACTGAGTTATCCGGATTAATTTCATAAGAGTTTTCATCATAAAAATGATCAAAACCTATACTGTCGTACATTTGAAATCTATTCCAGAAGCTTCCACTATTGGCATGTAATACAGCTGAATTATAACCTTCATCTTTAATAATTTCAGGAGTAGCATGATATTCGTTAGTACTGTGTGTAAAGAATACAGCCCCTCTAGATAGAGGGTACATAGAATTTTCTACTAAGAATTCAGAATCCGAGGTTTTTCCTTGTCCTGTTTGCTCGTAAAAGTTTTCGAAATAATACGTATCTTCATCTTCTATTAAACTATTTAGAAACGGCGTAACTTCTTCTCCGTTCAGTTCATTTTTAATTACAAAAGATTGAAGAGATTCAGCATTAATCCAAATGACATTTTTCCCTTCTGCCGCTCCAAACATATTCGATTTCTCGTTTATTCGCACATTATCATCTATAAAAGACTTAATATCATTTAACTCATTACCATCAGCGAAAACTCTTTGGGATTCTGCTTTGGAATGCTGCACAATATCGTAAATATGGTAGTTAAACAATCCAATGTTTTTAACCAAATATTCACGGTCAAAGCCTCGAGTAAATAATTGTGGTCTTTCCATTTCTGCAAGAAGGAAGTTTCCCGCTAATAACAGCATGGACATAGATAGCACAAATACTTTCCATCTTTTTTGATAAGAGACTTTAACGAACTCTTCTTTTCGTTTACTCCACACCCAAATTAGAACTGTGTCAATAAATAATAAGAAATCGTACGGTTTTATTAATGTTAAAATACTTGAACCTAAATCGGCCATATTACTTCCCATAAATAATTGCGGAATTGTTATAAAATCTGTGAATTGTCGATAGAATACAAGATTTGCGAAAACAATAAAAGACGCTACAAATCCCGTATACCGAATATATTTCATTTGTCTAGATGGTTTATTAAACCAAACAGAAATGGCAAACATTACAAATGCAGAAACGAACGGATTGATAAATAATATAAATTCCTGCATTGAATTATCGAGTTCAATATTAAACATAAATCGGTAAACAATATATGTTTTTATACCAAATAATAAACTAGCAGTTATATATAACGGTATTCTCGGTCTTTTTTCATTCAAAGATATTACCCCCTAGACCATTCCACATTAAATTCGTCATTTTAAACAATTAGAAAAGGATAAAACTCTTTTCAGATTGAGTCCAACTTAGGTATCACCCGACCTAATAGTATACCTAATTATCTAATTATCGTTATATTATATGACGATAAAAATTAAAAAAGGTTTCAGTAATTTTACAATTTCTTAATATTTATATGTAACGATATGGATGGTTGTATGTAAACAATTATTTTAGAGGTTGAATGCACTACTAGTTGAATTTTTCCTCTTCTAAACTTTGTTTAACTAAAAATGCTCCACCGAGAATACCGGCATCATTTCCAAGATGAGCTATTTTTAATTCACAAATTTGATGTAACTTCGGAATTGCATATTTTCGAAAAGCCTTGTCTATTTTTCCTAATAAGAACTCCCCTGCTTTTGAAACACCACCACCAAAAATTATCTTAGAAGGATTAATTACTGTTCCGATGTTTGCTAAAGCTTTACCTAAAACGTCACAGGTGTAATCAATTATTTCAACACTTGTTTCATCGCCCGACTTGGCAAAATCGATAACATCTTTTGCAGTGATTACTCCCTTGTCTCTGTAATACTGAGCCAAATTAGAATTGGGATTGGTTAAAATGGAATCCATCCCTTGTCTTTTTATTCCTGTAGCAGAACAAATAGTTTCCAAACATCCGTTACCACCGCAATTACAATGAACACCTTCTGGTTCAACTTTTATATGACCAATTTCTCCAGCCATTCCATTTTCTCCATTTAAAATTGAACCATTTACAATAATTCCGCCGCCGACTCCAGTGCCAAGTGTAACTGCAATCATATTTAAAGAACCTTGCCCTGCCCCAATCCAATATTCCCCTAAAGCTGCAATATTTGCATCATTTTGAACAAATACAGGTAAATTAGATCTCTTTTCTAATTGCTGTTTTAAATCCATTCCTTTCCAACCAATATTAACCGCTTCCGAAACATATCCTGACTTCACATCAATAAAACCTGGAGCACCTACTCCAATTCCATATATTCCATTACCATTATTTTCAACCTTATCATGAATGGATTTCCAAATATCATCTACAATCGCACTACCATTGTTAGCGGTATTTGTTGGTATTTCCCATTTCTCTATAATCGTACCTTTTAAATTTATAAAACCTAACTTAATAGTAGTACCACCGATATCTACCCCGACCAAAATTTTCCCCATTTGTTTCTCCTTTATCTAAGTAAGTCTTGACTTCTCTTTTTTCAAAATAAGCCTTGCTTGTATATAATCTTCGTTAGAAATAAATTCCAATTTATGGAGATCTACAACTTCCATTTCCATTAGTTCTAAATCACCTATACGGTCGCCAGTATAAATGAAAGTGTGGAATCTCTTCAATAATTGTTGGACATCAAATACTGTTTTCACTTATTAATCACCATTTTTAATTATATCAAATTTAATAAGTAATATAAAGAAGACTTCCATCAGCGGGGGTTTTTCTTCATCCCCCACTGATAGTTAATCACACTCACCTACTGCTAATCTTTTATTAGTATAATTTACATTTTCGTTATAGGATCACACCTAGCATATGAATAATGATAGATTTAGTTTAAACTTATTATCATTTTCTATACTTAAATGAATAGTGTGTTTACAAAGATTCCCCCGTTATTTCTTCATATAATTTTATAAAATCCTTATTTTCCGGATTTCTTGTGTAGGCTTCAATAACATTCTCCTTTGCTCTCTCTTCATCACCTATTTCATAATATAGGTATGCTAAATTATAATAGGCTTCAGGTAAAGGTTCATAACGAATACTTTTTTCAAGATCTGCGATTGCCTCATTTGTTTGGTTAAGTTTAATAAAGGCGTAAGATCTTTGAAAATAAATAATCGCTTCTGAATTTCCTTTTGCATGTAATGCATCATTAGCAATTTTTACAACCTTTTCATATTCTTTATCCGAAAGGGATTCTTCTAGCACCATTAAATGATACTCTTGTTTATTAAGGTTATTGTGAATCCCGAAATTAACCAAGTATAATAAACTTACTGCATAAACAAGGGCAGCAAATAATTGAATAACTATTTTTTTCTTTTTTGGAAGAAATATAATAGCAGATGCAATGAATCCAGCAACTAGCCCACCTATGTGAGCGGCCATGTCAATTTGTTGGACAACAAAGCCAAGTATAAGATTAATGGCTAGAATTAGCAGTACATTCGATCCTAATGTTTGAAAAAATATTTCCCTATAAATGAAACCGAAAAATAATAGCGCCCCAAATAATCCAAATATCGCTCCTGAGGCTCCTGCAGAAATGTTGACAGAAAATGCAAAGCTTGCAAGTCCCCCTCCAATTCCCGATAGTAAGTATATAAATAAAAATCGCCAACGTCCATACATTTTCTCTACTAATATTCCTAAATAATAAATGGCCATTACATTCATTAATAAATGGAAGAAGCCAATGTGAATGAACATCGAACTAAGTATACGCCACCATTGATTATCTTCTATCATACCCGGATTATATTTAGCACCATATTGTAATAAAGTATCCGTATTAGTACTCCCTCCTTTTACTTCAAGGAGAAAGAACATCAATAAATTAATGATAATGAAAACATATGTGAAAAATGGCTTTCCATAAGAAAAAACTTTTTCAACCGTTTCTTGTTTACTTTTCCGTTTATTTATTAGTTGTTCTCGATTAATATGAATTTGCTTTTCTTTCTCTGAATCCGGTAGTTTATCATTTATTTCAAAAGAATCCGTATCAATAGAATGTTGGAGTCTTAATATTTCTTGTTCCTTATCTTCTTTATGTATGTAAAACATCTTATGTTGTATGAAATTTTTATCTTTTAGCTGAATTGGCTTTTTTAGATATTCCCAACTATCTATTGGATACTGAGAAGAAATATATACATTAAATAATGTCATTTTCCTACTTTTAAAGGGACGTTTCATTTTACTAACTTTTTGTAAGACAATAAAAATATCCTTTTTTAAATGATTTTTCCAATCGTATCCATTTAAAGTTAGTCTAACGATATTGGAATGTTTATTTTTATATTGTTCTAACCAAATTTCCTTTGGGTTAATATGTATTACTTCATAACCTTCTCGATTAACTAACTTGGATGCGATAGTATGCATTATGTACGAATCATTCGTGTCCATTTATTCACCTTCCTCCCCCTTATATCATAACAGTTGTATTTACGATTAGAAAACTTGGCCTTTTTTTCTGCAAAAAAAAAGTTGCAATAAAAAGCAACTTCTTTTCCCAAACGTTTTTTTATTATTCGCTTTCCATATCAAATATACTTGGCAAAAGTTTATAACGTAAATTTGGAATACTCATAGAGATTCGTACTGCATATTTACGTAAGAAGTTCACTTTCATAATAAAATTAAAAATTCGATATCGATTTTTATAAACATAATAGATCGCGATAAATAAAGAAACTAGCGAAGTTATTCCTTTCATGTTCACACCTTCTTTTACTCATATTTTGATTAGTTTTTGAAATGAGAAGGTATTTATACATTATCATATAAAGAAGACTTGCCCGTTTCGGTGGAATAAATTAAAAATCCCCTGTCCGTATAGACAGGGGATTTTTATCCATTATTTTGTTTCACGATGTAAAGTGTGTTTTTTAAGACGTGGACAATATTTCATAAGCTCAATACGCTCAGGATTTGTACGTTTGTTTTTTGTTGTAATATAATTACGATCACCTGTTTCAGTACAAGCTAAAGTAATGTTTACGCGCATGTTTTTCCCTCCAAACTATAAAAACTAGAAAAATGAACATTTCGTTTAGACTTTAATAATAATATCAGAGTTTCTGCTTACAATCAAGAATGAAATTTAAAATATTTAACAAACCACCAAAAAAGCGAACCTTATTTCGAATATTTTATTTGAGTTTAAGAATGAATTTTAGCTAAACCTATAATTACCATTGGTATCCAGTATCATTCTATGTTATAACTAATAATGGTAGAGGAGGAATATAGATGATTTATGCAGTAGTTTCTATTTTAGCTGTGGCGGTTGTTCTTTTTGTATTATCATTTTTCATGAATGATAGAATAGAAGAACTAGAAAGTCAGGTGGAACAACTTTCCATTACTACAATGCAGGATACATATCAAATGAAGAAAAAAGTTAAGATATTGGAAGAAGAATTACTGTCTGATGGTATAGAAAAGATATAAATAATAAGGAATTAAAGGTGATTTAAATGAAGCAGCTTGTGAGATTTTTCTCACTTGGATTGTTAACAGCAGGAATTATTATGTTAGGTGTAGTTCTCATTTCCGATAATAAGAAGGAAAACAACCTATCAGCTGAAGAATTAATTCCTGTTATAGAAGAGGAAGGCTATCATGTGGTTTCAAATGATGAATATATTGCTATGACTGTTAATCCAAATGAGAATAAACCGGAGCAAAATTCTGATGAGGCGGATAAGAATTCTGACAAAGAGAAATCCGAAAAGAAAGATGAAAGCAAGGATAAAGAGAAAGAAGTAAATGAAACTGACGATGAACAAGCAAAAAAAGATGAAAAAGAAGATAAAAAAGAAGATGAAAATAAATCTTATGTTTTAAACGTCGAATCTGGAATGCCAACTTCTTCCATTAGCAACATTCTTGAGGAAAATGGAATTATCGATAAGGCTTCCGATTTCACAAAATACCTTGAAAAACATGACTATAGCTTAAAAGTAAAAGCTAAAGAAACAAAAGTAACTAGTGACATGAGCTACTATGAGTTAGCACAAGCATTAATGAATTATTAAAGAAAAGGACCTTTACGGGTAGTTGATTTCCCACCTACCTTCCTTGTCCCCCGGGTAGGAGTCTTACTGCCCGGGGGATAAAATTTTCTTCTTCGTAAAAAACCATAAACCTCAAAGAGGTTTATGGTTTTTTATTGTGTATTTTCTTCCTCATGATTTTCGTCTTTAATCTTATCGCCTAGTTTGTCTTCTTTTTGTTTCATTTCAAAATAAGTGTCCAAAATCCGTTCACCAATTACATTATTAACAGGATATTGTCCACTAACATTCGGCCCTAAGTTAGGTACAATGATTGCGAAGGCAATTTCAGGATTATCAAATGGAGCATATCCAACTAAGGAACGATTCTCCGTTGTATATAATGTTTCTGTTTTAGGATCATAATAATCACTTTGAGCTGTTCCAGTCTTACCAGCCGGGTTATAGCTTTTACCCGCAAAGTAAGAGTATGCTGTTCCTCCAGGCACTTGAAAAACTCTTCTAAACCCTTCCTGCACTCGGTCAATATGATCCATTTCTATTCGATTAAGTACTGTTGAATTTTCCACACGATAGACGGAACCTAATGTTTCATCTGTACCATTTGACTCTCGTATTTCTTTTAAGAAATGTGGTTTAACACGATACCCGTCATTAGCAATAGTGGAAACATATTGAGCTAATTGCATAGTAGTGTACGTATCAAACTGACCAATCGCAAAGTCTAACAGTTTTCCTCCTATGAGCTCTGTTCCAACATATCCTGTAGCTTCATACGGATAATCAATTCCTGTACTAGATCCTAGACCAAATTGCGCAAAATAATGGCGAAATTGCTGAAATGCATTGGTATCTATTGAAGCAGTTTTGTTATTTGGAAATGGGTAACGATAATCCCCACCCATTCTTAAAGCAATATAGAACATATATACGTTTGAAGAAAACTTTAACGCATCTAAGTCACTTACCGTACCTAAATTTTTCCATGATGATTTCTTTTGTGTACCCGCTATTTTAATTGGACTATCGTAAAAAGTCTGTCCGGGTTTAATAACACCTGATTCATAACCAGATAACACCGTCGCTCCCTTTACAGTTGATCCAGGACGGTGTGAATCATATAAAGTCCTGAATGATTCATTATGAAATTTCCCTTCAGAACGATCATAACGTTGACCAGATACAGCTAGTAATTCACCAGTCTTCGGATTCATCACAACCGCAAGAGCTTGGTCTAAATGTCTATTTGCACCAGGATGTTTTCTTATTGCGGCCAATAATTCCTCTTGTACAATTTTATCTACTTCTTTCTGAAAATCCATGTCAATCGTTAATACTAAATCTTTACCGCGCTGTCCCTCTACAACTGTATCAGAACCAACAATAACACCATTTTTTGTTGTTGTATATTCAATTTGCTCTTTTCTTCCCCTTAATACATCTTCATAATACTGTTCTAATCCACTTTTTCCAACACGATCATTCCTACTGTAACCTCGCGTTAAGAAATAGTCTTTTTTCTCAGCAGGGATACCTTCTTCCTGTGTCGTGACAGCACCTAACAAACTCTGTAATGTTTCACCATAAGGATAATTACGATTCCAATCCGTTGTAGCATTAATTCCTGGAAGTTCAGATAAGTGTTCAGAAACTAAAGCATATTCTTCTGCTGTTACTCCCTCATTTTTAACAATTTGTGGACTTAAGGAATAAGCTTTGTCTATCTCTTTTTTTATAGCGATAATCTCTTTATCATGAAGAGAAAAATTACTTATTTCTTCTTCCGTAATTAAATCTAACGTTTTATTATAAGCCTCTGCATTACTCAACTCTTCTATATCTTTTTCAGAAAGTCTGCTATCTGCCTCTTTTTTATTTAACAAATACCAGTATTCTTTTAAATCTCTTTCTGTTAATTTTTTATCCAAATATTTTTCTGGATTTTCATCCTTAGGTACAAGCGTAATAAAATCGGCTAATCGCTTTGCTACTTTGAGTCGATCTTCAGCTTGAACTCCTTTTTCTGGTGTATACGTAATAGAGTAGACTGGTTCATTATCCACGATAAGGTTATGGTTACGGTCATAGATTTTCCCTCTTGGTACAGGAATTTTTGTTGTATCTTGAATTGTTCTTTCTATTTCTTTTTGAAAAGCTTCTCCATTTAAAATTTGAACTACACCAAGTTGCAAAATCAAAACAGAGAACAACAAGAAGATAACAAAGAACAATATATTTATTCGGAAGGGTAATTGTGCCTTTTTCTTTTTCTTCCGTATTTTTGACATATGTTCTCCCCCAAAATTTAAAATGCAATCAATCATAGACATTTTACCATATTTACCGATCTTTTTCGTCAGTTAATTGCTCTTTCATTAATATTTCCTTTCGAGAAGAACTACCCATTGATATATTCCTTACATATAGATAAATAATTAAATGACCGGCCCCAAAAACTACTAAAAGAATAGGAATGATTTTTTCTGCATCAAAAAGAGAAACACACAGTAAGAAAATCAGTACAGAAACAATCCTCCCCACATTTAGAAATAACTCACGAACAACGATATATTCTATTCTTAGTTCTCCAGCTTTCCATGCCTTTCCAATAACATCATACGTCAGAGAAACATAGGGTACATTTATAATCGGATAAGCAATACCTATGACTATGGCATATAAAATAAGTAATAAATAATTTACATTAAATAAAATAATAAAAATCGAGATATACAAAAGAAGAGCACCGATTAGGATAGCTTTTTTTCTCCTCGACGGTTTTATATATTTAGTCACAATAAAATATAATACGGCCGATAACCCGGATAGAACTAAGTTGAAGGTACCCAGAGCAAACTCACTTTTTGTTACAATAAACACCCAAATAGATATAACAAAAACAAATACTCCTTCTCGTATACCTTGAAAAAAATGAGCGTATAATATTCTGCTCCAGTTTTTATTATTTTTCCTCTCATATAGAATTCTTCTAAAGTAAAAGTCCCCTTTTGCACTTCTTCGTTTCAAAAAGAAACTGGATATAACTGCAAAAATAAATAATATAAACGAAATAGTAAAAATAGTTGTATAACCTACATTACCGTCTAACTTCGCGATAATTAATCCTGCAAATAGTGGACCAATCATCCCACCTAAAGATTGAAGAACTCCTAAAAACCCATTAAAAAAGTCTCTTGTATCCGGTTCCGTAATTTCAAAAGTTAATACATTAAAAGCTAACCAATAAAAACCATAACCTATCCCTAATAAACAACCTAATAAAAAATTAAAATAAGAAGCTTTCTCTCCAATAATTAATACACTTAGGAAAAACACAGACAAAAATATAACACCTAATCTTAGGACTATAATCCGATCAACTTTTTTAGCTAACCTTCCTGCTAATATAAAGGTTAGAGCTTGAAATAGATTAATTCCTAGATTATAAACTGCAATCGTAATATAATCTCCGGATTGTCTCCATAAATAGATATTGACAAACGTATTGGAAAGAAAAATACCTAAGGAATAAAGGCCACCTATTAGTAATAGTAATAATAAATCACGATTAACGTCCATTTTGTTTTCAAATGCTTGAATGAATTTCGCCATATCTAACTACTCCTTTAATAAGTTAGTCTTGGCGAATAATTGTCAGATATGCAAAAAAACACGTGGTAAAATACCACGTGTTTTTAAATTACTTGCTATTAACCTTTGTAGTTTTTAGCTACTTCATCCCAGTTAACAACATTCCAAAATGCTGCTAAGTATTCAGGGCGTCTGTTTTGATATTTTAGGTAGTATGCATGTTCCCAAACGTCTACACCTAATAAAGGAGTTTTACCTTCCATAAGTGGAGAATCTTGGTTTGGAGTGCTCATAACTTCTAATTCACCGTTATTGGATACTAGCCAAGCCCAACCAGAACCAAAACGTGTTTTAGCAGCATTTTCAAACTCTTCTTTGAATTTGTCGAAGCTACCAAATTTAGCATTAATCTTTTCAGCTAGTTCACCAGTTGGTTCACCACCACCATTTGGTGATAAAACTTTCCAGAATAAACTATGGTTAGCATGTCCACCACCATTATTGCGTACCGCTGTACGTTTTGCTTCTGGAACAGCATCTAAATTACTGATTAATTCTTCAACTGATTTTCCTTCTAATTCGGAAATTCCTTCAACAGCTTCATTTAGATTTGTTACATAAGTGTTATGGTGTTTCGTATGATGAATATTCATTGTTTCCTTGTCAATTGTTGGTTCTAATGCATCATATGCATATGGTAATTCTGGTAATTCAAATTTAGCCATAAAAATCTTCCTCCCTTAATAAATTTAAAATGGATAATTCAGGTTTATCACCCTTTAACTAGAAGATTATCATTGCTATCACATAGTTGCAAATATTTTGCCTTACAAAGATGAAAAATAGTTAAATCAAGAAGACTTCCATAAGCGGGGTTTTCTTTCATCTCCCACTTATGGTTAGTCATACTTATCGGACCTTTACGGGCAGTTGATCTCCCAACTAGTTTTACTGCCCGATTAAGAGGGATAAAAATTTACGCAAATAAAAAACAAGTATATTATATAGGTTGTACAATAAATGACGTTGGTGGGAAAAACTCACCTACGTCATTTTTGTGTTTATAAATAGAAAACAAGTGAGA
>NZ_JAHHXM010000040.1 GCF_019037185.1 Oceanobacillus caeni
TACATTTATGATAGAGCGCCTTTTCTTTTTTTTCTAGAATTTTGTTTCAAATCCCCGAGAACTATTTTACACATAGTGCGACATTTGCTTCTGCCCCGCCATAATGCATTGTCAGTTGATCAGTTTGAAAAATCCTTTCACCAGATTCAACAGAAAGCCTTAGCATTATTTCCCCAAGTGTTACAATTTTCTTCATAAGTATTCCCCTCAAACTTGTTGATTTATTTCAGTTAGTGCTATAGATATCAATTGGGCCATGAAGAACTTTTCATGGCCCAGCTACTTCTATCTAACACTAACTCTTCTCTTATCCAATATGACTGACATACTTCTCTAAAGTACGGCGTACTGCACCAGTACCAGAAAGCATTTCATAGAACATAGACTCAATCTTTTCGCCTAGCCCAATCTCATACAAATTGACTTCAAAGATGGATTCATTGGACAGAATAAATTTTATATTAGACGATTGATCACCCAAAACAACCCCCTCAAGAGCTGCTTGAAGAGTATCAAGCTGCGGATCAGGACTTAGAGTAAATGGCCTGCCTTCATCATCAATCCCTAGAAGATAGCGGCACCACGTTGCAATCGCTAGCGGGATCGCTACCAAATCTGTCGGGTTAAGATCCTCTCTTTTTACATAGGACTTCAATGTTTCACCGAATCGTATTCCTACTTTTAGGGATGTGTCACATGCAATGCGCTGCGGCGTATCCGGTATATAAGGGTTAGTGAAGCGTTCGTTCAAAACTTCATCCAGGAAGGCCTTTGGACTGATAATTTCAGGGTCTACCACTACCTTCAACCCTTCTTGATAACCAATCATTTCCGCAAATTTCCTCAGTGTTTCGTCTTTCATTTCTTCAGCAATTAGAGTATAGCCGAGTAGGCATCCGGAAACAGCCAATGCTGTATGAAGCGGATTCAGGCAAGTGGTAACTTTCATTGTTTCCATTTTGTTCACCGTTTCCCTGTCCGTAAAAATAATTCCCGAATGTTCTAGACCCGGACGACCATTTGTGAATTTGTCTTCAATCACAAGATATTCACTTACTTCTGCGTTGACGAAGGGCGCCGTATAAGTGTTTTTAGGTGTAACAATAATGTCCATGCCCATAATTCCATCCTCAAGTAGAACTTCTCTGACCTTTTCAGAGGGCCTTGGCGTAATTTTATCTATCATGCTGAGAGGAAAAGTAATCTTGTCCTCATTCTCCAGATAATCAATGAAGCCTTCCTCCACATGTTCTCTTCTTAGCCATTCCTTTGCAATCGTTAAGACAGAAGCTTTAAGTTTGTCGCCATTATGGGAACAGTTATCCATACTGACTAAAGTCATCGGATATTGTCCTTTCTTATATCTGCGATAGAGAAGCGCTGTCACAATGCTCATGGCATGGACCGGGCATTCCAATCCATT
Organism: Oceanobacillus caeni; assembly: GCF_019037185.1. GTDB lineage: Bacteria > Bacillota > Bacilli > Bacillales > Amphibacillaceae > Oceanobacillus > Oceanobacillus caeni. The sequence continues at coordinate 1,424 of NZ_JAHHXM010000040.1, forward strand.
TTGAAAATCCTTTTCAACAAGGCTTATGAATTGTCCGGATGGATTTGTCAAGTTATAGCCCTTTTCCGTAATTGTAAAGCTAGCCAATTGTAAACTGGGATTTTCAAAAATCCCGACAAGGCGGTTAAATTCATCTTTCTTGTTATAATCCGCTGCAATAGTATCGACAATGCTACCAATAACGGCCTTCTCAAAAGAGCCGTTTGCTTTCATCGTCACAAGCAGGGTCAAGTTATCATATGGCCTGTTTAACAAGTCGATCATTTCAAAATCATGCGTTTTCACTGCAATAATTCCGGTATCCGCTTGGCCTTGGTTTAACAGTTTTTGATGTGCATTGGCGACAAAGCCCCTAAAAATATTTCCGGCACCGAAGTGTACCCATTGCGGCTTCTCTGTAGTGTTTTTGGCAACTTGGTTAAAATCAAATTGAGGAAGTTCAACTCCTAGTCGTTTCCAGGATTCAGCTTCATTTACTATACTACTTCTCTTTAACTGTAGCATTTAACACTCATCCTTTCTCTCTTTCCGCACCACAATAAATTTGCCACTTTCAAACACTCTTTTCAGTACGAAATATGTGTGTTTCAACGGAACATTACTTCACCAAAAGTTAGTACTTTCATCCGATTGCTTCCACTTATTAAAAATTATTTTACTTTTATCTCTTGATATTTTTCCATATACTGTTTTGCAATTTCAGTGACTTTTGCAAAGCCCCCGGTTGCTGCAGGTGCAAGCAGATTACCGCCAACACCGACACAAACAACCCCGGCTTTGAACCAATCTTCCATATTCTCCAGACTTACCCCACCAGTTGGCATAATGTTCAAATAAGGGATCGGTGCTTTGAAAGTTTTGACGATACTTGGTCCAAAAGCACTGCCTGGAAATAATTTGATAATGTCCACCCCATAAGTCAAGGCCGTTTTCATCTCGGTAATCGTCATGCAGCCAGGCAAATACGGGATTTGATAAAGATTACAGATTTTAGCTGTTTCTACATCAAAACAAGGACTCACGACAAATTGCGCTCCCGCCATGATAGCCAGCCTGGCGGTTGTTGCATCTAACACGGTCCCAGCGCCGATTACGATATCGGGGTCATTTGCATACTCCGCGATCAGCTCGGCAATTACTTGATCTGCTTGAGGGACTGTAAAGGTCAGTTCAATACCTTTCATCCCCCCATTAATAATGGCACGACTGGCTTTTAATGCCTCTTCTTTCGTTTCACCACGAATGACCGCTACCACACCGGCCTCTTTCAGGCTATTTAAAATATTATTTTTTTTCATTAATTCTGCCTCTCTTTTCTCATTTTATGCCGCATCTTCTAATTCATTTAAATCTCTTCCAGTAGTATCAGCTGATGCATATGCGCTGATAAAAGTAGATAAGGAGAAGATTATAACCATAATCGCAAGTGGAATCCAGCTATTAGTATAGGCTGCGACAAGTGCTGCAGCAATTACTGGGCCAAAACCAGTGGCAATACATCCTGCAATTTCCTTTGCCAAAGCCATCAAAGTCATTCGATTCTTGGAACCGAATAGTTCAGCCAAAACAACATTTTCGAGAGCAAATATTCCTTGTACCCCAATATTCAAGCCTAATACCAAAGCGATCGTAATAATGACTACATTGCCTGAATTTATCATCATCATCATCGGAATAGCGAAGATAGCCATTGCCATTGATAATATCATGTACATCTTTTTCCTGCCGATTTTATCACCTATATAACCTACTACTGGGATTGTAATAAAGGATATCAGTGAAGCAATAAGATTAGCATTTGTCGCAACCGTTTTCTCTAAAGCTAAGATTGTTACAATATAACCTGCCATATATGTTTGTAATAACCCACTATTACCTGCTTGTCCGAAGCGAAGACCTAAGGCAATGAAAAAGTTTTTCTTGCCATTTTTAGTTTTCGCTGTGTTAGCTTTAGTCAAATTAGATCCATGATGTACTGCATTTTCTCTTTCTTCCATTAGTAATTTTTTCTTTTCTTCCATAACTGGGCTTTCCTTAATGTGCATACGAATGATGATTGCCGCAATCATTGTTAATATAGATAGGAAGAAGGGAATTCTCCAGCCCCATGCAAGAAGCTGTTGCTCTGTTTGAACGGTTAAGATAATCGTCCATACCAAATTCGCTAATAGTGTTCCAGTAGATGTTCCTAAACAAACAAAACTACCTACCAAACCACGTTTTGACGGTTTCGCAAATTCAGCAACCATTACTCCAGCACCACTAATTTCAGCACCGGCACCTAGCCCCTGAATAATTCGCAACACAACTAATAACAAGGGAGCTAAAATACCTATTTTTTGATAAGTTGGTAACATACCGATTAGAGCGGTAGCGATACCCATCATCATAATAGTGACAACTAGAACATTTTTTCTTCCTATTTTATCACCCATTCGTCCAAAAATATAAGCACCGACTAAACGAGCTACATAACCAGCGCCGTAGGTTCCCATTGCCATAATTAAGCCCATTGCCGGACTAGCTTCAGGGAAAAATATCTTATTAAATACGATAGCAGCAGCCAATGAATACAGTTGGAAATCCATAAACTCCATGGCCGTGCCCAACCATCCGCTAGCAGTTACCTTAACCAACTCTTTGGTTGAAACATGATAATCGTTATTTTTATTTTTCATAATGTCCTCTCCTCTGTTAGACATGACAGGTGATTAATCAAAAATAATAACTGAGGGGCTAACTAATAAATACTTACTCATAGTTCGTCCACTCCTTCAGCTTTTCTGCTACATCCTCTTTTAAAGTGCTCACAATCCTATCTGTAAAAGGTATTTATTCAAACAAAATAACAGCTTTTCTTACTTTTTCTGGTTCCTTATTAATTAAATCGAAAGCATCTTGAATATTATTAATGGAAAAAGTATGTGTAACAATTCCATCCCCTGTTAGTTGTCCCTTTTCTATCGATTGAATAACTGGGGCAAACTGATAAGCTTGCAATCTGGAACCGTAAACAGTTAATTGTTTTTGCATGATTGGTTTCTGAGCGATTTGGGAGGCCTCTTCAGACATTCCTAAAGGTACAATTGCACCAGCTACTGAGGCGTATTCAAAGCAGTTTTCGAATGTGCTTTTTGTACAAGCGGCATCGATTACCACATTGGCTCCCTCATGATTTGTCCATCCGTTCAACTTTTCCGCTAAATCCTCATTCAAAACGTTAACAACTCTGTCTGCACCATTTAATTTGGCAAATTCCAAACGGGAGTCTAATACATCTGAAACCATTACGGATGCTCCCTTAGCTTTAGCCATTCTTAATATTAATTGCCCTATCGTACCTGCTCCTTGAATCAACACAGTTTTTCCTAATTCTACTTTCCCTCTGGTTGTTGCATTTCCAGCAATTGTGTAAGGTTCAGCTAATACAGCCGTAGTCCATGGAACATTTTTATCAATTTTATGTGCTTGCTTCTCGTCAACTTTCACATATTCCTGCATCCCGCCATCAACATGAACACCCGAAACTTCTAATTCTTTGCAAACATTAGGCATTCCTTGTCGGCATGCATAGCACTTTCCGCAATAAGTAATAGGTTCGATTACAACGTGATCACCAACCTCTAGCCCAGACACCTTATTTCCTATTTCTGCCACTTCACCGACAAATTCATGCCCAATAACTCTTGGCAAAGTTGCAAAGGGATTTTCTCCATGATAGATATGATTATCACTTCCACAGATACCTGCTGCCTTAACTTTTACAATTACTTCAGTAGAGTCTTTTGAAAGTACGGGGCTTTCTACTTCTACTAACCTCAAATCCTTTTTTCCGTATACTTTTGCCGCCAACATATGAAAACCTCCTAATCTATTAATTATTTTTTTCGATTGCTTCCCATAAACCATTAAGATAGCTGGCGCCTAATGCACGGTCATACAAACCGTAACCTGGACGGCCCATCTCACCCCAGATCATACGACCGTGGTCTGGACGAATGTATCCGTTGAAGCCGTTATCATACATAGTCTTTAAAATATTATATAAATCTAAGGAACCATATTCTGATTTATGAGGTGCCTCATAGAAGTCTTTATCCTGTATAAATTTAATATTGCGTACATGGGCAAATGGAATCCGACCGCGTTTACAGAACTCAGCCAAGATCGCATAGACATCATTGGCTGGATCTTCGGCGATACTTCCAGTACATAACGTAATCCCATTGCAAGGACTATCTACCACATTGCATACCCAATCCAAGTCTTCTCGATTTTTCACGATTCGTGGTAGGCCAAAGATCGAGTATGGGGGATCATCGGGATGGATCGCCATTTTCACACCGACTTCCTCACATGTAGGGATGATTGCTTTTAAGAAGTAGGCAAAGTTTTCCCGCAGTTTTTCTTCATCAACATCTTTATACGCTTCAAATAAAGATTTAACTTGGGCCAAACGTTCTGGTTCCCAACCTGGTAATGCAAACTCGTTGCTGGAGTTTTCAACTTTTCGGATGATTTCTTTAGGATCCTCCGGGATATCTTTAGCGATAAAAGCCATCGTTGAGGACCCATCTGGTAATTTATAATCTAAATCAGACTTGATCCAGTCAAAAACCGGCATGAAGTTGTAGCAGATAACTTCAATCCCGAGTTCAGCCAAGTTTCGAATCGTTTGTTTATAGTTTTCTATGTATTGATCCCGTGTTGGCAAACCAATCTTAATGTCATCATGAATATTAACGCTTTCAATAACTTTCAAAGTCAGCCCTGCTGCCTCAATCTCTTCTTTTAATGCCTTGATACGTTCTTTTGGCCAAACTTCTCCAACTGGGATATCCATTAATGTTCCTACAATCCCATTTACTGCAGGAATTTGACGAATATCTAGCAGAGAAATCTTTTCTTCTTTGGCACCGTACCATCTAAATGTCATTTCCATAATTATTTCCCTCCAAATTCGGTTACATAGTGATGTAATGTCTTACTTGGGAGTTCTTACCATTCTGGGAAAAACTATCGGTAGTCCTCTCAAACTAATATATCAGTTTTATCAACAATTGCATTATATAACCTTAAAAAGACAGTGTCAATGAAATTATATAGCGTTTTCATGGAAATTATCGCTAAATCTAATATATTAGATTTCCTTTTTTACAATTTTTGTTATAATAACGTTATAAACGGAAAGAAGAGGACAAAGTGATGATAACGAGCCTACAAACACAAGCTTATCAAGCAATCCGTAAAAAAATAATCTATTCTGATCTAGAACCAGGGAAAAAAATCTCTGAAAAGGGATTGGAAGAAATGTTGAAAATTGGGCGTACGCCTATTCGAGAAGCATTGATCCAATTACGGAAGCAAGAATTGGTTTATACAATTCCACAAAGCGGAACCTATATTTCGTTAATTGATCTCCCTTCAGCTAAAAATGCCCGTTTCGTTCGTGAACATTTGGAAAAGCAGATCATGATTGAATGTTGTGCAAAACTAACAAGAGAAACACAAATAATTTTGGAAACAATTATTGAAGAGCAAGAAAAGGCCATAAATGCAAATGACCGACGTACATTTTTTCATACCGACAATCTTTTCCATGAAGCTTGCTTTGAGATTGCAGGACGACAAGAGGTTTGGAACTGGTTAGATGATCATAATATCCATCTCGAACGTTTCCGCTGGTTACGGGTCACCACAGAAAATCTTAAAATAATTATGACCCAACACTATCGTCTGCTAGAGGCTTTGATTAATAAAGATGCCGAAGAAGCCTATTTTTTAACCGCACTCCATCTCCATATGATGTTAGATGAGGAGGAAATTATAGTAAATAAATTTCCTGATTTTTTTAAACACAGAAAAGGGTAGCTATCGCTTATGAAGGCTACCCTGTCTATTCTTCCGCTTGATGTTTTTCTATTTCTAATACTTTCAACTAAATAACCAACATCTTTATCCAATGACATCTTCATTCACTCCTTTTCACGGGTTCTATTTTGACAGAAAAGGGATTTTACTTTTCCACATAACTGAGCCAACTCACTTTTGTTGAAGATTCAGAACTCAAATCTGAAAAATTCATTCTTTCAGCCTATAACTAAATCGCAGTCCAACCTCCATCAACCTTTATTGTTTCACCCGTTACAAAGTTTGATAGATTTGATGCTAGATACAATACCGCTCCTGAAATATCATGGGGCTTTGGGAGTTCATCAAAAAGTATTCGACTTTTAACATCCTTTTTGAAATCCTCATCTTCAAACATTTTTGAAGTCAACTCTGTCTCAATAAATGTGGGTGCGACAGCGTTCACATTAATGTGATACGGTGCCCATTCCACTGCTAAAGCTTTCGTTAATTGTACAACCCCGCCTTTACTTGAACAGTAGGCAGCTCGCTTTATATAACCAACAAAGGACATTTGTGAGGCTATGTTAATAATACGACCGCTTTTTTGTTCAACCATATACTTAGCGACAGCCTGGCTAAAGAAAAAAAGTGCCTTTAAATTTGTGTCTATTACCTTATCCCAATCCTGTTCAGTAACCTCAAGCGCTTCCTTTGGAATATTAATCCCCGCATTATTTACTAATACATCCACTGCACCATAGTCACGGACAATATTATCGACAATTTTCTTCACATGTGTAATATCATTCACATCGGCTTGTACAGCCTTATGATTACCTTGAAAAACGTTAAGTTCAGAAAGCGTCTGATTTAAATCCTTTTCATTACGACCTATAATAATAACATTAGCTCCAAGCCTTGAAAATGAAAGTGCAATATCCTTCCCAATACCCTTGCTGCCACCTGTCACTATTACTGTTTTCTTTTGAAGATCTGAAAAATAGGTGCTCACATCTTTCACTCCTATTCTTTATTCATTTGATCAAACTTCAAGAAATGAATTAACATTTTCTCTCTCTTAGCATTGATAGTTTCAGAAGTAGCTTTATTCCAAACATAAAATCCTTCTCCACTTTTATCACCCAACTTACCTTCATTGACCAAGTTCGAAAATATATTTCCAGATCCTTTCGCGATACTTAAGTCATCAAATAAATAACTAGGAATGATCTGATTTTCCAATAACTTTCTCGTTCATACCAAAAACCTCTACATTCATTCCTTCCCAAGCTGCAGCCAATGCAATGGAATGACCCATTGTACCACTACCAATAATTGATAACTTCTCCATATTGGCCACTCCTCTAACATAATATGTGGAAAAACTAAAGCCTACTACATGTTTCACCTAGCGTGGACGGAAATATTCTATTAATCTATAGAAATAAGGAGAAGCGACAGACACCAATTAATAGATGCCTGCCCTATTCTCTTTAAGTTTTATTACCCTCCTATACCAAGTGAGAACAATACAATTGCTAATATCACTCCCACAAGTGGAACAACCACCGTCATTGCACCAAAGGCTGGGTAGGCACTTTTATGTGTTTCACCAGCAATAGACCGAATGGTTGTCACAGCATATCCACCATGGGGTAATGAATCTAATGTTCCAGAAGATAATGAGATTGTTCGGTGAAGTGCATCTGCATTTACTCCCATATCCAAATAGTGTGGTCCTAATATGGGTAGTGCAATAGTCTGTCCGCCAGAAGAAGAACCTGTTAGTCCAGCAATGACCATTACCGCTACAGCCCCGCCAATTAACGGGTCCCCAGGTATGTTTGTCATAAAGTCAACAGCAGAATCAAAAGCTGGTGTTACTTTTGCAACGCCACCAAAACCAACCACGGCTGAGGTATTTCCAATTGCTATCAATGCACCAGTTGTACCTTCACCAACTGCACTCCAAAAATTCCTGAAATATTTTCTATTTAACAACCAAGTAGCGATAATCCCACTTAGTAAAGCTAAGATTAAAGCAGACTGTTCTAATGAATTGTGAAAAGCAAATGATACGATGAGAACAGCCAATAGAGGAACTATACTTGTTAATGGATGCGGGAGATCTGTCCTTATTTCCTGATTATCGGTTTCTCTTCCTTCAAAAGATTCCCCTTTAGCCACTGCTTTTCGAATCATTTTCATTAGCCACCAATAACCAAAGATCAACATGAAAACGGCAACAATTAAACTTACTTCCCAGCCGGCATAAGGACTTGTACCTAAATACGGAATTGGTATCCAGTTTTGAATTTCTGGTGATCCGGCAGAAGTCATAGTAAACGTTGTTGAACCAAAGGCTAACGCTGCCGGTATAAATCGTCTTGGAAAATTTGCCTCTTTAAATAAACTGATCGCCATTGGGTATACGGCAAAAGCTACAACAAATAAACTAACACCACCATAAGTTAATACCGCACAAGCTAGTACAACAGCTAGTACCGCATGTTTTATTCCCAACTTTGATACGATCCAATGCGATACACTCTCAGCTGCACCACTATCCTCCATCACTTTCCCAAAAATTGCACCGGCCAAGAACATCAAGTACCACGAAGTGATAAATCCAGCAAACCCATCCATATAACTAGAGATGAAATCGGTCTGACCTTCTGAAGCAAATTGTGGAAATATCGGGACTCCGTTCAGCACTGCAACGAACAGTGCTGAAAGTGGAGCAACGATTAATAAATTCATGCCTCTCATTACCAAAAAGGTTAATAAAATTAAGCCCCCAATTAACCCAATCATACTTACCATACATGCCACCACCCTATATCTATGGAAAAAAGAAACATAACGTAACTTTTATCCTTTATTTCCATACTTTCGAACGCGCAACAATGCTTGTTCGGCATGGCCGGAAAAGTTTTCTAGCTGACAAAGTCTAGCGGCATATTCACCGATGTAAGCACTTTTTTCATCAGATGTAATCCTTTGATAGGTAACAGTTTTCAAAAACTTACCTACCCAAAGTCCACCAGTATATTTAGCTGCACCTTTTGTTGGTAAAGTATGGTTCGTCCCAATTACTTTATCACCATAGGCAACATTTGTTTTAGGACCTAAGAACAAGCAGCCGTAATTCGTCATGTTCTCCAAGAAGAAATCAGGATTTTTCGTTAAAATTTCAACATGTTCAAATGCCAGTCGGTCTGCTTCCTTTAATGCCTCTTGTTCATCTTCAACAAAAATGATTTGACCATAATCTTCCCAGGAAACACTTGCGACATCAGCAGTAGGTAATACCTTTAACTGCCTTTCAATTTCTTTTAAAGTTTCTTTTGCAATTTCTTCGGATGTTGTAATTAAAGCACCAGGCGATGTTGGGCCATGTTCTCCTTGTCCTAAAATATCCGTAGCAATCATTTCCGGATCACTTGTTTCATCGGCAACAACAAGCGTTTCAGTTGGGCCAGCAAACAAGTCAATTCCTACTCTTCCATAAAGTTGACGTTTGGTTTCTGCAACAAATGCATTACCAGGTCCAACAATCATATCTACAGGATCAATTGTTTCCGTTCCAATAGCCATTCCAGCCATCGCCTGTATTCCACCAAGAATATAGATTTCATCTGCACCAGCTTTGTGCATTGCAAAAACAGTTGCAGATGGAATTTCTCCATTAATTGGCGGCGTACAAGCTATCACTCTTTTTACACCCGCTACTTTAGCAGTTAAAACACTCATATGGGCTGAAGCGACCATCGGATAGCGACCACCAGGTATATAACAGCCTACACTATTTACTGGAATATTTTTATGACCAAGTATCACACCTGGCATCATCTCTACCTCGATATCTTTCATAGACTCTCGTTGTTCTTGTGCAAATTTCCTTATATTGTTTTGTGCAAATTCAATGTCCTTCACAGTTTGTTCAGGAATAGTTGCACAAATTTCCTCAATTTCTTCCTTAGTAAGGCGAAAACTATCTGGGCTCCAGTTATCGAATTTCACCGATAGTTCTCTGATAGCTTTATCTCCCTCATTTTCAATTTTACTAATAGTTGAACGGACGATTTCAGATACCTTAGCGTCATCTTTCTGAATATCTTCTTCAATCTTCCCTTTTTTAATATAAGTTGCCATAAAATCTCTCCTTTTTAAATTGCATACGTATGCAAAAAATACCAAAGCTATATCAAATAGCTTTATAAAAATAATAACGATAGCGGTTTCAATTGTCAATAAAAATTTTATTTTCATATTATTTCGTTGTGTTTCGGTGGATAAAATAACCGTTTAATTTTAATACTTTTTTATTAATAGTCTTGGGATCTGTTAGCAATAGATTTATTGTTTCATCTACCATCTTTTCCATCGGTTGTGCCCATGTTGACAGCATATAGCTTGGCCACGAGGACATTTTTATATTATCAAATCCAATTATAATAGTTTCATCTGGAATGGATATATTTTTTTCCTTTAATGCATCTAAAGCACCTATCGCTGTAATATCATTAGCTCCAAAAATCACCTCAGGCTGATGGCCGCTTTCAATCATGCCTTTCGTAAGATAATAGGATTTATCATATGTATAATCGCCCTCTAGAATAGTAATCTGAATCCCTTTCTGATTAAAAAAGTCCATAAATCCCTTTTGTCTATCCCTGCTTGTTGATGTATTGGTTTTACCCGTAATAAAAACAATATCCCGATACCCTTTTTCATATACATACTTAGCAATTTCCTTTGCAGCATTAATATTATCACAAGAAACCGAATTACATTCCAGATCTTTATGATACCGGTTAAATAATGTTACTGGAATGTTATTGTCATGAAGTTTAGTAACTACTTTAGACGATAAAAGAGCATCGGTGACAATAATTCCTTCCACGTTATATTCAAGAAAATGATTAATTTCATCTTGCTGAATCTCTTCATTTTCTGTATATACAAATAACACACTGTACCCTTTTGCTCTTAATTTTTGTGTAAACATACCTAAAACTTCATGATAGAAAGGATTTTGAATATCCTTCATTGCCAATCCAACCATATTTGTCTTTTGTTTTATTAGGCCTCTTGCCAAAGCATTAGGTCGATAATTTAATTCTTCTGCTATTTCCAATACTTTTTTTCTGGTTTTTTCAGAAACACTAGCTCCAGTAGTAAAGACCCGTGAAACAGTAGATTGAGATACATTTGCAAGTTTCGCTACATCCTTAGCCGAAATACTCCTTTTTTCCATGTTGATGCTCCATTCTAAAGAAATAAATTAATTTCTATTTAGATACTATTATATCTCATCTATTTCTACTTTGGCACCATTTTCCATAATCCCTAAGATCTGCATCTATTGTTATCAATCATCCTTTTTTAACTCGGTGCTACTGAGGAAGCAGCAGCTGATTGATCAGCCTTCACACAATCAACGGCGACTACAAGCGCAATAATAAGAGTCTCTAACTCTTCCTTCCATACTTGAACCTTATAGCTATCACCCCAAGTGAACCACTCTTTACTCACCTCTCCAACAACTTCGCCTTGTTGGTACACCTGAAAGTTCATGTCCCACCAGTTGCCATGTACCTCAATATCTGCCGCATCAATAGTATAACGTGCTTTAAAAAAGGAAAACTCCTTCTTAATCGTTAACGCCTCTCGACCATTCACCTCCACCAAAAACTTCGGTAAAAAGCTAAACACCTTTTTCGTAATAAGCGCAACTTCCTCACTTGCTTTATTCCTAATGGAGAAGGTCTTAGGGATCTTCATAAAACTACCCTCCACGAAATAAACATTCTCTTCCTGCTGATCTTTCACTGTGAACTTTTCACTTAAACTGAATACCCTTTGCTTTATATAAAGTTGCTTCATGCTATGCCTCCTTTGATATTCGTATCCTTTCAATTTTAATTATACACAAATAAAACATTGGTATTAACGGTATTTCTTGAATTGGCTAACTAATTTATTCACTCATAGATAAGTTCACCGTACCGATTTGTAGGATAAAATAAAGCACCTCTAAAAATATTTTTTGAGGTGCTTCAACATATGAATGGTTCCTTATTCCAATAACATTTTTGATTTGTAATATCCTTATTTTGTCCCTATTATCCTTATTCCCTCTGTTAATGCATCAAAAATGTTCTTAAACCCCTTCTTTAAAAAGTTAGTTCAATATTATCTACAAGCTCATAGACGGCTTATTGACCAAAGTATAGACCGAACAATGAACCACAGAGCGAACCACAATGCGAGCACATTATATAAACAAAACAAAACGAAATAAAACATAATACTATCTACTACGAATGCGCGACCTTTTGCAGATGGATTTCTGAAAGGGCGCTTTTTTATTCGACAAAATATGACAAAGAAAGTGAGAAAAAAGTGTAAAAACTGTCTAACTTACAAAACCTCCTGCAGAAACGTCATTTCTGCAGAAAAACAGGAGAGAATCTAGTAGAATTATGTCGATGTTTGTCGAAAATGCGAAGTTAGCAACCTTTACAGTTTTAATCGGTTTGATTATGATAGATTCGACATTACGTTTTGCCACACTGAAAAAATGGAAGTTTTGAACTTGAAGAAAAATGATGATCTGTTTAAAGATATTTTCAAGAAAAATGAGAAATGTATTTATTATCATATGCACAAGCTTGGCATCCAGGATCCGTTTGACGCCTTTTATTCAGAATGATTGTATGCCATGTAGATTGCCTATCAAAAATTGAACCAAATAAAGGCCCCCTCGCCACTTACTTCATTTACACCATTCGCAATCTCCTCATCGATTTAATCCGAAAGAAAACCAATGACGAACAAAATAAAGAAAACTACGTGGAAAAGGAAATTACGGGCGTATTTTAAGATGTGAAAACCTGGGGACATGGCGATACGAAGGCGACATAGTGACAATAGGATGGACGGAACAAAAGAAAGGGAGATAAAAATGAACTACATAAAGGAAATAAATGCCTTTTATGAATCAATCGAATACAATCCACTGACCAACTCGGCTATTGCCTTATGGCATGCGTTGATGCATATCAATAACAAGACAAGGTGGAAGCGCGAATTTCGTGTAGCGGGAGCGGTATTACGGATTAAAGCAGGTTTGAACGAATCTGCTTTTAAACGAGCGAGAACAGAGCTAAAAGAAAAAGGATACATTACCCACGAACCTAAAGGGGGTAATCAAGCACCCGTTTACCGAATGATTAGTTTGATAGAAAACTATGATGTCGTACAACGAGTAGATTCGGGTGAAGATGCAGAGGAAACGGATAAGACTTCAACTAGGACGGAATCAGCTAAGAGAAACGCAACTGAACAAGTGGAAGGCGTTAGGAAACAGAGGGGAACGGCAGTGGTAGCGGGTACGAAGCCAAAGTCTGAGGAAAAAGGTGTATTCAAGTTCTATCAAGATAACTTTGGTGCCCTAAGTCCATTCGTGATGGATTCATTGAATGATTGGGTAGGAGATGTGGGAGAAACGTTAGTGATGGAGGCGATGAAACGTGCATTGGAGAGAAATAAGACGAGTTGGGGCAATGTAAAAAGTATATTGCTAGCATGGGAAAAGAAAGGGATTCGAAATATGAATGCGGTAAGGGCCGATGATATGGAATTTCGAAATAGGAAAAAGCGACATTATCATTATATTCCTAATGGGAGGCGTGAAGTAATTCCTGATTGGTTTAAAGAACAAAAGGAGCAGAAAAATCGGTTGGAGAAAAAGAATCAAAGTATGGTAGTAAACCCGAAAGATGCGGATGCCGTTCGGATGAAGATTAAGCAGTTGAAGGAGGAGTTGGGGTATAAATGATCGTTTGCTTCTCCTCCAACACACCGTAAGCATGGATAATGCCGCTATGTATATCCCCAATAAATTCTAGGTATTTATTTAACAAAAGAGTAATAAACTATTTCAAATTACTATGACAAACGGTACTTTACATTTAATTACCTATTATAGTCGTCAATAATCGATATCGTTTTATTTGCCACTTCACTACCGAGTGAGGCATATAATTTCTTATCGCCAATAACGTAAAATTCCTTTTTAGCACGTGTAGCTGCAACATTCATCATATTTGGATCAGAAACAGCCCATCTAGCCGCCCCACTGCTGTTTGAATCCGCTCCAAGAACAAAATAGACAATTTCTGCTTCTTTCCCTTGAAAGGTATGGACAGTTCCAATATTTTTTATTTTCCCACGTTCTCGTTTTGTGAAGTTAATTTCATCTAAAACTTGTGCAAGTTTATAAGCTACATTTCTAAATGGGGATATAACATAGATTTGTTCTGCTGAACCTGGATCTTCCTGCAAGCGTCTAGCAATCAGACCTTTCAGTAAGTCAGCTTGCTCCTTAACAAATTTGTCATTTGCCTTTCCAGTTGAATCATACCATTGTGATTTTCCTTGTGATTTATCTTCTGATATACCTTGTACCATCAGCCCATCATACGAGATTTCATTTGAAATTGTAAACATCGGATAGTTCGAACGTCTGTGTACCCAAAGTGGTATACCAATCCATTCATCCTCATTTTTTTGGAAACCATATTGACTTGTGGCATCCACAATTGTTTGTGTAGACGCATCAGCTGAGACAAATTTTTCATCAACTTTGTGATATCTTCCAATTAAGGTCAGAACATTTGAGTCTAACGTCATTACTGGTTTTATTTGCGATGGATCCCCAACGACCATAACCTTTTTGCTCCTAAAAATTGCCCCAACACTAGCCTGTGGTAATGCTTGACCAGCCTCATCTATGAATAGATTACCAATTGAATTTTCATTAAGGTTTTTAAACATTCTACCAAAACTAGCAAACGTAGTGCTGACAACAGGGATAGCGAAATTCAACCATTGCCATGATTCTGAAATTAACTGATCTCCATTCTCCTTTCCAATGTATTCAGACTGTTTATTCCAGATAATTCTTGCCACTTTCAAATTCCTTCTGTTTTCATACAGGAATTGCTTTCTAACTTTTAAGGCTGAAATAAATAACTCTGATTGTAAAATACGGAACTGCTTAGTAAACCATGGATTAGACTTTTGAAGTTCATCATACGATAGTGAAAAATCTAGTTCCTTTATGCCGCTTTGACGTTTGAGTCTTTCCAATAAAGCAATTTCTTGTTCCAATTTTTTTAAATCATTTTGTTGAGTAGTCATCCATCGATTGAAGTCAGCTCTTGTGTCCTGAATTTGTTTTTGGGCATACTCACCTTTTGTAGCATTTTTCTTTAATCCATTTTCGAGTTGTATGCGGTCATTCAACAATTTGGTCATTTGTTGAGACAGGTGGTTTAGATGATCATTCGCATTATTAAGATCTTCAAAGTACTGTTCAACCTTTGGTTTATTAAATACTTTCTGAAACCATAAAAAACTTGGCTTTTGTGAAGTAACTACTTCATAATTTCTTTCAGCTTGAACTTGTAAATTAGTTAAATTTTCAATTTCAATGGAAGTATTTGATAAATCCCTTTGGAGATTTACCTTTTCTTGTCTCAGTCTTTCAAGTTCGCGCTTTGTTTCCTCTTCCTGTAAAATCAAATTTGCTCGTTTCTTCTTTTCTTCTTGTTCAAAAGCAATGGCTTGCTCCTCATGCTTGGTTTTTAATTTTTGAAGAGTATACATTTTCTTGCTATATTTTTGAACTCTTTCCCTTTCAGTTTTTAATTCATCATAAAGACGTGTAAATTCTTGATATACACCTGTATTCGCTTGATAATTTTCTTCTAAATCTTTTTCAATTGCTTCGATATTTAAAAGTAACTTGTTAATGTTTGTTGACGCTCCACCTTCCAACGAGAAGGTACCCCAATTTTCATCATTTAAAAGCTCACTTTTAATCACGCGATCCTTTCCGAAACCTTCACCGGTTAATTTAGAATTAGAAATATCTTTAAAATAACTTGCTTCATCTAGTTGCTTTTGAAAATCGTTAGCAACCTCTTTTTTCTTTGGTAACTCCTTCACAATGTTTTGAACCGCTCCATTGTTTGAGCTTGCTACAATAATATTCTTATCTGAAATGGAATGCGGTAAAACGCCAAGTTTAGCATTTTGCCAATAAACTAGACTTCCTTGAATCCTTTTATTAGAAAGCTTTGAGATTTCCGCTGCCTGTTGTACTACTAAATCAGCAAAAATATCTTTTAACAGTGTTGTTTTCCCAGTTCCCGGCGGCCCATTGACACTACGAATATCATTTTCATTATTTAAAGCTAGATTTATCGCAACCTGTTGCATGAACGAAAGCGGATGATCAGGATTACTTGGGAACCGCCCCAACGGATAAAATTTAGGTTGTAATATTGACTTGAAAATATGTGAATTAAAATGAATTGATTCCTTTTTACTATCTAGATTTTTTCTACATCCAGAAAAGCCATTAAAATATCGATCCAAATTTTTATTAGTGATTGTCTTTGCTTTGTTCAGATCTTCAATAAAGAAAGAATGTAGATTTACATCTCCATTATCTAAGTTTTTCACAAATGCATAGCGGAAATTTTCTGTGGTAACATTATATTTTTGTAAAAGTACAGAAATTGTGGTATTAAAATCTTCATCAAATTTCCTATTCAAATCTTCTCTAAATGAGTTTTCTACTTTTAGAAAATCCTTCGGTAAATCACCATGTTGGCGGATATAACCGCTCATCGTAAGGAATAATTTGTCTGCTATAAAATTTAACTGGTTATCAAAATATAAAGAGAAGGTGAATTTCTCAGAGTTACTAACTTCTTCGTAGGTTTTAGCAATCTTGTATTTCTCCCTCAATATATCAACAACCTCTTGGAAATTGAAAATATCAAAATATAATACTAAGCCCGACTTCTTAAAAAACTTATCGGATACATTTTGTTGTTCTTTTTGTTTCGTTAAGAAGTCTGAAAAAAACTTATTCCAGTCCTCCTCCGCTGTATATAAACGCTTTAAGGATTTGTCCCTTTTATTAATAGAACCCTCGGATAGTTGCTCTATCGTAATCCAAGCATTTAAAATGTCTTTCCTTTCATTCATGTTACCACTCCCACTCCTGATGATCCTTAACCGTAATCTTGCCACTTAAACTGAATTCCTTCTGCTCTATATAAAGTTGCTTCATGCTATTCCTCTATTTAGCAAAATACCTATATGGAAACAGGCTTACAAATAATGAAGTTACTTTTGAGCCTTTCAATTTTAATTATACACAACTCAACCAGTGGAATTAACCGTATTTTTGTAACTAGCCAACTAACCTTTTATTCACTTATGATACAGTTCACCCTTATTATTTGAGAGGCAAAAATAGGCATTGGTGTTGTACCGATGCCTATTTTTTACAAATTACTATTTATATAATAAGTATATCAAACTTTAGTCCTCAGTAACTTGCTACAACTTAACCAATTATTAGGAAGTACAAACAGATAGGTTATTGATTTTAATTAATCATATCGATCATTACATATAACTCTAACAAACTATCTACGATAAATGCTGGATATCTTGCTCTAGTTTTTTCAGGCTATTAAATATATATTTTCTGAAATTCCTATCAATTTTTTCATCATCTGCATTCCTTAGTCTCTTTAGGTTAAAAACATTTATTAATAAATCCTTTTTTTGTTTAATTTCATACTTATCAAAGTTGGGTATATAATTACTTCCTGAACGGTTAAAAAGGATTTCATGATAAGTTCTAACGAATTTCTTTATACTTTTTTCACTTATATTTTGAATTTCAAACCTTTTAAATAGTTTTTCTACAAACCAGTCCAGCCTATATAAAATACTTAAATCATCTATCTGTGAATAAAAAAATAACCAACCATATTTATTCTCATCTATAATTCCACCAGTGATTTTTATGTTTAAATTCCATACAAATTCACTAGTTCTCTTAAAATCTGAATATTTGTACCTAGTAAACACCTCTACTAATGATTTCTCTAATTTAAAAATATTATGTTCCCTAATCCCCGCCACATTATCAATAAAATTATACCCTAAGAATGAGAATTCCTGTGATAACAATCCATGTTGTTTTTTATCCTTATTGTATTTTAATTCTAGACTGTTAATATGCTTTTCCAGTTTATTTTCTATCTTTTCTTTATGATCTTTATTACAAATAATAAGTACGTCATCTACATATCTAAAATAGGCAAACTCATGTTGATTATTGAAGTTTTTATCCAATTGATTCAAATAAATATTAGCTAAGATATTTGATATGGATAATCCTTGAGGAACACCACGTTTGTTCTGGATGTATGGTTTACTTGTTGTTGGGGAAATAGTAGGTGTCTTAATTGCATTACTAATAAGGTTTATCAACTCTTTTTTACGTACCTTTCTTCTCACTTTACTAATCAACATATCATGATTGATATTATCGTAGAACTTTTCAATATCTATCTTAATAAAATAATTATAGTTAGAGTTATTCATTGTTGTTTTTACTTTTGAAATAACAGTTTGAACTATTTCTAGATTTATATCTCCAGCAAATGCATTAGATAATATTTTGTGCAAAATTGCTAACGTTACTTTGTCTCTAATTGTTGGTATTGAAATTACCCTTGGTACCTTATCTCTACCTTTATTAATTAACTTTTCTTTATAAGGAGTAAACTTGTAAGTATTATTATTTACTTTTCTGTTAATAATCTTAATATTAGATTCAATATCCTTTTCAAAAGTTTCTTTATTAATTCCATCTAGTCCTGTCGATGGCTTTAGTTTAACTTTTTCATTATATATTTCTTCAATTTGTTTATCTTGAAATAATTTATTAAAGTCTTTATAAGCACTCATTTTATATCCAATCCTTAATAATTAATATTATAGGTGAAAATGGAACTAATAATAGAACTATAAAAATAAGCCCATAATACAATTTATACAGAAAATAGCGTATGTAGTGTTTATAATCTATAAGATCTTTTTGATTAAATATCTGAAACTTTAAAAAGTCATAAGCATTATGGTTTTCAACGCTTTCAAGAACCTTAGAATATTCATTTCTAATCTCAATAAACCTTCTTTTTCCTTCTTGTTTTTCAATAAAAGGCAATTCAGATAATAAGATTTCCAAGTCAGCGTATAAGTCATCAAGTTTTATATAACAATTTTTTAAATAGATAATTCGTTCTCTATAATTTAGTGAATTTACACCGACAGTTATTCCAAACAAGAAAAGTGATGCTATTACTGTGAAAAGGGAAAAATGGGTGTTATCAGTGGTATTTAATGACCAAATGGATATACTCAAAATCACTAGTGTATAGTAATTAATTAAAAACTGGGTAACCTTGTTAGTAAAAACCAGCCTATCAGAAGTATTAATTCTACACTTTCGAGTAATCCAGACTTTATTAGATAGACTTTTTATTTGTTCTTCGTTCATCTAGTTCATTCCCATCACATATTTGCATATATATAATGTGGAGTTCCCCTTAAAATAATTACATTTTCACTTTTACGAAAAAAGCCAAAAATGTGCTGCCGTCAAACATCACATTTCTTTAAGGTTTACCTTGAAACCTTGTTGATTAGCCACGTTCCTTTTTTAAACGGAACCTTCTGATAGATTTCAGAATAAGGGGAACTCCCTATCTATTTTTACATTTATTAACTATATAGTAAACCTAAAATACTTATATTCTATTTATGAACCTCTATGAAGCTAGGTTTTTATATTGTTAAAATTACCCTAAGCTCCAAATATTAATATTACGATTATTTCTTACAACCATTTTTATCACAAGTAATTTTGGAACTAGTATTTACCCAGTGACTTGATTTTTCCTTCGTATTGAATCCGCAACCAGTGCTTCCACCTTTTGTTCCACTATGAACAATTCCAGTTGGTATATGTTTAACAGCCATCTTTATCACCTCCTTAAATTACTAGTTTTATATTTAAGATTATCTGTCCTATAACATAGGAACAGTCACTCACAAACAAAAAATGCCAGTCATTAATAAAAGTTCCTTCACCTAACTTTTTCTAAAATGACTGACATCCGCTGTTATAATCTATATTCACCTTTTGATTCCGCTGCTTGTATACCCCAATCCGTTACTTCTGTATGCTCCGCCATCAACTCCGCTTGATGCATTACTGTTTCTAATGCCTTCTTCGCTTGATCAGGTGGATAATCATATTTTCTTAAAAGCCTTTTAATAATTCGCCTCATGCCAGCACGGGCGCTCTTTCTTACATGCCAATCTATTGTCATGTTGCGTCTAATCGCTTGAGTCAACTCATTGGCTATTTTAAGTAATACCTCATCTTCCATTAATTCTTTAACAACAGATTCAGAAGTTAAAGCATCATAGAATGCAATTTCATCCTCATCTAATCCAAGGTCCTCTTCCTCTCGTCGAGCTACTTTCATATCTTTTGCCATTTGAATTAATTCTTCCATTACTTCGGCATTGGTAATTGCTTGGTTTTTATATTTATTCAATGATTGTTTTAGCTTTTCTGAGTACTTCTGGGATTTAACTAGATTGCGTTTTTCCATTGTCTTAATGTTGCCTTCAAGCAGCTTTTTGAGCATTTCAACGGCTAAGTTTTTATGCTCATAAGATCGAACTTCTTCTAAGAATTCCTCAGATAAGATAGAAACATCAGGATGTTTTAAGCCCATAACTTCAAATACATCCACTGCTTCTTCGGAAATAATTGAACGTTCAAGTAATTGACTTACACGAGTTTCTACTTCCTTTTTGGATTTACGTTTAGGCTGTTTTTGTTGGAGCTTATTAAGACTTGCTTTAACCGCTTTAAAATAACTTACTTCCATAGCAACCTGTTTTCCTTCGTCTGTTGCTGCACAGAGTGAGTGGGCCTTTGCTAATTCTGTTGCGGTCTGTTTGAAATCCTTTTGTTCCTTTTCATTCTTACCGAAAATAAGGTTCATTCCACCAGTTATTGCACGAATACGTCCAGCTTGTGAGTTACCCATATAAGCCGAGTAATCATAGCCATGCATCATGTCTTGTAGAATTTCAAGTTTCTCTTTCATCACAGCTACGGCAGCGGATGTATCAATACCAGTAGTTTTTTTGTCACTATCGGTATATTGATTTAATGCTTTCTTTAAGCTTTCTAATATACCAATATAATCAACCACTACTCCGCCTGATTTATCTTTAAACACACGGTTAACCCGTGCAATTGCCTGCATTAAGTTATGGCCCTGCATCGGTTTATCAATATACATAGTGTGCATAGAAGGTACATCAAAGCCTGTTAACCACATATCACGGACAATAACAATTTTTAATTCATCGCTATTATCTTTCATACGTTTAGCTAACAGATCACGACGTTTCTTGCCACCTATATGGGCTTGTAGTACATCTTCGTCCCCTGCACTACCTGTCATGACTACTTTAATTTTACCTTTATCTTCATCATCAGAATGCCAATCTGGACGAATACTGACGATTTCATTATAAAGGGCTACGCAAATTCGGCGACTCATACACACGACCATCGCTTTTCCATCAATTGTTTTAGCCTTCTCTTCATAATGATAAACGATATCTTTTGCCAATTGTTTAATTCGATTAGGAGAACCAACAATGGCTTCAAGGCGTGACCATTTAGACTTGTATTTTTCACGAGTAGACTCTTCTTGGTCTTCAGTTATTTCTTCAAATTCTTCATCTATTCTAGCTAATTCCTCTTCATTAGCTTCCAAACGTATAATACGATTCTCGTAATAAATTTTTACTGTTGCCTCATCTTCAACTGCTCTTGTCATATCATAAATGTCGATATAATTACCAAATACAGCTGGAGTGGACTTATCTTCTAATTCAATCGGTGTGCCTGTAAAACCGATAAAAGAGGCATTTGGAAGCGCATCGCGCAAATATTTTGCATAACCATATTTTACATCGCCTGTTTTATTGTTTGTTTTTGCAGAAAATCCGTACTGACTTCGGTGAGCCTCATCCGCAATTATAATTACATTTCTACGATCAGTTAGGACTGGCATTTCCCCTTCTTCTTCTGGTTTGAATTTCTGAATAGTAGTAAAAATAATACCCCCAGATTGTCGTTCATTTAAAAGTTCGTATAGACCATTTATTTCTTTAGACTTTTCATTAGCTTGTTGTTTTTTTTGTTCTTCACTGAGCTTTCGTACATCCGCTTGCTTTGGTGCTTGTCTTAATATATCCTGTGATTTAGAAAAGGTATTAAATAATTGATCATCTAAATCATTTCTGTCTGTAATTACCACAATTGTAGGGTTATTTAGCTGATTAACAAGTTGTGCCGTATAGAAAACCATCGAAAAACTTTTCCCAGACCCTTGAGTGTGCCAAATAACACCGATTTTGCGATTTCCATTTTCACTTGTTGCTGTTTTCGTATGTTCAACAGCTTTTTTAACTGCAAAGTATTGGTGATAGGCAGCCATAATTTTAGCAATTGTCTTTTTATCCCCAATTTTGCTGCCTTTTTCATCGCGTTCTTCTTCATGGGATTCCTGAAATAATATAAAATTTTGAATGATATCAATCAAACGATCTTTAGAAAGCATTCCTCTCAACATGACTTCATATTGAGGGACTTCCAACGGTTCAATGTTTTCTCCGTCTACCGAACGCCAATTCATAAAGCGCTCTTGATTCGCGGTAATAGTTCCTGCTTTGGCATTAATACCATCTGATAAGATACAGAACGCATTATAGTAGAACAAAGAAGGTATATCGCGTTTGTACGTTTGAATCTGTGCATAGGCATTATCGATACTTACATTTTCATCCGAAGCAGACTTCAGCTCTATAACAACTAAAGGAATACCGTTAATGAATAAGATTAGATCCGGGCGTCTTTCTTCTTTTTCAACAATAGTAAATTGATTCACAACAAGAAATTCGTTTTTAGATGGATGATCAAAATCAATTAGAAAGGCCTTCATTGAACGATTTTGGCCATCTTTATGAAATGAGACATCGATACCTTCAGTAATCAGTTTATGAAAATAGCGATTGTTTTCCTCAAGACTAGGACTATTAAATGCAATAATTTGTCGAAATGCTTCTTCCAAGGCATCGTGTGGCAAATGCCTGTTATTCTTAAATAAAGCATCTTTCACACGCTCTTCTAAAATAACGGTTCGATAATCTTTCCGTTCAGCTCGTTCCCCATCTGAACTAATTTCAGGCCCGAAGATATATTCGTAGCCAAGCTCTTGAAGAATTTCAATTGCTGCTTCTTCAAGTTTATCTTCAGTAAAATTTTTTAAAAAAACCAATATTACCTCTCCTTTCTCCACTGGGATTAATTGTTTTTTAAACTTCTTCCAACATTTCCTCATTATAGGGAACTCGAATTTCACCGGACATGAGCTTTGGTAACAAGACATTCCTTAAATCTCTTAGTTTTTGATTTTGTATCTTGTTTATAGCTATTTGACTATGAATTGAACTAACCAATTCAGAATATTTTTGAA
Organism: Oceanobacillus caeni; assembly: GCF_019037185.1. Taxonomy (GTDB): domain Bacteria; phylum Bacillota; class Bacilli; order Bacillales; family Amphibacillaceae; genus Oceanobacillus; species Oceanobacillus caeni. Next base: position 24,793 of record NZ_JAHHXM010000040.1, read on the forward strand.
TTATTTCTAATTTAGGTAAAACTATTTTATATTTTAATGTTTCTTTAGGTCTTACTCTTTGTCTACTTCCGGTTGAACCAGTAGCATTAGATATTAATAAGTTTTGAAATCGGTCATTATTTAGGAATTCATATACATACGATAAAGTTTTATCCATTTTTGGAACATAAACAATAAACTCAGTAGAACATATCGCATCATTAGATTTAGTTAATGGTTTCCATATTCTTTTCGTACTTGGATTCAACTTAGAAACGAGTACTACTTCATTATTTACTACATATTTATTACTTTTTATTTCTTTTCCTTCTTGATACTCAGGTTCTTTATTTTCATCATAAGCAGGGATACTATAATGTTCATACAATCTATTAGGATATTCATGGGGCTTAACACTTTTGCTTGATATTTCTACAAGTTCTTTTAGCGATGCAACTTCCCAACCTTTCGGTATCTTTCCTAACTCACTATCAATCATCTCTCCACCACTTGTTTTATAAGGTTTTCCGTTTTGATTTGGAAATTGAAAATCAATAAACCAATGTTTAAATAACGCTTGGGCCATCTCTTCCAGTTTTCCAATAATTTCATTGTTCGTATCAATTTTTTCGTCACAATTTAAAAGAATGTTTGCAATTGCCTTCTGCTCTTGTAAACTTGGCAAAGGGACTTCAAAAGACTCAATCATACCCTTTGTAAGTGCCGCTCTTGTACCACCTGATTGAGCTAGGGATAGCATATATCTCTGCATATATGGACTATTTAGGTAATACATCAAAAAATCAGGATCTAATTCTTCCTGTTTAGTTCTTATAATTGACACATGCTGGTTTACTCTTGACCCAATAAATGCTTCTGGCACTTTAGTACAACGTGCAACAGAATCCCCAGTAATATTCAACAGAACATCATCTTTTAATACTCTCACATTATTTAGTTTTTCTGCTTGCTCTTCGTTTAGATATACAATACCTCTGTTATCAAATTTAAGATTGTATATATTTTGACTGCGAATAAAGGGAATTCCGGACTCTCCATAACTATTTGAACCACCACGTGGTGTTGCACCGCTACCTACTTTCAAAGTAAGCTCCCGTAAAGGAGCCTTCTTCCAATAATTAGATGTCAAACCCAATCCCTCCTAATTTCTGCTTTAATTCACTTTCTATTTGGTGTGATTTATCAAATAGTTCTCTTAGTTCACCTGTGAGGGTTACCATTTTTTCTTCAAAAGGTATGTCGTCTTCTTCTACATCACTTATTCCCACATAACTACCGGGTGTTAACGTGTATCCATTTTCACGAACATCATCTAAGGTAGCTGATTTACAGAAACCTTTAATATCTTCATACTCACCATCTATTTTACGCCAATTTCTATAGGTTCCTGCAATTTTTTGAATATCTTCTTCGGTTAATTCACGTATACGACGGTCAACCATTTGTCCTAAATTTCGAGCATCAATAAAGAGAATTTCTTTTTCTCTACTTTGATACATAGGATTATTTTTTTTATTTCGATTCAAAATCCATAAAGAAACAGGAATAGGAGTGGAATAAAATAAGTTCCCCGGTAATGAAACTATAGCATCGACTAAATCTGCTTCTAGTAAGTTCTTACGTATTTCCCCTTCATTCGATGTGTTTGAACTTAATGAACCATTTGCTAAAACAATCCCCGCTACGCCATTTGGTGCTAGGTGATAAATCATATGTTGAAGCCATGCATAGTTGGCATTTCCATTTGGAGGTGTACCATATTTCCAACGAACATCATCTACTAATTCATTTCCTCCCCAGTCACTTATATTGAAAGGAGGATTCGCCAAGATATAGTCCGCCTTTAAATTTTTATGCAAGTCATTATGAAATGTATCTGCATGATGTTCTCCGATATTACCTTCAAGTCCACGAATAGCAAGATTCATCTTACATAGCTTCCAAGTTGTGGAGTTCAACTCTTGGCCATAAATTGATAAGTTCTCTATTTTACCTTGTCGACGTTCTACGAATTTTTCACTTTGAACAAACATACCGCCACTTCCGCAGCAAGGATCATAGATTCGACCCTCGTATGGTTCAATCATTTCTACCAATGTTTGAACGACACTTTGTGGTGTATAGAACTCTCCACCACCTTTACCCTCTGCACTTGCAAATTTGCCTAAGAAGTATTCATAAATTCGTCCTAGTAAATCCTTTTCCTCTTTATTATGGAGTTTAATGGTTGAAATCAAGTCAATCAGTTCACCTAAACGTCGTTTATCAAGCTCTGGTCGTGCATAACGCTTATCTAATACCCCTCGCAATGTTGGATTTTCTTTCTCAATTGCAATCATTGCTTCATCAATGTATTGCCCAATTCTCGGATCTTTTGCATGGTCTTTAATGAAGTCCCAACGTGCTTCTTTAGGAACCCAGAAGATGTTTTCATATGTATATTCGTCACGATCCTCTTCAAATCCATCGCCTTCTTCGACCAACTCGTTATATTTCGTTTCAAATTTATCAGAAATGTATTTTAAGAAAATTAATCCTAATGCAACGTGTTTATATTCTGATGCATCCATACTTCCACGTAGTTTATCTGCGGCTTTCCATAGTGTTTCTTCGAATCCTATCATTGCTGTTTCCATATTATAAGTCTCCTTTTTAATAGTTATAATCATCTAGTACTTCAAATAATTCACTTTCAAACTCATCTTGCTCAGGACCTGTTGACACCCAGTCTGGTAATACCTCTAGATAATGGGCCAATCCCTCTATCGTCTTATGAAATGTGGGTTCATGCTGTGCTTTATCTAAAAGTTCCAAAACTAACTTAAATGTATCTAAGTAAGGTTGATGTTCTGCACGGTTAACCATATCTCGGAACTTTTTAATGAGCTTTGCCTTTTCAATATCATGCTCAATTTGATTTATTTCATCTTTATCATAAATAGGAACTTCAACGAGATCATTTTCTTCTCCAATTAAAAATTGTTCCTCATGTTTCATGATAACAGGATGGAGATCTTGTTTTAGTTTTTCCTTTTGAATCTCCAGTTTATCTAAATCGGTTAATTCCTTAGAAAAATATTTAGCCTCTATACCAAAGATTTCTTCGAGAGTAGGTAAGTGTCTTTTAGAGATATTTTGTTTTTTCTTAATCCAGAGGTTAATATTTTGCTTTTTGATACCGAGCTTTTCAGCTAATTCGATGTGTTGCATTCCATAGAGATCTAAGATGTATTCTAAACCTAACAATTGATCACCTACCTATAAATATTGTCTGAGTCAATATAATTATATTGTAATAGGAAAATGGTTCATAGTCAAATGGTTATATGGGTCTTTAATAACTAAGTAGGATATATGTAATGAAGAATAAACAATGAGATTTCCAATTGTACAATTGTAAAAACATTTTGGTGTAGGAGATGGCGAACTTTTTCATCAGAACTAAGTAAAACCGTGGATACTATCTAGATTTCACTAAATAGTATTGTAACTGCTAAACTAGACTCAACAGTTTTCCACAAATAAAAGTAAACGGTTTTCTCCAAATAAGACTAAACAGTTTAGTAATTATAAACACCTTTCGGTATACTTAGGCTGAGTATATCGAAAGGGAGAGGACAGGAGTGGAAAAGTGGATGGTTATCAAGAAATACATCGTTTAAAGAGTATAGGTTTCTCAAACACTAAGATTGCAAAGAAATTAAAGATTTCTAGAA
>NZ_JAHHXM010000041.1 GCF_019037185.1 Oceanobacillus caeni
TAGCCGAAAAAGTGTACAAAAATAGAGTGCCGGAAATATTGGTGTGAAAGACACACCGAGAAAAACTTGACACATACGAAATATATTGCATATTACATTCCGGGATAACTTGTAGTATAATAATTTAATATAAATGTGTGTTCGAAAGGGAGAATAAAAAGGACCGAGTCGGCTAAAGTCGCAACGTCCTATTGCAACGCTGCCCCTACACAGGGGTATGTCATTTTTACTGGGCCTTTTGAACAACTTCTATAAATATTCTGGGGGGGATATCGTTTTGCCAATACCAATAAATCATGAAAAGCCAGCAAGGAAATCTGCTAAGGAAAGCGCATTTAGCCAACTCCAACAATGGATTATCGATGGGACACTTCTCCCGGGGGAAAAAATAAATGATACCGAGGTTGCGCAAGCCTTGGGTGTTAGCAGAACTCCGGTACGGGAATCTTTACAGCTGCTTGAGGCACTGGGTTTTGTAGAGATGTTCCCGGGTAAAGCAACACAGGTTACGGAAGTAGATAGGAGTTCAATTAAAGATCTTCTACCGCCATTAGCTGCATTACAAGCCTTATCTGCAGAATTGGCTATCCAAAACATGAGTAAAGAAATACTTACTTCACTTGTAAATACGAATAAACGTTTTGCGGAAGCGATTCATTCAAAAAATTACTATTCCGCTTTAAAAATTGATGAACAATTTCACGATATTATCGTGGATGCTGCTAATAATTCATACATTAAAAATATTATAGAATCTTTACAAGCACATGTTAGAAGACTCTTTTTTCATAATTCCATCATCCTAACGGAGCATTCTATCCAGGATCATGAAGCCATCATAAATTTAATAAAAAATGAAGATGTTGATCAACTAAATACCGTTATGAAGAATAATTGGCTCCGTACCATTGAACTATTTCCAGATATAAACTAATCGTACATGTTCAAAAAGGAGGGCAGGACTTTTTGAACAACCTCTATAAAATACAAAATCGCCCTAGCTTCTTTCTTAATAAAGCTAGGGCTAATCGTTTTTCTCTCCCCTACCCGCATGTTACACTCTTGATAAGAAATAGATATAGGAGGCCATGAGGATGGGGAAATTACAAGGAAAAACAGCTATTATTACAGGAGCTAGTAGTGGGATTGGTGCTGGTATTGCGAAGGAGTTAGCGAAAGAAGGAGCAAATGTTGTACTGGCTGCACGCCGTACAGAAGAGCTCGATGAACTACGGAATGCCATCAAGGAACACGGAAACGGTGAAGTGCTTACTGTTCAAACAGACGTAACGAATAGACAGGATATCGAAAAACTAGTAAAACAAGCACAAGAAGTATTTAACCATGTCGATATTTATGTGAATAACGCTGCCCAAATGTTAACAGCCCCCGTTCGTTCAGGAAAAGTAGAAGAATGGGAGCAAATGATTGATACAAACATGAAAGGCGTGCTTTATGGCATTCATTCCGTTTTACCGTCAATGCTTGAGCGCTCCAGTGGACATATTATTAACATCGCCTCTGTTTCCGCATTTGAAGTAACAAAGGGAAGTACTGTTTACAGCGCAACGAAAGCAGCTGTTCAGACCATTTCCAAAGGATTAGAAAAGGAACTTGCGAAAACTGGTGTCCGTGTAACAAATATTTCACCTGGCATGGTCGATACCCCTTCAAGCAAAAATAATTCATGGAACACCGAACGCAAGAAACTGGAAACCAAAGATATCGCAAGAGCAGTCGTATATGCAGTAACACAACCTGATTATGTCAATGTCAATGAAATTACTGTCCGACCAGTTTAATCTTAAAACGCTCCGAGCAAAAAGACTCGAAGCGTTTTTCTATGTTGATTATATTTAGCTTTATTAATGTAGTATCTTAAAATAACCTATTCCTAAATTTAGTGAACTTCTTGAGTTTTAGACACTTTTTGAATACGTGCAATAATACCTGTAATCGCAATAACAATCAATGCTGGTATCAACCAACCAAGACCGATGCCATAAAGTGGTAATACTTGCTCATAGAATTTCAAGATTGGTACCATCCAACCAAAGTTATCCCAACCTAATGAATCGCAAAGAGCTGTTAGTCCATCAAAAATGCTAATCAAAAAGGTAACTATGGTTGTTGCTACATAAACCATACGTGCATGATTAAATAATGGTGACAAGAACGTTAATATCATCAATACAACTGCTAATGGATATAGGAACATCAATACTGGAACAGAAAATCCAATGATATTAGCTAAACCAAAGTTTGCTATTATAAAAGAGAAAGCAGTAAAGATAACTACAAACATTTTATAACTAATCTTTGGAAGTAATTTATGAAAATATTCAGCGTTTGCTATGATTAATCCAATTGCTGTAGTTAAACAAGCAAGAATAATAGCAACAGCTAACATAATAGATCCCAATGTTCCGAAGTAATATTCTGCTGATCCACTTAGAACAGGTCCACCTGTATCAAATAATCCAAGTCTTCCAGTACTAATAGAACCGAGATAAGCAATACCAACATAAACTACTGCTAAAAGCATGATAGCAACTCCACCTGATTTTGCTGTAGCCGCTAGTACTTCTGATTTAGAAGTCACACCAAATGATTTAACCGTACTAATTACAATAATTCCGAATACTAAGGCTGCTAAGGCATCCATTGTATTATATCCTTCTAAGAACCCTGTCATAAATGCAGCATTTACATATGATCCTTCTGGTGCTTGTTGCGTTCCCATCGGATTAACAAGTGCTGTAATTAAAAGAATTGCTAATAATAACACAAGAGCTGGTGCTAATATTTTACCAACGTTATCGACAAGTTTCGCAGGATAAAGAGAAAATAACAGTACAACTACGAAAAAGATTAATGTAAAAATAAATAGTGCAATTTGTTGAGATCCTTCTGAAACAAAAGTACTAATCCCTACGTCGTAAGCTACTGTACCAGTACGAGGTATTGCGAAAAACGCTCCAATTGTTAAATACAATAAAGATGTAAAGAAAACACCATATCCAGGACTAACCCTGCTAGCTAAATCCTGCAAATCACGGCTTCCCGAGAATCCCATAGCAAGGATTCCTAGAAGTGGTAATCCTACTCCTGTAATTAAGAATCCTATAATAGCTGGTGTTAAGCTTGTCCCGGAGTATTGACCAAGCTGTGCTGGGAAGATTAAGTTCCCTGCTCCGAAGAATAATGCAAATAGCATAAATCCTATCGCAATATAATTAGAAGTTGATAGCTTTTTCTTCATTAAAGGTTCCCCCTGAGTTGTTTTATTAATCCAAACTTTCATTAAGTATTTAAAGTGCAATATATCGGATGAACCCTATCATACTATCATTTCTAGCAAAATGCAATATATTACAGAGAAAAAGTTAATATTTTTTGTCTAGAGTGATTAATTTGATAATTTAAGTAGAATAGGACTTTAAATACTATAGACATTTGTAAAAAAAAGTTATACCATTTTAGTTAATTCACAATAAACAAGAGGTATTAGAATGGAAATATCAAACAAACTTAAACAATTACCAACGCAATTTTTTGCTACTCTAGTTAAAAAAGTAAATACAGCTATAGAAGAAGGCCGTGATGTCATTAATCTCGGGCAAGGAAATCCAGATCAACCAACACCTTCGCATATTGTAGAGGCTTTACAACATGCAGCTACCGACCCAAAGTCTCATAAATACTCTCCTTTTAGTGGTACGTATGAATTTAAAAAAGCTGCAGCTGACTTTTACAAACGGGAATATAATATTGAAATAGATCCCAATACAGAAGTGGCTGTTCTCTTTGGGACTAAAATTGGATTAGTTGAACTACCACTTGCTGTAATGAATGAAGGAGAATTAATGCTTCTACCTGACCCAGGTTATCCTGACTATTTATCTGGGGTTCCATTAGCGAATGTTAAATATGAAACGATGCCACTGCTAGAAAAAAACAACTTTTTACCTGATTATGATCTATTAACAGAAGAACAAAAGAAAAATGCTAAACTTCTTTACTTAAATTATCCGAATAATCCCACAGGCGCTACTGCAGACATTGCCTTTTTCCAGGATACGGTTGAACTGGCTAAGCAATATAATATCGGAATTGTTCATGATTTTGCATATGGAGCAATTGGCTTTGACGGAGAAAGGCCTGTTAGCTTCCTGCAGGCAGACGGTGCAAAAGAAGTTGGAATAGAATTATATACTCTATCAAAAACATATAATATGGCCGGTTGGAGAGTTGGCTTTGCTGTAGGAAATAAAAAAATGATTGAAGCCATTAACTTACTCCAGGACCATTTATTTGTAAGTTTATTCCCAGCAGTGCAATACGCCGGTGCTAAAGCCCTAACAAGCGAGCAAGACTGCGTAGATGAATTAATGAAGCTTTACGAAGGTAGACGTAATGCTTTTATACAAGAATGTAATCGAATTGGTTGGAATGTGAAGGCACCTAAAGGTTCTTTTTTTGCCTGGCTACCTGTCCCAGAAAAGTATAGTAGCGAAGAGTTTGCTGATCTTTTATTAGACAAAGCAGATGTAGCGGTTGCTGCCGGTAAAGGTTTTGGAGAATATGGAGAGGGATATATTCGAGTTGGCTTACTAGTAGATGAAGATCGCTTAATAGAAGCAGTTCAGAGAATAGAAAGGTTAGAGATATTTTAGTATTTTTTATCGGCTAAAAAACGGGCGGAACCTATTATTAGATTCCGTCCGTTTTTTTTAATCCATTTGTTTAATTTTCCAAATATCTGTTGCGTACTCACGAATGGTCTGGTCGCTCGAAAACTTACCGGAGTAAGCAATATTCGTAACACTCATATTCATCCATGTTGTTCTATTTCGATAAGCCCGCTCCGCAAGTTCATGCGCTTCAAGATAAGTCTCAAAATCTTTCAATACAAAATACGGATCATTATGATAGAGAATATTGTAGAAGATATCTTTAAATTCAATATTATGGATTCCAAATTCGCCTTGATTCAATTGGTCTAGAATAAGTCTAACACGGTCATCTGTATTATAAATATCACGGGCATTATAGCCACCATTTTGATAATAATCTAATACTTCGTCCGCATTTAGTCCAAATATAAAAATATTATTTTCCCCTACTAAATCGTATATCTCTATATTAGCACCATCCATTGTACCTAAAGTAACAGCCCCATTCATCATCATTTTCATATTTCCAGTCCCGGAAGCTTCTTTACTTGCAGTAGATATTTGTTCACTAATATCTGCCGCCGGAATTATTTTCTCTGCAAGACTGACATTGTAATTCTCAAGGAAAATTACTTTCAACTTTCCATTAATATCCTTATCATAATTAACGATAGAGGCTACCGTATTGATTAACTTAATGATTTCCTTTGCCAAATGATAACTCGGAGCCGCCTTTGCCCCGAAAATAAAGGTACGCGGTGTCACATCCTGATTAGGATTAGCCTTTAATTCATTATATAAATAAATAACATGGAAAATATTAAGTAATTGGCGTTTATATTCATGCAATCGTTTAATTTGTACATCAAAAATAGACTGGTCATCTACAAGAATGCCCGTTTGTTGATGTATATAATTAGCTAGTATTTTTTTATTCTCGTGTTTTACTTGATCAAACTTCTCTAATAAAGCTTTATCATTGGAATACTTTAATAAACTAATCAGTTGCTTAGGTCGTTTAATCCATTGCGTTCCGATAGCTTCGGAAATAACATTAGAAAGCTTTGGATTTACTTGTAATAACCAACGCCTGTGTGTTATCCCATTTGTTTTATTATTAAATTTATTAGGAAATAAAGTATAGAAATCTTTCATTTCCTGCTTCTTTAAAATTTCGGTATGGATCCTTGCAACTCCATTCACACTGAAGCTTCCAACAATAGCAAGCCTTGCCATATGAACCCTACCATATGCAATAACAGCAAGGTCAGGAATTTTATCCCGCAATTCCTTATGATCAAACCATATCGATTTACAGAAGCGCTCATTTATTTCATCAATAATCATATAAATCCTTGGTAATAAGTTTTGAATCATTTCTTCTGGCCAGGTTTCTAATGCTTCACTTAAAGTCGTATGATTGGTATAAGCTAGAACATGAGTGGTAATTTCCCATGCAGTATCCCAATCCAATCTTTCCTCATCCATCAAAATCCGCATTAACTCTGGAACAGCAAGACTGGGATGTGTATCATTGATTTGAATGACCACCTTTTCAGGTAGTCTACTGATGGGAAGTCGATAATTTTTCTTAAAGCTTCTAATAATATTTTGAATACTTGAAGAAACAAGGAAATATTGTTGCTTTAATCTCAATTCTTTTCCTTCATAATTGGAGTCATCTGGATAAAGAAAACCTGAGATTTGTTCTATGGAATGTTGATGATCCAAATCATGGTAAAATTCACTATTTTCTTCTTGCCCAGCTTCCTGATAAGCCACTGGTTCCGCGCTCCAAAGTCTTAACGTGTTTACAACCTCATTTTGATATCCTAAAACTGGTATGTCATATGGTACGGCGAGTACTTTATCAGTATTCTCATATTTAAACTCTAAGGAACCATCATTTCGTTTGAACATATGTACCTTACCATGAAATTGAATAACAAATGCCTCTTCTTCCTTCCTCGTCTCCCAGGGATACGGTTCTTTTAGCCAATAATCTGGTAGCTCTACTTGGTTACCATGAATAATTCTTTGTTCGAATAATCCATAACGGTAACGAATACCGAACCCATGCCCAGGGTAATACAAAGAGGCTAATGAGTCTAAAAAACAAGCAGCGAGTCTCCCAAGTCCTCCATTACCAAGTCCCGCATCCCTTTCTTCTGCAAACACAAGTTCAGAACAAAAGCCTAGGTCTTCAAGTGCTTCTTTCGCGATATTCAACAATCCACTATTAAGAAGATTACTTTCCAATAATCTTCCAATTAAAAATTCCATTGATAAATAATACACTTGCTTCAAATTTTTATCTTGATATCTTTTAATTGTTTCATACCATTTTGGCATAATTTCGTCATTCACAATAGATGCAAGCGCATAATAAATATCCTTATTAGAAGCAGTACTTACTTCCACTCCTTTTTCGGTGATTAATTTCTTTTTAAGCTTTTCTTTTAAATCATTTGCTGTCAATTGTGACAAGAAGCCATCTCTCCCTAACCGTATATTGGGGTTGGTACTAGTTTTTCATATAGTTCCACATATTTCTCTGCGGAATTTTTCCATGTAAATTGACTCCTATTTACATTTCGAATCAACTGTTGGTATTGCTCATGATCATGATAAATTTCTAACGAATATTTAAGAACATGGAGTAAGTCATGTGCATTATAATTCGTAAAACTAAAACCGTTACCTTCTCCCGTTATTTCATTATAAGAGGTAACTGTATCTTTAAGTCCTCCGGTTTCACGTACAATTGGTACTGTTTTATACTGTAAAGCAATTAGCTGAGCTAAGCCACATGGTTCAAATTGGGAGGGCATTAAGAAGAAATCAGCACTTGCATATAACCGTCTAGCTAATCCTTCATCAAAAGTAATTAAACTTTTGAACTTTTCAGGATAACGATTAGCAACCTCCGAAAAGTAATGTTCAAATTCATGATCTCCTGTCCCCAAAACAATGAACTGTACATCTTCTTGTAAAAACTCATCTAAAATATGCTGAACGAGATGGAACCCCTTTTGTTCCACTAATCTAGAAATAATAACATATAAAGGCATACCTAAATCCATTTCCATATTAAGTTCTTCACCAAGTGCTAATCGATTCTCTACTTTTTTCGAACGAGCCGAACGATAATTAAATGAAACATGAGGGTCTGTCATTGGATTATAATCTTTAGGGTCTATACCATTTAAGATTCCAGCTAAATCTCGTTCTCGATCTAATAGAACTTGGTGTAACCCTTCACTATAAAATGGATATTTAATCTCCTCCGCATAGGTTGGGCTTACTGTTGTAATTTTATCGGCATGGAACAGGGCGCCTTTGAGGCAATTTAACATCCCGTTCCATTCCAACCCACCAATATGCTCCCGATCCAAATTAAAGAAATCCTCAAAAATATCGACTGGCATCATGCCTTGATACTTAATATTATGAATGGTAAATACTGTTTTCATATCATTAATTGGTTTTAAAATATTTGCCAATACGACTGCAATAGCTGCCTGCCAATCATGTGCATGAAGAATATCCGGTTTAAATAATCCTTGATTTAAAAACTCCATAACGGCATGACTAAAATAAACAAACCGCTCCCCATCATCGTAATATCCATAGATCCCTTTTCTGGTGAAATAATAATCATTTGCTACAAAGTAATAGATTACTTGATTATGTTTTAATGTGTATACTTCTGCATCCTGATTTCTCCAGCCAAAAGGGACATCAAAGGATGTTACATATTCCATTTTTTCTTTCCATTCAGCCGAAATTTCATCATACATTGGTAAGATAACTCGGACTTCCATTTGTTCTTGTTTCAAAGCTTGTGGGAGCGAACCTATTACATCACCCAGCCCTCCTGTTTTTATGAAAGGTGTCGATTCTGAGGCAACAAATAATATATTCTCCATTCCATATCTTCCCTTTCCAATTATTATTCAAAAATCCTTATATATCACTCCGTTTTGCCACAACATATGGTTTATCCTTAGACCCGATAATTCGTTGCCCTTTCTTTACATGAACATCCTTATCCAAGATTACATTTTCTAAATATACGTCTTCTTCAATCGTACAACGCTGCATAATAATAGAGTTTTTAATCTGTGCCCCTTCATTCACGATGACCCCACGGAAAAGAATGCTTTTGTCCACTTCCCCCTCGACCTCACAACCATTAGCTAGAATGGATTGTTTGACACTCGAAGGATTATAGTATTTCGCTGGTGGATTACTCGATACTTTTGTTTTCACAAATGGAGGGTTGAAGAATAACTCTAAATAATTATCCTCAATTAATAGGTTCATATTATGTCGGTAATAACTTTCGATGGAATTAATAAATGCTCCGTAACCCTTGTATCGATACATAACAACTCTAAGATCCGCTAACTTCTCCTTTATTCCATGAACAAAAAAGTGATCCCGATTATACGCAATACAATCATCCACTAATTCCATTAATAAAGATCTATTAATAATGTAGGCACCTGTAAATAACAATGGATTTGTCTGCTCATTCGTTATATCTTCCACCCAACCTAAATCATCCGCACAAATACGAAAATATGGGATATGCTCTTCTCTTAATTCCTCAGCCACCGTTGTAACTAGTGTCACATCAGCGCCGCGATCAATATGGTATTTAAAGGCCTCATCATAATCTATATTTGCTGTAAATTGGCTTCCACTGATTAATACATAATCAGATTTCCCACGATTAAAATAGTCCCTATTATTATGGAAAAATTGTAAATCTCCTTTTGAAACATCACTCGGATCATTCCAATCCGGTGGTAAAATATATAATCCACCATTTCTGCGATCCAAATTCCAATTTTCCCCTGTACCCAAATGATCTGATAAAGAGCGGTATTTCGATCTAGCAAAAATAGCTACTTCGTTAATACCGGAATTAACCATATTGGATAAAGCAAAGTCAATCATTCTATATCTACCGGCAAAAGGAATAGAAGCATGGGTTCTGAAATAAGTTAATTCATTAAAGACGTGATGTTCATGCTCCAAATTTATTAAACCCATCATCGTTTTCATTGTTTTCCTCCTCCCGTCATTGCCAACATACCATTTAATATTTCCTGATTAATCACCATAGGTTCATCATTATCACCGACATGAATATTAGTCCCTTCAGGAATCACTGTATTTTCCATCACAATGACCCGATGAAGGTTTGAGTTTCTCCCTACTTTTACCCCCGAATGTAAAATAGACTGTGAAACGGTACTACTCTTTTCTACTTTGGCATTACTAAATAAAACAGATTTTTCAACCTTCCCGTAAACAAAGCAACCAGAATTAATCAATGAATGCCTCACCGTCGCATCTTTACCGATAAATTGTGGAGGATAATTCGAATCTTGCGTATGAATACGCCAGCTATTATTATCAAGAGAAAGTCCACTCTGCTCATTATTCAGTAAATCCATATTCGCTTCCCAATAACTTTGAATCGTACCGACATCTTTCCAGTACCCATCAAATTCGTATGCATATAGGCGTTTTTCATCACCTAACATTGCAGGGATAATATCTTTTCCAAAGTCGTGACTAGATGTCTTCCTCATTGCGTCTTGAATTAAATATGCTTTTAATGTTTCCCAAGTAAATATATAGATTCCCATAGAAGCTAAATTACTTTGTGGATGCTCTGGTTTCTCCTCAAATTCATAAATTCTTAAGCTATCTGTTGTATTTAAAATACCGAAACGGGATGCCTCTTCCCAAGGCACCTTGATTACGGAGATCGTTGCATCTGCTTTCGTCCGTATATGTTGATTGAGTAGCTTTTGATAATTCATTTGATAGATATGGTCACCTGAAATAACAAGAACATATTTAGGATTATATTGATTGATAAAATGAATATTTTGATAGATAGCATCAGCAGTTCCGGAATACCAATCTCCACCTGTTTTAGCTGTATACGGCGATAATACACTAACACCACCATACCTACGATCCATATCCCAAGGCTTCCCATTTCCAATATGTCTGTTAAGTTCCAATGGTGAATATTGTGTCAGTACTCCCAAAGTTTGGATATTTGAATTGGAGCAATTACTTAAAGTGAAATCTATAATTCTATATTTTCCTCCGAAAGGTACTGCTGGTTTTGCTATTTGATTGGTTAATGCTCCCAATCGTTTTCCTTCTCCCCCTGCTAAAAGCATACCTACGCATTCTCTCAAAAAACATCGCTCCTTTTTGAACACTCCGTTTAGTTGTTTACTTTTTTAAATATCGTGACTGCTAGTGGCGGTATCTTTATCTTTATATGTTGGGCTAGCCCATGCCACTTTTCAGGAAAACTAAAATGTTTATTCTCGTTCAGTTGTCCTGACCCCCCATATTTTTTCTGGTCAGAATTAAAGATTTCCTCGTAGATTCCTGAAGTTGGAACCCCAACTTTGTAGTCGTAATATACATTTGGGGTGAAATTACAAACAATAATAATTTCTTTATCTTTACTCTTTCTTCTAAAAGCTATAATACTTTGATCTATATTGTGTGGATCAATCCACTCAAAACCATCTGGGTCGTGATCAAGTTCAAAAAGTTCTGGATTCTTTAGGTAAAAGTGATTTAGTTCTTTAACATATTGGAAGATTCCA
The DNA here is from genome assembly GCF_019037185.1 of Oceanobacillus caeni. Classification (GTDB taxonomy): domain Bacteria; phylum Bacillota; class Bacilli; order Bacillales; family Amphibacillaceae; genus Oceanobacillus; species Oceanobacillus caeni. Next base: position 11,330 of record NZ_JAHHXM010000041.1, read on the forward strand.
TGATGTAATGGATAATCTAAAAGATGCCAATCTAACTGTTCCTTATCCTTCCATTCAGCATATTGAGCTAACTCAGCCCCCATAAATATTAGTTTTTTCCCCGGATGACAGGTCATATATCCATATAGCAATCTTAGGTTTGCAAACTGTTGCCATTGGTCTCCAGGCATTTTATCTAGTAAAGACTTTTTCCCATGTACAACTTCATCATGGGAAAGTGGCAATAGAAAGTTTTCTGAATGTGTATACATGAAAGAAAAGGTTAATAAATTATGATGCCATTTTCTGTGGACAGGGTCCTTTTTCATGTACGATAACATGTCATTCATCCAACCCATGTTCCATTTAAAATTAAAGCCAATTCCACCAGAGTAAGTAGGTGCCGTTATGAGTGGTACATCGGAACTATCCTCTGCCATCATTAACGCACTAGGTTCATAGGAAAAAATTACTTCGTTCAGTTTACGTAAAAAGGCATATGCTTCTAAATTTTCTTCGCCCCCATACGTGTTATAGATCTTTTCTTCCCAATCTTGTCGGTCGAAATTTAAATACAACATACTTGCTACAGCATCTACGCGAATTCCGTCCAAATGATATTCTTCCAGCCAATATAATGCATTTGAGATTAGAAAACTTTGTACTTCTGGACGACCAAAGTCAAATGTAAGTGTCCCCCAAGTTGATTTCTCTGCCTTTTTCGGATCGGCGTACTCATAAAGCGGCTTTCCATCAAATCTCCTTAGGGCAAAATCATCCTTACAAAAATGCCCAGGAACCCAGTCCATAATCACTCCTAATTCGTTTGCATGGCAATGATCTACGAAGTACTTAAAATCATCAGGACTTCCATACCTCGCCGTAACAGAAAAATAGCCAGTAATTTGATATCCCCAAGATAAATCAAATGGGTGTTCAGCCAAGGGTAATAATTCGATATGTGTATACCCAAGAGATTTAACATAGGGAATTAACTTCTTTGCTAACTCTCTATATGTATAAAATTCTCCTGATTCCTTCTTTTTCCATGAACCTAAGTGAACTTCATAGATAGAAATTGGGGAAGTGTGAGGATTATAAACTTCCTTCTTTTTACTCCAATGATCATCCTGCCAATTATATGTGGAGGGACTTAATGTTAGGGAGGCCGTACCCGGTCTAAGCTCTGACTTCCTAGCATATGGATCTGCCTTCATTCTTACCTCACCTGAAGGAGAGATAATTCGATATTTATATGCTTGGTTTTCTTTAACGTCTGTAAAAAAGCCAACCCAAAGCCCTTCATGATTTAACCTCTCTAAAAAATGAGATTCACCATTCCAGTCGTTAAAATCTCCGACAACAGATATCTCTTTTGCATTTGGAGCCCATACTACAAAGCGAAACCCTTGCTTGCCACCCCATTCCATAAAATGACAACCTAAAAAATGTTGACTGCGATAATTTGTTCCCTGATGAAATAAATAGATATCTTGTTCGGTTATATGGTAATTCATTGAGTGCATATCCTCCTAGTTTAAATAAGCAAAGATCTTGATTAGCGACAAAAATATAATCGATCCTTCAAATACACGGTTAATTATAAGATGAATAACCATTCACTTCAATCAGTTTTCAGAAGATTCGTTCGACAATTAATGACCCCGAAAACTGCAATGCATCACGTTTTGTCGAATGACGTTAATTATCTGTAAACTTTGTTTAAACGGGATATTAAATGGTTATAATTTTCCTAATAGTTTATATTTCCATTTTATTCACTATTACATATACTAAAGAAGTGTATAGTTTATTAAAGGAGTTGCTTTCTTTGGAAAACAAGGTTGCGTGGATAGACGATATTCATGAAATAACTGTAATAGGCGACATGGAGAGTTTATTTGTAAATGGGCAATCCCCATTCATTTACATTGAAAACAAACAGAGTTATATCCAGACCAAAGCCGAAAAGATAAACCATTCGAAAGCTAGAATTCGTTATCATGAGGAACTACCAATCGGGGAGAATTTATTCCTATTATGGAATGAAATAAAAATTCCTATCTATCCTGGAGCCATTGTACGAACGAAGTGGTTTGACGAAAACTATTCCAACTTGGATGTAGAGCTTGGAGCTATTTGCCAACCAGCTTCAACAACCTTTTCTATATGGGCCCCTACCGCAACCATGGTAAAAGTGGAATTAGATGGGGATAAAAAGTTTCCTTTAAAAAGACAAAACAGAGGGGTGTGGACCTTAACATTAGATGGAGACTGGCATGGTTGTTCTTATATGTATGAAGTAACATTGAATGGAAAATCTACTTTAGTCAATGATCCTTATGCGAAAGCGATGCTCCCAAACAGTGAAAAAGGAATCATCGTTGACTTCACTAGAACAAAATCATTAAAAGATAGTACAGTTTCCAGACCAACATTAAAGAGTTTACAGGATGCCATCATTTATGAATTACATGTAAGGGACGCAACCATTCATGAAAATAGCGGCGTAAGAAATAAAGGCAAGTTTGTAGGGCTAACAGAGAAAAACACTACCAATTCCAATCGTTACTCAACAGCTCTATCCTATATAAAAGATTTGGGCGTGACCCATGTTCAATTGCTGCCAATTAATGACTTCGCCCGAGTAAATGAACTAGAGCCAGATACTTCTTATAATTGGGGTTATGACCCGTTATTTTTTCAAGTTCCTGAGGGGAGTTATTCTTTCATTCCTAAAGACCCTATCGTAAGAATCAATGAATGTAAAACAATGATAGAATCCTTCCATCAAGAAGAAATCTCCGTTATTTTAGATGTCGTCTATAATCATGTTTTCGTAATGGAGGATTCTCCGTTTGAAAAAATAGTTCCTGGCTATTATTTCCGATATCATCCAGATGGAATGATTAGTAACGGAACTGGTGTTGGTAATGACATTGCTTCGGAGAGACAGATGGTGAGGAAATTTATCCTGGATACGATAAGTTTTTGGCTAGAGGAATATCAAATAGATGGCTTTCGCTTTGATTTGATGGGAGCTCTCGATATAGAAACAATGGGACAAATTCAAGAACGCTGTAAAAAGGAGACTACCCCTATTATGCTTTTAGGAGAAGGCTGGGAATTGGATACTGCTTTACCTTCTCATCTTAAAGCAACAAATAAAAATTCCCATCAGTTAAATCGGGTTGGTTACTTTAATGATTTATTTCGAGATACACTAAAAGGAAATTTATTTTTCCACCATGATACTGGCTATGTGAATGGAAATGGGCATTATGTGGAGCGAATGGCTCATTTGGTGACAGGATCGGTATTAGAGGAATACGGTATTCCCTTTGTTTCGAATATTAATCAAACGATCAATTACGTGGAATGTCACGATAATCATACCCTATGGGATCGGCTTTTATTAACGAATCCGGATGCGAGTGAAATAGAACGCAAAAAAATGCATCAATTAGCAACTGGATTAACTCTATTAAGCCAAGGAATTCCATTTATTCATGCTGGCCAAGAATGGTTTCGAACGAAGCAAGGTGTGGAAAACAGTTATATATCTAGTGATGAAATTAATCAACTAGACTGGGATAGACGTGAATTAGAAGATAATAATGTTCAGTTCGTAAAATCACTTATTTCTCTTCGTAAAAAGTATGAAGTTTTTCGTTTAAGTTCAAAGGATGAAATAAGAAGGAGATTTCATCCTTTGGTGACACCAGCCCCTATTTTTGGTTTTACATTATTGGGAGATGATGTCGATTTCTCTATTTATGTAAATCCTACGAACAAAAAAGTCCCCCTACAATTGCCATCATCGGGGAAATGGGTTGTTACACTAAGCAATATCCAATCTAGTAATAAACAAGTTATAGGAGAATTTACTTCCATCAATCCCTTTGAACTATTAGTGTTTAAAAAGTATCGAAAAGTAACGAGGAAAGAAGAAGGCACCAAACGATTCGCTAATGCTAAAGAATAAGTGGAAGACGAACAGATTGTTACTGCTGTTCGTCTCTTTAACATTTATTCAAACGATAAATTAATATACGTTCATATGGATCCTTATCATACATCTTTGGTATTTTAATTTCGGATATTAACTCAAATAATGTTTCATTTTCCAAAAAGAAAATATAATCATCATGTGGATAATATAAGATAATATCTACTTCACGTTTCTTTTGCTCAAAGGAAACCAGTATATTTTTAACTACTTTTCGGAAAATATTAATCGAAAACGGGTTAAAAAAGTAAAAACGATTATCCTCTTTTTTAATTTCATACTCCTCTGCTAAACAATTAAGGAAAAACATTTTGTCCGATTTCCTTTTTGTCTTTGCCATATAGTGATTTTTATTATCAATCGCCTTTTTATAAAATTCCTCATTCCTCTCAATACCTATAATGGATGAATGGTAAAAGTAATGAATATAGAAATTTAAACGGCCTAAACCACAGCCGAAGTCAACAATATAGTCAGTCTGTTTGACAGGGTAAATCGTAAACAAGAGTTCTAATACATCATAAGGTGTTGGTTCATATGGATGGTAATGTATGGTATTCCCATTGGTATAGGCATTCTTGTGATCTTGGGTTTTAATATTAAACAATTTATCATAATAATATTCTTTCATGTCGATTCTCCATAATAGTTGATTCTGTTTAATAGCAGGGTCCTTTTTACATGTTAACCGTTCATAACCTTCACATAAAATATTCTTCTAACGTCAATCCACTTAAATCAAAAAAGTTCAAATGAATCATAAAAATTAGTATATGAAAATAGTCGTATTTATTAATTCGTGAATATACTGTATTAAACAGACCGTTACAATACTTATTTATACCTCGTTAATTCTTTACAAAAAGGAAGGGAATTATGGCAAAACTAAAGGTGTTAGATGATTCGTTCCAAAATTTAAGTCAAAAAAACATGTCATTTGAACAAGTTTTTGAAAACATCGTTCAATTTATGAGAAATGATCCAAATGGAAATTACCGTTTAATGTTTGGAACGGATTCACAAGTACATGGCTATTATACTAAATTTATTACTGGAATAGTAATTCAGCGCGAGAAAAAAGGGGCATGGGCATGTATACGAAAAATAAATGTACCTCGTAAGATGACAAACCTTCACGAACGTATTTCTTATGAAACGACTTTGACAGAAGAAATTGTATCCATGTTTACCAAAGAAAGAAAAAGCCAATTAATTGATATTATTTTGCCGAATATTTATAAAGGTGCTTCCTTTACTATCGAAGGACATCTCGATATTGGCTCAGGCAACCGAAACAAAACAAGAATCTTTGTAAACGAAATGGTATCTAGAATGGAATCCATTGGTGTAGAACCAAAAATAAAACCAGAATCCTTTGTAGCAAGCTCCTACGCAAACCGTTATACGAAATAAATAATAGGGGCTGTCGTTAAATAAACTCACTTAAGACAGCCTCTATCATCTATTCGTCAAACAGCCTAAAAACACTGGAAATACCTAATTATATTGATTAAATCTAAGTCTCTAGGATATACTTTTAACAACTTGTATTTTTAGAAAACTGATGAATACTAGAAATATCTATCTAACAATGAAAGAAGGCAAGGAAACTTGTATCATATAGTAGAAGAAAGAATCAAAGAATCGATCGAAAATGGTGAATTAGATAACCTTCCAGGAAAAGGTGAACCTCTTAATCTAAGAGAAGAGTATCAAGGATTATCTCCAGAAATTAGAAGGACCTTTAAAATACTCAAAACTGCAGGATATATCCCTGAGGAGAAAGAAAAAGAAAATTTAACCTTTAAAGACTTACATCAATTTGCTACTGGGATGGAAAGCGAGCAAATACAATTTGAACGTAAAAGGCAATTTGAATCCTTTGTAAAAGAAAGAAAACTCAAGAAAAATCCTTCATTTCGTCATTACGCGAAAAAAATATATAACAAATTACTTTCTTAAGTATTGGGAACAATTGGATACCTCATATATAATAAAAGTATTCGTAATTGAAAGGAGTTTTTATTTGGCTAAGTTTTTTACAACCAAACGGATTATTATTGCAGTTTCACTTATATTAATTGCAATTATTCTATATTTCTATTCTTCCGCTTTCATGCCTTTAATATTAGCCACGGTTACAGCTTTCGTCTTAGAACCTTTAGTTCGGTTCCTGCAGAAACATTTAAAGCTTAAAACTAGGGCACCTGCAGTATTAATTTCATTTCTTTTGTTTGTTTTAAGTATCGCCTTTATATTTTATGTTGCTATCACTAGAGTCGTAAATGAAACAATACGATTTGCAGAAAGATTACCTTATTACATTATTGATATCAATGTCTTTATTGAAAAACTACTAGAGGATATTAATAAAACTGCGGCGGGACTTCCACCTATTTTTATAAATGAAATGAAAGGACAGATTTCTAACCTTCTAGAATGGTTGACCAATATGGCGCAGGGAATGATACCGATACTAGCGGGTTGGATACAGGGAATTCCTAATTTAGTAGTTGTTATTATTATCTATTTAATAGCTTTATTTTTAATAAGTATGGATCTTCCGAAATATAGAAAAATATTTTACTCCAAGTTCCGTGAAGAAAATGCTGAAAAAATCCAATATATTTTACAACGTTCCACTCGATTTTTTACGGGTTTTATGAAAGCACAGTTTTTCGTTAGTATTATTATTTTTATTGTAACGTATATCGGTCTGATCTTTATCTCTCCACATAATGCACTTGTCATGTCTTTAGTTATTTGGATAATCGATTTAATCCCAATCATCGGTTCCATTGTTATCCTTGCACCTTGGGCGTTATTTGATTTAATAGCAGGAGATACGAGTACGGGAATTCAATTGCTTGTTTTAGCTGCAATATTATTAATCATACGTAGAACGGTTGAACCTAAAGTCATGGGAGACCAAATTGGTTTACCTCCTCTTCCAACTTTAATTGGTTTATGGTTAGGTTTATACTTCTTGGTGTCATTGGATTATTATCGGTCCATTATCCATCATCGCCATACTGTCAGCGAAAGAAGCTGGACTTATTAAATTGGATTTTAAAATATAACATCCAAAATGAAACCATGATGAGTGGTTTCATTTTTTGTCTAAGAAGGGGTATCTACTAAAATTTATTTAAATATAGAAAAGAATGGCACTATTTGTTATGATATAAAAAACCATCTATTTACGAACCTTTCCATACCTAAATTGTGAAATATTTCACTATACCACATTAAAAGCATTATCTATTATTCTATTAACAAAAATTTTTTATAGAAAGTAGGTTTTATTTTGAAAGGCGAATTAAAATGGGGGCTTATGATTTTATTTTTTGTTCTTATAGCGTATATCCTCCCCTATACACTACTAACAAATGTGACAAAATGGTATGGGAGTTTCTTTGTTTGGATCATCCTAGCCGTCATCGTTATTGGGATTAATTATTTTATAACAAAGGATTGGGGTAAAGAAAAATGAGTACAACTTTAGTATGGAGCGCCATTGTTATATATGTCGCAGTTGCCATTCTCATTGCATTTTTATCAAGGTCTGGAAAACAAAATAACATGAATAGTTACTTTCTTGGAGACCGAAAGATGAATGGGTTTGTATCTGCGCTTAGTTATAGTGCCACAACTTATAGTGCGTTCATGTTAGTAGGGCTTGCTGGTCTTACATATAATGGTGGAGTTGGAGCATTAGGTTTTGAACTGATTTATTTAATGGGGGTTTCCCTCGTTGCCTTTTTTGGACCAAGGTTTTGGAAAGTAGGTAAGAAATTTGGCTATGTAACCCCATCCGAAATGTTAGGTGATCGCTATGATAGTAAAACAGTAGCAATTCTCGTTGCTGTCTCGAACTGTATTTTTTTAATTCCTTATAGCGCGGTTCAATTATCAGGTGTTGGTTACTTATTACAAGGTGTGACAAATAATGCTATTTCCTTTTCTACTGGTGTTATTCTTGCTACAGCATTAGCTATTTTCTTCACTTATATCGCAGGAATTAGATCAGTGGCATGGACAGACTCCCTACAGGCACTTTTTATGATTATTACTTCTACTATTGTAGTGCTAGTATTAATTAAAGGGCTCGGTGGTTTTAGCGGTTTCTTTGGCACACTTGAAACAAAATACCCTCAATATTTAACCGTTCCTGGAAATGGCTTTTTTAGCTTTCTAAACTTTTTAGGTTTAAGTCTACCTTGGTTTTTCTTTAGCTTATCCAATCCACAGGTTAGTCAAAGATTGTACATGCCTTCATCACTAAAAAGTATGAGGCATATGCTTATGGGATTTTTGATATTTGGATTGATTTATACGATTGTGGCAATTATTTGGGGGTATTCCGCTTTAATCATGTTTCCAAATTTAGAAAATGCGGACATGGCAACACCATTAGTTCTTCAATCAGATCTAATACCGCCAATTTTGGGGGCTATCGTTATGGTAGGAATTATGGCAGCTGCCATTTCGACTATTGATTCCATTTTACTTACCCTTTCATCTTTGTTTGCTAGGGATGTATATGGGAACGTGAAGAAGAATACAAGTGATTCCGCACAACTTAAAGTTGGTAAATTTATCATTCCTGTAATAGCAGCTTTAGCATTTATCTTTTCGCTAATGGAAGTTAACCTGATTGCAGTTTTATCTGTTTCTTCCTCCGCTGGTTTGTTAGTAGTTGTACCAGCCATAATCGGGGCGTTCTTTTGGAAGCGTGGAACGGCAGCTGGGGTTATTTCTAGTGTAGTAGTTAGTGGATTCATTGTTATTATCCTGGAATTGATGCAAATAAAGCCTTTAGGTTTAGCTTCCGGACTTTGGGGTATTCTTATTTCAACCATCCTTTTCATCAGTGTAAGTTTGCTGACAAAAGCACCGGAAGAGAAGGCGAAGGGGTTCTTATCTGTATAATATAAAGTTTAGAAGAGATTAGGGACATAGGAAAGTCTAAAAACTATCCTATGTCCTATTGAAGTTAGTGTGATCATTTTAATCCACTAAAATGTAAGTAGCTTTTATCGGACCATGAACTCCAACAATTAAATTCATTTCAATATCCGCACTATTACTTGGCCCAGATATAAAACTTACATAAGATGCAACAGTCTCCCCTTTAAGCGTTGCCTCATGAATTTGATTAGCTGCTTGTGTCATGCGAGGAACAAGCGTACTTTTTGGAATAATGGCTATATACGTTTTGGGTAATAAACTAATGGAGCGGCCATTATTTTTATTATTAAATAATGTCACAGTAGCGGATTCAGCTAATGTAATATCACTAAATGTAATTCCTACATCTGCCTGTTCCGCAATTACCTGATTTCCCTTTCCTAATTCGGGATCCCAAATATGAACATTTACATTTTCATCTAAATTTTTATAAAAACGGTTTAGTCCATATTTCTCATTACGAGGATCATTGGATACTATAATCGACTTTCCATCATATTTCCTAATCGTTTCTTCAAGAACTATTGGTAATTCCATCTGATCTGTTTGTATAAAATCAGTATGGATAGCTTCACACTGTTTTTCTAAAACTTCAACCAATTCATCCTGCGATGCCCCTTTAAATACTTCATATTGAGGATAAACGCTCCAATCAGGCCGTGCTACCCCTTGGGTTCGACGTGGCCTGTTAAGTCTATCGGCTAGATTATTTAAAAATGACTCCTTATTTTGAACGTTCATGTTGTTCACTCTCTCTTTCTTTAAACCAAGCACGAAATGACTTTTTGCTAGGGGCAGGAAAATCACGTACATCTGTCCATCCTTTTAGAGGCCCTGGTCCATTTTCAATCATGTCCTCGTCTTTGATCCATGGGATTAAAGCAGGCCTTGCTAATTTAGTACTTATTTTATAAGCGGCAGGACTTGATGACCATTTAGCAAACCCATTCATCAAAATCTTTTCAGTCATTGGTGCCTTATTCTCCCTTTCCACGATAATTTGTCGGTGGCGGATAAGCATTTCATGTAATGGAATTTTAACTGGACATGCTTCTGTACAAGCACCACATAAAGAAGATGCATAAGGAAGTTCTTTATGATCATCATATCCATCCAATAACGGCGTAATAACCGCACCAATTGGTCCTGGATAAATGGAATTGTATGCATGACCTCCAACATGTCGGTAAACTGGACAAACATTGATACAGGACGCACAGCGTATACAATGAAGAGCAGCTTGAAATTCCGTTCCTAAAATTTTCGAACGACCATTATCAACAATAACTAGATGATAATCATCAGGGCCATCTACTTCATCCTCTAAGCGCGCCCCACCATAGGTTGTGATATAACTAGTTAACTTTTGTCCAACAGCCGATCTCGTTAATAAACTAACAAGTACTTCCATTTCCTCCCATGTAGGGACAATGCGTTCCATCCCCATCACCGTGATAACAGTATCTGGAAGGGTAGTTACCATTTCTGCATTTCCTTCATTCGTTACTAACGTAATTGCTCCTGATTCTGCTATAGCGAAGTTGCATCCCGTAATACCAACATCAGCAGATAAGAAATCTTTACGTAATTCCTTTCTAGCAAAAGCAGCAAGCTCTTCTGGGTCATCGGATTTATCATACCCTCTTTTTTTGGCAAAAATATCGCGGATTTGCTCCTTGTTCTTATGTAAAGCAGGGGTAACAATATGAGAAGGTGCTTCCTCATCCAACTGCAAAATCCATTCTCCAAGATCTGACTCGACTACCTCCACCCCTAAATCCTTTATCGCTTTATTTAAACCAATTTCTTCCGTTACCATAGACTTCGCTTTCACTACTTTTCTGGCGTTTTTCTTTTTAACGACATTCTGAATATAATGGTTCGCTTCTTCAGCAGTCTCCGCGAAATAGACATTTCCACCTTTATTAGAAACTGCATCGCTCAATTGCTGTAAATAGAAATCAATATTTTCTATTGTATGTGTACGAATTTCTTCTCCTAACCTGCGCCAATCTTCCCAGTTTCCAAGTTCTTCTGCTTGAGAAAGTCTTCCAGCTCTAAATCTCCCTTGTGCGGAAGAAACGGCTTCACGCATGAAATCATTCTCAATCCCTTTTGTTATACGTTCATTATACGGAGCTTCCCCAATTTTAACGCTCATGTAAACTCCTCCATCCATTAGTGAGTATTTAATATTTCTGTAATATGGATAACTTCTACTTGTTTCCCTTCTCTACGCATTCTTCCACCTATATTCATAAGACATCCCATATCACCACCAACCAAGTAATCCGCTCCTGTCTCGGATACATGCCTTGATTTTTCTTTTACCATTTCCCGAGATATGTCAGGGTTTTTCACCGAGAATGTTCCACCAAAGCCACAGCAATCTTCTGCAACGGGAAGTTCAATTAATTCAACTCCCTTAACATTTTGCAAAAGTTTCCTTGGCTGATCCTTAACACCAAGAATTCTTGTCATATGGCATGATGGATGATAGGTCACTCTTCCTTTAAATGTGGAACCAACATCTGTTATTCCAAGAACATCAACAAGAAATTGCGTTAATTCATAGGATTTATTGGCAAGATCCCTTGCATCCTCCTCCCACTCTTTATCTCCCGCAAATATCTTGGGGTATTCTTTTAACATTCCAATACATGATCCAGAAGGACCTACGACATATTCCGAATCTCTGAAACTCCTCATCATCTGTTTCATAGATTGTTTTGCTTCTTTTAAATAACCACTATTAAAAGCTGGTTGACCACAACAAGTCTGGGATGCAGGAAAATCCACCGCACAGCCAGCTCTTTCTAAAATCTCAACCGTATTTTTTCCAACGTCTGTAAAAAACATATCACTTAAACATGTAATAAATAAGGATACTTTCAAACCTCTCACCTCTTCATTATGTAGACTACCAAGATAGCTTCTTACCATTTATCAATATGTTTAAATAGATCTTTATTTACCTCTTCTAAATGATCATGCATACATTGCCCCGCAAGTTCTGAATCCCTATCTTTTAAAGCATTAAAAATCCTTTCATGTTCCAAATATAACTTTTCAGATCGCCCCTGCGAATATAACAAGACTTTCCTTGTTTCACGAATGGATTCGGTAAGTAGATCGGACACACTACTCATTAGGTTGATAAGTAACTGATTATGTGTTGCACTTGCAATCGCCATATGAAAATCGGTATCCGCACTTGCTGCTAGTTCATCATTATCTTTTGCATTTTTCATAACAATTAGTGCCTTTTCTATTGGCATTAAATCTTCCTCTTTATAAACTTTTGCAGCAAGGCTGGCTGTTCCTACCTCTAATATTTTCCGTAGTTCATACAACTCTTTAACATCGTTTTTCTTCATTAAAAAAGCTGTAGTAACAGGCAAAGTGAATCTAGACGGGTCAAAATCCTTTACATAAGTCCCTTCCCCTTGTCTCATCTCAAGTAACTCCATTGAACGAAGTCCGCTAAGTGCTTCCCGAATAGCAGATCTACCAACATCAAAATGATTTGCCAGTTTTTCAACAGAATCTAACTTATCCCCCGGTTTTAGTTGTTTATTTTTAATCATCTCGATTAAAGAATCTGCCACTTCTTCGTAGATTTTTCGCTTTCTTATTTTTTTATATTCCAATTCATGTTCAACCCCTGTTCATAGTTGTTGGATTTCTTAAATCTATTAAATCCCTTCTAGTTGTGATGATAATCTATTGTTATATTTTTTGATACAATGGTTCACTCCTAAAGAAAGTAATCTGGCAAAATTTTAATGTTTAATCAGCGAGGCATAATACCTTGCCGATTTTGTTTTTAAATGAAGTAGAAACAGAATCCTTCCAACAAAACTTAACCGCTAACTTCTTCAAGATTTGAATCACTTTGCTCCTTCACTTGACCATTACCTTTGATCGAAATAATCGCAATGAAACTGACTAATGCAGCTAAAATCATATAAAGCGCAACCGGTACGTAAGAATTGTTAAAAGTGGCTAATAATGTTGTTGCCACAAGCGGAGCCGTTCCTCCTGCAAATGCCGCACCAAGCTGATATCCTAACGAAATCCCGGTATTACGTATTTTCGCCGGGAAAAATTCCGACATCATCGTTCCCTGGACAGCATTGAGGGAACCCCAGATGAATCCCAAACCAATAACCGTTGCTAAAATAAGTAAAAATACCGAACCTTGTTGCAGCATCCAGAAATATGGAAAAGCATATAATACAGTCGCCACAATACCAAATAGGTAAATTCTCTTTCTACCAATTCGATCTGATAGATGTCCAATAATCGGAATAAGAATCGTAGCAACTAAGGAGCCAATTACAACCGCATTCAAAGCCTCGGACTCATTGAATGACAAATTGGATGTTGCATAAGAAACGATAAATGTTCCATATATGTAGAATGGTGCCGTTTCAACTACTTTTGCCCCCATCGCGATTAACACTGCTTTCCAATGGTAACGTAATGTATCTGCAATCGGAAGCCTTGATATTTCACCCGCCTCTTGGGCTTTTTTAAATGCGGGAGTTTCATCAATACCTTTCCTAATCCATAAACCGAATAAAACAAGTAAGACACTTAATAAAAACGGTACACGCCATCCCCAAGACATGAACTGCTCATCTGGTAGAAGTGTCATCACCGACATAACCAAGGAACCTAAAATCAATCCCAGGGAAATCCCTATTTGCGGCACACTTCCAAATAACCCCTTTCTATTTTTCGGTGCATATTCTACCGCTAACAGTACAGAACCGCCCCATTCGCCACCAAGTGCCAACCCTTGCACGAAACGTAAACAAGTTAGAAAAATTGGCGCCCAAATACCAATCACTTGATAAGTAGGCAGCAGCCCCATACCAAAGGTAGATAAGCCCATTAAACTGAGCGTTAGTACTAACGTCTTTTTCCTACCTAAACGGTCCCCAATATGACTAAAAAGGACTCCACCGATAGGTCGTAAGAAAAAAGCAACTGAAAAGGAAGTATACGCAATAATTAACCCCAATACTGGATCCTCACTTACGAAGAATAACTGGTTAAAAACTAAGGCAGCAACCGTACCGTATAAAAAGTAATCAAACCACTCGATCGCACTACCTATTAAACTAGCACAAAGTACCCTTACATTCCCCTTTAACATTGTTTTTCTCCCCCCAATTAATTAATTCACCCCAATTTAAATCGCTTACAATTCTCGGATAGTTCATATGTTGCCAACTCATCAGATGACCCGATAACCTTATGTTCGTATTCTATCATGAGTTTTAGGGCTTGTAAATATCATTTTCAAAGGAAATGAATTATCCAGTATATTCCATTTTATTTGGTTTTAATAACTTAAAAGTTGTTGTAACAGTACTTTTATCTTACTCATAAGTGCAACAATACAATTGGAGTTACATATAACTTTTCTTATTCAACTTAAAAAAAGACAGGAATCTTCCTCCAAGGAAATAATCCTGTCTTTCATTCTAAACTGAGTCACTTTTTTTCTTCTTAAAAATCATACTCCTCTTCCTTAGCCTTACGAATATTCGTATGGGTTTCAGTTAACACTACTGTATCTTCGACTAAACGTTGGATCCGGAAGATAATATCATCATTGATTATTTCTTTCCTGTAAAAGTCCTTTTCTTCAATAAATACATACGATTGAACAACTTGTGCTTTCATATAAGATAAAATCGGTTTTAATTGTTGTTCTACGATTAAATAATGTTTGGGTGATCCAGCGGTAACAAGGATACTTACGATTTTGTCCCAAAATGATTTTTCAGGAAGCAAATCAAATATATTCTTCAATGTAGCAGGAATAGATGCTTGAAATATAGGTGTTCCAATTATGATGGCATCTGCTTCCATTATTTGTTTTGTAACGAATCCAGTATCACCTTCATATTCCAAATAATTTCGCCCATCACTAAATTGAATATCGTAATCTGCTAGGTCAATTAGATTAAATTCTACTTCTGGATATTTTTCTAAGATTTCTTTGGATAGGTAATTCATTGCTGTTCTAGTTTTAGAACCCACAATGGAACCAGATAAACCTACTATTTTCACACTTATTACCTCCTATTGTTTTGCTGTATATTTTTTAATAGCCGGTATAATTTCGGTACCAATGATTTCAATATTTTTCATTATCCTGTCAAACGGAACGCCACCAAATTCCAATTGTGCCATGTATCGTTGATGACCAAATTGTTCATGTTGATACAATATCTTTTCAATAATTTCTTGAGGGCTTCCCACAAGCATGACACTCCGTTTGTCCGCTCCTTGTGCAAATAGTTGCTTAGCAAACCCTCGTCCATTCGTTCGTTTCATCCCTTCATTGATGTGAGGATAATATTCCCTTAATGCTTGTTGTGTTGTTTCGGCTGTATAGAAAAACCCTGTTGTTGCAACTGGAAAATCTGCCGGATCATACCCGGCTTGGGTTAAAGCATGACGATAAGTATCAACAGATGTTTTAAAATGTGATACTGGTCCACCGAGCATTGCTAAAGCCATCGGAACACCTTGAAAGCCTGCTTTAAAAGCACTAGCAGGAGTGCCACCAACAGCTCGCCAAATCGGCATAAATCCTTCTTTTGGTCGTGGCAATACTTTTGCATTTCTTAAAGGTGCTCGAAAGTTCCCGCTCCAATTGACAACTTCATTTTCATTAATTTGTAGTAACAGTTCAAATTTTTCCTCAAATAATTCTTCATAATCACGAATATCATAACCTAATAATTCAAAGAGTCCAACCCTTGAAGCTCGGCCAGCAATAATCTCTGCACGACCATTAGAAATTAGATCAATAGTTGCAAAATCCTCAAACACCCTAACTGGGTCGGATGTAGAGATAATGGTTGAAGAACTTCCTATTTTTATTTTCTCAGTTGCTTGAGCTATTGCTGATAATACAACTGAGTGTGCTTGCGTAGTAAAATATTCTTGATGGCTTTCACCAATACTAAAAAAATCAATGCCTGCTTGATCAGCTAATTTTGCAGTTTCAACAAGTTCCTTAAGTCGTTGCTGTGCGGAAATCCGCTCACCTGTTTGAGGATTAGATAAATGATCACCTAATGAATACAATCCAAACTCCAATCCCTTACTTTGATCTATTCGGTATTTTTCCATGCCCATTTTTTTGTCACCTTTCTTTAGTTGGTTTGTATTTTCGACTATTGGTTTCGTATATTCCGGTATGAGTAGTGAAACTAAGCTTTTTTGCGCTTGTTCCGGCATTCATAGCTCCGATGAGTGCTAAACTAAACATTTAAGAAACTTCTTACCATCAGTTTACAAGTCAAGTGATATCATAAAAAATAAATGGTTAATTACTTTCCCATTTTACCTTCCGTATTTTTTTGTAATTTAGTCATGAGCTTGTATAAAGTTTTTTGCTCTTCCTTTGTTAAGGAATCATTAAAAAGAGACGTTTGGAAGTTCTTTTGCTGTTCAAAAACCTCTTCTATTTTTTCTCTACCTTCTGAAGTGAGGGTAATCCATTTCGTTTTCCAGTCTTGCTTTCGCTTTATATATCCCTCTTGCTCAAGTCTGGTGAGCATACGGGAAATTCCACCCTCTGATACCGTTAATTTAACAGCTAGTTCACTTTGCATGATAGGCTGATAATTAGAAATCTGCGTAAGAACATCAAACTGTGCTGCGGTAATGCCAAATTGCTTTAAGAAATCATTCGATAATAAATTACTTTGATGCGTAAACCGCGCGATACGCAACCAGAGCAGTACACCTAGTGTATTTTTTCTCACCGTACTCACTTCCTTTCGTTACTATCACTTTACACCTCAAGTTATAAAAAGACAAGGGATGTTTATTACAGGTATGTGTCAAGTTTTTCTCGGTGTGTCTTTCACACCAATATTTCCGGCACTCTATTTTTGTACACTTTTTCGGCTA
>NZ_JAHHXM010000042.1 GCF_019037185.1 Oceanobacillus caeni
TCTCACTTGTTTTCTATTTATAAACACAAAAATGACGTAGGTGAGTTTTTCCCACCAACGTCATTTATTGTACAACCGGAATCTATCGAATATGATACTTGTTTGTCTTATTTATGAATATTATAATTATATTTGTAAACCCTTTTGTCATTTCGTACTATTAAGTAATGATACTATATTTCCTTTAAAAGTAAAATAAGTATTTAAAATTTATACACTTTCTTCATTTTTTTTAATGAACAAAATATTCAAGAAAAGGTGAAATTATGGGATTACTATTAGTTGGTTGGGGTGTTCTGCTTATTACTTTGCTTGGAATTGGTGGATTTTTTATGTTTCGCAAATTTTTGAAACAACTGCCAAAAACAGATGGAAAATCAATAATGGATTGGGAATTACATTATCTCAATCAAACAAAACATATGTGGAAGGAAGAAGAAAAAGATTTATTAAATGAGTTAGTATCTCCTGTCCCTGAACTGTTTCGTGATGTGGCAAAACAGAGTATTGCAAGTAAAATTGGAGAAGTAGCATTAAAAAAAGGAAAAAATATTATTGATCAAGATGTTTTAGTAGAAGGCTATATCTTAGCAACCCCAAAGCGCGATCATAAATTCTTAAGAAAAAAACTAAAAGAAAAAGAAATAGATGTTAAACCTTACGAATATCTATTTCATTTGTCTAAAAAAGACTACGCAGACAATTGGGAAGAAAAATATAAAAAAGCGACTAACAAATAAGTTAGTCGCTTTTTTATACGATACTTCTTCTAATTTTTAAAAACTGAAAAAGCATTACAATTCTCCAAGTTACAATCATCCCAAGTGCCAATAAGAAGAACATTCCTGTCGTTTCTCCAAATGAAATATAACTTCCAATGATTAATTTAACAACTAGTCTCACAATAAGCAATCCAAATAAAATAAATGGGAACGCTCGAGACGGAGTTAAATACACCTCAGAATCTTTCACCTCAAATTTGGAAGTCTTTATTAAAAATATAGAAAAAATTATTCCTAGAATTAGAGCTTCTAATACTTGTGGCCATTCCACACGAAATTCTGGAATGATAAACATACAAGCCCCTGTACTCATCATAATTGGTGGTAAAATTATTTTTTTTATAGAAGCTGGCCTTTTTGCAGCTTTTAATCGAATGAAAATCATAAACACGGCCATTCCTGCAAAAACGATAGTGCTAGAAATCAACCAAAATATAGACATAAAGCATCACTCTCTCGAAGCTCTCATAAATAAGCTTTCTTAGTATTAATATGACCTCTTAAGCTAAAACGTACATAATATTAGATAACTTTGTTTTATTTCGCATATTTTGAAACGTATTCATAATTGCAAGAAGTTTTCATCCATGCCATTTGAATATCAAACTTTACCGACTCCCAATCCATCCATGCTTCATTAGACTTAGAAATCTTCTTATTAAGGTACTTAAAGCTCGTACAAATTATACCACGTGATAAAAACCTTTAAAACCCTGTGAAGCCAAAAACTCCAGCCAAAAATGCAGTGAGTTTCGTCATCCAGTCAAAAAATAGTGCAATACCAATAAATATCATAACATAACCACCAATCTTTATTAATCGTTGACTATGTTTTTTAATCCAATTTAGTTTTCCAATAAAATAAGCTAAAAATAGAAACGGAATAGAAAAACCTAATATATAAGCTACCATCATAATTAATCCAACTTCAGGATTTGTTGCAGCAAGTGAAAGAACAATAGCTAATATCGGGCCTGTACATGGTGTCCAACCTAAAGAAAATGCCATTCCTATAATGAACGAACCCAAAAATCCAGTTGGACGATTTTTAAAAGTGATTTTTTTATCTTGCATTAGAAACTTAAAATTAAAAACTCCCACGATTACTAATCCAAAAAAGATGATTAAAATAGCACCTATTTGTCTAATGATATTCTGATACGTTAAAAGAAAATCAGAAATGAAGGTTGAAGTAAAACCTATCATAATAAAAATACTAGAAAATCCGAGTAAGAAAAAGATTGTATGAATAAAGGCCTTCTTGTTTAACCTTTTATTCTCATCTTTAATTTCACTTACACTCATTCCGGTAATATATGATAAAAACACCGGAAATAAGGGTAAAACACATGGTGAAACAAACGAAAGAAACCCCGCACCGAATGCAAGGAAAACATTAATTTCCGACATAGAAAAATCCTCCTTTTCATTAGTTTATCAAATTGTACCAGTAACAATGTAGTCAAATATGACAAAACAAGGATAAATATTTGAAAACTTGGTATTTACTAACGAAATACATATTAAAAACCACCCTTTCTACTTACTTAAAAAGAAAGAGTGGTTCTCTTAAAAAATTAACCAAATAAGTCCAAAAAGTATTAAGATAATTGACACTGATAAAGAAGACTTCCATCAGTGAAGGCTTTCCTACATCCCCCACTGATAGGTAGCCGCGCTTATCGTACCTTTACGGGCAGTTGATCTCCCACCCACCTTCTTTATTCTTCAGAAGCTTGTGGTGGAAGTCTTACTGCCCGTTTAGGCGGGATAAACACTTTCAATCTAAAATGATCAATTAATTCTTATCCATTTGATTGTTCATTGCACGCATCATTTGATTAATTTTCTTTTGCGATGGTTTTTGGCCCATCTGCATCATTAACGTACGAAGCATTTGCTCATTAATCGGAGGATTCTTTTTCAAGTAATCCATCATATATTTCCTTGCAAGGAAAAAACCAAGAGCAACACCAGCTATTAACGCTGCTATAGCAATTAGTACGACCCATATAGTAGCCATGATAAGTTTCCTCCTTCGTGTTGTCTCTTATACAGTATATTAAATCAACGACAAGAATACAATACTTGATTCCTTTCAATATTTCTTGGGAATCTAATAGGAGAAATCCAGCCGTACTTTTGATTTGTATGTCCTACAACAAAAAATAGTGGATGGATTAGCCGTAATATAGGAAATAATATTTCTTCTGCATCTTGAAGTGATCTACTTCGAAATTTTAATTGTTTTTGTTCAATATGTAAAGAAATAAAGTATCTATTATTATATAATTCAATAATAGAATCATTTTGATTTATATGAACGTCATCTTTCAAATTATATTTTAATATAGAAATAAAGATATCTTTTTCGATACTTTTTGTAATATATAAAAATTGCCTTCTTAAATCTATTCGATTTTTATTATAACGATATTCCTCGAAGAAGCGGTACAATATATCACTTTTATGGAAATAATGGTTTGCTACTTCTTGTTTAATCCAATAAATAGAGTAATCATACATCTTAATGCCTCCCTTTAATCCTATTATACGGATCAAGCGATAAGAATTCTGTCACATTAAGATGCAAACTATCACTAGTTTTGTCGAGGGGGTAACTTATTTAGAAATACTATATTTATGAGGATTCTATTTCCTGATCAACCTGTTTAAAGAGGTATTCGAAAATAAAATGGAACGGAAAATTATCAGGGAGAAGGCCCTTTCCGCAAGAACCTTCTCTTTAATATTATTTGACAAGTGCTTCCACATGTTTCACTACATTTTCAACTGTAAACCCATACTCTTCGATTACTTTTTCCCCGGGCGCTGAGGCACCAAATTTATCAATAGCCAACACAATCCCATTATCTCCAACATATTTATGCCAACCCAGTGGAGATGCCATTTCAATAGAAACACGATTTTTTACTTGTGGAGGAATCACTTCATTTTTATAAGCTTCATCCTGTTCATTAAATCGATCCCATGATGGCATACTTACAACACTTACATCTATATCTTTTCCTTTAAGAACCTTTTGAGCTTCAACTGCAAGTGACACTTCTGAACCAGTTGCAAGAAGTAGCGCATCAGGAGTTTCATTTTCGGCCTTGCTTACAATATAAGCACCTTTTTTCACACCCTCATATGCGGCTTCTTTCGTTCCCTTCAGTGTAGGAAGATTTTGTCTTGAAAGGACAAGTGCTGTTGGTCTGTCAGTTGATTCAAGCGCTAAACGCCATGCTGCTTGCACCTCATTCCCATCTGCGGGTCTAATAACAGATAATCCAGGCATAGCTCTTAAGGACGCCAATTGCTCAATTGGTTCATGTGTTGGTCCATCTTCGCCAACCGCAATAGAATCATGAGTAAATACATAAGTGACAGGCGTATTCATGATGGATGCAAGGCGAATAGATGGTCTCAAATAATCACTGAATACAAAGAATGTACCACCATATACTTTTAAACCACCGTGTAGAGCCATCCCATTTAAAGCAGCTCCCATAGCATGTTCACGTACTCCGAACCAAATATTTCTTCCAGAGTAATTATTCCTTGAGAAATCTTTTTCATCGTTCATATATGTTTTATTTGAACCCGCTAAATCCGCGCTACCACCAAAGAAATGAGGAACAGATTTTGATATGGCATTTAATACTTCTCCTGACGATGCTCGTGAAGCAAGAGATGAACCTGTTTCATATACGGGAAGAGATTTTTCCCATCCATCTGGCAACTTGTCATTTAGAACAAACTCTAACTCCTTAGCTAATTCAGGATATTTTTCTTTATAAGAACTTAATAATTCATTCCATTCCGCTTCTTTATTTGAACCATTTTTTACAATCTTTTCATTAAAATCAGCATAAACTTCTTCAGGTACATGAAAATCATCATGGGTCCATTCATAAAATTCCTTTGTTAATTTAACTTCGTCTACACCAAGCGGAGCTCCGTGAGAAGCAGCAGATGCTGATTTGTTTGGTGACCCATATCCAATTACAGTTCTTACCTCAATAAGAGTTGGTTGTTCTTTATTTGCTTGTGCTTCTTTTATTGCATTTCGAATTTGTTTAATATCATTTCCATCTTCCACCCGAAGAACTTGCCAACCGTAAGCTTTAAAACGCTGTTCTGTATTATCAGAGAATGATTTATGTAAATCACCGTCTAATGAGATTTCATTTGAATCATACAGCGCAATCAGTTTCCCCAATCTAAGATGACCAGCTAATGAAGCAGCTTCATGGGAGATGCCTTCCATTAAATCCCCATCACTAATAAGTGCATAAGTATAGTGGTCCACAATAGCTATGTCCTGCTTATTAAACTTACTAGCTAAATGCGCTTCTGCCATTGCCATCCCTACAGACATTGCAATTCCTTGTCCTAAAGGCCCTGTTGTTGCCTCTACTCCATCAGTATGATGAACTTCGGGATGCCCAGGTGTTTTTGAACCCCATTGACGAAATTGCTTGAGATCTTCCATAGAAACATCATATCCAGATAAATGAAGTAGGCTATATAAAAGCATAGAACCATGACCCGCCGATAATACAAAACGATCACGATTAAACCATTTTGAGTTCTTTGGATTATGGTTCATAAAATCTGTCCATAGCGTATATGCCATTGGAGCTGCTCCCATAGGTAACCCAGGGTGTCCGGAATTAGCTTTTTCTATTGCATCGATAGATAATGTACGAATCGTGTTAATTGATAATTTTTCCACGTTTGACAAAATATTTAACTCCTTTCACTAATGAAAATGTCTCCAACATATTCTATGTTAGTATGTCACAAGTGAAGTTAGTTTATTTCTCAAACAAATTATTCTTTCTAATTCCCTCTATCGAATGATTAATGTTTTCTATTTCTCTCTTGCAGCTCTCTAACTTTCTTCGGAGTTACATCGTTTCCTTTAGGATCGATTACCGTCATTGATTTCATATGATTTTTAAAAGAGCTTCTGACGTTTTTTAAATAATCTTCACGAAGTTCTTTCTGCTCTTTTGCCTCTTCCTCAGTCAGTCCTGTACTCTTTGATTTCCTAGCTAATTCATTGATACGATTTAATTTTTCTTTTGAAAGCATATAAAATGTTTTCCTTTCTATTTAAATAAAGACAAGAACCTTATTGAACTCGCACTTTTAAGTAAGTTCTTGCCATAAATCTTACTATTCCATATGAACATATTCAAGTATTTTGGTACTCTTGATATCTTCTATGAACAGTTGCTTTGGATACATGAAAACCCATCCCATTAAGTGTTTTTGTAATTTCCTCAAAGGTTAAATTATTTTGTCTTAATCTAACTACTTCTTCAATCGGAAACTCTAATCTTTCTCTATCAATTGCTTTATGTTGATTTGATAGATTTTTAGAGGGATTGTACCCTTTTTCGATTGCCCTTTTCATTCCTCTTTTTATCTTAGCATTATGAATCTTTCTTTGATACTCCTCTACAATACCCACTATTTGTAAAACCATAGAATCCGATTCTGACAATTCTAATTCTCCGTCATGAATGGCAGTGTAAATAGGTATTTTTAACTTATGTAGTTGATGGAATAATGCAATCTTCGTATTTCCTCTTCCTAGTCTAGTCTCATCCTGTATCAATAAACAATCTGCTTTCTCTTCAGAAAAAAATTCTAACATCGCAAAAATTCCATCTCTGTTTATTTCATATCCACTAGCCTTTTCCTCTATACAATCGATAACTTCCATTTGATATCTACCTGCTAATTTAAGTAATTCATCTTTTTGACGACTTAGCGACGTTTCTTGTGTCATTTTATCTGTACTAACACGACAATATATAATAGCTTTCATTGACCACTACCTACCTATACACTAATTATAATAGAAATATATATAAATCCTAACGTTAAACCAAATGAAATTAAATAAAAAAGATCCGTTTTCGTTATCTTCCCAAACATAAATTGTCCTCCTACCTAATAACAGAACCTTTGTTCGTTTGTTATATCTATTATCACACGAACATACGGTCTTGTCAACTATTTGTTCGAACGAGTGTTTGCTTAAATTAGTTAATAATGGTAAACTATCATTATTAAAATATTATGTGCGAGGTGAGTAATAGATGACAAAACTTTCTAATAGACAACAAATGATTCTTGATTTTATAAAAGATGAAGTAACTAAAAAAGGTTATCCACCTTCCGTTCGGGAAATAGCTTTAGCGGTAGGGCTTGCGTCAAGTTCTACCGTTCATGGCCATTTAGAAAGATTAGAAAGCAAGGGTTATATTAGAAGAGATCCTACTAAACCTAGGGCAATTGAAATTTTAGCTCAATCAGAAGATAGTAATATTCCAAAAGATGAAGCTCGTTATGCACCCGTCATAGGGAAAGTCACAGCGGGTGTACCAATTACAGCAATTGAAAATATAGAAGAATATATTCCAATTCCAGCTTCAACAGCAAGTCCTGATGATAATTTATTTGTCCTTATTATTGATGGAGAAAGTATGATAGAGGCTGGTATTTTAGACAAGGATATGGTTATTGTTAAACAACAAAATAATGCTAATAATGGCGATATTGTCGTCGCAATGACGGAGGAAAATGAAGCAACCGTAAAACGATTTTTTAGAGAAAAAGATCACATTCGTTTACAACCAGAAAATGCAACAATGGAACCTCTACTATACAAAAATGTAAGTATACTGGGTAAGGTTATCGGCCTGTATCGACATGTACATTAAGACAAAAAAAGAGAATCCGCGGATTCTCTTTTTTTATCTATTAGTATATAGTCATATACTGTTCTCTTTCCCAAGGATGAACTTGGAGTCTGAACATATCCCATTCAATCTCTTTCGCTTCAACAAAGTGTTCAAATAAATGATCACCTAGAGACTCGACAATTACTTCATCTTTTTGCAAGAGATCTAATGCACCTTTTAGTGTTACTGGTAAGTCTAGTATTCCTTCTTCTTCACGTTCTTCTTTCGACATAACATAAATATTTCTATCAACTGCTGTAGGAGGAGTTAATTTATTTTCAATACCTGATAGTCCAGCAGCTAATAATACGGACAATGCCATATATGGATTTGCAGAAGGATCTACACTGCGGACTTCAAGACGCGTACTTAATCCTCTTGAATTCGGAACACGTAATAACGGGCTTCTATTTGATGCAGACCATGCCACATAAGATGGCGCCTCATAACCAGGAACCAAACGTTTATAGGAATTGATCGTTGGGTTTGTAATCGCAGTAAAGGCTGTAGCATGTTGAATAATACCCGCCATGAAATGGTATGCTGTTTCACTCAACTCCAAATCCCCTTTTGTGTCATAAAAAACATTTTCACCTTTTTTAAATAAAGACATATTAATGTGCATTCCAGATCCATTTACTCCGAAAAGTGGTTTAGGCATAAATGTTGCATGCAAATTATGTTTTCTAGCAATTGTTTTAACTACTAATTTAAAAGTTTGTATATCATCCGCATGTTTCACAGCATCAGAATATTTAAAATCAATTTCATGTTGTCCTGGTGCACCCTCATGGTGAGAAGCCTCAATTTCAAATCCCATTTCTTCTAATTCAAGAACGATGTCACGGCGACAGTTTTCCCCTAAGTCCGTGGGAGCCAAATCAAAGTAACCTGCTTGGTCATTTAATTCTAGTGATGGATTCCCTTTTTCATCTAATTTGAATAGGAAAAATTCTGGCTCTGCACCGATATTAAAAGCATCAAAACCAAGTTCTTCCATTTTCTTAAGATTGCGCTTAAGGTTGTATCTTGGATCCCCTTCAAATGGTGTTCCATCTGGTTTGTAAATATCACAAATAAAACGTGCTACTTTACCTTTTTCAGAAGTCCACGGGAAAACGACAAACGTATCTAAATCAGGGTATAAATACATATCCGATTCTTCAATACGTACAAAGCCTTCAATAGATGAACCATCAAACATCATTTTATTATCTAGCGCTTTTTCTAATTGACTTAAAGGTATTTCCACATTTTTAATTATTCCAAGCATATCTGTGAATTGTAAACGTATGAACTTCACATTATTTTCTTTAATTTGTCTCACTACATCTTCTCTTGTATATTTTGGCATCTGTTGTCCTCCTACATCATGTTAATAGATTAAATAATAACTAGCCAAATAAAATTCAAACAAACTTACCATTAACGATTAGAAAAAAATCTTGAAAGCTCTCCTTGCCTTAAATTTACTTGCCCGAGTCTATCTGGGTGTTTCAATTCATTCCTTAAGATCTTTCGTAACTCTTTCAAACTTAAATCGTTATCCTTTGATTTTACATTCTTTTCTTTCTCTTTTTTTGATGATTCTTCAACCATTAGCTTAATCCCCGCTAAATTTAATCCTTTATCAAGAAGATCTTTAATTTCTAATAGTCTATCCACATCATTGAAAGAAAATAATCGTTGGTTCCCTTTTGTTCTCTCTGGAAAAACTAATCCATGCTCCTCATAATATCGTATTTGTCTAGCGGTTAATTCCGTTAATTTCATAACGATACCAATTGAAAACAAAGGCATTGAACGACGCTCTTTATCATTCAATAAAATAACCCCCAATACTCACTAAAGTATAAACGATGTAAGGTTTAGTGTCAATCGAATGTTAGGTTTCCTTACATGAAGTTTATTTTACGATTAAATGCCCTGCTTTCACTAAACTTTTTACAGATTCAATGATCGCAATTTTCACGTGAGTATATGTTAGACCTCCTTGCACAAAAGCTGTATAAGGGGGTCTTATTGGTCCATCTGCAGAAAGTTCAATACTAGCCCCTTGTATAAAAGTACCAGCTGCCATAATAACCTCATCATCGTATCCCGGCATTTCACTTGGATATGGAGTAACATAAGAATTAATTGGTGAATTCCGCTGAATAGCTTGGCAAAAAGAGATCATTTGCTGCGCATCTTCAAATGTTACCGACTGAATGAGATCCGTTCTTTTTTCTAAATAATTAGGCGCTGTTTGAAAGCCTGCTAATTCTAAAAATCTTGACGTGAATACAGCGCCTTTTAGTGATTCTCCCACGATATGAGGGGCCAGAAAGAATCCTTGAAACATTTCCTGTAGCATATTAAATGTTGCACCTGTTTCTTTACCAAGACTTGGGGCCGTTAAACGATTCGCACAGCTTTCGACCAATTCTTGCTTTCCAACTATGTACCCACCTGCTCTGACAATTCCGCCACCTGGATTCTTGATTAAAGAACCAGCCATAATATCTACACCAACATGAAGGGGTTCTTTTTCTTCCACAAATTCCCCGTAACAATTGTCTACAAATACAATTAAGTTTGGATTAATTTCTTTGACAAACTGTACCATCTCTTCAATTTCCGCAATCGTGAAAGACGGTCTATCATCATATCCTTTTGAACGCTGTATACCGATTACTTTTGTCTTTTCGGATATAGCTTTTTCTACTCCGACATAATCAATCCCTCCTTCTTTTGTAAGGGATATTTGATTATAGTCGATATAAAAATCTTTTAAAGAACCCGAATTCTCCCCCCTAATACCGATTACCTCTTCCAATGTATCGTAAGGCTTTCCAGTAATATAGATAAGCTCATCTCCGGGGCGTAACAGACCAAAAAGTGCCGTAGTTATAGCATGTGTACCCGAAACAATTTGTGGTCTAACAAGTGCGTCTTCTCCGCCAAATACTTCAGCATAAACCGCTTCTAATCCTTCTCTACCCATATCATCGTATCCGTAACCACTTGTTGACTGGAAATGGCTATCACTTATTCGATGTTTTACAAAAGCGTCTAACACCCTTTTTTGATTCACTTCCACTATTTCCTGAATATTTTTATGAATACCTTCGCAATCTTTCTCTGCTTGTTTCACTAGTGTTTCTAACATTTCTCCATTCTCCTTACCTAAAACTTGCCAATATTTTATTTTAATTCATTAAATGATTTAATGGATGATTGGCCCGAATATATCCACTAACATTAAATTTATTGGATTGTTCATCAAACTGTTTAGCAGTTATTATTGTATCACGTTCTAGTTTAGCTAACATATTTCCATCATTAATTTGAATACTATAACTTTTCCATTGTTCCATTACTATTTTCTCGATCTGTGCTAACATTTGATTAAGTTCCTCATGATTATAAGCACTAATTAAGATATTAGGGTGATGAATTGGGAAAAATTCAGTTTGTAATAAATCCTTTTTGTTATAAACAGTGAGCATTGGAATCGTATGGGAGTCTAATTCCGCTAATAATTTCATCACCGTTCTCTGTTGTTCTTCTTGATTTTCCTGCGAAGCGTCCACCACATGAATTAAAAAATCCGCTTCTTTAACCTCTTCCAACGTCGAACGAAAAGCAGCAATTAATGCAGTGGGTAGGTCTTGAAGAAACCCAACGGTATCCGTTACCAATGCCTCAAAACCTGATGGAAAATTAATTTTTCTTGTCAAAGGATCTAACGTTGCAAACAGTTTGTCCTCTTCAAGCGAATCACTTTTGGTTAAGCGATTGAAAATAGTAGATTTTCCTGCATTCGTATATCCTACAATTGCTATTTGAAAAGCTTCATTCGTTTTTCTTCTTTTTCTATATTGTTCACGTTGACGAACGACAATTTTTAATTTCCTTTTTATATCCACGATTCTATTTCTTATATGGCGTCGGTCTGTTTCTAGTTTGGTTTCTCCTGGACCTCTCGTACCAATTCCGGCACCAAGACGTGACATTTCCACACCATGTCCCGCTAATCTCGGCAACATATATTCTAATTGTGCTAACTCTACTTGTAATTTACCTTCTTTCGTTTTCGCACGCCTTGCAAAAATATCTAAAATTAACTGACTTCGATCAATGATTCGCACACCTAAAAAATTAGATAAATTTCGTAATTGACCAGGAGAAAGTTCATCGTTGGAAATAACTAAATCAATGTCCAATTTTTCTACTTCTTGTTTTATTTCCTCCATTTTCCCTTCGCCAATATATGTTGCAGGATGGATTCTATTTCTATTTTGCGTAATAGTTTCTACAACGTTTCCGCCTGCTGTTCTTCCCAAGGAAATTAATTCCTCCAATGAAGATTGAAATTGCTCATCCTTTTGTGTCGGCTTTTTGACCGCAATAATTAAAATTTTTTCTTCTGGCATTCATTAAACCTCTTTCTTATAAGCGAATTATACTTAGGTTAACCTTAACTTATTATTACATCATAGATACGATAATAATACAAAAATAACCCCAGTTCCGTTCATACTGAGGTTATATTTTTTAGGATTTCTCATTCAGTTGCATATCTTTTGCAGTGATATAAACTAAATCATCGGTTGTAAAGCGTTCTTGCTCCAATAATCTCATTGCGTGCATTCGAATAGAATGTTCAATCACATTCCTTATAAATCTAGCGTTAGCAAAATTTCGTGATTTTTCTTGTATCTTTTTATATAAATAATTACGTAGTTCCCATTCCGCCTCTTTTGTTAATTTATACTCTCTTTCTGCAGCCATTTGTTTAGCAATATCCATCAATTCATTAACATCGTAATCAGCAAAATCTAAAATAAATGGAAACCTAGATTTTAATCCGGGATTTAATCGCAAAAATCTGTCCATCTCTTGTGGATAGCCAGCTAAAATAAGTACAAAATCGTTTTGGTGATCTTCCATATGTTTTACAAGCGTATCAATCGCTTCTTTTCCAAAATCCTTTTCACCACCCCGGGCAAGTGAATAAGCTTCATCAATAAATAGCACTCCACCCATTGCCTTTTGAATAATGGCACGTGTTTTTTGTGCGGTTTGGCCTATATATTCTCCAACTAAATCTGCACGTTCTGCTTCGATAAAATGGCCTTTAGAAAGTAAATTCATATCATAGTAAAGCTTAGCCAATTTCCTAGCGACTGTCGTTTTACCTGTACCAGGATTTCCTTTAAAAAGCATATGAAGAACTTGTTTTGAATTTTTTAAACCTAATTCATTTCGCTTTTCGTTAATTACTAATGTAGCATAAATTTCTTTCACTGTGGATTTCAGTTTATCCATTCCAATAAATGCCTGGAATTCACTATCTATATTTTTAAATGGGTTATTTTGCTTATGTCTGATATTTGTTCCATACTCGGCCTTTAACCTTTTATTTTCATGTAAAACTATATTTATTTGACCATTTTTATGACGATTTATTTGCGACTCCACACGATCACCCCTTTTGTCACTTTTAGTATACTCACTTCTTAAGAAATTGTGACAAACGCCCAGTATATCAGAATCTTTAATCGCAAATTAAAAACGGGCAATTATTTTTGCCCGTTTGGATATTATTCTTTATCAAGTGAAACGTTTTTAACTGGTGCAAAAGTTGAGATTGCATGTTTAAAAATTAATTGTTGTTTACCCTCTGATTCTACCAGTACTGTAAAATTATCAAATGCTTTTACAATACCCCTTAATTGGAAACCGTTTGTTAGAATAACTGTTACTGAAATATGATTTTTTCTTAATTGATTTAGAAATTGATCCTGAATGTTAACAGATTGTGCCATCGTGCTTCCTCCTCTATTCTATCTATACATTAATAAGTTCTACCTTTTATGCAAAATTCCTGCTATATCATCTAAAATTATATGAAACTTTTCTTTATTATTTAAGTCTGACATATCATACCAGTTTATGTTCATTTTATTTTTAAACCATGTATACTGCCTTTTAGCATACCTTCTCGAATTCCTTTTAAGCGTTTCAACTGCTTCATTTAATGAAATTTCTCCTCGAACATATGGAACCAATTCTTTATATCCAATCGCATTCATTGATTGACAATTTTCATAACCTTTATCTATCAATAACTTCACTTCTTGAATTAAACCTTCTTCTAGCATTTTGTCAACTCGATGATTAATTCGTTCGTATAACTCGGGTCTATCCATTTCTAAACCAATAAGAATCAAATGATATGGTGATTCAAGCGTTTGTTCTTTTTGATACTCTGTCATCGTTTTTCCAGTTGTTTCATAGATTTCCAAAGCACGAATAACACGTCTATAATTATTTGGATGAATTTTTTCGGCCTGGACAGGATCAATTTCTTTTAAATAATTATATACAGGTATTGGTCCTTCTTCTTCTATTCTTTTTTCTAACTTTTGTGTAAGAACTTCATCTCTTTTTTGATTGGAAAAATGGTAATTATATAAGGCGGCTTGAATGTATAAGCCACTACCGCCAACGAGTATTGGTAATTTATTACGATTCGATATTTCTTCAATATAATATTGTACATTTTGTTTAAAATCAGCAACAGAAAATTCCTCATCAGGCTCTCTTATATCAATCATATGATGAGGAATATTTTCCATTTCTGTTTTCTTTATTTTAGCCGTTCCAATATTCATCTCTTTATAAACTTGCATGGAGTCTCCACTTATTATTTCTCCGTTAAACCGCTTAGCAACCTCAATACTTAAACTGGTTTTTCCGACAGCGGTTGGTCCCATAATAGAAATTACGGTATTTTTCATGAGTCTTCCCCTATTTTTATTATTTATTCATTTGAATCATATGCTCGGTAACTATTTAACATCCAAACATATTTTTCTAACTTTCCTTGAATAGTGATTAATAAATCTGCAGTCGGTTCATCCTGCTGTTCTTCAGCTAATGATAAGCCACTCTCTTTAATTTCACCAATGATTTGTTGATAATCTTGAATTAATTGATTGATTATTTCATTTTCCTTATCATCTGCATTTGCCTCTGTCAATGTAGCTTCTTTTAAATACTTGGACATGGTTGCTAGTGGTTTCCCATCTATTGCTAGGATTCGTTCCGCTATTTCATCAAGGTCACTTGCTACCATTTCATACATTTCTTCAAATTTCTCATGAAGTGTAAAGAAATGTCTTCCTTGTATAAACCAATGATATCGGTGAAGCTTTACATATAATACAAAATAATTGGATAGCTCTTGATTAAGGAAATTAATTAATTCTTGATTTTTATTTTCCAAATTCCACACCCCTTTTGGTCTTATTATTGCCAATAGAGTGGGAGATTTATACCTTTTCACATAACTCGCTTAAACATCTTCTCTAACTCATAAGTAGAAAAGTGAACAATAATCGGTCTACCATGTGGACAAGTAAAAGGGTCTGTCGTATTTCTTAAATCTTCCAATAAACGAAACATCTCATCTTGATTTAAATAATGATTTGCCTTTATTGACCTTTTACATGACATTAAGATCGCCGCATCTTCTCTAATAGATTCTACATTGATTTTTTCTTCATTCATAATTTGTTCTACCATTTCACGAATGACTTCTTCTTCAAATCCATTTGGAAACCAATTGGGGTGGGATCGGATAATATATGTTTGATTGCCGAAAGCTTCAAAAAATATCCCGACTTTTTCCATCTCTTCTTTGTATTGTTCGATAAAAAGTGATTCCTGCTTTGAAAATTCAAATGTCATCGGAAGTAATAATTCTTGTAATTCATTTGCAGGCTTACCTAGTTTATCTCTAAAAAATTCATATTTGATTCTTTCTTGCGCCGCATGTTGATCAATCATATATAGACCATTTTCATTTTGCGCTAAAATGTATGTTCCTTGTAACTGACCAATAGGATACATCATTGGGACTCTTTGTTTGGAGACATTTTTAAATGAAAGTTCTTCATTTCTATATTCATCTTTTATTTCATCTTTATTTACTTCATAGCTTGTAAAAATCTCTTCCTTTGGACTAGATGAATTAGTTGGGGTGAGATTATCCTCCAAAGCGTCCTCTTCCACGTCGGCGGGTTTCGACCAATTACCGATAGTTTCCCTGACACTATCATTGGATTCTATCACGGAAGATGAACTATTAAAATCCATGGAATGTTGATAGCTTTTTTCTTTTGGTTTCGGCTTACTGGTTTCTGTCATTTCCGGAATTAGCGTAAGTTCTCTAAATTTATGACGGATAAGCTCCTCAATTTGTGTATAGAGTTCCTTATCTTTACTAAAGCGTACCTCAAGTTTTGTAGGATGTACATTTACATCAACTAAAATAGGATCCATATTAATAGATAGTACCACTATCGGCGATCTGCCAATTGGAAGTAATGTATGATAACCACGAATAATTGCTTGATTCAATGGAATGCTTTTAATATACCTCCCATTAATAATGGTTGATATATAATTCCTTGATGCCCTCGTAATTTCCGGCTTAGCAATAAAGCCTTCGATATGAAAATCCAAATTTTCTTCTTTAACCATCAACATGTTCTTCGCTACATTCATACCGTACACTTGTGAAATAACTTGAAGTAAATCACCTGTACCAGCAGTCTTAAAAAGCCCTTTCCCATTATGTGTTGCTTCAAATCGTATGTTTGGGTGAGAAAGAGCTAATCGATTTAACAAATCCGTAATATGACCTAATTCTGTATGAAGGCTTTTCATATATTTTAACCGTGCGGGTGTATTAAAAAATAAATCATTTACAGTAATTTCCGTACCTCTTCTTGCATCACTTTTCTTTTTGTCTATAATTTTTCCGCCTTCTAGTATTAATTGAATACCCGCTTTGTCCCCTTCAGAACTTTTTACGGTTAACTTACTAACGGATGCGATACTAGCTAGTGCTTCCCCGCGAAATCCTAGTGTTTTTACATGGAATAGATCACTTTCATTCCGTATTTTACTTGTTGCATGAGGTAGGAATGCGCGTTCACTGTCTTCCTCTGACATTCCATCCCCATTATCGGTAACCTTAATCTCTTCTAGTCCTGCTTCCTTAATATCGACTTTAATCCATGTACTGTTTGCATCAATGCTATTCTCTACTAATTCCTTTACAACAGATGCTGGTCTTTCAACTACTTCCCCAGCTGCTATTTTATTTGCTAATGCATCAGACATTTGTACGATCTTCATTAAGGCAAAATCCTTTCTAATAAGGTTGGTTCAAAAAATCAGGTAAAGATGACATTCGACGTTTCTAATCGGCAAGACTCACCGCTCTTGAAAAAGAAAACCGCTTTTCCGGCGTGCAAGAACCACTATTATTTCTCTACAGTTTTTTTACTTCTTTCTGAAGCTTATATAGTTCATTCATCGCATCCATAGGTGTTATATCAAACAAATCAATTTCTTTTAAAGCATGAATAATCTTGCTTTCTAATGTAAAATTATTTTCTTTCTTTTCGTTTGGTTCTGATTCATCTTCTTCAAAAAAGGAAAGTTGACCTTGGTGTTCGTTTTCCAATGTTGGTTGTGATTTATTCCCAGCCTCTAAATCTTGTAAAATAACATTCGCTCTTTCTATTAAGTCCTTTGGTAAGTTAGCTAGCTTAGCAACATGGATTCCGTAACTTTTATCCGCAGCACCTTCGTTGATCTGATGTAAAAATATAACATTACCTTCGTATTCTTCAGCTCGAACATGAATATTTTTTAATCTCGGTAATGTCTTTTCTAAACTAGTTAATTCATGGTAATGGGTAGAAAACATTGTTTTTGCATGGATATGATTATGAATATATTCCACAATCGCTTGCGCTAAAGCCATACCATCATACGTGCTAGTCCCACGCCCTATTTCATCTAGCAAGATTAAACTTTTCTCCGTTGCGTTACTTATCGCGTGGTTAGTCTCAAGCATTTCAACCATAAATGTACTTTGCCCAGATACTAAATCATCCGCAGCACCTATTCGAGTAAATATTTGATCAAAAATAAGCAGTTTTGCTTCGTCCGCTGGAATAAAACAACCTATTTGGGCCATAATCACTGTTAAAGCTAGCTGACGCATGTACGTGCTTTTACCAGACATATTTGGTCCCGTAATTAATAACATATTCTTTTCTTCATCCAATTGAATATCATTTGGAACATAATTTCCTTCTTTCATGACTTGCTCAACAACTGGATGTCGTCCGTTCTGGATAGAAAGCTCGTTTTCATCAAAGGTTGGACGTTTATAATTATTCTTTTCACTCACCGTAGCAAAAGCTTGTAGTACATCAATTTGACTTACCACCTCTGCAATATGTTGCAATTCAGGAATATGCTCTTTTATCTTCTCTCTTATTTCTACAAATAATTGATATTCTAAATCGACACTTTTTTCTTCTGCTTCTAAAATTAATTCTTCTTTTTCTTTTAATTCTGGGGTAATGAATCTTTCTGCATTGGTTAAGGTTTGTTTACGTTCATATCTTCCCTCAGGTAGTAAATGCAAGTTTGCTTTCGTTACCTCAATATAATAGCCGAATACTTTATTAAATCCTATTTTTAATGATTTGATATTCGTTTCTTGTTTTTCTTTTTGTTCCAATTCCGCTATCCATTTCTTACCATTTTTAGAAGCATCTCTATAAGAATCAAGTGTTTGGTTATATCCATCTTTTATAATAGAACCCTCTTTAATTGATATTGGGGGCTCATCAATTATACCTTTCTCCAACAAGTCTACTATGTACTCAGGGTAAATTAATTGATTAGCTAGATTTTTAATTTGCTCTTGATGAAATTGATTTAAAACTAATTTTAATTCTGGTATTTTCTCCAATGATTGTTTCAATTGTATTAAGTCTCTAGCATTTACATTCCCAAAAGCAATTCTACCTGCTAATCGCTCTAAGTCATAGACAGATTTCAAGATTTCCCGTATGGAATCTCTTTCCATAAAACCGTTGTAAAAACTTTGCACCACGTCTAATCTATTTTCAATCTGATTTTGATTTAATAAGGGTCTTTCCACCCATTTTTTTAACGTTCTAGAACCCATAGCGGTGACAGTTTGATCTAACACCCATAGTAGACTTCCTTGTTTGCCCTTTTTAATAATCGTTTCTGTTAATTCTAAATTTCTCTTCGAATACATATCTAAAGAAAGATGATTGTTTAGTTGAATCACTTCTGCTTTTTTTAAATGGTCAAGAGATCTTTTTTGTGTATATTGGATATAATTCAATAATCGACTAAAAGCTTTCATGAGTTTTTTGTCATTTAAATTTTCACTTAAATCCCGATATTCCGCATTAAAAGTAACTTCATTTTGATAAGACAATGTTACATTTAATTTATCCTGTAATTGCTTTTGTAGATTTTCAGGAAGATTGGAGGACACAACAATCTCTCTTATCGGTTGGTTATATAATTCATGAACGACCGCATCCCAACCTTGTGTAATCTCTGCAATCTGGTTTTCTCCTGTAGATAGGTCATTATATACAATAACAAACGAGCCATCTTCAAAATGTGATAGACTAGCAATATAGTTATTTTCACCTTCATTTAACATATTACTTTCCATAACCGTACCCGGAGTAATCAATTGAACTACTTCTCGTTTAACGACTCCTTTGGCTGTCTTAGGGTCCTCTACTTGTTCACAAATTGCTACTTTATATCCTTTATCAATCAATGTCTTAATGTATCCTTCAGCTGAATGATAAGGAACGCCACACATTGGAATTGGTTCGTTTTTTCCATTACTACGTTTCGTTAACGTTATTTCTAATTCTCTTGCTGCTTTTAATGCATCATCATAAAACATTTCATAAAAGTCGCCAAGTCTATAAAATAAAAAAGCATCCTTGTAATCTGCTTTTATTTTCATATATTGTTCCATCATTGGTGTCAGCTTAGTCATAAAAATCCTCCAAAAAAACCGATATTTACTACAAATATTATAGCATAAATTTGAGTTATTTCGACAAAGGTAAACGAAACAAAAATACGAGGGAAAAATTCCCTCGTATTTTTTGCTGAATAATTTCTTTTAAGGAATGGTCGCGTCCGGATTCGGCGCCTTTGCTCTTAATCCTTTTTATTTAAAAAGTCGGGTTTTACACTTTCTAATTCATCATCTGTTACTTTATAGTCCCATGAATCATCGTCATCATGATCATCATGGTCATAGCTCCATTTAGGATCTACTTTAACAAATAATTTTGTCTCACCAATTACCTGCACAACAAACTCTCGCTCTACCTCAACAACAATTTTGTGACCTTTGTTTGTAATTTTGCATTCTAAACAGTTAGGCTGTTGTACCACTTTAGCTAAAACATCACACTCATCACTTAGCATATTTTCATCTTTAATGGAAAGTGGAATAATATCTGTATACGTTACCCTTTCCGTTACAACCTCCGTTTTCGTATTATCATTATACGAATACCAAACGTTGATATCATAGCTTCCTGTTATTTCAACCGTATCCTCTGATTTTTGTTTTGCATTATATAAATGGTTGATAACCCAGCATCCTAAAATACTTGATGGTCTATGTGATGGGGTAATGGAGTGAGAGTCTTGTGTGAATTTACGTCCTTTTCCAATAACTGCTTTCGTGATAATCTGTCTGTAGTCTTTATCAAGAAAAGTCATAATTACTTTTACCTCCTCTTTTTTCATTGTCATTTTATGCAAGACAAATACCTAAAGTGCATGATATTGTTTAAATGCAATAAATCATTTATAAAGAAGACTTTCATCAGTGGAGTTTTCCTTTATCCCCACTGATGGTTAGTTGCACTTATCAGACCTTTACGGGTAGTTGATCCTTCTTTGTTTTCCCAGAAGCATAAGGTGGAAGTCTTACTGCCCGTTTAGATGGGATAAAAAATAGGCCCCTACAAACGGCTAGGGGCATATTTTAACAATTGCTTTTTATATTCTTTATTTAAACGCTTTATTATCTAAAACGATTAATTTACTAGTTCTTGCAATACTTTCTTTTTTGGTTTGCTCAACTAAACTATTAATACGATTACAACATTGTTTGGCTCCTAATATAAGTAATGGATTTCCGATAAACTCCATGTTTATCCCCCGAGAAAAAAGCCTCCAATTGACATTACAAGTGGTACAGTCGGTGAAGTGTTTGAAAATATTACTTTCTCATTAAAATCATATTTTTCTTGCAGCAACTCAATAAAAGACTTTAACGCGGGAACAACATACTTATTATTTTTCCTGCCTAAAGTATAAACTTTGTTTCCTTCTTCATCAATCCCATGAAATATCAATTTACCCAAAT
Organism: Oceanobacillus caeni; assembly: GCF_019037185.1. GTDB lineage: Bacteria > Bacillota > Bacilli > Bacillales > Amphibacillaceae > Oceanobacillus > Oceanobacillus caeni. The sequence continues at coordinate 20,856 of NZ_JAHHXM010000042.1, forward strand.
CATGTTTTGTTAATTTGTTAAAATAATCTACATGAACGATTTCATCTTTTGTTAGTTTCCTATCTGTTGGAAGTTTTTTTAGATGGTATGCTGCAGCGAGCGATGTAGTGTGTGTTCCTCCGTAGTCATTGTATATAAATATCACAATAATCATCCTCCGTTATTATTGTGACCAAGATTACCTAGGTTAAACCGATTAATGTATATTATAATTAACATTTTAATATGCTCCGACATCATACCTGAAATCATTTTTTAAAAATAAAAACCAAGCAAATTATGCTCGGTTTTTATTTTAATGAGAACAACCTATTTTATTTTTCGCCTTCGAACCTGTCTCGCCAGATAATATATCCCCACCAGTTGATTCAATCACTCGGTTCGTAACTTCTCTTGCAATTGTTCCTGAAACAAGTTGTAAAACGTCATTTACTACAATTTGAGTTTCTTTAAATTCCTGAACAACAGGAATTTCATCAATTTCATTTTGCAGACGCTCAATTTCCTCGTCTACTTTCTTTAGCGCTTCATGTTTTCCATATGCTTGGAAATTTACTGCTTGTTTTTGTAACGTTTTTATTTTTTGAATTAGCTTCTGTACTTTTTGATTTTCGTTTAATTTAGCTTCTACTTGCTTAAATCTTTCTATTTCATCTGTGCTTGACAGCATTTCTGCTAGCCTTTTTGCCTCATCTAATACATCTTTACGTGTATAGGTAGCCACATTAGTTCACCTCAATTGTATTTTCCACCATTATACCATCTAACGACCATGTTTTAGCTTCCGTAATTTTAACATCTACTATTTTACCAATTGAAGATTTCGGACCTTTAAAGTTTACTAACTTATTCTTTTCCGTATATCCTGCTAATACATCGGGATCTTTCTTACTTTCACCCTCTACTAAAACCTTAACTACTTTATCTTTATACGTCTTCATGGATTCTGCTGCTTGTTTATTTACCAATTCATTTAGACGGTATAGACGTTGTTTCTTCACTTCTTCTGGGACATCATCTTTTTTACGTGCCGCTGGTGTCCCTTCACGTGGAGAATAAATAAATGTATAAGCAGCCTCAAAACCTACTTCTTCCACTAACGACATCGTTTCCTCGAATTGTTCATCTGTTTCATTAGGGAAGCCAACGATGATATCAGTTGTAAGTGTTACATTAGGGATTGCTTTTCGTATTTTACGTACTAATTCCAAATATTCTTCACGCGTATATTTACGGTTCATTTTCTTCAATACTTCACTACTTCCTGATTGAACTGGAAGGTGAATATGATCAAGAAGGTTTCCACCTTGAGCTAACACTTCAATTAAGTGATCATCAAAGTCTCTTGGGTGGGAAGTAGTAAAACGCACCCGTGGAATGTCAATTTTATGAATGTCATTCATTAAATCACCAAATGTATATTCTATATCTTCGAAGTCTTTTCCATACGCATTTACATTTTGACCTAGTAATGTAACTTCCTGATACCCTTGTGCAACTAAATGACGAACTTCCTGAATAATGTCTTGCGGGCGACGACTTCTTTCTTTACCACGCGTCATTGGGACGATACAGTATGTACAGAATTTATCACAACCATACATAATATTAACCCAAGCTTTAATTTTACCTTTTCTTACTTTAGGAAGATTTTCAATAATATCGCCTTCTTTAGACCAAACTTCAACAACCTGCTCTTTGCCAAACATTGCTCCTTTAATTAAGTCTGGTAGGCGATGGATGTTGTGTGTTCCAAAGATTAAATCGACATGAGGATGTTTCTTCATGATACGGTTTACAACGGACTCTTCTTGCGACATACAACCGCATACACCTAGAATAACATCTGGTTTTTCCAATTTAAGTGGTTTTAAATGTCCAATTTCTCCAAATACTTTATTTTCAGCATTTTCACGGATTGCACATGTATTTAATAGGATAATATCAGCTTCATTTGTTTCTGAGGTTGACTCATATCCCATTTCACTTAAAATACCTGCCATTACTTCGGTATCATGCTCGTTCATCTGACAACCATATGTACGAATGAGGAATTTTTTACCTTTTCCAATTGTTTTCATATCTTCTGGAATGGAGAAATCGTAATGAAATTTAACGTCTTCTTTAAACCGTTTTCTAGCTTTTTTTATATCAGGAGGTTGATAACTTGTTTGAAAGTATTTCGCTATCATTTCCTCACTTGAAGTGTTCTTAATACGTTCTATATTGTCCTGATTACTATGATCCACTGAATCTACTTGTTTTATTTGTGCTTGTTCTTTACGTTGCTCTTCATTCATAGTTATACTCCTTTCATAGGACTTAAAGAGGTCGTTCAAAAAGTCCGGTAAAAATGACATGCCCCTTCAAAAGTGGAGGCGTGAGTTGGGCGCAAAGCTCATCTTTAGTCGGCCTTCCTTTAAAGAAGTTTGTTGGCGATAGCAGCAGTGTTGCAACAAATCTTTACGGTGGGACGAGTAATAGGAGCCCCAGGACGTTGCGACTTTAGCCGATTCGGTCCTTTTTATCCTCCTTTTGAACACGGAATTAAATATACATAAGTTTACAATTTTACAGTATAATCCCTATTCTTAAATTTAACAATAAAAAATATAATGAGCAAATAAAAACCCTCCCCTAATTTATAAGAAAGGGAGGGTTTAAAAAACCATTATCTAGGCTCTACAATTAGTTTAATCGCAGTTCTTTCTTCATTATCAATCATAATATCTGTAAAAGCTGGGATGCAAATTAAATCTACTCCACTAGGTGCAACAAATCCTCTCGCTATAGCAACAGCTTTCACTGCCTGGTTAAGAGCACCTGCTCCAATTGCTTGAATCTCCGCTGTACCACGTTCCCTTAATACATTTGCAAGTGCACCTGCTACTGAATTTGGACTTGATTTTGCTGAAACTTTTAATACTTCCATGACTAGTACCTCCTTCATTTGCTATTATAGTTCTACTGATACTATATTCGTGGAGATGTTAGCTTATTCCCTATTATGCATCAATTTTTCAAAAGATTCCATAAATCAGATGATTCATCCCATGAAAAGCCTTACGAAGCTAGTGGAATTTTTAAAAGAAATTTTCAGCCAAAAAACGGATGATCTTCGTTTATTAAAATCCGTTCAATATTCGTTGCTTTACCGCTATGATTATCTATTGTTACCACTACTGCCCCTAGCTGTGTTCTTCCATTTTTCGTTACTTCAAAGCGGACAGGCAAAGATGTTAAAAATCGTTTTATGACCGCATCTCTATCCACACCTAAAATCCCATCATATGGACCCGTCATTCCCACATCAGTAATATATGCGGTACCTTGTGGCAAAATGCGTTCATCTGCAGTTTGTGTATGAGTATGTGTACCTACAACTGCACTTGCACGTCCATTCACATACCAGCCGATTGCCTGTTTCTCACTTGTTGCTTCCGCGTGGAAATCAATAAATATAATATTAGTCCGCTTTTTGGCTTCCTCTATTAATTCATCTACTTTTAAAAACGGATCATCAATTGCTGGTAAAAAAGTTCTTCCTTGTAAATTAATGATCGCAACTTCCACCCCGTTTACATTCGTATAGATAATCCCTTTACCAGGTGTTCCATCGGGAAAATTAGCTGGACGAATCATATATTTCGCATCATCAATAAATTCAAATATTTCTTTTTTATCCCAAGTATGATTTCCCATCGTAATTACTTGGGCGCCCCACTCCATAAATTGTTTATAAATTTTTTCCGTTATACCTTTACCTGAAGCGGCATTTTCACCATTTATAATGGTTAAATGGGGGCGGTATTTTTCTTTTAATTTTGGTAAATATTCTTTAACCATTTCTCTTCCTGGAGATCCTACGACATCTCCAATAAATAATATTTTCATTCTGCTATCATCCTATCTTATCCATTACTTATAGTTTTTCATAATCATTTTTCAAAGTCAAAAAATTTAATTTCTATTTATTTAAAACGATTAGAAAAACCATTGTTTGTTACGTTAAGATTTTCAACGTAAAACAAAAGTAGCCACTTTGTATGGCTACTTTTGTTATTTTGCATATTCTACCGCTCTCGTTTCTCTTATCACAGTCACTTTAATGTGACCTGGATAATCGAGCTCATTTTCTATTCGTTTTCTTATATCCCTAGCAATACGAACGGATTCTAAATCGTCAATTTCATCAGGTTTAACCATTATCCGAATCTCTCTACCCGCTTGAATTGCAAAAGACTTTTCTACACCTTCGAATGATTCAGAGATTTCTTCCAATTTCTCTAATCTCTTAATGTAATTTTCAAGTGTTTCACTTCTAGCACCCGGTCTTGCTGCAGACAGTGCATCGGCAGCGGCTACTAATACAGCAATAATAGATGTAGCCTCTTCATCACCATGGTGGGAAGCGATGGAATTAATGACAACAGGGTGTTCTTTGTATTTAATGGCTAATTCTTTGCCAATTTCTACGTGACTGCCTTCCACTTCATGGTCTATTGCTTTACCAATGTCATGTAGAAGTCCTGCTCTTCTTGCTAACGTTACATCTTCGCCTAATTCAGCAGCAAGCAACCCTGAAAGGTACGCAACTTCAGTAGAATGCTTCAACACATTTTGACCATAGCTTGTACGATATTTTAGACGACCAAGTATTTTCACTAAATCTGGATGTAGACCATGTACGCCAACCTCAAATGTTGTTTCTTCTCCAACCTCGCGTATATATTCATCAACTTCACGTCTTGCTTTGTCCACCATTTCTTCAATCCTTGCTGGGTGGATACGTCCATCTTGAACGAGTTTTTCTAATGCAATACGAGCAATTTCTCTTCGAATTGGATCAAAACCAGATAAAACTACTGCCTCTGGTGTGTCATCGATTATTAAATCAATACCAGTTAATGTTTCTAGTGTACGTATGTTTCGACCTTCGCGCCCGATAATACGTCCTTTCATTTCATCATTTGGAAGGTTTACAACAGATACAGTTGTTTCAGCAACGTGGTCTGCAGCACAGCGCTGTAAAGCAAGCGATAAAATACTTTTTGCCTTTTTGTCCGCTTCTTCTTTGACACGATTCTCAGCTTCTTTAATCATGACTGCTGAATCATGTTTTACTTCTTTTTCAATCTTCTCTAAAATAATCTGCTTCGCTTGGTCTGATGTATATCCAGAAATGCGCTCAAGTTCCATTTGCTGCTGTTCTTTCATAGCTTCCACTTTGCTTTTCATTTCTTCAATTTGTTGTTGTTTGTCTGCTAGACTTTGTTCTTTACCCTCTAACAACAGTTCACGTTTGTCTAATGTCTCACTTTTCTTATCAAGACTTTCTTCTTTTTGCAACAGACGATTTTCTTGCCTTTGTACTTCTGTTCGACGTTCTCTGAGTTCTTCCTCTGTTTGCTGGCGAAGTTCATGAATTTCATCTTTCGCCTCAAGAAGCGCCTCTTTTTTAGAGGCTTCCGCATTCCGATGTGCTTCTTCTACAATCTGTTTAGCTAAATTTTCCGCACTAGAAATCTTAGCTTCTGCAATAGATTTACGTATCAGATAACCAACAACAATACCGACGATCAGAGTAAGCAAAATGGAGATGATTACATAAATAAGGTCCATCTTTTCACCTCCTATTGCCATAGGTTTAACTTTCATATTGTCGGCATGTAACATGTAGATGCATAATCTAACAATTAATCTTATAAAAATTATAAAATTATACAGTACAATTGTAATTGCCTGTATTATAAATGTCAAGAAAACGTCATAAAAAGTATGTGTCAAGTTTTTCTCGGTGTGTCTTTCACACCAATATTTCCGGCACTCTATTTTTGTACACTTTTTC